>JANYCN010000030.1 GCA_025360225.1 Actinomycetes bacterium | reverse complement strand
TCAAGGCCTTCGCCTTGACACGCGTGCGAGCGGGCGTGCTATCCAGCACGCCCGCGATCAGCAAGCCCTGCGCGACGCGCAACGCTCCCGCTCGCTCCAGACACCCGATGACGCCGCTATTTGACAATCAGACCACTAGATCTGGGAATATCGATCCATCAGGTTGTGCTCCTGGAGGCGCCGCAGCCCCTCCCGGATGTCGCGCGCCTGCGTGGGCCCGACGCCGGGCAGCGCCTCGAGCTCGCGGAGCGACGCACGCATCAACGGCTCGAGACCCGAGAATGCCTCGACGACCGTCGTGACGGCGTCTGGTGGGATGCGCGGCACCCGTGCGAGGGCTCGAAAGCCACGCGGCGTCACCGGCTGGTCGAGGGGGTTGATCGCGCCGTACCCAAGGACCTCTGCGAGCTCCGAGAAGTCGAGGAGCCGCTTGTACGGTAACGCCGCGAGGCGGGCGAGAACGGCCGCGGCGTCGATCGCGCCTGGTGCGACGTAGTCGCGCACGACGTTTGACCGATCAGACGGAACCGACTCCATCAGCTCGGCGAGCTGCATGTCGATCAGCCGACCCTCGCGGCCGAGCTCGACGACGTTTCGCTCGATCTCGTCCCCCATCCTCGTCGCCATCTCGGCACGCTGGAGCACGACGAGGACGTCGTCGAGGGTTGCGGCGTTCTGGAACTCGAGAACCGTGAGCCGGTTCGACACCTGGTCAAGCCGATTGCGGTAGGTCTCCAGCGTCGCGACAGCCTGGTTCGTCTTCGCGAGAACCTCTGCGATCGAGTCGAGCTGGTAGCGCATGTCGCGAACGTATACCGAGACCGTATCCCGCGCCTGGGAGATCGAGATGACGAGCGCACCGGTTTGTTTCGCCACCCGCTCCGCCGTGCGGTGACGCGTGCCGGTCTCCGACGACGCGATCGTTGGGTCGGGCATCAGCTGCACGTTCGCGGAGACGATTCGGGTCGCGTTCGCGTTCAGGATGATCGCGCCGTCCATCTTCGCTAGCTCGTAGAGGAACTGCGCAGAGAACGGGTTCTCGAGGTTCAAACCACCCGAGAAGAGGAACTGGAGCTCAGACGGATCACCGATGACGATGAGCGCCCCTAGATGACCGCGGATGATGTCGTCGATCCCGTGGCGCAGCTCCGTCCCCGGCGCGATCCGCCGAAGCGCCGCTACGAGGGCCGGGTCGCGTCTTGGGTCGTCTCCGATCACCTTGTCGTAGTGTATCGGGCATGCCGAGCCCGCTCCTGATCGTCGATGGCGACGCCCTCGCCCACCGCGCCTACCACGGCATGGGCCCGGTGAAGGGCTCAGACGGGCGGCCGGTCGGAGCGCTGCTCGGGGTCGCGAACATGCTCGTGACGCTCGTCGCAGCGGAGCGGCCGCGCGCCACGATCGTCGGGCTCGACTCGCGTCGGCCAGGCTACCGCAACGGTCTTTGGCCCGACTACCAAGCGCAGCGTCCGCCGTTCGACGCGGAGATCGTCGAGCAGCTCGACGACCTGCCGGCCTTCCTCGCCGCCTTCGGCGTGCAGGCGCCGGTCGTCGGGACGGAGGAGGCCGACGACGTCATCGCAACGCTTGCGACGCTCGAGGAGGCGGCGGGTGGCACCGCGCTCGTGCTGACGTCCGACCGGGACGCCTACCAGCTCGTCTCGGCGGTCGTCACCGTCCTGCGCCCGACGACGGGCGTCTCGGCCCTCGAGCGAGTAGACATTCAGGGTGTAGTTGAGCGTTATGGTGTTCTTCCCGAGCAGGTCCCGGCATTGATCGCGCTCCGCGGCGACCCGTCCGACAACATCCCCGGTGCGCGGGGGATCGGCGTCAAGACCGCGGCGAAGCTCCTGGCAACGCACGGCGACCTGGGCGGCGTGCTGGCCGCGCGGCCGGACATCGACGCGATCGCGATCCGAACGTTCCTCGACGTGGCGACGATGCGGCGCGACCTGGCGTTGACGTTGCCCGCAGACGGCGTGCTCGACCTACTCGGCGGTGCCGACGCGGCCGAGACGCGTGGCATGCACCGTCTCGCCGAACGCCTGCGAACCCGAGCAACCGCGCTAGCCAACCTGGCCGGAGACCGCGAGCCAGATCCCCCAGGCCGGTAGCGCGATCGCAAGCGTGGTAACCGGAACGTCACCGACCGAGAGCGTCCCTCGCCGCCACCGCCACGCCGGGTAGGCCACCGCTACGACGAGCAACGAACCGTAGAGCGAGAAGAGCGCCGGAACGAGGATCGCACGGGTAACCCGCCCAGGGTCGAGCGGCGCGAGCGCGGTCGCAACGAACACGAACGGAGCGAGCGCGAGAACGGTGCGCCTCGGCGCCCAGCCGAGGACGTAGCGGGCGACCCGCGTCAACACCACGTACTCGAGCACGCCGAGCGCCACCTCGGCACCGATCGCCGCGATGCCGACCGCCCGCGCGATCGTCGCGTGCCCCGCCGCAAGGAGCACGGCGTAGCCGGGCGCATCCCCTCCCCCACCGATCGCCGCGAGCGCTCCACCGTAACCGAGCGCAGCGAACGTCGCCACGGGCACGAATGCCGCGCCACCGACGAGGAGCGCGCGCCGGACGTGCGGCAGGTCAGCGCCGAGGAAGGTCGGCAGGCTGAGACAGACGTACAGGAGCGCGACACCGCCTGCTCCGCGGACGAACGCGAGCGCTCCGTGCGGAGGGACGACCGGATCGAACCCCGCACGGTCGACGTCAACGAGCCCGAGCGCAACCAACAACGCAACCTCGACGACAACGAAGATCGCCAGTCCGATCGCCACCGCGCGGAACGGAAGGAGCGCCACAAGAACGACGATCGCCGCGATGCCAAGCGACGTCCACCCCGAGAAGGCGGCGGTGGCCGGCAGGACGGTCGCGACGTCACCGTACCCGAGCTCGACGGCGGTGTACGGCAGGTACAGCACGTACGCGACCGCCCAAAGCGCCGCGAACGCGAGGCTCGCGCGACGCCCGAACCCGCGCTCAACGAACGAGACAAGCCCGCCGTCGGCCGTCTTCTCGCCGAGAAATCGCCACCAGACAAGCAGCGTCGCGGCGAACACCGCGGCGCCAGCGACAACCATCGTTGCGGCGCTCGAACGATCAGCCTCAGCGCCAGCCGGGAGGTACAGAACGACGAGCGCCAACGGCCCGCCGAGCGAGGCGAGTGCGACAGCAGGCCCAAGTGCACGGTGCGACATGTGCACTTGGAGTCTGCCGCAAACCAGTCCCGGCGCCAACGCGTACCGGTAGTCAGACCCGAAAGGACCACCATGCGCGCGTACGCCCTCCCGACCCTCGTCCTCCTCGCTCTCGCGACAGCCTGCGGGGGCGTCTCGGAGCCGGCGGCACCCGGTGCTCCAGCGAGCACCGGGCCGGGTGGATCGGTCGCCGCGGCGCTGAAGGACTTCGCGATCACGGCGACGCCGCTGACGGTTCGCTCCGGCGCCGTCACGTTCGCAGTGACGAACGCCGGTCCCGGCACGCACGCGTTGGCGATCGATGGCCCCGGCTTCGCCGGAGCGGCAACGGGCTCGCTCGCTCCCGGCGTCTCGTCAACGCTCTCCGTCGTGCTACCAGCGGGAACGTACCACCTGTACTGCCCGATCGGCGGCCACCGGTCGCTGGGCATGGACACGACGATCACCATCAGCGGAGGCGCCGGCGCGACGGCGCCGACGTCCGGCTCGACGTCAGGACACGCGTGGTCGTAGGAACGCCAACGCCGCAGCGTTGAACGCCCCAGGCCGCTCCATGTTCACCAGGTGTGCCGCGTCGGCGATCTCGACGAGCTGTGCGCCACGCACGGAAGCCGCGAGGGCCCGGCTCGAGGCGACGGCGTACGGTTGGTCAAGTAACCCGGTGATCGCCAGTAGCGGGCAGACGATCTGTTCGACACGAAGGCCAGCAAGTGGCTCAAGCGGGATCGCGAGATCCTCATCGCTGCTGCGCCCAAGCAGTGCACGGTTCATCTCGTACGCGAGCGATCGGACAGCCGGATCAACGTCCTGCGATGCACGGAACGGCCCATCGACCCAGGCGCGGATCTCGACCTCGCACGCACCGTCGATGTCGCCCGCTTCCCACAACGCACCGCACGCGTCCCAACACGTCTGAACCTCGTCCGACGGAGACACCTGGCCCGCTGCCCCCATCCCGGCCGCGACCACGGCCACGACTCGCTCGGGGTTCGTGATCGCGACATCGATCGCGGTCATCGCGCCAAACGAGACACCAACGAGCGCGGCGCGGTCGATCCCGACAGCGTCGAGCACCATCGTGACGTCGTCGATTGGGCGGAACGGCCTCGTCGCATCAGCCGATCGCCCGAACCCGCGAGCGTCAAAGCGAACAACCGTGTGCGCGGACTCGAAGGCTGCGCGCTGCCCTTCCCACATGCGGGAGTCGGCGATGCCAGCGTGCAGCAGGACCACCGCTGGTCCCTCTCCGGCGACCTCGTACCACAGGCCGTCAACCTCGCCTATGGCGCGCCTGCTGGCAGCGCGATCGCGAGCGCGTCGGCGATCGTCGCCGCAGTTCGAAGGCTCGTGCCGGAGACCGCCGCGGTGCCCGCTGGCGCGATCGCATGCGTCAGACCAAGCCGTTGCGCCTCCCTCAGCCGTCGCTCGGCCTGAGCAACGATGCGGAGGCGTCCGGTCAAACCAAGCTCACCGAAGACGACGAGCGGGCCGGTCGGCGCCCCACGCGCGGCCGATGCGATCGCGATCGCGACGGCCAGATCAGCTGCCGGCTCCTCGATCGAGACGCCGCCTGCGACGTTCACGAACACGTCGGCGCTCGCCACGGGGATCCCCGCGTGACGGGAGAGGACCGCAAGGATCATCGCGAGCCGGTTCCGATCGAAGCCCGTCGCCAGGCGGCGTGGCATCGCAAGCTCCGACGGAGCGACGAGTGCCTGCACCTCGAGCAACAACGGGCGCGACCCTTCGACCGAGCAAGCGACGACGGAACCAGGGCCGCCCAGATCGCCCCGTCCAAGGAGCGCCGACGGATCAGAGACCTGGCCGAGCCCGGCGCCGGTCATCTCGAACACGCCGATCTCACTGGTCGATCCGAACCGGTTCTTGGTTGCGCGGAGCACCCGCAGCTCGCTCGTTCGCTCACCTTCAAAGACGAGCACCGCATCAACGAGGTGCTCAAGCACCCTTGGCCCCGCGACGGCCCCGTCCTTGGTCACGTGGCCGACAAGGATGATCGTGATCGCGTGCTCCTTGGCCACACGCATCAGCCGTCCGGCGGCCTCGCGAACCTGGGCAACCGAGCCCGGCGCAGAGGAGAGCTCTGACGACCAGAGCGTCTGCACGGAGTCGATGACCGCGACCGCTGGTCGCTCCGCGATGAGCGTCGCACAGACGATGTCGAGGTCGGTCTCCGCGACGACACCGATGCGACCGGCGCCGCCGATGCGCTCGGCCCGCATGCGCACCTGAGCAGGCGACTCCTCGCCGCACACCATCAGCACCCCGTGGTGGTGCGCGAGTCGGGCGAGCGCCATCGTCGTGAGCGTTGACTTACCGACGCCCGGGTCGCCACCGACAAGGACGATCGATCCAGGGACGAGCCCACCACCGAGCACCCGGTCGAACTCGTTGATGCCGGTCGCGAGCCGGTCGTGCCGCGTCGCCTCGACCTCTGCGAGCGCCACCGGGCGCCTCGCTCCCGGCACGGTCACCTCGCCCCGTCCGCGCGTCCCACCCGCCTTCACGACCTCCTCGACGAGCGACCCCCACGCCTCACACGACGGGCAGCGCCCGTGCCACTTCGACTGCGCGCCACCGCACTCCTGACAGACATATCGGGTTCTCGTGGCAAGCATTGGACGTGCAGCGTAGCCGGCAGGTCGGGCGGCAACGAACGTTAGTTCGCCTCCGCGCCGGGGTGTCCCGCAACTGCGCTGCGGCGTGGGGCGAACCGTCGCGCTATGCGGCGATCCGTGTCACGGCCGCACGTGCTCGGTGCCCGACACGGCGCGGCATCCAGGAACGCTCAGCCGGGGCCGTGGAGCTCGTCCGCGCGCTTCGGTGGCGGCGCTGCGACGAGCGGGCGAAAGGCCAGGGCAGGGACGTGCCACGCGCTCCGGGGCTCGGACGGTGCGTGGTCAGACGGCGCGGACGGGACGGTGCTCAATCGATCCTCCTTCGGGGGGGCACCCATCAAGATCGGCGGCGAGCGCCCGACGCACCACACCCCGAGGGGGGAGTGTGGAACGATTCCGGGGTGCGCGCGATCGCCATTCACGACACGGCCGGCGCAGCCGGCGCAGCGCTCCTCGACCTACCCGACCCGAAGCCAGGCGCTGGGGAGGTGCGCGTGCGGCTCGCGGCATCCGCACTGAACCACCTTGATCTCTGGGCAGCGCGCGGAATCCCCGGTGTCACGCCGACCTTCCCGTTCGTCCTCGGCGCGGACGGCGCCGGGACGATCGACGCGGTCGGCGAAGGCGTCGCGCCTGAGCGGGTCGGTGAGGAGGTCGTGATCAACCCGGTCCTCTCCTGCGGCGCGTGCCCCCGCTGCGCCGCCGGATTGCGCCCGCTGTGCCGCTCGTTCGGGATGCTCGGCGAGCACCGGAACGGCACCCACGCCGACGCCGTGCTCGTGCCCGATGTCGGCGCCGTGCCGCGACCCACCCTCCTGTCCCCTTTTGAGGCGGCCGCAGGCGGCGTCGTCTACGCGACCGCATACCGGATGCTGTTCACGAAGGGTCGAGCCGAGGCAGGCGACGTCTGCCTGATCCACGGGATCGGCGGCGGGCTCGCGACCGCCGCCCTGCAGATGGCACACGCGCGCGGCCTGACGTGCATCGTCACGTCGTCGGACGATCAGAAGCTTGCGCGGGCACGGACGATGGGGGCCGCACACGCGTTCAACTACCGCACCGACGACGTCGTTGCCGATGTCCGCAAGGCCGTCGGCGGCGTCGACATCGTGATCGACCCGATCGGCGCCGCGGTCTGGGAGGCGAGCCTGCGCGTCTTGAACGCGGATGGACGTCTCGTGAACTGCGGCGCCGGTGGTGGACGGGTCGCGGAGGTGCCCGTCGCTCACCTGTTCTGGCGTCAGCTTGAGATCCTTGGCTCGACGATGGCGACCGACGCCGAGTTCGCTGCTGCCCTTCGGATGGTGGTGCGCGAGAACCTCCGCCCCGTGATCGACCGCACCGTGCCGCTCGAGGAGGTTCCAGACGCGCTGCAATCGCTCGAGCGCGGCGAGCAGTTCGGCAAGGTCGTCGTCAGCCGGTAAGCGTCGCAGCGACCTGCCGTGCGAGGTCGACGAACGACGTCACCGCGCGTCGACGCACGCGATCGCTCGCCCAGACGATGCCGATCGGTCGCGGGTCGAGACCCTCCTCCATCGTGAGCACCCGCACCGGCCACTCGACGTTGCCGTGCTCGACGACGAGCGCGCCGACGATCGCGTGGCCGAGTCCGGCGCTGACGAAGTGCTGCAGCGTGAGGTTGTCATCCGTCCGGAACACGACCTGAGGGCTCGCTCCACGCCGTCGCAGCTGCTCGCGCACGAGGTCGAGGTGGCTGCGGTTCTCCCACTCGATCAGCGGCAAGCCGTCGAGCGCGCGGAACGGCACGTGGCTGAACGCCGCCAACGGAGAGTCCGGTGGCGCAAGCAACACCCACGGGTCGGAGATCAGGTCGACCCACTGAAACCGCGGATCGAGGCGACCGGTAAGGGCAAACGTCGCGTCGAGCTCGCCCGCGAGGACGAGGTCGAGAAGGGCGCGCTCGTGCTGGTCCTCGACGATCCGGACGTCGACGCCTGGCCAGGCGGCGCGGAAGCGCCGCAGCACGTCCGGCAGGAGGTTCGCGCCGACGGACTGGAACGTGCCGATGCGCAGCGTCCCCGCCTCACCTGCGGCGAGGGCGAGAAGGTCGCCGCGTGCCACCTCCAACCGCGCGAGCACGCGCTCACCATGACGCGCCATCACCCGCCCCGCCTCGGTGAGGGAGACGGGACGCGGGCCGCCTGGTCGGACGACGAGCGCGACGCCACAGGCGCGCTCAAGCGCTGCGATCTGAGCGGAGACCGCAGACTGGGCGTAACCGAGGTGTTCGGCGGCACGCGAGAACGATCGGGTCGATCCGATCGTCACCAGCGCTCGAAGCTGTCTGATCTCGACGCTCCAAGAGCTATCACCTTTATCGATGCTCTCCACCATGAACCTGCGTTGTGATGATAGACGCTGGCACCGATACTGGAACCACACCCCGAAACGGAAAGGGCTCCAATGCTCATCCTCGGACTCGTCATCGTGCTCTTCGTCATCATCCCCGTCGCCGCGATCGCCGGCGGCGTCGACACCTGGCAGGACAACGGCTGGTCGCGCTAGTGGTCTGATTGTGAAATGGCGTGGTCATTCGGCTGCCACTCGATGAACGCGCCAGCTCGCAATCACACCACTAGTGCCCCGCCACAGGGGTTCGCGGCAGCGCGGCAGAGGTCGGGCTCCTAGTGGTCTGATTGTGAAATGGCGTGGTCATCCGACTGCCTGGATCGTCCTGCGCTGGTCGGCTCTGCCACCCGTCGGGTGGCTGCGCCGCTCAGCTCCGGCGACCGCGCCCCGGCCCGCTCTGCGTGCCGGATCGTGGGCTTCGCGGGAACGTCGCGCGCCGCATGAGCTTAGCGTGCCCTGCGCGACGCGCAACGCCCCCGCTCGCTCCAGACACCCGATGACGCCGCTCTTTGACAATCAGACCACTAGCCAACGGTGGCCACGCGGGTCGTGACCCCGACGCGCACCGCCACGGCGCTCGGGTTCGTGACGACCAGCAGCGCGGTGCCGTCGGACGTTGGCAGCGCGAACAGCAGATCGCCTCCGACGACGGTCGGCGCGAGTGGCGTGCCGTCAGCACCGACGAGTGCGCAACTGGTGGCGAGCGGACCAGCACCGACGAGCGTGAGGTTCCCGCCGACCGACCCGCCGGTCCAGGAAACCGCCCGGTAGCCGTAGCCGAGGGGTTCGAGGGTGAGCGCGTCGGTTGGCGCGTCCGGACCGATCACCACGGACGGCGGGTCGGCGAACCAGTTCGGGAACGCCAACGGCAGCGTCGTGCCACCGATCATCGTGCCTCGTCCGACCTCCGTCGCGTACGTGCGCAGCGCCTCGGCGAGCGCTGGGATCGCGAGGCGCGTCGCGGCGAGCGCGCCGGTGCCGGAGCCGACACGCTGGAGGATCTGACGGACGATCCCCGGGCGTGCGGCGCCGCCGGTCGCCGAGTACCAGAAGCCCCAGGCGTCGTATCCCTGCCCGGTCAGCGGGAGGGTGCTCGAGGCGCTGCTCGCCAGCCGGCCCATCAGGTTGCCGATCCGTGTTGGGCTCGGCGCGAACACGCCTGGCGTGACGAGCGCCGCCATCCAGTTCGCGGTGCCCTCAGCGATCCAGGGAGGCAGGCGCGTGATGCGCGGCACGTAGCGGCATTGGATTGCGTGGAAGTACTCGTGCGCGACGGTCTCGTCGAGATCGATGCCGGCGCCGGCGCCGGGCGAGACGATCGTGTAGCTCGACGTGCGGAGGATCGTGGAGCCGCGCGACAGGTACGAGCACCACTCGCTGCCCGTCTCACCTCGCCCCGAGGAGTGGTGCACGTACACGTCGTGGCGCGCGTCACCGCCGTTGCGCGAGAGCGCGCGATCGTCGGGCGCGTCGGTGAAGCCGAGGGCCAGCTCGGCAACACGAACGCGCTCAACGTCTGCGAGCAGCCGCGCGACGAGCGGCGGCAGCGTCCGGCAGCGCCCGTCAACCCCCGGCGGTGCGTCGGGCGATCCCTTCCGCTCGTCCCACCAGACACGGAAGCGCGCGGTCGTCGCCGTGCAGGGGATCGCGGCGCGGGCGAACGCCGCGTTCGCCGGCACGAGAGCGCGGTTTGCCGGAACGCCCGTTGGCGCCGCGACGGCAGCGGCGGGCGTCACCGCCACCAGGACGCCAACCAGCACCGCCTGCGCACCCCGCCGCATCGGGGCATGGTACAACGTCGGTCGTGACGCCCGACGTGACGGTCTCGATCGTGAACCACTCGAGCTGGCACCACCTGGAGCCTTGCCTGGCGAGCATCGAACGCGACACGGGCGTCCTCGCGGTGGAGGTCGTGGTGCTCGACAACCTCTCGAGCGACGGCTCGCTCGAGAGGATCGCGCGACGGTTCCCAGGCGTCCGCGTCATCGCGCAGCACCACCGCGCCGGTTTCGGCGCGAACCAGAACGCGATCATCAGATCGACGACGGGCCGCTACGTCTACGTGCTGAACGACGACACCCTGGTCGAGCCAGGCGGGCTGGGACGGATGGTCGCCTACCTCGACGCCAACGGGGACGTCGCCGCGCTCGGGCCGCACGTCGTGTTTCCCGACGGGCGTGAGCAGCCAAGCGCGTGGCGCTTCCCAACGCCGTGGCGCTGCCTTGTCGGCGTCCCGACCCTCGGGAAGGCCGGCGTCGTGCAGTCCGGCGGCGCGAAGGCCCGGCGGGTCGACTGGCTGACGGGCGCCGCGCTTCTCCTGCGCCGCTCGGCGCTCGCAGAGGTCGGAGCGTTTGACGAGGGCTACTTCATGTACTGCGAGGAGACCGACCTGCAACGACGCCTGGCGCGTGCAGGGCACGCCAGCGTCTACCTCCCCGACGTCACGGTCGTGCACGTCGGCAGCGCCACGTCCACCGCGATCCCGGAGCGGCGGTTGAACGAGCTGTGGCGCTCACGGCAGCGCTACTGGCGCACCCACCACTCGCGCTTCGGCGCCCGCGTCGCGGCGCTCGCGTCCGGGCTCCAGCACGCGCTCCGCGCGCTCGCGATGCTCGTCCTGCGGCGCCCCGGCGCCAGCGCGCAACGACTGCAGGCCCGCAATGCCTGGCGTGGCGTGGCCGGCCCAGGGCTCGCTGAGCTGGCGGACGGGCACCGGTAGCGGCGACGAGCATGGTATTCTTCTACCATGCTATCTACCATGGACGGTGCCGGACGCATTGTCATTCCCAAGGCGCTCCGGGACGCCGCGGGCCTGACGGCCGGGTCGCCGGTCGATATCCGGGTCGTCGGCGGCCACATCGAGATCGACGTACCAGCCACCCCGATGCGGCTCGTCGAGCGCGACGGGGCGCTCGTGGCGGTGCCGGACGAACCGCTACCCATCTTGACCTCGGCGCTGGTGCGAGAGACGCTCGAGTCAACCCGGCGATGATCGCGGTCGACACGAGCGTCGTCGTCGCCGCTCTCGCATCGTGGCACGAGCGACATGACGCCGCGCGGGCCATCGTCAACGTACGCCCCCACCTTCCGGTACACGCGGCGTACGAGGCCTACTCGGTCCTCACCCGCCTACCCGCCCCGCACCGGGTGCCGGCGCGGGTCGCTGCAGAGTTCCTCCGCGAGCGTTTCGCTGAACCGTGGCTTGATGTCCAACCCAGCGCCTCGTGGGAGATGGTTGATCGCTGGCCCGAGATCGGCATCGTTGGCGGTGCGATCTACGACGCGGTGATCGCCTCCTGTGCCGCCCGAGCCGGCCTCGAACTCGTGACGTGCGACCAGCGAGCGTTACCGACGTACGCGGCGTGCGGCGCTCGCATTCGCCTCCTGTAACCCGTCCTCGAGCGGGTCGCAATCAGTACACCGACTGGTACTCGGCGCGCTCCCAGTCCGTGACGTGGTCCTCGAACCGGGCGAGCTCGTTGCGACGAACGGCGAGCCAGATGTGCGCGAACTCCTCACCGAGGAGATCGCGCAACGGATCGCACTGCTCGAAGGCGTCGAGCGCCTCGCGCAGCGTCCACGGCAGCTGCGCGTGCCGCGCGTCGTCCTCGGCCGGCAGCGGGCCGGAGGGCAGGCCGGGATTGATCGCGTCGCGGATCCCGAGCAGCCCGCAGGCGAGCACCGTCGCCGCGACGATGTAGGGGTTCGACAGGCCCGACGGCGCGCGATGCTCGACGTGGCGCGATGCCTGCGAGCCGCCCTTGATGCGGATCAGGGCGGAACGATCCTCGAGACCCCAGGAGACGTTCGTTGGCGCGAACGAGTGCGGCCGCCGGCGCTTGAAGCAGTTGACCGTCGGCGCGAGCAGCGAGTACGACGCCCGCGCGTAGCGCAGGTTGCCGCCGATGAAGTGTCGCGCGAGCGGCGTCAGGCCGTCCGCCGTGGCGTCGTCGCCCATCAGCGGCGTGCCGGTCACGGCGTCGAGCAGGGAGACGTGAAGGTGCGCGCCGCAACCAGCCGCTCCGACGAACGGCTTTGACATGAAGGTGCCGATCAGCCCGTGCGTGTGGGCGATCTCCTTCACGGCGTTCTTGAACGTGTAGGCCTTGTCGGGCCCCGCGACGCCGTCGCCCGGTCCGAAGTTGATCTCGAACTGGCTCGGCCCGTACTCGCAGTTGGCGCTGATCAGGTCGACGCCGACGCGCGGCAGCTGGTCGAGCAGGTCGCGGACGACCGGATGAAACGTGTTGCGGACGGGGTTGAAGATGTGGTACCCGTCGAACAGCGGCTCGCCCTCTGGCGTGAGGAAGTAGTTCTCGTACTCGGCGCCAGAACGGATCGTGAACCCCATCGCCGCGGCCTGCTCGAGCACGCGCAGCAGCACCTGCCGCGGGGACGCGGCCTGGGGCCTGCCGTCGAGACGCCGCGCGTCGCAGATGAACCGCCCGGTGTTCGCGGCCCACGGCACGATCTGCGCCGTCGCCGGGTCGGGGAAGAGCAGCTGATCGGCGTAGCTCACCTCGGTGTTGTAGAGCGAGTCACCGACGACGTCCGAGCGTGAGTCGAGGACCGCGGCACCGCCGTACATGTTCATGCCGGTCCGCGCGTAGTCGCGCGCAGCGGCGAGAGGGGCGAGCTTCGTGCGGGCGGTGCCGTGCAGGTCGGGGAGCTCGAACCGCACCCAGCTGATGCCGGCGGCCTCCCATACGTCAAGGATGTCGTCAACGGTGGTCACGCCGGCATCATCGACGATCATCGGCGCGGCCTGTCGAACACCCTGTCAGTGGCGCCCGGTGAGGGCGTTCGCGAGCCGCGCCATCGGCGATG
Source organism: Actinomycetes bacterium (assembly GCA_025360225.1). Classification (GTDB taxonomy): domain Bacteria; phylum Actinomycetota; class Thermoleophilia; order Gaiellales; family F1-60-MAGs149; genus JANYCN01. The sequence goes on along the minus strand of JANYCN010000030.1, from coordinate 48,953 downwards.
GTCGACCGGTTCGCCGTTCGATGACGTCGGCTCTGCGGTACAGCGCATACATCCCGTTCACGCTCAGCCAGCGGATCGGCTCAGGCTCCCAGCGGCGCTTCGCGACGTGCTGCACGAACGGCAGCGTCGTGATGTCCGATCGCTCGCCGCGCACCAGGTCGGCGATGATCCGCGCCGAGAGGTTCGCTGCGGCGACGCCGACGCCGACGTAGCACCCCGCCCACGCGAGCCCGGTCGCCGGGTCAGCACCGACCGACGTCGACCAGTCGCGCGGGACGCCGAGGACGCCCGACCAGCCATGATCGATCGCCACGCCGCGGGTTGTCGGGAACATCGCGTGCAGGCGACGCTCGAGGCTCGCAACGGTCGACGGCGCGATCTCGCCGTCGTTGTCGGTGCCCGAGCCGAAGCGATACGGGACGCCACGCCCACCGATCGCGATCCGTCCGTCCGCCGTTCGCTGTGCGTAGATGTAGGTGTGGGCGGTGTCGCCGAGCGTCTCCATCCCGTCCCAGCCGATCTCGTCCCACGCGGAGCGCGGCAGCGGCGCGGTGATGATCATCGACGAGTTCATCGGCAGCACGTCGCGTCGATGACCCCGCAGACGAGCGGTGTAGCCCTCGGTGGCGCGTACGACCCATGGCGCGTGCACGTCGCCCTGCGCCGTGCGCGCCAGCCGAGGAAGGATCTCTGAGACCGTCGTCCCCTCGTAGATCATCACGCCCATCCGCTCCACGACGTCAGCCAGCCCGCGCACGAGCTTCGCCGGCTGGATCCGCGCGCAGTGCGGCGTGAACATGCCCGCCCGCGCCCCGTCGACTCGGAGGTGGCGCTCGGCGAGCTCTTCTGGCTCGAGCCAGACGTCGTCCTCCGGCGAGAGCCCCCACGCCGTGGCGTGGTCCCGGTAGGAGCGCAGGTGCGCGAGCTGCGCCTCGTTCGCGGCGACGAACACGCAACCACCTTTGACGTAGTCGCAGTCGATGCCCTCGGCGGACGCGACACGCCCTACCTCGTCCACGGTGTCGAACATCGCCCGCAACGCGCGCGTGACGCCGGGACGTCCTTCGGGGCCGCGCGCGTACGCCTCGCGGTTGCCAGCGAGCTCGCCCGCGCACCAGCCGCCGTTGCGTCCGGACGCGCCATAGCCGGCAACGTGCTGCTCGAGCACGACGATGCGCAGCGTCGGGTCAGCCCGCTTCAGGTAGTAAGCCGTCCAGAGGCCGGTGTAGCCAGCGCCGACGATCGCCACGTCGCAGTCGACGGATCCGGGCAAGGCAGGGCGCGCCGACGGGAGCCCGCCGAGGGCATGAAACCAGTAGCTCGGGCCGCCAACGAGCATCGCCAGCACAGTACTACGTCGGCCGTTCGGTGATCCGGTACCGTCAGCTGCATGAGCGGCATCGGCCTCGCGTTCCTCGCTGCCCTCTCCTGGGGTGGTGCAGACTTCATCGCCGGTCTGGTTGGCCGCCGGACGGCGTTGCCGATCATGCTCGCTGGCACGCAGTCCGCCGGTCTCGTGATGATGGTGCTGGTGCTGGTGGCTCGCGGGACGGCGCTTCCGACCCACGCACTCGTCTGGGGCGCGCTCGCTGGCGCGCTCGGCCTCGCATCGATCTCGTGTCTCTACCGCTCCCTCGCGGTCGGCACCGTGAGCGTCGTCGCGCCGATCGTCTCGACGAGCGCGGCGGTGCCAGTGATCGCGGGGATCCTGCTCGGTGACCGTCCACCGCCGATCGTGTGGGCAGGCATCGGGGCCGCCCTCGTCGGCGTCATCCTGGTATCGCGGGAGCCGGAACACGGTCGACCTGCCAACGCGCGCCAGGCGGTGATCCTCGCGACGATCGCCGCCCTCGTGATCGGCGCCCAGCTCGTCGTCTTTGACCGTGCCAGCACGAGCGACGCGCTCGCCGGGGTGTTCGCCGCTCGCCTCGTCACGGCGACCGGCTTTGGGCTGTTCCTGCTCTACCGCCGGCCACCGCTCCGCGGCACGAGCATCGGCGGTGTCGCCTCCGTCGGCGTGCTCGATACCATGGGTAACGTGACCTTCACGCTCGCTACGACACGGGGCCTGCTGAGCGTCGTTGCGACCCTCTCGAGCGCCTTTCCGCTGATCACCGTCGCCCTCGCCCACCTGAAGCTGCACGAGCGGCTGACAGCGTGGCAGCGCGTCGGCGCGGTGCTCGCGGTCGGTGGCGTGATGGCGATCGTCGCGTCGTAGCCCGGCGGCGCAGGAATGCCGGCTCGACGGATCGGGACGTCTCCCGAGGGTACCGGCGGGTCGGCGCTAGCTCGTCGCAGCGTTCGCCAGCGCGGCGAGCCATCCGCACATGTTCGGTCTCCAGGTCGAGTGGAGCCGCCGGCCTGGCGGCGTACCCGTCTCCGTTGCCGGGCCTCAGCTGCCGTGGGTCGCGCGTCCCGATCCGCTCGTCCGCAGTTCGTCCGGCAGCTGCGTCGTGCGCTTCGCGGTGCCGGACGCGTGGGCGTTGTGCTCTCGAGCGACACCGTGGTGCACCGACGTAACGGCACACCCACCCGCGGGCGGAGGTCTCTCCCATCCGATCCGACAGCACCGAGCTTTTGACGGTCTCCTACCGCCCGGGCGGCGGTGCCTCGTTCCGTCGACCGCCACGTTGCCTTGGTCGGCGGCGCATACGACCAGCTGACGTAGCTCCGAGCGGCGTCTGAAGCTCGAACCCGCGTGATTGACGACCGGTCTCGGTCGCCGGCGACTCGTCCTGCTCGGAACACACAACAACGCGCGCGAGCCCGAGACCTATCCCGACGAGAGCCATCGCTCGGGCTCGGCCGGCGTCGTAGACTGTCGGCGATGAGACTTCGCTGGCTCCAGGAGCTCGGGCGCGACGGCGTCGCACACCTGCTCGAGCTGCGCCCCGACCTCCGGCAGGTGATCCCGCAGACGCTCGAGTCACTCGCCCAGCGGTCGGCCTCGCCATCCTCGGTGTTGGCGGCGTTCGCGGACCTCGACCTGTTCGTCGCCCAGGTGTGCGCGGCCGCTGTCGGTCTCGGGCCTCTCGTGACGCGCGAGGAGCTCGCGGCGGTGCTCGAGGATGTTGAGATCGAACACCTCGTGGCGCCGCTGACGGCGCTCGCCCAGCGAGCGATCGTCGGCCTTGACGGCGACTTCATCGAGACGACGCGGTCGCTGCAGAACGTCTTCGGGCGGCCGCTCGGCCTCGGCGCGTCCGCCGTGCAGCTGCTCGACGACCGGCCCGCGAGGTTCTGCACCGACCTCGGAAGGCTGCTCGGCGTCGACACGGCTGGCCGCAAGGGAGAGGTGACGGGCAAGATCGCGGCGGTGCTCGGCGACCGCGACCGCGTCCTCGCCGTCCTCGCGACAGCGCCCGACGACGCGCGCGCCCTGCTCGAGGAGCTCACCTGGAGCCCAACGATCGAGAGCTACAGCGCTGGCAGCTGGGTCTACTGGCCCGACCGGAAGATCCCCGGGCCTGCTGCCTGGCTCGAGCGGCACGCGCTTCTCCTGCCGCTCGACGCGCACCTCCTCGAGCTCCCGCGCGAGATCGGCCTGATCCTCCGCGGCCCCGGCTGGACGATCAAGACGCAGAGGGAGCAGCCGGCATGTGCCGCCGGGAGCGTTCCCGTCGCCGACATCGACGTCGCCGCGAGCGCCGCGGCGGATGCGACCGTCCGGGCGATCGGATCGATCCTTCGCGGCCTCGACCTGACGCCGCTGCCGCTGCTCAAGACCGCGGCCGTCGGCGTGCGCGAGCTGGCGCAGGTCGGCGCGGGCGTCGACAAGACCGACGTCGATGCCGGCCGCCTGTTGAACCTGGCGGGGGAGCTCGGACTCGTCGGACACGCCAGCTCGATCGACCGCCTCGTGCCGACGAAGGCCGCGGACGGATGGCTTGAGAGGACCACAGCGGAGCGATGGCGCGCGCTGGTCCAGACGTGGTTGACGAGTCCACGGTTCCCGAGCATTGCGGGTGTGACGCTCGACGGTCGCCGACAGGGCGCGCTGGTCTACGACGACGGCCTGCGCGAGAACATCGCCGCGCGGCGCACCGTTCTCGAGACCCTGTGCGAGCTTCCCGTCGGCACCTCGATCGAACCGAGCCGCTTGATCGAAGCGCTGCTCTGGCGGAAGCCTGCGCTACACAGCGAGAACAAGGTGCCGGTCGGCCTGCTGATCGAGCTGCACCTCCGCGAGATGGAGATGCTCGGTCTCGTCGCGCTGTCTGCCGCGACGACGGCCGGCCGGCTCGTGGCGGCAGGCGGTCTCGAGGGTGCAGCGAAGGCGATCGCCGCACACACCGTCGCGGCGGTGGCCGGCTTCACCCTGCAGGCCGACCAGACCGTCGTCGTTGCCGGCGCACTCGCCGACGAGGTTGACCGCACGCTGCGCCTGCTCGCCGACGTCGAGTCACGCGGACAGGCGACGGTGCTGCGGATCTCCCAAGGCTCGCTCCGACGCGCCCTCGACGCGGGCGAGACGTCGATGACGATCCGGGCGTTCCTCGAGACGCACGCAACGAAGGGCCTGCCGCAGGCGCTCGGGTACCTCATTGATGACGTCGCACGCCGTCACGGCGGCGTCAGGGTGGGAAGCACCCGGACGTTCGTGCGTGCCGACGACGTCACGTTGATCGCCGAGATCGCGCGCACCAAACGCCTGGGGAAGCTCGGCCTGGTGGCGATCGCGCCGACGGTCCTGGTGTCGGCGAGGACGAGCAAGGAGGTCCTCGCAGCGCTTCGCGACGCCGGCTTCCTTCCCGTCGGCGAGTCCGCCGGGGGGAAGGTCGAGGTGACGCGACCGGCACACGAGCGGGCGGCCTACCCGAGCCGCGGGCCGACGTACGAGCCGTCGCCTCCCCTCCTTCTCGATAGCACCGCTGTCGCACGCAAGCTGTTCACCCGTGGCTAGTGGTCTGACTGTCAAATGGCATCGTCATCGGGTGTCTGGAGCGAGCGGGAGCGTTGCGCGTCGCGTAGGGCTTGCCGAACGCGGGCGTGCTGGTAGCACGCCCGCTCGCACGCGTGTCAAGGCGGTTCGCCTTGACACGCTAAGTGCAAGCGGCGCGCGACGCTCCCGCGAAGCCCGCGATCCGGCACGCAGAGCGGGCCGGAACGTGGGCGCCGGAGCTGGCTGGCAGAGCCACCCGACGGGTGGCGGAGCCGGCAAGCGCAGGACGATCCAGGCGGCCGGATGACCACGCCATCTCACCATCAGACCACGAGTGGTCCGCTGATCGTGCAGTCCGACCGCACGCTCCTCCTGGAGGTCGATCACCCGTCGTCGGAGGCGTGCCGCGCCGCGATCGCACCGTTCGCGGAGCTGGAGCGAGCTCCCGAGCACGTGCACACGTACCGGCTCACCTCGCTCGGGCTGTGGAACGCCGGTGCGGCTGGGCACACGCCACAGGCCGTCGTCGAGGCGTTAACCACCTTCTCGCGGTTCCCCGTCCCACAGTCGGTGCTGGTCGACGTGCGCGAGACGATGGCACGCTACGGGCGGCTCGTTCTGCGAGCCGACGCGGATGGGCTCGTGCTGGAGACGACCGAGCCGGCGATCCTCGAGGAGGTCGTCCGATCGAAGCTCGTCGGGCCGTTGCTCGGAGCGCGCATCAGCCCGGGCTCCGTCCGCGTTCCCGGCGGCGCCCGCGGGTCGGTGAAGCACGCGCTCGTCCGCCTCGGCTGGCCTGCGGACGACCAGGCTGGGTACGTCTCCGGGACGGCGCTCGCGGTCGCGTTACGCGACGACTTCGACCTGCGCGACTACCAGCGCCACGCCGCTGAGGCGGTGCACGCGGCGGGAAGCGGCGTCGTCGTGCTGCCGTGCGGCGCCGGCAAGACGATCGTCGGCGCGGCGACGATCGCCCTCGTCGGTTCGCGGACGCTGATCCTCGTCACGAGCACCGTCGCCGCGACCCAGTGGCGACGCGAGCTCGTCGCGCGCACGACGCTCACCGAGGAGGAGATCGGGGTGTACTCCGGGACGGTGAAGGAGGTGCGCCCGGTCACGATCGCGAGCTACCAGATCATGGTGTCGCGAAACCGTGCGGGAGAGAACGCCCACCTCGCCCTGTTCGAACGCGAGGAGTGGGGACTCGTCGTCTATGACGAGGTCCATCTCCTGCCGGCACCGGTGTTCCGGATGACCGCGGAGATCCAGGCGAAGCGGCGTCTCGGTCTAACGGCGACGCTGGTGCGCGAGGACGGGAAGGAGGGCGAGGTCTTCGGGCTGATCGGCCCGAAACGCTACGACGCCCCGTGGCGGGAGATCGAGGCGCAGGGGTGGATCGCGCCGGTGACGTGCATGGAGGTGCGAGTCTCGCTCACCGCGGACGAACAGATGACCTACGCGATCGCCGAGGACGCCGACCGTCACCGGCTCGGCGCGACACCGGTCGCGAAGCTCGACGTCGCGGCTGCGCTCGTGCGCCGTCACCACAACGAGCCGACGCTCGTGATCGGCCAGTACCTCGACCAGCTGGATCAGATCGCGAGGCGTCTCGGTGCGCCGCTGATCACCGGAAAGACGCCGAACCGCGAGCGGGAACGCCTGTTCGCCGCGTTCCGCGCGGGTGAGGAGCGCCTGCTCGTGGTGTCGAAGGTCGCGAACTTCTCGATCGACCTGCCGGACGCGTCCGTCGCGATCCAGGTGTCGGGCACGTTCGGCTCGCGACAGGAGGAGGCGCAGCGTCTCGGCCGGATCCTCCGTCCGAAGGCGGACGCCCGGCAGGCCCGCTTCTACGCCGTCGTCGCCCGCGACACCTCTGATCAGAGCTTCGCCGCGAACCGGCAGCGATTCCTCGCCGAGCAGGGGTACGCATACACGATCGTCGACGCCTCGGACCTCGGCGTCACGCCTTGAGACGGGCGTTCTGCGGGTCGTAGAACGGGGTGTCGGATACCGTCGCCGACGTCGGTCGCCCGCCGCAGTCGACCGTGAAGCTCGACCCGGCCGCGACGTCGCCGCGGACGTAGGCCAGCCCGCACGCCCCGCCGATCGTGTGTCCATACGCACCCGACGTGACGTGTCCGACCGCCTCACCGTCGCGGAAGATCGTCTCCTCGTGGTGGAGCAACGGCTCCGGGTCGTCGAGGCGAACGTATACCTGTCGGCGGTCGGGGCGCTCCTCCGCGCGATCGGCGATGGCGTCGCGACCGACGAATCCGCCGTCCTTCTCGAGCCGCACGGTGGAACCGAGGCTCGCCTGGTACGGGTCGTCGGTCGGACCGATGTCGTGTCCGAGGTGGCGGTAGCCCTTCTCGCAGCGGAGGCTGTCAAGCGCGTGATAGCCAGCGGCGCGGAGCCCGAGCCCGACGCCAGCAACGACGACGTCGTCGTAGAGCGCGACCGCGAGGTCAGAGGTCGGGTACAGCTCGTAGCCGAGCTCACCGACGAAGCTGACGCGCAGGCAGAGGGCGCGACCGCGGCCCACCTCGATCTCCGCGGCGCGTCCCCACGGCAGCGCCCCTGTCGACAGGTCGGCGTCGGTGATACGGGCGAGCAGCTCGCGCGAGGAGGGCCCCATCACCGCGATCGTCGCAAGGCCTGCCGTTCGGTCGACCACGCTCACCGCACGCCCGCTCGCGGCGCGCTGCAGCAGCGCCAGGGTCCTCGTGTGGGCGGCGGTCGGCGTGACGACGAGGAAGCGGTCCTCTGTAAGCCGGGTGATCGTGCCGTCAAGGACGATGCCGCCACGCGCGTTCAGCATCAGCGTGTACACCACGCGCCCGACGGCGACGTCGACGTTGGCGGTGCAGAGGTGCTGGAGCAACGCGAGGGCCTCGGGGCCGGCGATCTCGACCTTGCTGAAGGTCGAGAGGTCGAACACGGCAACCGACTCGCGCGCCGCCCGGTGCTCCTCCCCGGCCCGCTCGAACCAGCTCTGACGGCCGTAGCTGTACACGTACTCCCGCGGCTGACCCGGGATGGCGTACCAGTTCGCGCGCTCGTACCCGGTCATCTCGCCGAACACCGCGCCGGCGGCGTCGACGCGGTCGTGAAGCGGCGTCCGGCGCAGATCACGCGCGGTCGTTGGCTGGAGGTGGGGCCAGTGCATCGCGTAGAGGTTGCCGAGGCTCTCGACCGTGCGAGCGTGGAGGTAGCGCCGCGTCGCCTGCAGTGGCGAGAATCGCTGCACGTCGACGCTACCCGCGTCGAACGTCGGCGCACCCTCGACGATCCACTCGGCGAGCGCTCGCCCGGCACCGGGCGCGTAGATGATGCCCTGGCTGTTGAAGCCGGCGGCGACGTAGAGGCCCGCGACCTCGGCGGTCTCGCCGAGGCAGAAGGCGGTGTCTGGCGTGAACGACTCGGGCGCGTTGAGGAAGCGCACGTACTCGCTGTCGCGCAGCACCGGCACGCGTTCCTCCGCAAGAGCCCGGATCGGCGCGAAGTGATCCCAGTCGGGGGCGAGCTCGCCGAACGCGAACGACCCTGGCAGGCTCTGCGGGTCGAGCGGCTTGCCGTTCGACTCGAACGCGCCGACGAGCAGCGAGCCGGCGTGCGTCCGCACGTACAGGTAGCCGTCGAGGTCGCGCAGCACCGGGAGCGGCTCCTCGGCGCCGGCAACGGGAGCGGTGCGCACGTGGAGGTGGGCGGCGGGCCAGATCGGCACGGCTGCACCGCAGGTCGCTGCGAGGTCGCGTGTCCACAGCCCGGTGGCGAGGACGACCGTCTCGCACTCGACCTCACCGTCGGTCGTGAGCACGGCGCGGATCCGGCCGGCGGAGGCGGCGATGCCGGTGACGGTCACCCCTTCACGGATCGTCACGCCGCCGCGGTGGGCGAGCGCCGCGATCGCGAGCGCGGCGCGGCCGGGATTGAGGTGACCGTCGTCGGGCTGGTGGAGACCGCCGACGAGCCTGGTCGTGCTCGCAAGCGGGTGCAGCTCGGCGACGCGTTCGGGCGTGATCATCTCGCTCGGGATCCCTGCGTGTCGCGCGACGCCGTCGGCGTAGCGCAGCTCGGTGACGCGCTCCGGCGTCCGTGCGAGCAGGATCGAGCCGGGCTGGCGCAGACCTACATCGATCCCGGACACCGTCGAGAGCTGGCGGTAGAAGCCCATCCCGTAGTCCGCGAGGGCAGTGAGCATCCGCGTGCCGCGACCGCGCGAGACGAGCCCTGCCGCGTGCCAGCTCGTGCCGGCAGCGACCGAGTGCCTCTCGAGCAGGACCACGTCACGCTCGCCGAGCGCCGCGAGGTGGTGCGCGACGCTCGAGCCGACGATGCCGGCGCCGATCACGACCGTACGCGCCCGTCCCGGCAGTGGTCGCCTTGCCGCGTCAGGGTCGAAAGCGGTTGCGCTCAGGCCCTTCTCGAGAAGGTTGTCCACGACGCTCACGCGAACGGTGCGCCGGCATGCTCCACGCCGGGGTGCAGGACGTGGAACCCTGCTCCACGAGCGGCGACAACCATCCGCGTATCGTAGGTGACCACCGCCTCGATCGAGGTGCCGAGCTCGACCGCCGTGGCAAGGTGCAGCGATTCGAGCGTCCGCATGGTCGAGGGCTCGAGACTCGCCGCCACCTCCCACACCCGCTCGGCAGGCTCAACCAGCTCGATCCGCGCGATCAGGTCGCGCACGTAGGCGAGCAGGTCGGGGCGGTGACGCCGCACCGCGCGAACGAGCTCGACGCGAAGGAGCGTCGATGAGACGAGGGTTCGCTGGACGAGTGCCGAACGAAGCGCGTCGGTCTCCGGCTCGCGGAGGACGAGTTTCGTCGCAGCCGAGCTGTCGAGGTACAGCGCGGTCAGCGTTCATCCTCGGCGCGCATCGCAAGGAGCGCCTCGGTCAGGTTCCCGCCCTCGGACGGTGACGGGAGATCGCACACGTGCCCGACCGGCGTCGACACGCGCCCGGTTGCGCGGAGCGTGTCCAGGGTGGATGGACGCCAAGGCACGAGCTGCGCGACAGGCCTTCCGTGGTCGGTGACGACGATCGTCTCGCCCGCCACAACGTCCGCCACGACACGCGAGGCGTTCTGTTTGAGCGATCTGATCCCGACCGAACGCAATGTGCTTCAAGCGTAGCACATGGCGTCCACGACGATCAGTGCCGGTGCCATCCCGACAGGGCGTAGGCGAGGCGGGCGAGCTGCGATGATCGCCCGGTGCGTGTCTCGTTGCGTTCGGCCTGGCGCATCAGTGCGTAGACGACTCCGGCGCCGACGTAGCGCAACGGCTCCGGTTCCCAGCGACGGGAAGGAGGCTGGTTGACGAACGGCAGCGTCGTCAGGTCGCTTCGCTCGCCACGGATCAGGTCGGAGAGGATCCGCCCGCCGAGGTTGGTAGCAGCGAAGCCGAGCCCGACGTAGCCGCCTGCCGTCGCGATCCGTGTCACGGGATCGGCGTTGACGCCGAGCGTCCAGTTGCGCGGCGCGCCGATCACCCCCGACCATGCATGGGCGATCCTGGTGCACCGTGCCGCGGGGAACAGCTCATGCAGCCTGGCGGTGTTCCGGCGGATCGCCCATCCCTCAACCTCGCCGAATGCGTCCGTACGCGAGCGGAAGTGGATCGGTTTCGCCCGACCACCGAGGGCGATCCGCCCGTCGGCGGTGCGCTGGATGTAGACGAACGTGTTCGAGCAGTCGTCGATGAGCTCGTTCGCCGACCAGCCGATCTCCGCCCACGCGGCGTCAGAGAGCGGATCGGTGACGACCATCGTCGAGCGGATCGGCGCGAGCCGACGCGCCATTCCTGCGAGCGAGCCGGTGTATCCCTCCGTGGCGCACACGACCCAGCTCGCGCGCACGTCGCCGCGGAGCGTGTGCACCCGCCCTGGCGCAATCGCCACGGCGGCGGTATCCTCGTAGATCACGACGCCGAGGCGTTCGACGACCTGCGCGAGCCCGACGCTGAGCTTCGCGGGCTGCGCGCGGGCGTAGTGGGGTCGGAACACCGCGCCGAGCGCGCCGGCGACCCGGACGCGCTGGCCGAGCTCGCCCGGCGTCAGCCAGACGTCGCCATCCCGCAGAGGATCGCGGCGCAGGTGCGCGAGCTGCACCGGCGTCGTTGCGACGGTGATCGCGCCGGCGTGCACGTAGTCGGCGTCGATCTCCTCAGCGCGGCAGACGCGGCCAACCTCCACCACCGTCTCCTCGATCGCCCGCCGCGACCGGTCGTCTGAGGCGCCGGCGAGGGCGCCGCAGAGCCAGCCGCCGTTGCGTCCCGACGCGCCATACCCGGCGACCCGCGCCTCGAGGATCGCGATCCGCAGGGCGGGATCAGCACGCTTCAGCTCGTACGCCGTCCACAGCCCGGTGAGACCACCGCCGACGATCGCGACGTCGACGTCGATCGCCCCAGGCAGCGCCGGACGCGGCACGGGAAGCCCGCCGATCGCGTGGAACCAGTAGCTCGGCCCGCCGCTCAGCATGCCGTCAGCCGAGCCGATCGATTCCCGGAACCGCGTCGAAGCCACGGTCGAGCGACAGGATACGGGTCACGCGATGGCGGCGCATGACGCCGACGTGGAGCGCGTCTCGTGCCGAGACCGGATACGAGCGAACCACGTCACGCGCGACGTCGACATCGTCGAGCGTGACGTCAAACACGTCGTCGACGAGGCCGAGCAGGGTGTCAAAGGCGCGCTGCAGGAGGTCGAGGCGCCCGAGGCCGCTGTAGCGCTGCAGGACCTCCTGGAAGACCGCGGCGCTCGTCACGAGCCGGACGCTCCCGGTCGTGAGCCGGCGCAGCGCGAGCTCAACGTCGTCGCGACGCGGGTGGGGTCTGCCGATCAGGTACATCGGGACGTTGCAGTCGACGAAGACGCTCACGCCTGCGGCCCCGTGCGATACCCGGCCTCGATCTCGCTCGGCATCTGCGCGATGTCGGGCGGATCCTCGCCGTTCACCTCGAGCGCGGCGCGAATCACAGCAAGCCGTCGCTCGGGCGACGTCGGCGACCGGCTCGCCGCGGCGTCGCGAAGAGCGCGACGCACCCACTCGGAGAGTTCAGCCCGCTCGCTGCGGCTGAGCCCTGGTACCGCGCGAGCTCCTCCTCATCGATCACGACCTGCAGGCGCGTACTCATGAAATGGGTATACCACGCACATGACGTACCATGCGATAGGCGACGGTCTCGAACCCGCGCGCGGGCCAGAAGCGCGAGGCGTACGGGTTCGCAATCCGCCAGTCCGTCTCGATGCTCGTGCAGTCCTCCCGCGCCGCGACCTCCGCGACGAGGGCGAGGAGTGCGAGGCCCGAGCCGACCCCGCGCTCGTCGGGGACGGTTGCCATGACGACCAGCTCTGCCACCGGTGCGCGCGTCGCGACGAGCGCCATGCCGACAGGGCGGCCCGAGCGGAGCGCGAGCAGGTAGTGGTCGCGATCGAGCGACGCGAGCCAGTCGGCGCGCATCGTCGCGTCGTCCTCATCGGGATACCACGAGAGGACCGGCGAGGCGACCTGTACGTCGTGAATCAGGTTAGCGAGCGCGAGCGCGTGCTCGATGTCCTCCACCCCGCCCTCACGGATCTCGACGCCGACCGGGACGATCGCGTCCTCGACGTCCCGCGTCGCGATCTCTGCGTAGACCTGCTGGATCGCGAACGAGAGCCGGAGCCAGTCCCACAGGTCGTCGGCGCCGACGTAGGCGTAGTGATCGACCACCCCGTCGTCGACCCAGCGGGCGGCGGCCTCGGGGTAGCCGGCGGCAGGGCCGTCGAACCAGCCGTGACGACCGAACCGGTCAGAGTCGCGAACCTCGGCGATCACGTTACATCAACGAGTACTCGGGGCCTGAGCCACCTTCGGGAGGGGTCAGGCGTCCTCCCTTGGCGGTGATCGCCCCGCACTGCACGCAGTTCGACGGTGCCGTCGCGACGCGCACCATGCCGTCGGTCGTCTCCGAGCCCTCGACGATCTCGTACACCGCCGCCGGGCACATGTTCACCCACGTGCGGGCGAGGTCGACGGGGACGCGCTCGACGATGCGGATGTGGTTTGGCTGGTCGTCACGGGTGCGGTTTCCCGACGCGAACACGCTCGAGAGCTTGTCGAACGTCACCTTGCCGTCCGGCGCTGCGAACGCGCGACCGTGATCGACCATGTCGATCGCCGCGTCCGCGTGGTGCCCCCAAGCACCGCCGGGGAGGACCCCACGCGTCGCGTCCATCGCTCCCGCGTACTGCCCTCCGGCGATCAGCCCGCGCGAGAGGGCCTGGCGCATGTTGCGCACCTTCCACAGGTCGCGCTTGATGTGGCTCGAACGCACGGCGGTGTCGTAGCTCGCGAGCGCACCCGGCTGGGAGAGGTCACCACCGCCCTTCAGCGCGGCGTAGATCGCTTCGGCGGCGAGCATCCCCGAGCGCATCGCGTAGTGCACGCCCTTCAGCTTCGGCACGTTCACGAGGCCGGCGGAGTCGCCGACGACGACCGCTCCCGGGAGCGCCAGCGTGTCAGGCACCGAGAACCAGCCGCCTTCGGGGATCGTCTTCGCGCCCCAGGAGACGCGCTCGCCGCCATCGATCAGCCGCGCCACGAGCGGGTGCGTCTTCAGCTCCTGCAGCAGGTCGTGCGGTGAGAGGTTGTAGTCGCTGTACTCGAGCCCAGTGACGAACCCGATGCAGATGTGCTCCGGGCCCATCGGGTAGATGAACGAGCCGCCGACCTCGCCGTAACGGGCGGAGAACCGCAGCGGCCAGCCAAGCGTGTGGATGATCCGGTCGAGCGGGCGGGCGACCCTCCACACCTCCTTGACGCCGAGGGCGTAGATCTGCGGGAAGCGCGAGGTGACGCCGAAGTGGTCGAGCGCGACGCCCCGTAGGTGCCCCTGCGTGCCCTCGGCGAGGACCGTCGCGCGCGCCATCACCTCGGTCGGCGGTGCCGACCCGGAACGCTGCTCACCGGCCCTGCCGAGTCCCATCGCTGCTGTGCGGACACCGCGTACGCCGCCGTCGGCGACCAGCAGCGTCTCCGCCGACGTCTCCGGCAGCACCATCACGCCGAGCTCCTCCGCCTGCTCGGCCATCCACCGAGTCAGCCGCGAGAGCGAGAAGATCCAGTTGCCCTTGTTGTGAAACGGCGGCGGCGTCGGCAGGCGCAGCGCGCGACGCGCCGACGGTGCGAAGTAGACCGCCTCGCGCGTCACCGGCCCGAACGTCGGCATGCTCTCGAGCGCCACGCCAGGATAGAGGTCGCGGAGCGCTGACGGGTTGACGATCGCGCCCGAGAGCGCGTGCGACCCGGGCGCCTTCCCTTTCTCAAGCACCGCGATCGGCACGTCTCCGAGGCGCTCCATCGTCGCTCGGTCGTCGGCAAGGAGCTGACCGAGGCGGGTCGCGCAGGCGAGGCCACCCGGCCCGGCGCCGACGATCGCGACGCCGACGTCGATCCGCAGGTCAACCGGACCGGCCGGCCTGCTCACGTGGTCGGCGGAGCGGAACGGCGGCGGGAACGCCGAGGGGAGGGCGGCCATGCCGGCTAGCGTAGAGGAAGGAGTCTTGCCCGTGGCGCAGTAGATCGCTCTGGAATGCGCTCCCTCCTTCTCCTGATCGGGTTCTCGGCCGTCGCGCTGGTGATCGCAACGTCACACGGGTTGAGCGGCACGTTCTGCCTCGGCTCAGACCACGGCTGCATGATGATCAACGGCGACGGGCTGCACCTGGTCGACAACAAGTCCGTGCAGAAGTACAACCAGCTCGCGACGATCCCGAGCACGACCACGCCGTGAACCCGGGGGCGTCCGCCGCCCAGATCCGCTGGCGCGTCGGTGCGTGGCTCGTCGGCATCGGCCTGCTCGTGCCCCTGGCCTCGATGAAGGTGCTCGGCGGCGGCGTCGAGGTGGTGCTGATCGGCATCTTCCTGATGGCCCTCGGCGCTCTCGTCGCGAACCCGTTTCGCACCGTCACCCGGATGCGCGCCCACGGGCGGACTGACCCGCTCGTACGGCTTCGCCCGCTCGGCCTGTTCCAGTACCTGTTCTTCTTCCTCACCGTCGTGCTGCCGTTCGCCGTCGGGGAGTGGCTCCTACGCCTCCTGGCAGAGGCATACGAGCGGCGCGGGCGGGTCGTCGAGGAAGCTGCGGACACGTGGGACGGCGACAGCCCGGTCGTGTTTCCCGTCGCCAACGCCCCGACACGCGAGCGGCGCACGGCCCTCCGCCGCCGTGGCAGGCCCTCGCCACGGGGGTAGAGTGCGGCTCGAACAGGGCCGTGCATTGGACGAGCTCGTACCCGCCTCCGCGCCGGCCGCCCAGGAGCAACGGTCAGACGGACGAGCACTGATGCCGGAATGCGCCAGTCACGCCCTGCGCAGCACGGCCACGGTCGCGGCGAACGCCGCGTCCGTCGCGGCCGGGTCGTAGCGCGGCCCAACGTCGCGCCCGAAGGCGTGCTCGGCGTCGTAGGTTTGCCACCGGAACCGGGTCCCGGCGGCCTCGAGCGCCTCACGCACGACGACCCGCGAGGCCGGCGGCGTGTGCGGGTCACGCTCCCCGAAGGCCAGCAACAGCTCGCCCTCGATCTCGCCGGCCCGTGCGAGCGAGCCGGCGTCCGCGTCGGCACCGAGCTTGCCGTCATGTAGCCCGGTCGGGTACCAGAGCGCGGTCGCCTGCACGTCAGGCTGGAACGCTGCCCGGAACGCGAGGTGCCCTCCGGTGCAGTGACCAGCAGCGCGTAGCCCATCGACCTGGGGATCGGCGGCGAGGTGGTCGAGCGCCGCGCGGATGTCGACGTCGAACTCGGCCACGCCGAGTGACTCGACGTCGGCCTGGCCGCGCACCTTCCCGTCCTCGTCGAAGCCGAGCACGGTGCCCGGCGGCTCCACACGGTGGTAGATCTCGGGAGCGAGTACGACGAACCCGTGTCCGGCGAGCCGTGCAGCCCACCGTAACGTGCAGTCCGTCAGCTGGAAGATGTCGGAGTAGAAGGCGACACCCGGATATCGCCCGACGGCACGTGGGCGAAGCATCACGCACCGCATCCGGAGCGAGCCGACCGGTACGTCAACCGTCGTCGTCTCGATCACCATCAGGCGTCGCCGATCTCACAGATCGCCTGGCCGGCCGCGACCGCCTGGCCGGCGGCAACGGCGATGACGCCGACGACGCCGGCACGCGGCGCGACGATCTCGTTCTCCATCTTCATCGCCTCCACGATCGCGAGCACCGCACCGGCCGCGACAACGTCGCCGGCGACGACCTCGACCTTCACCACCGTCCCCTGCATCGGGCTCTTCACCGCGCCAGCAGCACCACCACCGCGAACGGCCGCCCGCCGCGCCTCGCGTCGGGCCCGCGCCTCGACGACCACCGGATCTTCCGGCGCGTGCACGACGACCTCGAAGCGCTTCCCGTCCACCTCCGACACGTACCGGCGGGCGAACGTGCCGGCGACATGGCCGGCCGGTACAAGGTCCTCGGCGGGCCCGAGGAGCGCCGGCCAGCCCTCCTCGACGAGGCCGGCGCAGGTCTCGCCGCGCGCGAACTCCGGCGCCTCCATGATCAGCCGGTGCAGCGGGATCAGCGTCCGCACCCCCTCGACGACCATCTCGCCAAGCGCCCGGTGCATGCGCGCACGGGCGGCGTCGCGCGTGCGGTCCCACACCACGAGCTTCGCGACCATCGGGTCGTAGAGCGCCACGATCTCGCCACCCTCCTCGAGAGCGGAGTCAACGCGCACGCCGGGCCCGGCCGGCTCGCGGTAGCGCGTCACCCGACCGGGCGAGGGCAGGAAGCCGTTACGAGGATCCTCCGCGTTGATCCGGCACTCGATCGCGTGCCCACGGATCACGACGTCCCCCTGGGCGAACGACAGCGGCGCGCCCTGCGCGACCAACACCTGCTCGCGCACCAGGTCGATGCCGGTGACGGCCTCCGTGATCGTGTGCTCAACCTGGATCCGCGTGTTCATCTCGAGGAAGAACACGTCGCCCCGGCGATCCATCAGACACTCGATCGTGCCGGCGCCGACGTAGCCGACGGCGCGCGCGGCGGCGATCGCCATCGCGTCGAGCCGTGCCCGCACGTCCGGCGTGACCGCTGGCGACGGTGCCTCCTCGACGATCTTCTGGTGGCGCCGCTGCAGCGTGCAGTCACGCTCGTGCAACGAGACGACCGTCCCCTGCGTGTCGGCCATCAGCTGCACCTCGACGTGACGCGGATCCTCGAGGTACTTCTCGACGTACACCGCGGCATCACCGAAGTACGCGAGCCCTTCCCGCTGGGCTGCCTCGAGGGCTCGCTCGACCTCGCCAGGGGCACTGACGACCTTCAGGCCCTTGCCACCGCCGCCAGCGGCGGCCTTCAGCGCGATCGGCCAGCCGAACTCCTCCGCGAGCGCGATCACCCGCGCCGGGTCGGTGACGCGCTCGGTGGTGCCCGGCACGATCGGCACGCCTGCGGCCAGCATGATCTCCCGCGCGCGGATCTTCGACCCCATCGCGTCGATCGCGTCCGGCGGCGGGCCAATCCAGACGAGCCCCTCCGCGAGGCAGCGGCGTGCGAACGCGGCGTTCTCCGCGAGGAACCCGTAGCCCGGGTGGATCGCGTCGACGCCCGCCCTTTGCGCCGCCTCGATGACGCGGTCGTGGTCGAGGTATGACCGCGCTGGGATCCCCGGGCCAAGCAGGTAGGCCTCGTCCGCGCGGCGCACGTGGAGCGCGTCGCGATCAGCCTCGGAGTAGACCGCCACGCAGCCGATGCCAAGCTCGCGCAGCGCACGGAACACGCGCAGCGCGATCTCGCCGCGGTTCGCGACGAGCACCTTGGAGAACGCCTCTACCGCCACCGCCGGATCGTGCCTGATCTGCCCCCGCGCGCGCGTCAGCCGCTCGCCGGCTCCCAGATCCCCGTGATCGGCGTCGCGGTCGCGGACTGGCCAAGATAGGGCAGGCCGAGGTTGTCCTCGATCGCGCGCAACAGGCTGTAGTGGTTCAACCGGGCGTTCGAGACGGCGTCAGGACGCACGAGCGGCCCGAGGACGAGCGTGACGATGTGTCCACCGCCACCACGGCGATCCTGGCGCTCCGACTCGTCGAAGGTGATGTAGATCACGGTGTCTCGGATCGCCGGGCTGCGCAGAAGCGGTCGGATGAACCCCGCAAGCCACGCGTCCCCAGCTGCGATCGGGCAGTCGTGCATCGCGTGGCAGAGGCTCGGCACGACGATCGAGAACGACGGCAGGCTGCCGGCCAGCAGGTCGGTCTGTAACTGGGAGATCGGTACGACGTCCGCGACCTGCGACGGGCGCGACGTGACGGTGCGGAAGAAGAGGAACGGGATGCGCACCTTGGTCGCCATCTGGTCGATGTCGCTCGCCTTCGCGGGCAATCCCTCGACGTACTCCTTCCACGTCTGCCCAGCGGCGGCGAGGGTGTCGGGGAGGCTCGGCGAGGTGAACACGCAGTCAAGGCAGTTGCGCGTGATGCCAAGCGTCGACCCGGAGAGCAACGCGAGGTAGTTCGGCAGGCTCGGGTGCGAGACGGCGTCGTAGCTCGTCAGGGACGCGTAGCGCTCCTCAAGCGATCGGAAGATCCCGCCCTGCACGCTGCCGGTCACCGCCTTCGCCTCCTGGTTCTCGAGCACCACGACGATCACGTGCTTCGCCGCCGACGCCCTGAGCGAGACCGGCGTCGTGTTGATGACCGGCGGCGGCACGCTCAGCTGACCGGTCGACGGCCGCGACGACTGGTCGCCGCAGGCCGTCGCCGTGGCGAGGAGCAGGAGCAGGAGCAGGAGCAGGAGCTTTCGGTGGGGGCGCCGTCTCACGCGGCCCCGAGGATCGTCCGGGCCACGCGCTCGCCGCTCCGCGTCGCACCCTCCATCGTCGCCGACCAGAGCCCGGCGGTGTGCTCGCCGGCAAGGTGGATCGGGCCGATCGGGCGCGTGAGGGTTGCGCGGTCGGCGTCGGACTGGTCAGCGGCGTAGACGGAGTAGGCACCACGCGCCCACCGGTCGTCGTGCCAGGTCTGAAGCAGCGCCTCGTCGTGACGGAGCGAGACCTCGGGGCGGAGCGCCGCGAGGCGCTCGAGCCAGAGGGCCGGGCCATCGTCGACGCCGAGCCGCGCGAGGGCCGGCGTCGATCCGGCGAAGCAGTGGGCGACCTGTTGCACGGCACCGTCCGGGCCGTTCGCCGTCCACGTCCAGAACCGGTCGGGCACGGCGAGCCAGGCGCCCGGCGGCGAGGGCGTGGCGAGGGGAACGAAGAGCTTCGCCGCCTGGCCGTAGCGGACAGAGGCGAGCGCATCACCGACCGCCGACGGGAGCGCTGGCTCGAAGGCGATCTGCCCGAGAACCGTGACCGCCACCGCGACGACAACGGCGTCGCCGTGGTGCTCACCCTCGCCGGTCCAGACCGTCGCACCGGCCGGGTGCCACGCGATCCGGGTCACCGGCGAGGAAAGGCACAGCCGGTCGCCGAGCAGCGCTGCGATCGCCCGTGGCACCGCGTCGTTGCCCTCGGCGATCGACTCCGACTCGACGGCGGTGAACGAGCCGCCGGTCTTGCCGAGCGCGCGCGCCGCGATCGTCGTCGCCGGCGCAGCGAACGAGACCTCGATCCGCGCGATGATCGCCTCCCGCTCGCCGTCGCCGATCGGCAGCCGCGAGAGGAACCCGTCGAGCGTCTCCTCGTCAGCGTCGGGCAACGCGGCGTCGATCAGCAAAAGCGCGGCGAGGATCCGCTCGCGGTCGGTGCCGATGCCGCCGCGCGGCGTGCGGTCGCCGTAGGCCATTCCCTTGCGGTGCATCGTCAGCCCGAGCTCGCTAACGAGCCCGCGAAGCGCGACGTGCTCCGCCTCGACGTACTCGGCGCCACGCTCGACGAGACCGTGCTCCCCAAGGCGGGTCGTGTGGACGCGCCCGCCGACACGGTCACGCGCCTCAAGCACGGTCACGTCGGCACCACCGGCGATCAGCCGGTGGGCAGCAACGAGGCCGGCATAACCGGCGCCGACGACGACGACCCGGGTCACCGAACGACGATCGCGGCGTGCGGGGCTCTCGTCACCGGCTCGGGACCGTCGGCGCTCATCAGGTAGATGTCCTCGATCCGAACGCCGAAGCGGCCGGCCAGGTAGGCGCCAGGCTCGATCGAGAACGCCATCCCCTCCTGCAGAGCTGTCGTCGCGCCCGGCGCGAGGTACGGGCTCTCGTGCGTGTCGAGCCCGATCCCGTGTCCGAGCCGGTGCGTGAACGCATCACCGAGACCGGCAGCGACGAGCACCGCCCGCGCGGCCGCATCGACGTCGCCGGTCGCCGCGCCGACCTGCGCCGCCGCTCGGCCAGCGGCATGCGCGCGAGCGACCGCGTCGTGCACGAGCCGGTAGCGATCTCCAGGCTCGCCAACGACGACCATCCGCGTCACGTCGGAGGCGTAGCCGTCGACCTCGCCGCCGATGTCGACGACGATCGCGTCGCCAGCGACGATCACACGATCGCTCGGGGACGCGTGCGGCAACGCGCCTTGGGAGCCGGAGCCGACGATCACGTCATGGATCGCATCGTGACCACAGGCAAGCATCAGCTCGCTGATCTCACGGGCCACGTCGCGCTCGGAGCGTCCCTCCCAACGCAGGTCGGCGAGACGGGCAAGGGTCGCGTCGACGGCCGCGCCAGCGCGCCGCAACGACGCTAGCTCGGCCGGTTCCTTGCAGGCACGAAGCGGCTCGAGCACCTCGGCGGCGGACACGAACCGCACCTCCGGCAACAGGTCCTGGAGCGCGACGAGGTAGCGCGCCCAGGTTCGGTCAGACACCGCGACGGTCATCGGCCGGCTGCGTACCAGCGCCTCGGCGACGAGCAGCGTCGGGTCCTCGCCATCCTGCCAGGTCGCCACCGCGAGCGGGGTCGCGGTCGGCGCCTCGAACAGGGGCGTCACGATCACCGTCTCGCCGACGGCCGGCACGACGGCGAGCGTCAGGCGCGTTGGGAGTGGCGGCTCGAGGCCCGTCAGCCAACGATAGTCGGCCGAGGGCCCGGCGATCAGGGCGTCGATGCCGAGCGCAGCGAGCGCCCGCTGAACGCGCGCAAGCCTCACTCGGGCGCGAGAGCGGAGGAGACGATGCGTTCCTGCTCGCGCTCGTGCGCGACCGGGTAGCCCTCTGACGAGCTTGCCCGCCACGGCCGTCCCTCGTAGCGCAACGGGACGGCACTGGCCGCCTGCTCGAGACGGTGGCGGATCGACCGCCACGCCCCCATGTTCTGGGGCTCCTCCTGCACCCAGACGATCGACCGCAGGTAGGGATAGCTCGCAACGAGCCGCTGCACCTCGTCCTTCGGGAACGGGTAGAGCCGCTCGATGCGGGCGATCGACGTGGTGTCAGCTGCCGCCCGCAAGGGGTGGCGTTGCAGGTCGTAGTACACCTTGCCGGAGCACAGCACGAGCCGGGTGACGTCCTCGCGCCACGCCGACGTAACAGGGTCGTCGATCGTTGCCTGGAACGAGCCGTGCACGAGCTCGTCCAGGGTGGACGTCGCGTCCTTCGCCCGCAGGAGGCCCTTCGGTGTCATCACGATCAGCGGACGGCGCAGCTTCGACAGCGCCTGGGTGCGCAGGAGGTGGAAGTAGTTCGCAGGCGTCGTCGGCGTCACGACCGTGGCGTTCCCCTCCGCACCGAGCTTGAGGAACCGCTCGAGCCGCGCCGAGGAGTGCTCAGGACCGTTGCCTTCGTAGCCGTGTGGGAGCAGCAGCGTCAGCCGGGAGGTCTGGCCCCACTTCGACGCGCTCGACATCACGAACTGGTCGATGATCACCTGTGCGCCGTTCGCGAAGTCACCGTACTGCGCCTCCCACAGCACCAACGCGTCCGGCCGCGTAACGGAGTACCCGTGCTCGAAGCCCATGCAGGCCGCCTCGGTGAGCGGCGAGTTGTGGATCTCGAAGCCAGCCCGAGCACCTTTCAGGTGCTCGATCGGGGTGTAGGTTGCGCCGGTCTCGATGTCATGCAGCACGGCGTGCCGGTGCGAGAACGTGCCGCGCTCGGTGTCCTGTCCGGTGAGGCGAACGTGGACGCCGTCACAGAGCAGCGATGCGAAGGCGAGCGCCTCGCCGTGTCCCCAGTCGATCCGACCGTTGTCGCCGAACGCCGTGATCCGCCGCTGCAGCTGTCCCGCGAGCTTCGGGTGCACCGTGAACGACTCGGGCACCTCGAGCAGCTCGTCGTTCAACCGCCGCAGGCGATCCTCGCTCACCGCCGTGACAGCCGCCCACTCGACGACGTCCGGCGTTGCCTCGTGCGGCTTTGGCTCGCGTACGCGGCCATGCTCCTCCTTCAGGCGCCGCGCGATGTGCTCGCGCATCGCCTTCAGGTCGTCCTCCGTGATGACGCCCTCGTCGATGATCTCCTGGGCGTAGCGCGTCGAGATCGACGGGTGCTCACGCACCCGCTCGTACATGCGTGGCTGCGTGTAGGCCGGCTCGTCTCCCTCGTTGTGACCCCAGCGGCGGTAGCCGACGAGGTCGATCAACACGTCACGCCCGAAGCGGGCGCGGAACGCCATCGCCAGGCGCACCGCGGCTCGGCAGCCGGCGAGGTGGTCGGCATTGACGTGGATGATCGGGACGTTGAAGCCCTTCGCCAGGTCGGAGGAGTGCCGCGTCGAGCGGCTATCGCGCGGATCGGTCGTGAAGCCAACCTGGTTGTTAGCGATCAGGTGTAGGGCTCCGCCGACGGTGTAGCCGGCGAGCACGCCGAGGTTGAGCGACTCGGAGACGATGCCCTGGCCAGAGAACGCCGAGTCGCCGTGGATGACGATGCTGAGCCCGCGATGGCGGTCCTGCGCAACCGCCGCCGGCGCGCGGTAGACGGTCTGCAAGGCACGGGTACGGCCCATCACGACGGGGTTGACGAACTCCAGGTGGGACGGGTTCGGCAGGAGCGAGAGACGGATCGAGCGCGTGTCGTTGTCGATCTGGAAGAACCGCTCCGTCGTCGCCCCGTGGTGGTACTTGACGTCACCGAGCCCATCGTCGGGTTGCGCCGTGTCGACGTCGACGGCGTGCTCCGCCTCGAACTCCGCGAACAGGTCACGGTACGGTCGTCGCAGGACGTGGGCGAGCACGTTCAGGCGACCGCGGTGGGCCATGCCGAAGACGGCCTCCTCGATCCCCTCCTCGGCGGCCAGCATGACGGCCTCGTCGAGCATGAGGATCATCATGTCGAGGCCCTCGATCGAGAACGTCTTCGCGCCGAGGAACCCTCGGCGGACGTACTGCTCGAAGCCCTCCACACGGAGCAGGCGGATCAGCAGGCCAGGCTTCTCGTCGTCGGCGGTCGCCACCCAGTAGCGCCGCGACTCGATCGCCTCCCGCAGCCA
Organism: Actinomycetes bacterium; assembly: GCA_025360225.1. GTDB lineage: Bacteria > Actinomycetota > Thermoleophilia > Gaiellales > F1-60-MAGs149 > JANYCN01. The sequence goes on along the minus strand of JANYCN010000030.1, from coordinate 25,705 downwards.
GCGCCGTTGCTCGTGGCTCGAGAGATGCTCGATCTCGTAGGCGACGGTGCCGCAGTAGATGTCTTGCAGGTGCGGCAGCGCCTCGGCGAGGGTGTCACCTTCGACGTACACCCGCAACGCTCGAGACGGGATCATCGCCATCGCGTCGGCGGTCAGTCCGTGGTAGGCAGGGTGGAGCGCAGGATCGTCCGGGGGCGGCGTGCCAAGCGGGTCAAGTCTCGCCGCCAGGTGACCGTGCGTGCGGTATGCAGCCACCAGCGACGTGCCCGCGCTGGTGTAGTCGAGCAGGGCGCTTGCGGTGGGATCCGCCCCACCGTCAAGCGGCTCGAGGTACGGTCGTACGGGTAGTTCCTTGTCGGGAACGGCAGACACCAGGCAGCTTCCGAGAGGGTAGCGCTCGTATCGGCACAGCACCCCACCCGCTTGATCTCTTGCCGAAGGTGCTAGCTTCAGAGAGGCAATGGGAAAGAACCTCGTCATCTGCGAGAAGCCAAGCGTCGCCGCTGACGTCGCGAAAGCGCTTGGCGCGAAGGGCGTTGCTGACGGCTTCTTCGAGTCGGACGACGTCGTCGTCGGGTTCGCCGTCGGCCACCTCGTCGAGCAGGTCGACCCGGAGGCCTACGACGCGCGCTACAAGACGTGGCGCTTTGAGGACCTGCCGATCGTGCCTGATGCGTTCCGCTACGAGGCGCGGGACGCGCGCTCAAAGAAGCAGCTGACGCTGTTGCACAAGGCGATCAAGCGTAAGGACGTCGAGACCGTCGTCAACGCCTGCGACGCCGGGCGCGAAGGCGAGCTGATCTTCAAGCTCGTGCTCGAGACGTCGGGCGCGACGAAGCCGGTGAAGCGCGCCTGGTTCTCGTCGATGACGCAGAAGGCGATCAAGGACGCGTTCTCGCACCTGCGCGACGACGCGGAGATGCTGCCGCTCGAGCACGCCGCCCGCGCGCGGTCGGAGGCCGACTGGCTCGTCGGGATGAACGCGAGCCGGGCTGCAACGACGCGGATCGGGTCGCGACGCGCTGCGCTGTCGCTCGGCCGGGTGCAGACGCCGACGCTGGCGCTGATCGTGCGCCGCGACCTCGAGATCGGCGCGTTCCGCCCCGAGGCCTACTGGCAGGTTCGCGCCACGTTCGCCACGGCCAGTGGGGCGAGCTACGAGGGCACGTGGCGCCGGGGCACGAAGGATCGCCTCGACTCCGGCGACGAGGCCGAGCGCGTCGCCGCCTCAACCCGCGCTGGCACAGCCGTGGTGGCGTCCGTCGAGCGAAAGCCGGTCGTCGAGCAGGCGCCGCTGCTGTACGACCTGACCTCGCTGCAGCGCGACGCGAACGCGCGGTTCGGCTTCACCGCGAACCGCACCCTCGCCGCTGCCCAGGCCTGTTACGAGGCGCACAAGGTGCTGACCTACCCGCGCACCGCGTCGCGGTTCCTCTCCACCGACCTGATCGGAACGATCCGGTCGACCGCGCAGCGGGTCGGCAAGGCGTCCGCCGACTACGCAGCCGCTGCGGCATACGTCGCCGGCCTCGACAAGCTGCCGCTTGGTCGCGTCGTGAACGACGCAAAGGTCACCGATCACCACGCGATCATCCCGACCGACGACACGCACGCCCTTTCACGCCTTTCCGCGGATGAACGGAGGATCTACGACCTGGTCGTCCGCCGGTTCCTCGCGGTGTTCCACCCGGACGCTCGCTTCGAGGCGACGATCGTCGAGACGGACGCGTCCGGCGAGCGCTACCGCTCGCGCGGCAAGGTGTTGATCGATGCCGGTTGGCGTGCTGCGTACGGTGCCGTCGCCGAGGCTGATCGCGAGCGATCAGAGGACGACGACCGCGAGCAGGACCTGCCGGCTCTCGTCGAAGGCGAGGCGGTAACGCCGAGCTCGGTCGAGGTCATGGCGAAGCAGACGAAACCGCCGGCGTACTACTCGGAGGGCGCCCTCTTGCGGGCGATGGAGACTGCCGGCAAGCTCGTCGAGGACGACGAGGCGGCCGAGGCGATGAAGGACTCCGGACTCGGCACGCCAGCGACGCGCGCGGCGACGATCGAGCGGTTGATCGACAAGGAGTACCTCGAGCGCGTCGGCAAGTCGCTGCGCGCCACGGACAAGGCAGTTGGCCTGATCACGGCGCTCGGCGATCACGCGATCGCATCGCCGGCGCTGACCGGCGAGTGGGAGAAGCGGCTCGGTCAGATCGAGGCGGGAAGCGGCGACCGCGAGTCCTTCATGCGCGACATCCGTGCGTTCACGACGGAGACGGTCGCCTGGTTCGCCGACAAGGACCAGGCGGCGATGCGTGCCCACCGCCGCGTGATCGGCGCCTGCCCACGGTGTGAGGGCGAGATCGTCGAGCGGCCGAAGTCGTACTCCTGCACGTCCTGGAGGTCGAAGTCTGACGCAGGCTGTGGCTTCCAGATCTGGAAGCAGGTCGGCAGCCGCACGATCACGCCGGAGGAGGCGGTCGACTACGTCGCTCAGAACGTGTCGGGTGACGAGATCGAGACCGTGCGCGACGTCGTCGGTGCGTGCCCGACCGAAGGGTGTGGCGGCGAGATCATCGAACGAGCGAAGTCGTTCGGCTGCACGTCCTGGCAGTCACGGACCGACGCCGGGTGCGGCTTCGTGATCTGGAAGACGGCCCGTGGACGAGCCGCCGTGACCGCCGAGATGGCGCGGGAGATGCTCGCGACCGGCACGCTGCCGGCGGCGGTCGCGGCACCGTCGAAGGAGCCGATCGGCGCGTGCCCGACCGCAAGCTGTGGCGGGCAGATCGTCGAGAACTCGCGCGCCTTTGGCTGCACCTCCTGGAAGAGCAGGTCGGAGACCGGCTGCGGTTTCGTCATCTGGAAGACGGCGCGCGGCAAGGAGCCGGTGAGCCGCGAGCGAGCGATCGAGATGCTGGCGACCGGCGACCTGACGCTCGCCGCTGCCGCCCCGGCCGTGCGCGAGCCGATCGGGCCATGCCCGACCGAGGGCTGCGGTGGCGAGATCCGCGCGACGCGGCTGGGCTGGGGCTGCAGCTCGTGGAAGTCGAAGAAGAACGCGGGTTGCGGCTTCGTCATCTGGCGGCGCAACCGCGCCCTGGGGCGCGAGCTGACGGACGCGGAAGCGGCCGATCTCGTCCGTCGGGGCCTCAGCGAGCCGCCGGCCGAGTCGACCGACGCGGCGTGAGGGCGTCCTCCCGCCGCCTCCGGTTCGGGATCCTGGGCGCCGGCGCGATCGCGGCGGAGGTCGCCGGCGCGCTCCGAGCGAGCGAGCGCTGCGAGCCGTACGCCGTCGCCGCACGCGATCCGGCGCGCGCCGCGGCGTTCGCCGCACGCCACCGCGTCGCGGTCTCCCACGCCTCCTACGATGACCTGATCTCCGACGACGACGTCGACGTGCTCTACGTCGCCGTCACCCACCCGCAGCACGCGGGGCTCGCGATCCGGGCCGCCGAGGCCGGGCGCCACGTGCTCTGCGAGAAGCCGCTCGCAACCAACGCGCGCGACGCGCAGACGATGGTCGACGCGGCCCGGCGCCACGGCACGTTCCTCCTGGAAGCGTTCGCGTATCGCTTCCACCCGCAGACGGCGCTTCTGCTCGACCTGATCGGCACCGGTTCCGTCGGAGAGGTGCGCGCGATCGACGTCTCGTTCTCGTGGATCGACGAGTCGCCGCTGCCGCGCGCCCTGGACCGGGAGCTCGCCGGCGGTGGGATCCTCGACGTCGGCTGCTACTGCACCTCGATGGCGCAGCTGGTCGTCGAGGCGGCTACCGGTCGCCGCGCACCGGAGCCGACGGACGTCGTCGGGATCGCGGCGCGCGATCGGGCGGAGGGAACGGATCGCTACGCGATGGGCATCCTTCGCTTCGACGGCGACGTGATCGCGCAGGTCTCCTGTGGCGTCGACCTCCAGCAGGACGACCACGTCTGGGTGCATGGATCGACGGGGCGGATCGTCGTCTCGCGACCGTGCTGGCACGACCGCTGGCGCACGGCGGACTCGACCGTCGAGGTGATCGACAACGACGGGCACCGGCGCTCCTACCCGATCCGCGGCGGCACGAGCACCTTCACCTACCAGGTCGATGGCGTCGCGGCGATGCTCGCAGAGGGAGCGGAGAGCTGCCACCCGAGCTGGGAGGACAGCCTCGCGAACCTCCGCACGCTCGATCGCTGGCGCGCGGCCGTCGGGGTTGAGTAGTCCTGCTCAAGTCCGCGCTCGCAATGGCCGATAGCGCAGCTGTTCGAACCCATAGGGAAACGAGGGCCGACAACGGTCGTTTCCGATGGGAGGACCTGATGGGTACGTTCGAGAGTCTCGCGACGGGTAGCCCCGCCTTCGTCGTCGGCCCGGGCCAGAGGGTCGCCTCGTGGAACGCCGCGATGGTCGAGCTGACCGGCATCGCCGCCTGCGACGCCGTCGGCCAGCCGTGCCACGAAGTGATGGGCGAGGTCGGTGACCTGAACGCCCGGCGCTGCCGACGCGATTGCGTCGTCCTGCGCCAGGTCAGAGCCGGGTGGTCCGCCCGCTCGACCCCGCTGCTCCTGACCCGGAACGGGACGCGCCGGCCGGCGGAGCTGCTGACGATCTCTGCCCCGGGCGACCCCGGCGGGGTGCTGCACCTCGTGGCGCCGACCGGTCCCGAGGTCGAGGACGACCCGTGTGTGATCGACTCGTCGATCACGCCCCGCCAGCGCGACGTGCTCACGCTCCTGGCGGTCGGACGGAGCGTCAGCTCGATCGCCGACGACCTGGTCCTCTCGCAGTCAACGGTTCGCAATCACGTTCGCGGGATCCTCGTCGCCTTCGGCGTCCACTCGATGCTGCAGGCGGTCGTCGAGGGTCGTACCCGCGGGCTCGTGGCGTAGGCCGTTGTCCTGGAATCCACCATACCTTCGCCGCTTTGCAATCCTATGGGGCGTGAATCGAAGGGGACGAGTCGGGAGGTCGGAGCTCGCGATCGCCGCGGCAGCGGTCACGGCGGGGTGGACGGTGGGCGTCTCCCAGCCGATCCTCGACCTGTACGGGAAGAACGCGACGGTCCTCACGGCTGCGAAGCTCGGGCGCGGCGCGATCATCGAGTTCGCGCTGCTCGTGGCGTTCGCGGCGCCGCTCGCCTGGATGGCGATCGCCGTTGTGCTCCTGCGCCTGCCACGGGCGTTTCGGATCTGGACAGCGCTCCCGGTCGGGGCCGGCGTCGCCGGCGCGTGGCTCGTCGTCGCCCGACAGCACGCGCTCACCGGGTTCGTCTCGATGCCGGTCGCGGCCGCGCTCCTCTCGGTCTCCGCGATCGCCTACACGCGCTTCACGGCGCTGCGTGCCGGCGTGGCCCTGATGGGACTCCTGGCACCCGTGTCCGTGGCGCTGTTCCTTGCGACGTCCTCGGTGGCCCGCGTCGCGTGGGCCGCGCCGTCCGCCAGCGTCGCAATCCCTCCGACCCGGCTGGTGCACACCCCGTCGATCGTCTGGATGGTGTTCGACGAGACGAACCTCCCGCTGTTGCTCGACAGAGACGGCGACATCGATGCCCTCCGATACCCGAACCTCGCGGCCCTCACCGGCAGCGCGACGTGGTACCGGAACGCGGTCGGGATCGACAGCCTGACCCCGCGCGCCGTGCCCGGCATGCTGGCGAGCCGGGATGGCTCCGGCACGGCCTGGCCGACGCCGGCCGACTACCCGGTGAACGCCTTCTCGCTGCTCGCGGATGCGTACCGGCTCGACGCGTACGAGCCGGTGACGGACATCTGCGCGGCGCCCTCCTGCCTGCCGAACATGCTCACCGGCGCCCGCAGCCTGTGGTCGGTCTTCGATGACGCCGCAGTCGTCTACGGGACGATGGTCCTCCCTGGCGTGCTCGCCCGGCACCTGCCGCCGATCACCCACGTCTGGGGCGGCTTCGGCTCGCAGGCCGGGCCGACCGCTTCGAGCACGGGAACGACGCAGGGGCGCGCGACGCTCGCGAAGTTTCGCCGTTTCAGCCACGGCCCTGCCCAGCAGCTGGCGGTGGCGGAGGAGGCGATCTCGCGGATCGCGCGCGATGAGCGACCGACCCTCCACTTCGTCCACCTGCTGCTGCCCCACCGCCCCTGGGAGCTGGTCCCGGACGAGACGGCCTACGACGACAACGACGACAGCGAGCAGCCCCAGCCGCGGGTGCCGAGGGCGCCGTGGCTCGCGCACGACCTCGCCGCGCGGTTCGCGCTCCAGGCCGCTGCCGCCGACGCGGTCGTCGGGCGCGTCGTGGCCCGGCTCCGATCCGAGGGGCTCTGGGACTCCGCGATCCTGATCGTGACGGCGGACCATGGCATCAACTTCACACCCGGAACGGTCGCGCGCGCCCCGAGCGCCGGCGACGAGCTCGACGAGCTCTACCGCGTCCCGCTCTTCATCCGCCTCCCTGGCCAGCGCGCCGGGGTCGTGTCGGACGCGCCGGTGTCGACCGTCGACATCCTCCCGACCTTCCTCGCGGCCCTCGGCGCGCCACCGCTCCAGGAGGCAGCGGGGCTCGACCTCGCCGCTCCGGTGCCGGCGTCGCGCGCCCGGACGGTCTGGGCGTCGGGGGTCGGACGCCCGTTCGACGCCGCTAGCCTGACGATCTCCGCTCGCGTCAGCTCGTACGCGACCTGGTTCGGCGATCAGGGCCCCGGCTGGGACCGGTTCTTCGCTCGCGGGCCCTACCGCGCCCTGCTCGGCACGCGGATCCCCGCCGACGCGGCGCCCGTCACGGGCTACCGGGCCCACGCCATCCTCCCCGGATCGGAGCGCGTCGCCGACGGGCAGTCGGTGAGCCTGGTCCTCGCCGGGCTCTCGACGCCGCGCGGCCGGCCCGTCCCGGACGGCTCGATCGTGGTCGCCTCGGGAGGGGTCGTCGTCGGCTTCCTTGGCGGGGCCGGAGGGGCCTCCGGCGCGGGCGTTCGGGTCGAGGGCGTCGTCGACTGGCGGACAGCGGGCCGAGCCGCCGGCCTCGCGTACTACCTCGCGACCGGCCCTGCCTCCTCGCCCACCCTGCAGGCGATCGCCCGCGGCTAACCGCTACCGCGCCGTGATCGCGAGCGCCTCGCGGTAGCAGGCAACGACGTCGGCATGCGTCCACGGCTCCGGTGAGACGGTGATGAAGTAGTCGCCGAGGGCGTTCGTCGCCAGCTCGTCGAGGTGCTCCTCGGTCAGCCCGATCGACGAGATCACCGGGAACCCCACCTCCTTCAGCAGCGCACGGACGGCGCGAACGGCGCGCGAGCCGTCGCTCGTGCCATCGGCCGGCGCGCCGAGCGCGTCCGCGATTCGCTCGAACAGCTCCGGAACCGCCCTGCGGTCGTGCTCCATCGTCTCGGCCAGGATCAGGCCGATCGTCAGCCCGTGCGGGATGCCGAACATGCCGCCGAGGGCCTGCGCGATCGAGTGCTCCGACCCGCAGTCGGAGATGTTCATGACGAGGCCGGCAAGCAGGCTGGCGCACATCATCTCGCTGCGCGCGGCACGGTCCGACCCGTCACGGCAGACGGCCGGGAGCGCACGGGCAGCGAGGCGGACGCCCTCCAGCCCGATCCCGTTGCCGATCGGCGAGCGCGCCGTCACGACGACCCCGGCGATCGCCTGGGCCAGCGCGTCCACGCCCGCGTCGCGGGTCGGGTTGTGCGGCAGGCCCCAGGTCAGCTCGGGGTCGACGAGAGCGTGGCGGGCGCGCAGGTGCGGGCTCGCGATGCCACGCTTCAGGTGCGTCGCCTCGTCGGTGATCACGGCGCCGCCGGACACCTCCGAGCCGGTGCCAGCCGTCGTCGGCACCAGGATCAGCGACACCTCCGGCGCCTCGTACGCGACGCCGCCGGCCGCGAACCGCAGGTACGGCCCGCCCTGCCCGCCGCAGAGGCGCGCCGCCTTCGCGGTGTCCATGACCGAGCCGCCGCCGATCGCGACGACCGCGTCCGCTCCCGCCGCCACCAGCGACGCGGCGGCGTCGTCGACCTGCGTGTTCGTCGGCTCGCCCGGGGTCTTGTCGTACCGTCCGGCCCAGGGGATCCCGTCGATCGCGCTCGCGACCTGCGGGATCCGGTCGAGCCCGGCATCGATCAGGAGGAACGGACGGGTCGACCCGTCGGCGGCGAGCACGTCGCGCAGCGACTGCGCGACGCCGTCGCCGAAGCGGATGCGGACCGGAAGGAAGTTGCCGAAGGCTGCGATCGACTCGGACATGCGTGACTCCTAGGCCATGGTGTCGAGGATCATCTGGATGTCCCCGAGCGTGGTGCGAGGGTTGATGATCGCGAACCGGGTGATCGTCTCGCCATCGTGCGCCGACGGCATCACGAACGCGAAGTTCGCCTTCATCAGGCGGTCAGACCAGTCCAGGTACTGCTCGTGCGTCCAGCCGAGCCGGCGGAACACGACGACCGAGAGGTCGGGCTCGTGCATCAGCTCGACGTACGTGCGCGAGCGGATCTCCTCGGCTGCTGCCCGCGCCACCGAGAGCGTGTGCTCGACCGCGTCCGTGTAGGCCCGGGTCCCATGCGTCGCGAGCGAGAACCAGAACGGCAGCCCACGCGCGCGCCGGGAGAGGTTGACGGCGTAGTCGGACGGGTTCCAGTCCGACTGGTCGTTGATCACGTCGAGGTAGCCGGCGGACTGCGAGTGCGCAGCGCGCGCGAGCTCGGGGTTCCGGTACAGGAGCGCGCAGCAGTCGAAGGGTGCGAACAGCCACTTGTGCGGGTCGACGATGAAGGAGTCGCAGCGCTCGATGCCCGCGAACCGGTGGCGCACGCTGGGCGCACAGAGGCCCGCTCCGCCGTAGGCGCCGTCGACATGGAACCAGATCCCGCGCTCGCTGCAGACGTCGCCGATCTCGTCGAGGCGATCGACGATCCCGAAGTTCGTCGTTCCGGCGGTGGCGACGACCGCGAACACGCCGTCCCCGGCCTCGTCGAGCGCAGCGCTCAGCGCCTCGCCGCGCAGGCGCCCCTCGTGGTCGGTCTCGACGCCCACGAACTCGACGTCCATCACCGCGCAGGCGGTCTTGATCGAGCTGTGCGTCTCGGCGGTGGCAGCGACCTTCCAGCGGGCAGGGGGTGCCTCTCCCCGCGCGGCGCGTTCGATCCGTGCGGTGTGCCGCGCCGCGACCAGCGCCGACAGGTTGCCCTGCGTACCGCCCGACACGAAGACGCCTCCCGCTGCCGCCGGCAAACCAACGAGATCGGCGACGTAGCGCAGGGCGTCGTTCTCCGCGAACACCGCGCCCGATCCCTCCAGCCAGCTGCCGCCGTAGATCGAGGAGGCGCCGACGACGAGGTCGAAGAGGAACGCCGCCTCGGTCGGCGCGGCCGGGATGAACGACAGGTAGCGCGGATGGTCGACCGAGATGCAGGCGGGCGCGAGCACCGTCTCGAACAGCCGCAGCGCCGCCTCGCCGCCCATCCCGTCCGCGTTGATCGTCTCGCCGGCGAGCGCGCGCAGCTCGGCGGGCGTCTTCGGCCCGTCGAGCGGTACCGGATCGAGGCGCAGGCGGTCCCGGGTGTAGCGCAGGATCGACTGGGCGAGCTGCTCGGTCTCGTCAGTGTAGCGGTGCACGACCCGAGTGTAGAGTCCCCGGCATGTGGGATGCGCCAACGCTCGAGCGGTACGCCGACGTCGTGCTGCGCTCGTGCCTGGCCGTGCGATCGGACGACACGATCGCGATCCACGGCGAGCCTGCGCACCGCGACCTGATCGTGGCGCTGACGGCGTCCGCCTACCGCCACGGCGCCGGCCTCGTCGACGTGCAGTTCGTCGAGCCGCGGGTGCGCCGCGCGCGGGTGATCGAAGCCTCCGAGGAGGGGCTCGCGCGTCAGCCTGCGTGGGCCGAGCGGCGGATGCGCGACCTGATCGCGGCCAGAGGCGCGTCGATCTCGATCAGCGGGCCGTCCGAGCCAACGCTTCTGAACGGCATCGATCCGGCCCGCAGCGCGCGAGAGCGCACGACGCGCGTGCCCGGGCAGGGCCCGTACCTGCGCGCCATGATGGCGAACCGGCTGCGGTTCTGCGTGGCCTCCTTCCCGCTCCCCGGCTGGGCCGCGGTGGCGTACCCCGACCGCTCGCCAACCGACGCCGCCGCCCTCGTCGCGGCCGACCTCGCCCGCTTCTGTCGGATCGGGCCAGATGATGGCGAGGGCGTCATCGCCTGGGAGCGCCACGTCGAGGGGCTCGCGCGCCGCGCTCAGGCGTTGACGACGCTCATCCTCGACCGCATCGAGCTTCGCGGCCCTGGGACCGACCTCGTCGTCGGCCTCGCCCCCGGCGCGGCGTTCCTCGCGGCCGACGAGCGCACGGTCTACGGCGACCGGTTCCGGGCGAACCTGCCAACGGAGGAGGTGTTCACGAGCCCCGACCCGCGGCGTGTCGACGGCGCGTTCCGGTGCACCCGCCCGCTGACGCTCGACGGTCGACGGATCACTGGCATCGCCGGACGCCTCGCCGGCGGACGCCTCGTCCAGATCGATGCCGACGATGCTGACGACCGCGACTATCTTGCGCGCTACCTCGCACGCGACCGCGGCGCGGGACGGCTCGGCGAGCTTGCCCTCGTCGACGCGACCTCACGCATCGGTCAGTCGGGACGAACGTACGGCATCACGCTCCTGGACGAGAACGCCGTCAGTCACGTCGCGTTCGGGTCAGGGTTCGACGCCTCTCGCCCGGCAGGCGGGTCAGCAGTGAACCGTTCGGCGATCCACGTTGACGTGATGTTCGGCGCCCCAGATGTCGAGGTGACCGGCGTCACCGCCGCCGGTGCGCGGGTGCCGCTGATCGCCGACGGCCTCTGGCACGCCGACCTCGCGTGACGTCTCAGCCGACATCGGCGATCAGCCGGCGCGAGATGCCCCACGCAGCGCCCGTGGAGAACAGGGCGTCGGCGTCGTGCTCGTCCGCCCAGCCGAGGTAGTGGGCGCTCGCGTCCTCGCGCGTCGAGCCGAACAGCGCCAGGCGGAGGGTGGGTCGCGGCGGAGGGGGGGCCTCGAGCAGCCGGTCGCGCGCCTCCTCGGCGGCGTCCGCGGCCGGCCCCTCAGCGTAACCCTTGCCCATCAGGCGCCCTTCGCGGCGCGCTTCGCCGCCTTCACGGCGCGCTTGCCAGCCTGGTAGATCGCGAGCTCCTCGGCCGTGCGCACCCCGCCGAGGCACGGATCCGACGGCAACACGGCGGCGATCCCTGGTATGACGATGTCCAGGTGGAGATGCACCACGGTCGTCATCGACGCGACCTTCATCGGCCCGAAGCCGGGGAGAGCGGCAAGTCGACGTACGAGGTCCTCGCCATCGGTCGCACCGTTCCAGACGCGAGCGCCATCACCGGCGAAGTCGCGCGCCAGCACCGCGCAGAGCTCCTGGATGCGTGCCGCCATCGCACGCGGAAAGCGGTGGATCGCTGGGCGCTCCGCGCAGATCGCCGCGAACGCTTCGGGGTCGAGCGCCGCGATCCGGGCCGGATCGAGGTGCCCGAGGCGCTCGAGGAGGACCTTCGGACCCGAGAACGCCTTCTGCACCGAGACCTGCTGGTCGAGCGCGAAGCCGATCAGGAGCGCGTTCGGGTCGGCGGCAAGCAGCGTGTTTGCCTCCTCGTCGGCCGTCCACGGGATGCTCGTCATCGCCATCCCGGTAGCCTACCCCGCAGGTGACGCGCTCGAGGGTTCAAGCTCCAACGATCGACGCGCGCCTGCCGACCCGAATCGTCATCTGCGTGCTCGGGTGTGTCGCGTTCGGCTGGGGCATCGCCCTGATGATCGGCTCGCACCTCGGCATCCCGCCTTGGGACGTGCTCCATTACGGGCTCGGCGGCCCGATGCACGCGTCGTTCGGCGTCGTCGGCGTCATCGTCGGCCTCGGCATCGCCGTCGTCGCCTGGCGGCTCGGACGGAAGCCCGGCTGGGCGACGCTCGTCAACATCGGTGTCATCACCCCGGTCGCCGACCTCTCGATCCGTCTGCACCTGGTGCCGGACAGCGGCGGCTGCGGGCTCGCTCGGCGCCTCGCCGAGAACGTCGCCGGCATCCTCGTGATCGGGCTCTCTTCAGGCATCTACATCGGCGCCGGGCGATCGTCCGGGCCGCGCGACAGCCTCATGCTTGCCGTCAGCGATCACACGGGCTGGCGCGTGGCGATCTCCCGCAACCTGCAGGAGCTTGGCGCGCTCGCAATCGGCGCAGCGCTCGGCGGGGCCGGCCACGACCGCCTCGGCGTCGGCACGGCCTTCTTCGCGCTTGGCGTTGGACCTGCGGTGGAGGCCGGGTTCTGGACGGTAGGCCGCGTTGAACGGTTCAGACGCGGGCGCCGATGACGCCCTCGAGCCGCTCGTTCGCCTCGTCCTGTTCGATCGCGAACGCTGTCGCGATCTCCATCGTCAGGGCCCGGCGGGCGCGGTCGAGCAGCGTCCGCTGCGCATCGTTCAGCTTCTTCACGGCCGCGACCTCGAGCAGCGAGCCGATCGTGTCGAACATCGCCTCGAGCTGCCCATGCGCGTAGTGGTCCTTCACCAATCGGCCGTCGCGATTCCACGCGATCGACTGGTAGCGACCCTCCGGGAGCGCCTCGAGGCCCGCGTCAAGCTCATCGGTCGACGAGATCGGGCGCAGCCCGCGCTCGATCGCACGCTCGACTGGGAGCGTCGTGCGCATGTTCGCGTCGATCACGAACAGCTCAACGCAGACCATCGAACGCCCGAGCATGGTCTTCTCAGCGATCGACTCCACCCGGGCGAACCCTTCGGAACCGAACACCATCACCTCGCCAACCTCTGGTGTCACAGCGGACGTCAAGCGAGCTCCTTCCTCCGTCGCAGCCCGTGCATGGTAGCCGACCTTGGGTTGCGCTACGCTCTGCACGTGACCAAGCCGCTCCGCGCCATCTGCGCGACCGCCATCCTGCTCCTGCTCCTGCCGACGATGGCCCTCGCGGCCGAGACGAAGGCCACCTCCGAGGACCAGGTGACCCTGGCGATGTTCGGCCTGATCGGCGCGCTGGTCGCGATCCTCGCGATCCTCGTCGCCTTCGAGGTTCGCAAGGGCAACAAGCACTAGGAGCGTTCTGTCGCGAAGGGCGCCTCGCCGGTGCAGCCCGCGCTCGGAGGGCTACGCTTGCGGCATGCCGCGCATCGCACTGGGTGACCTCGAGATCGACTACCGCATCGACGGCGCGGGCCCCAAGACGCTCGTGCTGGTGAACGGACTCGCTGACGCGAAGGAGAGCTGGGAGGCCCAGGTCGCCGCGTTCGCCGGAAGCTACCGCGTCATCAGCTACGACAACCGCGGCGTCGGCGCGACCACGGTGACCACAGGGCCGTACAGCACGCGCCAGATGGCCGCCGACCTGCACGCGCTCGTCGACGCGCTCGAGCTCGACCGCTTCCACCTCATCGGTACCTCGATGGGCGGCATGATCGCGCAGGAGTACGCGATCGCCCACGCTGACCGTCTGCGCAGCGTCGCGCTCTGCAACACCTACGCGTGGCCCGGCCCGTACTGCCTGCGGATGTTCCAGCTGTGGCGCGAGATGATCCCGCACCTCGGCGTCGGCTTCACCCAGCGCGAGATCCTGCTCTGGGCCTTCACCACGGGGTTCGTCGAGGACCGGCCCGAGGAGTGCGCGGTCTTCGAGCGCGAGCTCGCCGCGAACCAGCAGGATCCCGACGCGTACCTCGCACAGCTCTCGGCGATCGAGACGCACGACACGCGCGGCAGGCTCGCCGCCGTGACGTGCCCGGCGCTCACCCTCGTCGCGACGCACGACCTGATCATCTACCCGGCGCTCTCGCAGCGCATGCATGAGGAGCTGCCGCAGTCGACGTGGGTGGAGACGCCCGGCGGGCACGCCATGCTCTGGGAGCTGCCGGACGCGTTCAACGCCGCGGTCCTCGCGTTTCTCGCGAGCCACCCCGACTGACGCCGAGATGGTGTGGTCAGCGTCCCAACCCCTCGGGAGCCTTCGGCGTCGCGCGGCGACGCAGCACGCGGTGGTCACCGACGCGGCGCGTGAACCCGTCCGCGTCCATCCGCTCGAGCAGGGCCTGCGCCCACTTCCGCGACGTCCCGGTCGCGTCACGTAGCTGGGCGAGCGTGTACGTCCCGCCGTCTGCTGCGCCAGCGGCGACGATCGCGCAGGCCTCGTCGTAGACGGCGCGAGAGACGGCGAGGTCGTCCGGGAGGCGCACGAGGGTGCCCTCGCGCTCGAGGACCAGCACGAGTGCCTTCGCCACGGTGGGCGCCAGCGCGAGCGGCGCCAGCAGCTCCTCGACGCGCGGTGGGGAGAACCTGCCGTCGTCGAGACCGACGAGGACCGCGTTGCGTGCCTCGTCGGCGGCCGCGGACGAGGCACGCGCGCCGGGCGCTAGCACCTCGCCGCCCTGTCGCTCGAGCACGCCAGCTCGCTCGAGCCAGCCGACCACGGCCTCGCGCCAGGAGGCGTCGCCACCCACGGCTGCCGACGGCACGCCCGGTGCGAGCGGGTGGTCGGCGGCCCGCGCTCGCAGGAGCGGCGTCAGCGCCTGGCCGCGCGCCGTCAGCCAGCCAAGCTCGGCGAGCCAGCCGTCTGCGAGCGCCACGATCGTGCCGGCCGCGATCGCATCGCCCACCGCCGCGGCAGCCGCCTCGGGCTCGAGCAGCCCGGCCGCGGCGACGTCCGTCGCCCGGAACGGTCCGGCTCCGGCGACCGTCGTGACGACCAGGAACGGGTCGCCGTCAAGCAGCGCCGCCAGCCGCGCCGCGACGGCAAACGATGGGCCGTGGCGGGCCGGCGCCGGCTCGCCGATCGTCGCACCGGCGATGGTCGTCGGGCGTGCGAGCGTCCGGAGGACGAGCCGGTCTCCTCGAAGCGTCGCGAGCGGCGTCGTGAGCCGCAGCTGCGCGAGCGATCCCGACGCGTCGAGGCGCACGACGCGTCCGCGGGACTCGGCGGTGCCGTGGAGCACCTCGAGCTCGTCGCCGGTCGCCGGCAGCGACGCGCCGGGCACGGGACGAACGCGGACGTCGAGCCGGTAGCTCGTCGGCGGCGCCGTGCCGACGACGAGCAGCGTGCCACGCGGCGCGTCGGCGCGGTCGATCCCTGTCAGACACGCCGCGACCCGGGATCCCGCCGACACCACCTCCATGTCCCGGTCGTGCACCTGGAGCGAGCGCACGCGCCCCTCGACGCCGCTCGGGTCGAGCCGGACGTGATCGCCGACCGAGAGCGCCCCTGACCAGAGCGTCCCCGTGACGACGGTGCCGATGCCGCGGAGCGAGAACGCGCGGTCGATCGGCAGCCGGACCCGCCTTCCTCCACCTCGCGGTGGCGCTGCCCTGGCAGCCGCCTGCAGTGCCTCTCGGAGCGCCGGGAGGCCCGCGCCGGTGCGCGCGCTCACCTCCACCCGCTCGGCCTCCTCGAGCAGCGTCCCGGCGAGCGCGTCATCGACGTCCAGGCGCGCGAGCTCGGCGCCGTCGGCGTCCACCAGATCGCGCTTGGTGAGCGCGATCACGCCACGACTGACGCCGAGCAGCTCGAGGATCGCGAGGTGCTCGCGCGTCTGCGGCATCACGCCGTCATCGCAGGCGATGCAGACGAGGGCGACGTCGATCCCCGTGGCGCCTGCCACCATCGTCCGCACGAACCGCTCGTGGCCTGGCACGTCGACGACGGAGAACGACATGCCGCCGCCAAGCTCGAGCAGCGCGTAGCCGAGCTCGATCGAGATCCCCCGCTCGCGCTCCTCCGGCAACCGGTCGGTGTTGCGCCCCGTCAGCGCCTCGACCAGCGAGGTCTTGCCGTGGTCGATGTGGCCGGCCGTTCCGAGCGTCGCGCGGATCATCGGGCGCTGGCCGCCAGCACGGCGGCGACGACCAGGTCGACGTCAGCGTCGTCGAGCGTGCGCGCGTCGAGCAGGAGCACGCCATCTTTCGTGCGGCCGACGACCACGATCGCGCCAGAGCGAAGGCTCGCGGCGAGCATGCCGTGGGGATCGACGAGGGCGCAGGCCGCGCTGGCGATCGCGAGCGTCGGGAGCGCGCCGCCGCCGATCCGCGCCTCGGTCTCGACGACCGTCCCGCCGACAGCATCGGCGATCCGGGTTGCGCGATCGCGCACCGCTGCCAGCGGCTCGTGCGCCATCCGCAACACCGGGATCGACGCGCGGGCGTGGACAGGATCACGGTGCAGGCGCAACGTCGCCTCGAGCGCAGCCGTCGCCAGCTTGCCGATCCGCACCGCTCTCGCTAGCGGGTGCCGGCGGATCGCGGCGACCTGCGCAGCGCGCCCGACGATCAATCCTGCCTGCGGTCCGCCGAGCAGCTTGTCCCCGGAGAAGCAGGTGATCGTCGCGCCCGCCTCGACGGACGGCCGCACGGCCGGCTCGCCGGCGAACAGCTGGTCCGGGAGGAGCAGACCCGAGCCGACGTCGTCCAACACCGCGACGCCGCGGTCACGGCCGAGCGCGGCGAGCTCGACGATCGCGACCTCGTCGGTGAACCCGACAACACGGAAGTTGGACGGATGAACGCGCAGCAGGAGCGCCGTCTCGGGGCCGATCGCCCGCTCGTAATCGGCGAGCGTCGTGCGGTTCGTCGAACCGACCTCGACGAGCCGCGCGCCGCTCGTCGCGACGAGCTCGGCGATCCGGAAGCCATCACCGATCTCGACGAGCTGGCCGCGCGAGACGACCACCTCTCGGCCGGCCGCCAGGGCAGCGACCGACAGGACGAGCGCTGCGGCGTTGTTCGTCACGGCGATCCCGGCCTCAGCGCCCGTCAGCTCGCGCAGCAGCGGCTCGAGCGCGTCCTGACGCGAGCCTCGCTGGCCCGTCGTCAGATCGAGCTCGAGGTTCGCGTAGCCGCGCGCGACGCGCTGCACGGCGTCCACCGCCTCGACCGGGAGCGGCGCCCGACCGAGGTTGGTGTGCACGATCACGCCGGTCGCGTTCAGCACCGGGCGCAGCACGGGCTGGTCCTCGGCGAGCCCGCGCTGCGCGATCAAGCGTGCGAGCGCGTCGCGGTCCTCCTCCTGCCCCCCGTCGAGGCGGACGGCGTCGAGGGCGCGTCGGATCGCCGCCGCGGCGACGTCGTGACCGGCACGCGCCGCGAGCAGCTGCGCCGCGGGCTCGCGTAACACGCGATCAACCGACGGCAGCCATCCAAGCTCGCTCGTCATCTCCTACAGCCTACTCTCACCCGGCTGCGGCGCTCGCGGCGATCAGCTCCCGGTCAGCCGCGAGGAACGCCTTCGCGTCGCCGCGTGCTGCGGCCTCGTCGACGGCCGACATCGCACGATCGAGGCCGCGCCACGCGACGAGCCGGGCGCGGGCGAGGGACTGATCGGCCTCGACCGCCGCGAGCGCGGTCGCGAACGCCATGTGAGCGGCCGCAAGGCGCGGTGCGGTGCCACGAAGGTTGTGCTTCGTCACGGCGCCGATCGCCTTCGTGTACGCCTCGATTGCTCCGATCGCCTCGCTCAGGTGTGCAGAACGCGCCGGATCTTCGACCGAGACGGCAAGGGTGGACGGACTCCGCTCGACCGTCGTCGGAACCGGCGACGACGTCGTTCCACAGGCGGCGAGGAGGGCCGCGACCAGGACCGTGGGCGCGACGCGCCTCACCGCCAGGGGACGGTGGCGGTGACGGCGAGGGCAAGGAGCGTCGCGGTAGCGACGTAGCTCGCGAGGATGATCGCCTTCCGCCGATCGTCCGTGCCGCGCACGCGGCGCAGGGCGAGGACGTCGCCGGCAGCCACCTCCTTCCGTGCCCGGTTCGCCTGGTAGACGCCGAGCCCCGCGAAGAGCATCAGGATGAGCGAACGACCCAGAACGAGCGAGGCAGCGAACCAGCCGAGGGAGAGGAGAAACCAGACCACGACCCGCTGCGACGAGGCGATCCAACCGCCGTCGAACGGCCGCGCCGGCACGAGGTTGAACAGGTTCAGCAGGAAGCCGTACCAGCCGGCGATCTCGAGCCCGTGGTGACCGAAACCCGCACCCAGCAACCAGATGAGACCCGAGGTGAGGCCGCCGAACGCCGGCCCGGCGAGCGCCGTCCACGCGTGCACCCACGGGTTCGGAGGGGCCTTCTTCGCCATCGCGTAGGCACCGAAGAACGGGATGAAGCCGATCCGTGAAACGCCGAGCCCGAAGATCCGGTACGCGATCGTGTGACCGATCTCGTGCAGGAACAGGAGCGTGAGAAGGGCAAGCCCGCCGGCCGGCCCCAGCAGGAAGGCGTAGAGCATGAACGACCAGCCGGCGCTGGCGAAGATCGAGATGAACTTCACCTTGCTGATGAAGACGAGAAGGAACTTCAGCTTGACGAGCCACTTCGCGCCGAGAATGACGACGAAGGCGAACGGTCCAAGCACCCGCCGCGCCTTTGCGTGCCACGGCGGTGGCGCCGCCGGGGTGGCCGGCGGCTCCGGCTCCGGCGTCGGAGCGGGTTCGGGCTCCGGCGCAACGAGGTTGCGGGCGATCAGAAACCCGCCGGACGATCGGCAGAAGGCACCGAGCCGGGCGAGGCCAGCACGGTCGTCCTCGGTGAGCTCCTCGTCCGCGGACTGGCGCTCGAGGAACGCCGCGAGGTGCGCCGCCTGGTCGGGTCGAACCTGCACTCCAGGCGCCTGACGCAACCCGTGGATCACGCTGTCGTGCAGCGCGGCGTTCTCCGCCAGGTAGTCGACCGTCTCACGCCAGCGCTCCGCGCTCATCGGCAAGATCTCGCCCTGCACCGGGACGAGCACCATCCCGAGGTCGTTCACGAGCCCTGTCCGATCCAGGTTGCGCCGTCGGCGTAGACCTCCTTCTTCCAGATCGGAACCCGCTGCTTCAAGGTGTCGATCGTCTCGGCGCAGGCAGCGAGCGCCTCGGCGCGGTGCGCAGCCGAGCAGGCGATCGCGACGGTCGTCTCGCCGATCTCGCAGCGACCGCCGCGATGGACGACGCCGATCGCGAGCAGACCATGCCGGTCGCTGATCGCGCTGGCGATGCGGGTCAGCTCAGCGACCGCCATCTCGGCGTAGATCTCGTACTCAAGGCGGTCGACGTCACGCTCGCGCGAGTGGTCGCGCACGGTGCCGGAGAACGTCGCGATCGCGCCAGCGCCAGGGTCGCCGACCCGCGCCACCAGGGCAGCGAGGTCGATCGGCTCCTCGGTCAGCAGCACGTACGGCATCGGCGCTCCACCGGACACCGGCGGGATCAAGGCGACCTCGTCGCCGGCGGCTAGCACCATCGACCGGTCGGCGTAGGCGGTGTTCACGGCCACCGCGAGACCGGGAGGCTCGACGCCGAGATCGAGCGCCGCCCAGACGTCGCCGGCGGTCGCGCCGTCGGGGAGATCGATCTGAAACGAGGACCGGCCGGCGCGCTCGCGGAGCATGGCGAACAGGCGGACGCGGACGACCATCGAACGCTAGTGTATCCCGGCGACGTCGCCGAGCCAGTAGGCTTCGCCCGGTGAGCGAGCGCCGTCAGCCCGATGCCGGGACGTTCCCCTTCGTGCGCGGGATCCGCGCCGACGGCTATCGCCAGCGGCCATGGACGATGCGCCAGTACGCCGGGTTCGCATCTGCGGAGGAGACGAACGAGCGGTTCCGTCTGCTCCTCGACCGCGGTCAGACCGGTCTGTCGGTGGCGTTTGACCTGCCGACGCAGCTCGGGCTCGACTCCGACGATCCACGCGCGCTTGGCGAGGTCGGACGCACCGGCGTGGCGATCGACACGCTCGACGACATGGCGCGCCTATTTGCCGGCATCGATCTCGGCGCTGGGGTGTCGACGTCGATGACGATCAACGCGCCAGCCGCGCTGCTCCTCCTGATGTACGAGCTCGTCGGTGAGGCGCAGGGCGTCGCACCGGGATCCCTGCGGGGGACGATCCAGAACGACATCCTCAAGGAGTACTGCTCCCGCGGAAACTACATCTTCCCACCGCGCCCGTCGATGCGTCTGACGACGGAGACGTTTCGCTACGCGAGCGCCCGCTTACCGCGCTTCAACCCGATCTCGATCTCCGGTTACCACATCCGCGAGGCCGGCTCGACCGCCGAGCAGGAGCTCGCCTTCACGCTCGCCAACGGCATCGCCTACGTGCAGGCAGCGATCGACGCCGGGCTGCCGGTCGACGCGTTCGCGTCGCGGCTGTCGTTCTTCTTCAACGCCCACAACGACGTCTTCTGCGAGGTCGCGAAGTTCCGTGCGGCGCGGCGGATGTGGGCGACGATCATGCGCGATCGCTTCGGCGCGCGCGACGAGCGAAGCCAGATGTTGCGCTTCCACGCGCAGACGGGCGGGTCGACGCTGACGGCGCAGCAGCCGGAGGTGAACCTCGTCCGCGTGGCGTTGCAGGCGTTCTCGGCCGTCGCCGGCGGCGCCCAGTCGCTACACACGAACGGGTACGACGAGGCCCTCGCCCTGCCGACGGAGCGCTCCGCGACGCTCGCGTTGCGCACCCAGCAGGTGCTCGCACACGAGGCCGGGCTGGTCGCCGAGCCCGACCCGTTCGGCGGCTCGTACTACGTCGAGGCGCTAACGGACGAGCTGGAGCGCGGCGCCGCCTCGCTGATCGCTGAGATCGACGCCCTCGGCGGAGCGGTGGTCGCGATCGAGGCCGGCGTGATGCAGGGCCACATCGAGGAGGCCGCCTACCGCCACCAGCGCGGCATCGAGGACGGCACCCTCGTCGTCGTCGGCGTCAACCGCTTTGCGGACGGCGACGCCGCCGCTCCCGAGCTCCACCGTCTCGATCCGGCGAGCGAGGACCGCCAGGTCGAGCGCACGCGCACCGTGCGCTCGGGCCGCGACACGACGGCCGTCGCAGCAGCGATCGGACGGGTCCGCGACGCGGCCCGCCTCGCAGACGCCCCCCTCCTCGAGGCGATGCGCGACGCGCTAGCAGCGCGCACGACGATCGGGGAGGTCTGCAGCGTGCTGCGCGACGAGTGGGGCACGCACGACGGGTGAGGTGACCGACCGTTGACCCCTGTTAGCTCCGTGCTACGGTCTCGCTCGCCTTCGTCGCGCTCTGCCCATCCGCCCCTCCTCCGCTCGACACCGATCCAACGGTACCGTTGCGCTGACGGTCGGAGCCCAGACGCGGTCAACCATGGCGGGATCGTGCCGTGCGACGGCGAACGCGCTGCGCACGGACAGGTTCACGCTCCGCGCACAGGGTCGCCTCATCGCTACGATCTGCGCTTATGACCGACCGTCACGCCCAGCACACGACCGCCGAGCGGCTCGCCCACCTCGAGGAGCTCGGCGCGAAGGTAGCTGCGGGTGACGCGACCGCCATCGCGAAGCAGCGTGCTCGTGGTAAGGGCACCGCGCGTGACCGCATCGTCGCGCTCTTTGACCCGAACACGTTCACGGAGCTCGACCGGTTCGTGCAGCATCGCTCGTCGAGCTTCGGGATGGCCCGCAAGCGGCCGTACGGCGACGGCGTGATCACAGGCCACGGGCTCGTCAACGGTCGACGGGTCTACGCCTTCTCGCAGGACTTCAGCGTCTTCGGCGGCTCGCTCGGCGAGGTGTTCGCCGAGAAGATCTGCAAGGTGATGGACATGGCGGTGCGTTTCGGCGCGCCGATCGTCGGCATCAACGACTCGGGTGGGGCGCGCATCCAAGAGGGAGTCGTCTCGCTCGCGGGCTACGCCGACATCTTCGCACGCAACGTCGACGCCTCGGGCGTGATCCCGCAGATCTCACTGATCATGGGGCCGTGCGCCGGTGGTGCGGTGTACTCGCCGGCGATCACCGACTTCGTCCTGATGGTGCGCGGCACCTCGCACATGTTCATCACCGGGCCGGAGGTCGTGAAGACGGTCACCGGCGAGGACGTCTCGATGGAGGAGCTTGGCGGCGCCGACGCCCACGCGGAGAAGTCCGGCGTCGCCCACCTCGCGTTCGACAGCGAGGCGGAGTGCATCGCCGAGACGCGAGCGCTGCTGTCGTTCTTGCCCGACAACAACCTCGAGGCCGTGCCCTGGGTGCGCTCCAGCGACCCGGTCGATCGCGACGTCCCGGAGCTGGACACGATCATCCCGGACGTCGCGAACCGCCCGTACGACATCAAGCGCGTGATCGAGCTCGTCGTTGACGATGGTGACTTCCTGGAGATGCAGCCGAGCTTTGCGATGAACA
This sequence comes from Actinomycetes bacterium, assembly GCA_025360225.1. GTDB lineage: Bacteria > Actinomycetota > Thermoleophilia > Gaiellales > F1-60-MAGs149 > JANYCN01. The sequence goes on along the minus strand of JANYCN010000030.1, from coordinate 3,603 downwards.
TCGTCTGCGGCTTCGCACGGCTCGGCGGCCACGCGATCGGCGTTGTCGGTAACCAGCCGGGCCAGCTTGCAGGCGTCCTCGACATCGCCTCGTCGGAGAAGGCGGCGCGCTTCGTGCGCACCTGCGACGCGTTCGGCATCCCCGTCGTGACGTTCGTCGACGTCCCAGGCTTCCTCCCCGGCACGAGCCAGGAATGGGGCGGGATCATCCGCCACGGCGCCAAGCTTCTGTACGCCTACGCCGAGGCGACGGTGCCGAAGCTGACGGTGATCACGCGAAAGGCCTACGGCGGGGCCTATGACGTGATGGGATCAAAGCACCTGCGGGCCGACTTCAACTTCGCCTGGCCGACCGCGGAGGTCGCAGTGATGGGGCCGGACGGCGCCGTCAACATCGTCTTCCGCAAGGAGCTCGCGGAAGCGGAGGATCCGGTAGCGCGGCGCGCCGAGCTGGTCGAGGAGTACCGCGCTCGCTTCGCGAACCCGTACACCGCCGCCGAGCGCGGCTACGTCGACGACGTGATCGCCCCGCGGACGACCCGGCGAGTGCTCGGCGAGGCCCTCCAGGCGTCGCTCACCAAGCGCGTCGAACGACCGAAGCGCCGCCACGGCAACATCCCGCTGTGAGCCTCGACTACGACATCAGCCCCGACCCGGAGCCCGACGAGGCCGCGGCCCTCGTCGCGGCGATCGAGCAGGCAATCGCCGAGGACCAGACGTTCGCGCCACCCACACGCGGCGCGTGGGTGGATGATGGCGTTCATCACAAGCCGCCGACCGCTACGTGATCTGCCACAACCCGCTCGAGGCAGCGCTCACGAAGACGCGCCGCGACCACACGATCGAGCGGCTCACGACCGCGCTCGCGACCGAAAGTCGCTGAGCGGCGAGCCGCATCACAAGCAGGAGTGCCGGCTCGTCGCGCACCGCTCGCTGGGCCGCTACCTGACGCAGACACCGTCCGGCCGGCTCGTCATCGACCGCACCAAGATCAAGGCCGAGGAGCGCCTCGACGGCGAGTACCTGCTCACCTGCTCGAAACGTCCGATCTCGCGATGAGCGCTGCGGACGTTGCGACCGGCTACAAGAACCTGCTCCAAGCCGAACGCGCCTTCCGCGACACGACGGGGCAGCTCCTTCTGCGCCCGGTCTACCACCGCCTCGAAGACCGGATCCGAAGCCACGTCCTGATCTGCTTCCTCGCGCTGCTCATCATCCGCATCGCCGAGACCGGCACGGGCCAGACGTGGCGGCAGATCCGACCCGTCCTCGGGCGTCTCCAGGTCGGACGATTTCAGACAAAAGATCACGCCTTCAACCAGCGCACGACGATCGACACCGAACAGAAATACCTGCTCAGCCGCCTAAACGTGGGCGAACCTGGGCGGATCACCCTGTAGGCACCACGCCCCACCACGCCCGAAGGGCCGCAAACCCTGTCGCCATGCCCGATCGCCGGGCGTCCTGGTGCCCACCATCTGCGGAATGCCGCGGGGTCGATGCCGCGAGATCGGTTCGGTTGTTCGCCGCCAACCTCCGCCGTGCGCCGTCGACGGCGAGCCGCTACCCCGCGAGCTCGTGCGCGACGGTGGTCGTGAGGGCTATCGCGCGCTGCGTGGCGAGGAGCGTGCCGAAGCTGCTGTACGTCGGCCGCAGCGCCTCAATGGTCCTCTTCGTGCAGCGGTCGCCGAGAAAATTTCGGCGGACTGGTCGCCGGAGCAGATCAGTGGCCGGCTGATGACGAAGTACCGGGACGATCGGCGAACTCCTTCCCAACCGCCTGAGCGTGGACGGAGGACGTGGCGTGGCGGCACGGGCGCGGCAGAACTAATAATATGCCTAGTGGTCTGATTGTGAAATGGCATGATCGTTCGACTGCCTGCGCTTGCCGGCTGCGCCACCCATTGGGTGGCTGTGCCAGCAAGCTGCGGCGACCACGCTCCGGCCCGCTTTGCGTGCCCCTGACCTGGAACCGGCCCCTCGACGAATGTCTTCCTTGGTTCGGCGCCTGGCGCCCGCTGTTAGGCCGGGGGCGGCGTCGGTTTGGCGTTCGTGCCGTCACGGCCGGTCGAACGATGCAACGACCGCCGACGGCGAGACGCCGAGCTCTCCTGCTGGATCAGACGCCCAAGCGAGGCGTTCGAAGGTCGAGCTCGTCGCGAACCGCGGCAGGCCGAGTGCGTTGAACAGCTCACGCTGGCGATCATCCGCGAACACGTACTCGACGTCGTCGAGGATCTCCTCGATCACCACGGGATCGGTGGAGTGGGTTGGCGCCGCAAACAGCTCGGCGAGCGCCTGAGCGTCCCCGCCGGACGGCTCGAACGATCCCTCCTCGTCGAAGTAGCCGGGGCAGGAGCAGTACCGGTCAACAACGACGCCGCCCGACGCGACGACGAACGACAGGACGTCAGAGTCGATCACCTCTGCCGCGATCACGACCGTCGCCAACGCAGCAGACGCACCGACCACGACGGCGGTCATGCCCTCCTCACCGGACCGATCGGCCTCGTCGAACACCACCACCTGACCGGCCTCGCCCTCAACGACGTACGCGCGCCAGCCGGCAGAGCGCCAGAACGCCGCGACGCCACCTCGGTCGCACCGTACGAGCGTCACGCTCCGAGAGGACGTACCCATCGCCCGTCAACCCTCCTCAGCGACGATCCACGGCGGCGGCGGTGAAAAGGTCGGCGCCGGCCCTTCAACCCAATCCTCCGCCAGGACCCACGACGGACGAAACTCAAACCGTAACAACGTCCCCCGTGGCGAGGTGCGTGACCGGTCGAAGTCAAGGTTCAACTCGCTCGCCAGCACGGAGCGCAGCAACCGTCGCTCGCCAACACCGAACCGCTCCGCACCAGCGAGGAACCGAACGGTCGCCGGCGACGAATCACCAGAACGAGCCGGCGCGACCGCGAACCCCTCACCAAGCTCCCGCGCCAGCCCCGACACCCAGCCCAGCCGCTGCGTGGCACTATCGGAGAGGATCACGAACGGGTGGTAGCCACTCACCGTCGGCTCCGACCGGCTCGCCGCGAAAACCGGGAAAGGAGCACTCGTATGCCCGTTCGCATCCTGATGCACGCCACCACACCACCATGGCTCGGCGGTATCCAACCAGCCGCAACGAACACGAGACGCGGGATCGCCAGCGACATCGTGCAGCGCCGAGCGAACACGCTCAAACGCCTCCGCCACGTGCTCACGCAACACACACGCCGTGATCGCGAGCCCAGAGTCATTCCAACCCGCGGCGAGGGAGTACTGGATCGCCGGCATCGGCACGCCAGCCTCCGCCGCCTCTCGCCAGCCCTCGATATGGACAGGCAGAAAGACCCAGGCATGCCGCAGCGCGCCATGCTTCGCCGCGATCCCCGCCAACGTCGATCGGACATCCGCCGGCCGACAATCCCGCCCCCGCGTTGGCGTGTCACCCGGATAATACGCCGCCACGTGCGCCTTCCCAGTGAACGAGAAACACAAACGCTCCGGCCAGCCCGCGAACAGCTCGTCAACAACCCGCGGCGCCGCCTCCGGCCGCCAGTCCCACCCATCGAAACGCACACCACCGAAAACCCGGACGAACTGCGGCACGCTCACA
>JANYCN010000006.1 GCA_025360225.1 Actinomycetes bacterium | reverse complement strand
GGCGAGGCGCGCCCCCCCCCCCCACCACCGGCGAGCTCGGCGATCCGCGCGCGTACGAGGGCGACGGCGCGCAGCCGCGTCGGCGTCAGACGACGGTCGAGCCCGAGAAGCTCGAGGAGGAGAAGGGGTCGGGTACGGGCGTCGTCGACCGACCCGCCGTCGTAGGTCTCACAGACGAGCCGGACAAGTCCGGCAACCAGAGGCGAGCCCGCCGATGCCGCGATCCGCACGGCTCCACCGACGGCGGACAGGGTGATCCAGACAGGCGTCGCACAGCCGCGAACGACCGATGCCTCGCCGCGCGCCTCGACCGGGACATCCGCAAGTGGCGATCGACGATCGATGATCTCCTGCAGCCGCTCCGCTGGTCCGCCCGTCGAGGCAATCTCGGCGAACAGTGCCAGCTCACGGGCGCTCCCCTCTTGCGTACCGTCCTTCACGCGGGCAGGATACGAGCGTGGGCGCGATGCGCAGAGAATGGCGCGGCGCGAGCGGTCGAGCGCTGCTCGCGGCGTTCGTTGTCGTTGCATCAATCGCCGCGCTGCCATCCGCAAGCACTGGCATGGCGGCCGTGAAAATCACAATCGACACCGTGGCTCTTGAGCTGCCGATCTCGGTCAGCGGTGCCTCACAGGACGCGAGCTGGCGCGCGATCGTGACGCTACAGACAGCCACCGGAACGACCGTCCGGAGGTGGGCGGCACCGGTCACGCCCGTCTCCTGGAGCGCACGGTTTCCGCTAGGCGACCTGCACTCGGGGGAGTATCGCGCGATCGTGGTCGCGAGCGACGGCGTGAGCAGCGTCACGGGCCACAGCGGCTGGATCATCGTGCGGCGCCCGGCGGTCGCACAGGTCGTGCAGTCGGTGAAACACGCCGGACGACACGTCGCGCTGACGTTTGACGACGGGCTCGACCCCGCCGCGGCTGACCGCATCTTCGCGACGCTCCGCACGACGCACACGCCAGCAACGCTGTTCCTGAACGCATCGGCCTACCGGCGCTCACCCCGCCTCGTCCGCGCTGTCCAGCGGCTGCTGCGTTCGGGCCTCGTCACCCTGGGAAACCACACCGCCGACCACACCTGGCTAACCCGCGTCAGCTCCGCGTCGATCCGCTGGCAGATCCGCTCCGACGAGCGCTACACGCAGCGAACGTTCGGCCGCTCGAGCCTGCCGTTCTTCCGGCCGCCGTACGGTGCGTGGAACGCCCGGGTGCGGCGCATCGCCGGCGAGCTCGGCTACACCGACTTCGTGCTCTGGTCGGTCGACCCCTCCGACTACCGCGCTCCGCCGCCGACGCGCGTGATCGCCAGCGCGATGGCGCAGGTCTCGCCAGGGGGCATCATCCTGATGCACGTAAACGCCACGACCGCGAGCACCCTGCCAACGATCCTCCGGCGCCTCCACGCTCGCGGCTACGCCGTCGTGCCACTCTGGACGCTCCTCCACCCTCAGGAGACCGTCAAGAAAGGCCCGTAGCGCTACGGCGCGCTGTCCCTCCACGCCGTCGTCCCCCACGTGATGACGAGGAACGTACAGCGATGTCCGGCGGCAGCGCCGTGGTAGTGCACCTCGTCAGCGGGGGCGTCGACGTAGGAGCCGGGCGCGAGCTCGACGTCCCCTGACGTCTCAGTTCCGACACGTCCGCGACCATCCAGCACGTAGAGACGCTGCCCGCCGGGGTGGCTGTGCCAGAACGTTCTCGCGCCGTCCTGAAAGGTCACCCGGGCGACATCGGGATCGCCGGGCCCGGTCGACGGGCCGAGCATCGCCAGCTCGACCTCGCCGGTGAACCGTCCGCCGTACACGCTGCCCGACTCGACGCTCTCGACGATCCGCATCCCCGTTCCTCCCTGCCTGCACGTTGCCGACGCGCCGTGCCGAACGGCGAGGGCGCTGCGTATGGAGCCTACCGGGATCGAACCGGTGACCCCCTGCTTGCAAAGCAGGTGCTCTCCCAGCTGAGCTAAGGCCCCTATCGGGAGATTGTCGCGCAGGCGGGCCGCCGGCACGCCGGTCGCTCGTGCAGGTCAGTCCCTCAGTCGCCCCAGTTGAAGTCGGAGCACTGCTGACGGTCGAGCCAGGCTTCCTCGCCCGCGGCATCGACCGAGATGGTCGCCACCGCCCACTCGTTTGCGAGGACGGGATGCTCGCCGGTCTCCTCCTCCTCGAGCCGTGCCGCTTCCTCGGTCTTGAACAAGGCGTGGTTGTCGAACGGATCTGCGCCGATGAACTGCTCCAGCGGCATCGCCGGCTCGAGCGTCGCGTTGCGCTGCTTGAGCGCAAGGTGAGCCTCGATCACCGAGGCAAACATGGTTTTCGTACTGGTCGTCATAGCACCTCCCAGGTATCGGCCCCCTCCCCGGGGCGGCCGCAACTATACCACTGGTGGCGTTCGGGGCGCCACGGTGAAGATCGGTTCTTCCCTCGAAAACCTGAGTTTTCGGGAGGAGCTGCCGTTTACAGCAACAATTGTCATCGTTCCGTCACGAACGTCCATCCCCCAGACGGGGGGCCACCTCGTCGGCGAGCGCGACGCGGTTCTTGCCGAGGTCCTTCGCGCGGTACAACGCCCGGTCAGAGGCCGCGATCAGCTCGACCTGCGTCGTCCCGTGCGCCGGGAACGCCGCAACGCCGAACGACGCGGTCACGTTCACCGGTCGATCGCCAACGCTCGGCGCGGGACGCTCGGCGATCGCCACGCGGATCCGTTCGGCGAGTCGGCCGGCACCCTCCGCGGTGGTGCCGGGAAGGATGATCGCGAACTCCTCGCCGCCGTAGCGCGCCGCCACGTCGATATCGCGAACGCTCGCGCGCAGCGTCGCGGAGACCGCCCGCAGGACCGCGTCGCCGGAGAGGTGACCGAAGCTCGAGTTAACCTGCCGGAAGTTGTCGACGTCGAGCAGGATGAGCGCGAGCGGCAGGGCAAAGCGCTGCGCGCGCTCGACCTCACGTCGCAGCTGGTCCTGAAACTCGCGGTGGTTCGCAAGCCCGGTCAGGCCGTCCGTCGAGGCCTGCTTCGTGATCAGCCGGTGCATCCGCGCGTTCTCGATCGCCACCGCACCCTGCGACGCCAGTGCCTGGAGGGTCGCGCCGTCGTCGGTCTCGAACGCACGATGCACCGGGTCGACGAGCGTGAGGAGGCCGATCACTGACTGCGTCGTCTGGAGGGGCACGCTGAGAACCGGCACGGGGTCGTTCGCGAAGGTCGGCTGGCCAGCCTGGACGGCAAGCCCCTCGACGCCGACGCCAGCGACGACGAGGGACGGCAGCACCGACTCGCCAAGGCCGCTCGCCGTCCCGATGCGCCGGTGCTCGACGAGCTGCCCGCTCTGCTCGTCGACGATCATCACGCGTCCGCCACGCGCGCCGACAGCTCCCATCGCCGACTCCATGACGATCTGCAGGAGCGCTGGCACGTCATGGCTCGACTCCAACGCCTGCCCGAACCGCGCGACGGCCTCGCTCACGCGCCGGCGCTCGGCCTCCAGCTCACCGATCCGTAGCTCGAGCTCGTGCGCCATGTCGTTGAACGCCGTCGCGAAGCGCGCGAACTCGTCGCTCCCATGCACCTCGAGCTGGCCGGCGAACGCTCCACCACCAACCTCGCGCGCACGGCGGGAGAACGCACCAAGCTGGCCGGTGAAGGAGCGGACGAGCATCTCAGAGAGGATCAAGATCGCCGCCAGCACGATCGCGATCGCGATCGCGACGCTCCGCCGCACGCTCGCGATGTCCGCCTGCAAGGTCGCGCCCGGATAGAGGGCGACGAGCGCCGTGGCGTCCGCTGCGTCGGCGAGGGGACGGGCGAGCAGCCGTACATCGTCGGCGCCGAGGCGCGCGTCAACCGGGCGGCCGTCCGGCGACGCCGGGATCTGCGCGTGGTGTGTCCCGTCCTGCGTCAGGACGGACGAGCCGGTAAGGACGCCCACGCGGTACTCGCTATCGGAAAGGCGACCGGCGACGCCGCGGTCAAGCGAGAAGCCCGAGACCAGGGTGCCGAGCGACACGCCGGCCGCGTCGTAGACCGTCCGACGAGCAACGAAGGCAGGCGGCGTCGGCGGCGTGCCGTGAACGGTCCCATCAGGCTCGAGGAACGCTGCCTGGAACTGGTCGGTAACGTGCGACGACAGCGTGTCCACGACGACGGGCCAGGACCGCTTCTGGATGCCGTCGCGGATCGTGGTGTCAGCCGCGAGACCGTCGATCAGCTTCACCGTGAAGTCGCGTCGATCGCGATAGAAGGCCACGGCGGCGCTCAGCGAGCTCGCAAGCCCGGAATCGACGCGGCTTGTCCGATTGTCGCGGAATACTTCCTGAACCGCGTATCCTGCAGCGAACAGCGGCAGAACTGTCAGTAGAAAGAAGAAGGTTCGGAGTCTATACTTGAAGCTCAAGGGAAATGGCTCTCATGCCGATTATGACTGAGAAGGACCGGAAACTGTCCCGAGAACTGGCGACGTGATGAGAAATCGACGGGGATACACAGCATCGATGCTCCTTGCCTGCGTGATGGTCGCGGGCTATCTCGGGCTGCTCCCGGCGCTCCGTCAGCTCGCGCCCTCGCCGGTCTGGCCCGACCAACCGGGCACCGTGATCGGCGCCGTCGGTGCCGTCAAGCTCGACCGCCTCGTCGTCGCCGGACCGCCGACGAAGAAGCCGCACCCGGCGATCCACAAGGTGCACCAGAAGCCGCGCACGACGACGACGCTCGCGAGCTCGAGCAGCTCGAACGCACAGGTCAGCACCGAGCCCGTCGGACCCAACCCGACGTTCGATCCGGGGGGTCTCGCATCGCAGACGCCGCCGCCCGATCCGACGTGCCAGGGCGCGGGCTGCTAGCGGTCTGATTGTGAACTAGCGTGGTCATTCGCGCGCCTGGATCGTGGGCTTCGCGGGAACCTCGCGCGCCGCTTGCGCTTGCCCCGGCAAGCCCTGCGCGACGCGCAACGCCCCCGCTCGCTCCAGACACCCGACGACGCCGCTCCTTGACAAGCAGACCACTAGCAGCACGATTTCGCCCTTTACCCGCAAGCTCCCAGCGCCGATAGACGCCGGGTGACGAAGCCTGCGAAGATCCCAGCGACGCCCGCCGAGCCATCGGCTGAGCTCGATTTCGACCTCCTCGTCCTCGGCTCCGGCCCGGCAGGGCAGAAGGCGGCGATCCAGGCAGCGAAGCTCGGCAAGCGGGTCGCCCTGATCGAGCGACGGCACATGCTCGGCGGTGTCTGCACGAACACCGGAACGATCCCGTCAAAGACGCTGCGCGAGGCCGTGATGTACCTCACCGGCCAGGCGCACAAGCACGTCTACGGCCAGAGCTATCAGGTCAAGGACGAGATCACGATCGAGGACCTCTTCTGGCGCACCCAGGCGGTGATCCAGAAGGAGATCGACGTCGTCCGCAACCAGCTAGCGCGCAACCACGTGCAGCTGCTCGGCGGCACGGCACGGTTCATCGACGGACACACGGTTGCCGTGATCGCCGGCAGCGAGGAGCGACGGGTCACGGCCCACCACATCCTGATCGCCGTGGGAACCGTCCCGAACCGGCCCTCGACCGTCGAGTTCGATGAGCTGACGGTGCTCGACTCCGACGGCATCCTCCAGCTCCCCCAGATCCCACGCGCGCTGGTCGTCGTCGGCGCCGGCGTGATCGGCATCGAGTATGCGTCGATGTTCGCGGCGCTCGGCTCGAAGGTGACGGTCGTTGAGCAGCGCAACCGCCTGCTTGACTTCTGCGACGACCAGATCACCGAGGCGCTGCAGTACCACCTGCGCGAGCTCGGCGTGACGTTCCGCTTCGCGGAGGAGGTGACCGCCGTCGAGCGGCACGAGGGCGGCACGATCACGCACCTGAAGTCGGGGAAGCGCGTGGCCGCTGACACGGTGCTGTACTCCGCGGGGCGCAAGGGCGCCACCGACGACCTCGATCTCGAGAAGGCCGGCCTCGCCCCCGACAACCGCGGGCGCATCGTCGTCGACGCGCACTACCGCACGGCGGTCGACCACATCTACGCGGTCGGCGACGTGATCGGCTTCCCGAGCCTCGCCGCGACGTCGATGGAGCAGGGGAGAATCGCCGCCTGCCACGCCTTCGGCCTCGACGCCGGAACGCTCTCAACGACGTTCCCGATCGGCATCTACACGATCCCCGAGATCAGCTACGTCGGCCTCACGGAGGAGGAGCTGACGGACAGGGCGATCCCCTACGAGATCGGGATCTCGCGCTACCGCGAGCTAGCGCGCGGCCAGATCCTCGGCGATCAGACCGGCATGTTGAAGCTCCTCGTCGGGGCGGACGATCGCAGCATCCTCGGCGTCCACGTGTTCGGCACGAACGCGACGGAACTCGTCCACATCGGGCAGGCGGTGATGGCGCTCGGTGGCTCCGTCGACTTCCTCGTCGAGACGGTCTTCAACTACCCGACGCTGGCGGAGTCCTACAAGGTCGCGGCGCTCGACGCGACGAACAAGCTCGCGGCGATCACGCGGATGAGCGCGACGCAGCGCGCCGCGTAGCCGATACTTGCGGCATCGACGCCGCGCTGGTCACGAACACCCTCGATCTCTGCGCCATCGCCGCGCCCACCGGGCAGGAGGCTGCACGAGCCGCGCACGTGGTTGAGCTGCTGCGTGGCGCGGGCGCTGAGCCATGGGTGGACACCGACGGCAGCGTCCTCGCCCGCTTCGGCCCCGCAGGTCCGGCACTGGTCGTTGCTGCCCACCTCGACACGGTCTTCCCCCGCGACACGCCGCTCGAGCCGACGAGAAAGGGCGCGCGCCTGTGCGGCCCAGGCATCGGTGACAACAGCGTCGCCCTCGCGACGCTCGTCTCGATCGCCGGGACGCTCCACCAGGCGCGCCAGCCGCTCACGACGCCAGTGCTTCTCGCCGCGACGGTCTGCGAGGAGGGCCTCGGCGACCTGCGCGGCATCCGCGGCGTGCTCGACCGCGAACCGGCCGTCGCGGTCATCGCGCTGGAGGGCCACGGCATCGACGGGCTCGTCAACCGCGGCGTCGCCTCCGCGCGCATCATCGTCTCCTCGTCGGGGCCCGGTGGGCACTCCTGGGGCGACCGCGGGACGCCGAGCGCGATCCACGGCATCCTCGAGGCCGGACTGGCCGTCCTCGGCATCGGTGGGCGGGCGAACGTGAACGTTGGCGTGATCGAAGGCGGCACCTCGGTGAACACGATCGCACGCAGCGCACGGCTCGAGGTTGACGTCCGCAGCCTCGACGACGCCGAGGTCGACGACGCCGTCGCGCGCATCCGGGCCGCCGTGGCTCGACCATCGATCGAGGTCGAGCTCGTCGGTCGCCGCTCGGGCGGTGGCATCGCCGCAGATCACCCGCTCGTGGAGCAGGTGCAGCGCGCGCGGTGCGCAGTCGGCCTCGGCCCGGCGACGCTCGACGCCGCCTCAACCGATGCGAACGCCGCCTACGGGCGCGGCCTCCCAGCGGTGGCGATCGGCCTCACGCGCGGCGGCGCCGCCCACACGGCCGACGAGTGGATCGACCTCGCTGCGCTCCGACACGGCGTCGCTGCGGCGACACACCTCGTGCGCGCGCTTGCCGGCGCGTCGGCGTCACGCCGGGTACGCTGAGCCGAACACCGTCTGAGGAGCAACGCGCGATGATCGGTTGGATCGTTCTCGGAGTCGTCGTCCTGATCGCCCTCTACGCGATCGCGACCTACAACGGCATGGTCCGCGGCCGCAACAAGGTCGACGAGGGCTGGAGCGGCATCGACGTGCAGCTCAAGCGTCGACACGACCTGATCGGCAACCTCGTGGAGACGGTGAAGGGGTACGCCTCCCACGAGAAGGAGGTGTTCGAGAAGGTCTCCGCCGCACGCTCGCAGGCGATGCAGGCCACCGGGCCTGCCGCAGCAGGGGCGGCTGAGGGCGCGCTCGGCGGAGCGCTACGCGGGCTCCTGGCGGTCGCCGAGGCGTACCCGCAGCTGCGGGCGGCCGAGTCGTTCACGGCTCTGCAGCAGGAGCTCACGAACACCGAGGACCAGGTCGCTGCCGCGCGCCGCATCTACAACGGTAACGTCCAGGACTACAACACGCGCATCCAGGTCTTCCCTGGCTCGATCTTCGCCGGCATGTTCCACTTCGCCCGGCGCGAGTTCTTCGAGATCGAGGACCCGGCGGATCGCGAGCCCGTGAAGGTCTCCTTCTCGTAAGGCATCGCGTGATCACCCGTCCGGGTGACGAGCGGGCGGGCAACGCGGACGACGATGGTCTGGTGCACCTTCGCGAACGCCGCAGCTTCCCCCGACTCCGAGCAGAGGTGCCGATCGTGGCGGTGGTCACACGCGCACGCGAGCTGCCAACCGGCACGCGGGTGCCCGGTCGGCTGATCGACCTGTCACCGGCCGGCATGTCGTTCGTCCCTGCGGCCCCGCTCCAGCCGGGCGATCTCGTGCGGATCGCGTTCGGCGGCGCCGCCGCCGCGGTCGTCCCCGACGCCGTCGTGATGCGGGCCACAGCCGGCGCCGACGGCCGCCCGATCTGCGCCTGTCGGTTCAGCGAGCTGCAACCATGGCTCGTTGCGCACGTCGCCGCGAGCCTCGACGCTGCCTGACGCGGCTCACCGATTCGGGCTGCGGTATAGTCCGCAGCGGAGGGCCCGTGGCGCAGCTGGGAGCGCGCCTGGATCGCACCCAGGAGGTCAGCGGTTCGAACCCGCTCGGGTCCACCTCGCGACCGCGTGCGACACCCGTGCCTGGCACGGGTGTCGCTCCGGCTCGCCTCACGCGGCTCCGCTCGCCACGAAGCCCGACTCGTACGCGGCGATCACGAGCTGCGTGCGATCACGCAGCGCGAGCTTCCCGAGCATCGAGCGCACGTGCGTCTTGACGGTCGCCTCGCTGAGCCAGAGCTCGCCCGCGATCTCCGCGTTGCTCAGCCCGCGCACGACCTGGCCGAGCACGTCCCGCTCGCGCGCCGTCAGCTCGGGCAGCGAAACGCCGGATCCAGCTGCCGGGCGCGGCGGACGACGCGCGAACTCCTCGATCACGCGCCGCGTCACCGACGGCCCGAGGAGGCAGTCGCCGGCAGCGACGAGCCGGATCGCGGCGACGAGGTCGTCAAGCGGCGTGTCCTTGAGCAGGAAGCCCGAGGCACCGAGGCGGAGCGCGGCGAAGACGTACTCGTCGAGGTCGAACGTCGTCAGGACGAGCACGCGCACGCCGTCGTCGTCCGCAAGGATCCGCTCCGTGGCGCGCAGGCCGTCCATCACGGGCATCCGGATGTCCATCACGACGATGTCGGGTCGGAGCCGTTGCGCCGCGGCCACCGCCTCGGCGCCGTCGGCGGCCTCGCCAACGACCCGCAGCCCCGCTGCACGCGACAGCACGCGCCGGAACCCCTCGCGCACCAGCGGCTGGTCGTCGGCGAGGAGGACGCGCGTCTCGGCGCTCATGGCTCCTCGAGCGGGAGCGACGCGCTGACGACGAACCCGGCAGAGCCGCGACCGGCCGCAAACGAGCCGCCGTAGAGGAGGGCGCGCTCGCGCATGCCAAGGAGGCCGTTGCCAGCGGGACGGCCGCGCCCGCGCCCGGAGTCCTCGATCCGCAGCGCAAGCTCGCGCGCGCGGTACCCGATCTCGACCGTCGCCCGTGCGGGGCCTGCGTGCCGGAGCGCGTTTGTGAGCGACTCCTGCACGATCCGGTAGGCGGCGAGGTCAAGGCCTGGCGGGAGGGGACGCTCGATGCCGGAGACCCGGAGGTCGACCGGGAGCCCGGCCTTCGTGATCGACTCGACGAAGTCCGCGATGCCAGCAATCCCGGCCTGCGGAGCGATGTCCGCCGCCTCGTCCGCGTCCGGCTCGCGGAGCAGCCCGAGGAGCCGACGCATCTCCCCCAGCGACTCACGACCGACACGCTCGATCGCCACCAGCGCGGCGCGGGTCTCCACGTCGTCGGGATCCAGCCCGTGGCGGGCCGCGTCGGCCTGGACGACCATCACCGTCATCCCGTGCGCGATCACGTCGTGCAGCTCCCGGGCGATCCGCGCCCGCTCGGAGCGGACGGCGTCGAGCGTCCGATCCTCCGCGACCCGAGCGACGAGGTCGACGGTTCGCTCGCGCCGGCGGACGACGCGTCCGACCGTGAACGTGGCCGCGTATGGCAGCCCGTCGAGCGCGATGTCGAAGCCGTTCAGGCTCGGATCGACGATGTCGCGCACGAGCCAAGACGCCGCGAAGATCGCCACCGCGAGGCGCAGCGGCCACCCCTCGAGTGCCGCGGCGAGCGAGTACGAGATCAGCATCGCCGCAAGGCCGGCGGCGTAGATCTGGGGCGGGTTGCCACCGACCACGACGACGAGCGTCCCGGCCGCAGCGATCGCGACCGTCGCGAGCGGGAAGCGACGCCGGATCGCGAGCGAGCCACAGACGATCGTCACGCCGACCCCCTGGACGACGCGCGACTCCGACGACCACTCGTGCCAGACGAGGAGCTCCGCCCACGCGAGCGCACCGAAGAGCACCGCGAGGACCGGGTCGATGGCGGACGCGAGGAGACGGCGCATCGGTTCAGGATAGAGCGCGGGCGGGCGTTGAGATCAGCCTCAGGGCTGAACCGACGACCATCCCTGCGGTGGAAGCCAGGCGATCACGCGTGTCGTACGGTCGGTTCGACCAGCAATCGGAGGGATGCCTACCATGAACGAGAACCGTCGCCTGCTCCAGGCGATCACCGTCAGCGGGCTGCTGTACGCCGTCGGCGCGTTCGTCCCACAGATCGACGGCCCGCCTGTCGAGAGCGCGACCGCCGCGCAGATCCGCCGCTTCCTGGCGGAGAACGACACCGCCCTCCGGATCCTCGCGACCATCGGCGCGCTCTCGATCCCGCTCGTCCTGGTGTTCACGGTGGCGCTGGCACGGCTGATCCGCGACCAGCTGCCAGGATCGGCGCTCGCGGACCTGGTGGTCGGCGGCGGCGTGCTGGTTGCGATCTGGCACTGGCTCGTGATCGCCGGGACGTCCAGCACCCTCGTGCAGTCGCTCGACGGAACGGCCCTGACCAGCGTCGACGACGCGACGCTCCGCGGCTGGTACGGGTTCTCGAACGTGATCCACACCTTCGCGGACATCGGGATGTGCGCGATGGTCGTCGTGATGGCAGCGACGTCGCTTGCCGCGCTTCGCAGCGGGCTGTTCGCGCGCTGGCTCGCGATGCTCGGGCTCGTGTTCGCTGCTGGCGGCCTGATCGGCACGATCGGGATCACCGTCGCGTGGCAGCCGCTCTCGTTCGCCTGGTTCGTCGGCATCTTCGGCTGGTGGCTGTGGGCGCTCGCCGTTGCCGTGACGTGCGGGCTGCGCCTTCGTCGGGCCGCAGCTCACCGCGTGCCTGCTACAGCTCGATGACCACGTCAGCGGAAGCGGCGAGGGCGCGGTCGTGGGTCGTACAGAGGATCGTGGCGCCCGCCGCGACCTCGGCGCGCAGCAGCGACGCGAGGCGCTCCGCATTCCCCTCATCGAGCTGGCTCGTCGGCTCGTCGAGGATCACGAGCGTCGGGCGCGCCACCAGGGCACGGCCGACGGCCACGCGCTGGCGCTCGCCACCCGAGAGCAGCCGAACCGGTCGACCTGCGAGCGGTGCAAGGCCGAGGCCCACGAGCAGCGTCTCGACGCGCTCGGAGTCGCGCTGACCCCGGATGGTGAGCGCGAGCTCGAGGTTCTCCCCCGCGTCGAGCGCCTCGGCGAGCCCGGCGGTCTGCCCGGCGATGCCGAGCGTCCGCCGCCGGAACCGGGCGCGCGCCGCGCGACCAAGGGCGTCGAGCCCGACGCCATCAACCTCCACCACCCCATGATCGGCGCGGGCAAGCCCGGCGAGGAGCCGCACGATCGTCGTCTTGCCTGACCCGGAGCGGCCGCGCACCACCGTCAGGCGTCCCCGGGCAACGCTCAGGTCGAGCCCAGCGAGGACGACGCGCCCGCCGTAAGCGACGCCAACAGCGGTCAGGCGCGCGACCGCGCCGGTCGGGAGGTCGCGACCCGCCGGCGCTTCGGCGACGGCCGCCTCCTCCGGGGTAGCATCGGCGAACGGGGCGAGCACCAGCCGACGTCCGACGACCGCGACCTTCGCCGAGCTCGTGATCCCGGTGGCATCCCGTGCCGGCGCCGGGAGCCGCAGCCAGCCACGGCGGTCGACGACGACCCGCTCGGGCTCTCCCGGCTCCCACACCTCCGAGAGGCGCCCGTCGCGGATCCGCACGACGCGGTCGGCGATCCGGGCGGCGCCCTCGTCGTGGGAGACGATCAGGAGCGTCGCTCCAGCGTCCCGAGCGAGGGTGTCGAGAACGTCGTACACCTGCTCCGCCGTCACCTGGTCGAGCTCGCCGGTCGGCTCGTCGGCGAGCACGACCTGCGGTCCGTGGGCGAGCGCCGCGCAGAGCGCGACGCGCTGGGCCTCGCCGCCGGAGAGCGCGACCGGCGGCACGTCCGCGAGGTGGCCAACACCCGCAGCGTCGAGCAAGGACTCGGCGCGGGCCCGGCGCTCACGCCTGCTCGCGCCGCTGATCGCGAGCTGCAAGGCGACGTTCGTGACGCAGTCCAGCTCGGGACGCAGGACGCGACCGTGATGCTGGTCGACGAGGCCCAGCACCCGCGCCCGCACGTCGCGACGGCGGGCAAGCGTCCGGACGTCGAACCCTGCGACGGTCGCGCGGCCAGCGCTCGGTGCGGTCGTCCCTTCGAGGACGCGCAGGAGCGTCGTCTTGCCCGAACCGCTCGGCCCGTGCACGACGACCCGCTCTCCCGGCTCGACCACGAGGTCGAGGCCGCGGAGCGCCGCGACGTCACCCTGCGCGCCGCGGTAGAGGCAGAAGACGTCGTCGACGCTGATCGCCGGCCCGATCAACCGAGCCCGCCTTCCGGTCGACGAGGCAGGCGCCCTCGCAGGAGAGGCAGCGCACAGGCGACGGCGACGACCGACGCGACGACGACCGAGCCAGCGACCGCTAGGAGCGGCTGCCACCAGGCGATCGCCACCAGCAGCGGCGGCTCGGGAACGGTCGCCTGGGCCGTCACGGCGATCAGCTGCGCCGTTGATCGTACGACCAGGAGGCCAGCGAGCGTCCCGACGGGCGCGGCGATGGCGACGCTCATGACGGATCGCACCACCAGCAAGCGGCGGATCGTTCGCGGAGGAAGGCCGTCCGTCTCGAGGGCGTACAGCTCGGCGCGCTCGTCACGCGCATCGCCGAGAAGCCCGAGGATGATCGCGATGAGGGCGAGCAACACGGCGAGCCCGCCAGCGACGGCGACCAGCGCGACCGCGGCACGCCCGAGCGGATCACCGGCGAGCGTCGCCACGAGCCTTCGTCGGTAGGTGATCTCCAGGGCCGCGAAGCGCGGTCCGGCGAGCGCGCGCTCGGCCGGTCCGCGGAGCCAGACCTCTCGCACCGCGCCGGTGACCGGCTCGTCCGCGTCGAGTGCCGGCGAGAGCGCGGCCACGTCCGCAACGACGAACCGGGAGGGCAGTCCCGGCACTCGATCGGCGGTGCCGACGACGATGCCGCGCAGGACGCTGCCGGCGCCGACGGTGAGCGCCACCGAGCCGTCGGCGCCGGCGGCGGCAGCGGTTGCCGGGTCGGCGATCACCGGGATGCCGTGGTCGGTCGGCTGGGCCGGCCGCACACGAACGGCCTCCGCGACGACGACCCAGTGCACGGCAACCCCGGGGCCCGAGCGGACGAGGCTGCCGCCGGAGACGACCACCCAGGGAACGCCGAGGCCAGGCACGACGCTCCCGTTCGCACGGAGCGCGAGGATCCGGAAGGTGCCCTCGCGGCCCGCGGCCGGTGCGACGCCCTCGCCCGCCTGGTGCAGGCGACGCGCCACGTCGTGGTCGGGCACGCGGAACGTGATGCCCGCGAGGACCGTCCCCGGCGAGGTGGGTGGAACGCTAACACCAGCGGTGGCATCGAGAGCGAGAACGCGGACGACGCCGGCGCCGTCGCGCAGGTCGACAGACGCCTCGAAACGCCGAAACTCGCCAGCGAGATCGAGCGAGATCCTCGTCGTCCCAGCCGGCAGCACCGGCCCTCGATAGCGACCGTCATGCCAGGCAACGAGCCGGGCGAGCTCGCTCCGCGACCGCGTTGCGAAATCAGGACGGAAGGAGTCCATCGCCGCCAACGCTCCCGCCGGGACGCCGAGAAGCGCGACCGGCACGGCCTGGTGGCCGGCGCTGCGCACGTTCGCGGACTGGCGCACGACGCCGTACGCGGTGAGACCGGGCGTCAGGTGACCGTACCCCGCGAGGCTGGAGACCTCGAGCGGCAGGATGAGCGCCGGTCCCTCCGCGATCGTCGCGTCGAACGGAACGCGGAAGCCGGCCTCGTCGCGGGCACCATCGTGAAGCGTGGCGGCGTAGGTCACCGCGAACAGGGCGAGGGCGCCGGCGGCGGCAACGAACCCAGCAACGCCGGTCAGCCGCAGCGGGCGGCGAACGACGGCGAGGAGCGCAAGCCGCACCACCAGCGCGCGCTGGCCGAGCGCGCGCTCGACAAGCGTGAGGATCGGCGGCCCAGCGATCGCTGCGAGGAGCGCTGCCGTCGTCGCCGCAAGGGTCGGCAGGAACGCGAGCAGCGGATCGTCCGTCGCAGCAAGCCGGGAAGGCGCCACCGCGCCCCGCCGCGCGGCGAGGAACGTCACTGCCGCGAGGCCGACGCCGACGAGGGCAAGCGGGAGCTTGCCCGGCACGCGCTCGGTCGCGAGACGCGCGAGCACGAGCACGATGACCCCGAGGACGAGGCTCCCGGTGATCAGCACCGTCGCCAGCGCGTCGCCGATCGCCTGGCTGGGATAGCCGGCACCGAGCGACTCGTGGCGCGCGATGCGGTCGACCGCCACGGCGCCGAGCAGCAGGCCACCGGTTGCGCCGAGAACCACCGAAGGCATCGCCTCGGCGAGATGGAAGGCGGCGATCGCTGCCCTGCCGGCGCCCCGGCGAGAGAGGAGCCGGGCGGCAGCCTGATGATCGCGGGCAAGGCCGATCGCGGCGAGGAGCGCGAACGCCGCAGCGAGCGCAACGGCACCGGCGCCGACCAGCAGCAGGCGCCGTGCAGCCGTGTCGCTCCGGGCCGCCGCGATCGCCAGCTGCTCGTCCGGTGCGGTCAGGTAGAGGCCGCGATCGGCGAGAGCGAGAGCGCTGCGCAGCGCCGCCAGCCGGGCAAGCTCAGGCCCCACGCCGGTGATCGTCAACGCGGCGTCATTCACCGCTGCGACCCAGCCGTTCGACCGGCCGAAGGTCGGTAGGGAGGCGAGCGAGTCCATCCCCCGGGAGCCGTCACCGATCAGGACCGGCGCGTGGTCCGTTGGCTGGTAGCTGCCAGAGAGCACGCTGCGATCACGCATGATCGCCGTCCCGACGACGACGACGCCGAGCGAGGGATCGAGCCGGGGAGCGGCCTCCGGCCCGACCTGCACGACCTCGCAGCGGGTCGGCGTGCACGGCGCCGGGAGCCGTCCAGTGAGGACCGTGACGGCGGTCGGAAGATCATCGACGCCGGCGAGCGAGAACGTCGCTCCCGCGGCATCTGCGAGCGGCTGAAAGAGCGTGAGCGCACGCGGCGGCGCGGCGGAGACCGGCCTGAGGATCTGCCGCACGAGATCACCGCGGCGCGCGAGCGCGGCGGGCTCGGAGAGGAAGCCGCTCGCGCTGACGACGATCGAGCGGTAGCCGGCAGGGACGTCGGCGAGCCCGGCGCGCAGGGCCTCGTCGCCGGCCATGCGGGACACGCCAGCGCTCGCGACCTCGACGCCGACGACGAGGGTGACGGCGAGCGCGACGAGCAGCCCTCGCGCTGGCCGGTGACGGAGCCGCGCCCGGGCGAGCGAGATCGCGGTCGTGACGCCGCTCACGTCGCCGCCTTCCGTCCACGATAGGCGCGGACCTTGCGACGGTTGCCGCAGATCGTCATCGAGCACCACGTCGCCGTCAGGTTGCGCGACCGATCGTAGAACGCCCAACGGCAGCCGTCGTTGCCGCAGACGCGAAGCCGCAGCAGCGTTCCCGACAGCCGCGCCTCGTGCACGACGGCGACGAGCACGGCGAGCACGCTCGCGACGCCGGGCGCGCCAGCGACGAGGCCTGTGCTCGGCCAGGCGGCGAGCGAGATCGCGACGCCGCCACGGCTCGCTTCCTCGAGCGAGGCAAGGTCGGCGCCGCTCGCCGGATCGGCGGCGGACGAGCACACCACGCGTCGCAGCGCCTCACGCACGGCGACGGCGCGAGCACGCGCCTCCTCCGAGATCTGCCCTGCGTCGAGCCCAAACTCGGTGCACCACGCGGTGAGCCCGTCCGTCGTCGCCAGCGAGTCGTCGTGGCGCTCGTGGTTGACGGTGTTCAGGAACGCCTCGACGAGGCGCAGCGAGCCGGGCGCGTGCGGCCGGTCGGACGGCTGGTGTCGCCATGGCGTTGGCCCGAGATCGTTTCCCACACCGCGACACTAGCAAACGTCGATCACTGGTGTCACACGTACGATGTCGGACGATGGCGATGATGCGCGCGGTGGTGATCGGGGAGGATGGGCGGCCCGCGACGCGCCGGATCCCAGCACCGGAGCCAGGACCGGGCGAGCTCCTCGTGCGCGTCCGCGCCGTCGGGCTCTGCGGGTCGGACGTCGAGAAGCTCGACGACCCCTCCTCCGCCGGCGCCGTGCTCGGGCACGAGATCGTCGGCGTCGTCGAGGCGGGACCGCTGCCGATCGGGACGCGCGTCACCGTCGCCCACCGTGTGCCATGCGACGCCTGCGAGCGCTGTCGGACGGGCCACGAGACGACCTGCGCGGCCTACCTCTCGTCCGGGCTGCGTCCCGGGGGTCTTGCCGAGCTGCTCGTCGCCTCGGTCGAGCACCTCGCGAGCGGTGTCCAGGTCGTTCCCGATCACGTCAGCGATCTCGCCGCGACCGTCGTCGAGCCACTCGCGTGCGTCCTGCGCGGCATCTCCCTGCTGCCTCGCGGTCGGGGCGCGGTCGTCGGCTGCGGGTTCGTAGGGCAGCTCGCCGTTCGCGCCCTTGCGGAGCGAGGAGACACGCCGTTCGCCGTCGAGCAGGACGGCGCCCGCCTCGCCCGTGCGCTCGAGGCCTGCGAGCGGGTGGCGGACGCCGGTGACGAGCTGGACTACGCCGTCGTCACGGCGCCGGGCGCGCTGAACGACGCCCTCGATCTGGTGCGACCCGGCGGTACGGTGCTCGTGTTCGCGGCACCCTCCGGCACCATGCCGATCGCGCTCGACACCATCTACCGGCGGGAGCTGCGCCTCGTCGGCTCACGCTCCGCCGGGCCGGCTGCCCTGCGCGAGGCGCTGGCGATGATCGCAGGCGGCCGGCTCGTCGTCGACGACCTCGTGACGGACGCCCTTCCGCTCAGCGAGATCACCGAGGGCGTCGAGCGTTACCGTACGCGCCGCGCGTTGAAGGTGGCGTTCACCCCATGAGGGCGGCGATCTACCACGCTCCAGGGGACGTGCGCATCGAGGAGGTCGAGCCGTCGGAGCCCGGCGATGGCGAGGTCCTGATCCGCGTCGACGCCGCCCTCACCTGCGCGACCGACGCGAAGGCGTACCGACGTGGGCACCCGGTGCTCCTCGGCCCGGCGCCGACCCGGTTTGGCCACGAGTACGCCGGGACGGTGATCGCGGCCGGATCCGGCGTGATGTTCGCTCCCGGCGATCGCGTCGCCGGCGCGAACTCGGCGCCGTGCGACCGCTGTGAGGCGTGCCTTCGCGGCCAGGAGCCGCTGTGCCAGTCGCTCTTCCCCCTCCTCAACGGTGCGTACGCCGAGCAGCTTCTGGTCCCGCGGCACATCGCTGCGATCAACCTGCACCGGCTTGCCGACGGCGTCGAGCCGGCGCTGGGCGCCCTCTGCGAGCCGCTCGCGTGCGCCCTGCACGGCGTCGAGGCCAGCGGGGCGCAGGCCGGCGAGCGGATCGGCGTGCTCGGACGGGGTGCGCTCGGCAGGTTGCTCGCAGCCGCGCTCGCCGCGCGCGGCTGCTCCGTGACGACCCTCGGCTCGTCCGACGCCGACCCGCCAATGCGGTTCGACCGCGTGATCGAGGCGGCCGGAGCGGTCGAGGCGTGGCAACGGGCGGTGGCGCTCGTGCGGCCGGGCGGAACGGTCGTCCTCTTCGGCGGCCTGCCCGGCGGGACCAGCGTCACGTTCGATGCCTACCGCCTGCACTACGAGGCGATCACGGTTCGCGGCGTCTTCCACCATGCGCCACGCCACGTTCGCGCCGCGATCGATCTCGTCACACGCGACCCAGTGCCGTACCGCGCACTGCTCACCCACGCCTACCGGCTGGACGACGTCATCGAACCGCTCGAGATGACCGCCGGAATCCGCCCGCGCGACGGCATCCTCAAGGCCGTGATCACGCCCTGAGGGCGAGGTGCGCGTCCTCCCACGCGTCCATCTCCGGAGCGAAGTACTTGAGCCGCGTCTTCTTGTACTCGCGCGTCGAGTAGAGCACCGCGTACTCCTTCAGGCCGGTCGCGTCGGAGAGCGCCTCGAGCACCGCCTCACACTCCTCGCGCGTGCGACCGTGCGTCATCGAGAAGAGGCGATACGGCCAGTCGGCGTACACCGGACGCTGGTAGCAGTGGGAGACGCCACGGAAGCTCGCCATCAACCGACCGGCGGCCTCAACGCGGTCCTCGTCGACGACCCAGACGCCCATCCCGTTCTCACCGAACCCTGCCTTGCGATGGTTCAGGACCGCCGCGAACCGCCGCGCCTGGCCGCAGGCAAGCATCGCCTTGCCACGCTCGAGAAGCTCGGCACCGGTGAAGCCATATGGCTCCGCCACGGCCGCCAGCGGCTCCGACACCGCCGGCAGGTCGGTCTGAAGCGCGCGGATCGCGGCGATCGCACGATCATCGAGGGTGGTCGGATCCGGGGCTTGCTCGGTTGGCGCGCTGCGGTGGCGACGAGCGGACGGATCGCGGTCGCCCTTCATGTCGAGATCGACGCCGATCTTGAAGAACTTCAGCGCCGGCAACGGCCTGATCGACTCGACGCCGGCAAGCGTGCCGAGCAGGTCGATCGTCGCGTCGATCCCGAGCCGCGAGTTCGGCGGCACGGCGATCGTGAACCAGACGTCGAAGTGGTGCTCGCGGCGGTAGTTGTGCGTCACGCCGGGATGGGCCGAGAAGACGGCAGCCGTCTGTTCCTCGGTTCCCGGCGCCGAGCGCGCGGCAACGAGCATGCTCGAGTAGCCGAGCCGACGGGTGTCGAAGATCGCGGAGATCTGCCGAACGACGCCCTCACCACGGAGCGACGTGATCCGCTCGAGCACCTCGTCCTC
The DNA here is from genome assembly GCA_025360225.1 of Actinomycetes bacterium. Classification (GTDB taxonomy): domain Bacteria; phylum Actinomycetota; class Thermoleophilia; order Gaiellales; family F1-60-MAGs149; genus JANYCN01. The sequence goes on along the minus strand of JANYCN010000006.1, from coordinate 3,518 downwards.
GCTGAACCCGATACGTTCGCCAAGCGCGGCGAACGGTCGCTCGGTCAGCGGAAGGTCGTTCTGCAGCTCGTCAAGCAGGGTGCGGTCGCGATCATCCATGATGCGGAGTGTCGCAGATGGTCGCGGCCCGCCACCCGGGTTGCTACGATCCGCGGCGTTCCACCGCCCCGAACAAGGCAGCCAGGCTCACCATGCGTAACCGCATCACCACCTCTCTCGCCGGCCTCGCGATGATCGCGCTCGCCGTCCTCACGACCGCCTGTGGCGGCTCGGCGGTCGCTGCCGGCACCGTGGAGCACGACATCACGATCGGCACGGGAACCGTCCCGACCAGCCCGGGTGGCACCGCGCCGGCGGCAACGACGCCAGGTCCGAGCGGTGGAGCGAAGGGCGACGCCGTAGCGGGCAAGGCGATCTTCACCTCGGCGGCGTGTGCTGGGTGCCATACCCTGAAGGACGCGGCCGCAACGGGAGTGGTCGGCCCGAACCTCGACGGCTCCGCCAAGGCGAAGGACGCGGCAGCCGTCGCTACACAGGTGACGAACGGCGGAACGGTGATGCCGCCGTTCAAGGGCAAGCTGTCGGACGCCGACATCGCGAACGTCGCCGCCTACGTGGCGTCCGTCTCCGGCAAGTAGGTGGTGCCACCCGGCCTCGACCCGACGACGGTCGAGGCGGTGTTCCTCGACCTCGACGGCACCGTGCTCGATCACGGCGTGGCGTCGTCCGCCGTCGCGCCGGCGATCCGCCGGCTCGAGGCGACCGGCGTCCGCTGCCTGATCGCGACCGGGCGGATGCTGACGTCCGCGCGTCGGATCGCCGGCGAGGTCGGCATCGAGGGCCCGATCGTCTGTTACCAGGGCGCGATGGTCGGTACGACCGCCGGCGAGGTCTTGAGCCATCACCCGCTCGATGCGCCGACGGCGCGGGAGCTGATCGCTGCGATCGCCGCCGACGGGCACGACGCCGTCGCGTTCATCGACGAGGCCGTCTACGTGGCGCGTGAGAGCGTCACGGCACAGTCGTACTCGCGCAACGCCGGTGTCCCGTATCACGTCGTCGGTGAGCTCGCGGCGTGGCTCCCAGGCCCGGTCACGAAGCTCGTGACGATGGGCACCCCTGATGCGATGGACACGCTTCGCGATCGGCTCCTGCCCACCTACAGCACCCGAGCGTTCATCGCCAAGAGCTTGCCGAACTACCTCGAGATGGCCGCATCCGGCGTCTCGAAGGCGCATGGCTGCTCGCTCGTGTGCGCGATGCTCGGCGTCTCCGAGGAGGCGACGGTCGCGTTTGGCGACGGCGAGAACGACATCGAGATGCTCGCCTGGGCCGGCTACTCCGTGGCGGTCGCGGACGGCTTCGCGCCCCTCGTCGACGCCGCTGACTGGGTGTGTCCACCGCTCGCTGCGGACGGCGTGCCGCGCACCCTCGAGGCGATCGCGGCGGCACGCTGCGGGTAGGCGCGTACCATGAGCGCATGCTCGATCCCCGCCTGATCCGCTCCGAGCCCGAGCTCGTCCGCGAGGCGCTCCGTCGCCGCGGCGAGCCCGAGGACAAGCTCGACGCCGCCGTCGCGACCGACGTAGAGCGCCGGTCGCTGCAGTCGCGTGTCGACGATCTCCGAGCGGAACGGAACGCCGCCTCGGAGGCGATCGGTGTGGCGATGCGAGGCGCGAAGGGCGACCCCGCTGCGGCCGCAAAGGCCGAGGAGCTGCGGACGCGCGTGAAGGAGCTGAAGGAGGAGCTCGACCGGCTCGAGGAGCTTCTCACGGCGGCGAACGCCGCCTTCGACGCCGCGATGCTCGACCTGCCAAACCTCGTGGACGCGTCGGTACCCGACGGCCTCACGGAGGACGACGCTGAGACCCTGACCGTGCACGGCTCGGTGCCGACGTTCCCCTTCGCCGTCCGCGACCACCTCGAGCTTGCGGGCCGCCTGATCGACATGGAGCGGGGCTCACGCACCTCCGGCACCCGCTTTGGCTACCTGATGGGCGAGGTTGCGCTCCTGTGGATGGCGCTGTCGCGCTACACCGTCGACACGCTCGTCGGCCACGGCTTCCTGCCGGTCAACCCACCGGTCCTCGTTCGCCGCGAGGCGCTCCTCGGCACCGGGTTCCTGCCCGGCGACGGCGAGCAGCAGATCTACAAGGTGCCTGCGGACGAGCTGTACCTGGTCGGGACGTCGGAGGTCGCGCTCGCGGCGCTGCACATGGGTGAGCTCCTCAACGAGGCCGACCTGCCGTTGCGCTACTGCGGCATCTCGAGCTGCTTCCGGCGCGAGGCCGGCTCCGGCGGCCGCGACACGCGCGGGATCTTCCGCACGCACCAGTTCGAGAAGGTCGAGATGTTCTCGTTCTGCAACCCGGAGCGCTCTTGGGAGGAGCACGACTGGCTCCTCTCGATCGAGGAGGAGATCACGCGTAGCCTGGGACTGCACTACCGCGTCGTCAACGTCGCGGCAGGCGACCTCGGCGCGCCCGCGGCGAAGAAGTACGACATCGAGGTCTGGCTCCCGGGCCAGGCCCGCTACCGCGAGCTGACGAGCTGCTCGAACACGACGGAGTACCAGGCACGGCGCCTGGGGTGCCGGTATCGCCCCGCCTCGGGCAGCCCACGCCCCGTGCACACGCTGAACGGCACCGCGGCGACCTCGTCGCGCACCATCATCGCGCTCCTCGAGACGCACCAGCAGGAGGACGGCTCGATCGCCGTTCCGGCGGTGCTGCAGCGCTACGGGCTCGGCGCGACGCTCGGGCCGTTCACCGCGTAGCCGCCCGTCTCGGGGTCGGACACCTGGAGCGACGCCGTGATGCGCACGGTGCCGTCAAGGTGGCGGAGGAGGCGCTTCGCGGCCTCCACGTCGCGCTCACGGAGCAGCTCGATCAGCACGGCGTGCTCGTCGTTCGAGCTCTCGAGGAGCGTCCGCGGTTGGGCCAGGCAGGCGATGATCGCCGACGCCTCGACCTGGATCGCCATCATCGCCGCGAGCACGCGCGGCGCGTCGGCGGCCTCCGCGAGCGTCACGTGGAACGCGACGTCGGCCCTTCGGTACTCGTCGAACGTCGCGTAGTCGCGCATCTCCTCCTGCAACACCTCGAGGCGGCGCAGGTGGAGCTAAGTGCGCCGCCGCGCCGCGAGCGCGACGGCACCGAGCTCGACGGCCAGGCGGAGGTCGAGGACCTCCCTCCAGTCCTCACGCAGCTGCAGCGGGCCGGGCGGATGCACGGGAGGCGGGTCGGCGACGAAGTTGCCGCCGGTTCGCCCCGACCGCGAGACCAGGTGCCCGGTCTGCTCGAGCGTGACGATCGCCTTTCGCAGCGTCCAGCGCGACACGCCGAGCATCGGCGCCAGCTCGCGCTCCGGCGGCAGCCGGGCGCCGGGCGCGAGACGCAATGTCGCTGACCGTCTCACCCCGCTGCCAACGCGCCCACAACTCGCGCCGCTCCGCCAGCGAATAGTCCCGCCGCGCCCTTGCCACCACGCCACCTCCCCAGCCGACTCCGACAAGACCG
>JANYCN010000021.1 GCA_025360225.1 Actinomycetes bacterium | reverse complement strand
GCGGGAACGTCGCGCGCCGCTTGCACTTAGCGTGTCAAGGCCTTCGCCTTGACACGCGTGCGAGCGGGCGTGCTATCCAGCACGCCCGCGATCGGCAAGCCCTGCGCGACGCGCAACGCTCCCGCTCGCTCCAGACACCCGATGACGATGCCATCTGACAATCAGACCACTAGCGCGGCAGCGTGATCGTCAGGAGCGCGCCGCCGAGCTCCGATCGACCGATGGTGACCCGCCCGCCGTGCGCTTCAACGAGGCCGCGCGCGATCGTCAGCCCGAGCCCCGCACCGCCGTCGGAGCGCGCGCGGTCTGCGCGCCAGAACGGCTCGAACGCCCGTGCCTCCTCACCGGCCGCGAACCCGGCCCCTGAGTCCTCGACCGTCAGCGACACGGTCTGGTTGACCGCCGCCTCGGACGCGGAGACGAGGACCACGCCGCCGCTCGGCGCGTGCGCGACGGCGTTCGCCGCCAGGTTGGTGAGCGCACGGGCGAGCTTCGGCGCGGCACACCGCACCGTCAAGCGGTCGTCGAGCGGGGCGACGGTGATCGTCACCGTTCGCGCGTCAGCAGCGGCACGGACGGTGTCGATGCAGGCGTGGATGATCGGTGCGACGACGACCGGCTCGCGACCGGCGTCGTCTCCCCGGCCGTTCACGCGAGCCACCTCGAGAAGGTCGTCGACGATCGCGCTCAACGCCGCGACCCGCTCGCGCATCAGCGACAGGTACCGGTCAGCGGGCGCGACGCCGTCCTCGACCGCCTCGATCATCGCCCGCAGCGCTGTCAGCGGCGCTCGTAGGTCGTGGCCGGCCCAGGCGACGAGCTCCTGGCGTGCGTCGAACAACGCCTCGACGTCGTCGGCCATCGCGTTGAACGAGCGGGCGAGGCCAGCGAGCTCCGTCGGTCCGGTCGTCTCCGCCCGCGCGGCGAGATCGCCTGAGCCCATCGCGTGCGTGACGGAGGCGAGGTCGGCGACCGGGCGCAGGACCGAGCGGGCGACGAGCCAGGCGCCGGCGAGCGCAGCCAGCGAGGCGCCGCCGGCGGACGCGAGCAGGACGAGGTCGTGGCTTGACTCCAGCATCACGACGCCGGAGCCGGTGAGCCCAGCGATCGGCGCGCACGTGGCGACGAGGGCGAGGCCGACGAGCCGGCCGCGGAGCGTCGGGAGCCGCGTCACGAGCAGCGCTCCGACCAGGCCGACGACCAGCGTCAGGCCCGCGTTCGTCAGTGCGAGGCTGATCATGGAACGAACCGGTAGCCGACGCCCCAGACCGTCTCGATCCAGCGCGGCGCGGCCGGGTCGCGCTCGATCTTCTCCCGCAGTCGCCGCACGTGAACGGTGACCGTCCCGGTGTCGGTTGCGGAAAGGTAGCCCCAGACCCGCTCCATCAGCTGGTCGCGCGAGAACACCTGGCGTGGATGCCGGGCGAGCAGGTCGAGGACGCCGAGCTCTCGCGCCGTCAGCCTGACCGGGGACCCGTCAACGGTCACCTCGTGACGCGTCGTGTCGATCGTCAGGCCGTCGAACTCGAGGACCTCTTGCGGTGGCCGTGGGTCGCTCGTACGGCGCAGCACGCTGCGCACCCGCGCCACCAGCTCGCGGGGCGAGAACGGCTTGACGACGTAGTCGTCGGCGCCGAGCTCGAGCCCGACGACGCGGTCTGACTCCTCGCCGCGCGCCGTCAGCATGATCACGGCCGTCCGCCCGGTCGTCTGGGCGATACGGCAGAGCTCGAGCCCGTCAATCCCAGGCAGCATGAGGTCGAGGATCGCGAGGTCGGGTCGCTCCGCGGCGAGGATCGACCTCGCCGCGGAGCCTTCTGCCGCCTCGAGCGTGCGGTAGCCGTCGCGCTGCAGGTAGCTGCAGACGACCTCGCGGACGATCCGGTCGTCATCGACGACGAGGACCGTCTGCTGGGTGGCTACATCGACACGATCTTCGTTGCGTACCACCGGTGCCCGGCGTGCTCCGTCGCGTTCACCGAGAGGTGCGCGCTCTTGTGGACGCCCATGAAGTTCTTCGCCATCCCCGAGTAGTGCGTCATCGCGTCGGTGTAGATGCGCACCAGCTTTCCCTTCGTCGTCTTCACGACGAAGCTGTGGTTCGACAGCGTCACCGTGCGTACGACGCCCGAATACTTCGCCGTCATCACGGCCTGCGCCGATGCGGACGCGATCGCGATCGTCGTTGCGCCGATCGCGATCATCGCCGTGAGCGCTCCGCGGTTGAGCTTGGACATGGGTGACCTCCTGGTCGTTTCGCTGTGCACCCATACTGTCCACGGCAGATGTTACGCGTTCCTTTCGGCGCTCTGAACGGATTCTGACATCGCCCAGGTGGCGTGGTTTCGCTCCGCCCACGCGCGGTCGACGTCGCCGACGACCATCCCGCGCAGCGCGTGACGGGTCGTGGGGTGCACGAGCGCCAGGTAGAGGTGCCCCATCACGAGGAAGCCGATCGCCAGCGACGCCAGGTCGTGGGTCAGCACCGAGCCGCCGAAGCGGTAGGTGGTGTCGCGTTCACCGAGCCAGAGCAGCGTCCCGCTGATCGCGAGAACGACCATCAGCCCGAGCATGACCATCGTGTTCAGCTTCTGGCCCGCATTCAGACGCCCCTGGGGAGGTGCGTCATCGTGGTCGAAGAGGCGCCGCGGGCCGCCCTTGAGCCACGCGACGTCGTCCTGATCGAGCCGGTCGGCGTCGCGGACGACACCGGTCAGCGAGCGCCGGTTACCGATCAGCAGCAGGACGGCGATGCCGACGAGCAGAGCGATCGCCGACCACAGGTGCCATGCCTTGGCGGTCGGGCGGCCGACGAGCCGCGAGAGCGCCGGCAGGTACAGGCACATGCCGGTGAAGAGCATCACGAAGAAGGTGGAGGCCAGCAACCAGTGCGCGAGGCGTACCGTGCCGGAGAAGCGGACGATCCGCTCAGGAGCCGGTGAGCCCATTGGATCTCCCGATGAATGCGTCGACGTCATAGCCGTTCTGCTCCCAGTAGCCGTCTGCCCGCTTCGCGTCGAAGCGGATCTCACCGACCCACTTGACGCTCTTGTAGCCGTACATCGCGGGCACCACGAGCCGCAGCGGCGCGCCGTGTTCCTGCTTCAGCGCGACGCCGTCCTGCTTCTTCGCGACCATCACGCCAGGTGCCGTGAACTGGGCGAGCGTGAGCTGGTCGACGTACGGCGCCTCGGTGGAGACGAACGTCACGTAGCGGGCGTTCCCTGCCGGGCGGACGAGGTCGATCAGCGTTCGGGCTCGGAACCCCTCCCAGTGCACCTTGTCCACCGACCAACCTGTCACGCAGTGAAAGTCCGTGACCTGCGTCTCCGTTGCGAGCGCGTCTACCTCGCTCCAGGAGAGCGTGACCGGGTTCGCAACGTGACCGGACACCTTCAGCTTGAACGTTGCCGCGTTGAAGGTCGGCATCTGGTCGGCGACGGTGTAGATCCGCCAGCCCGCCGTCGGCGCGATCTGGTTCACGCCGGGGACGGCGGCGGACACCTTCTGGATCGCTGCCTGCACGCTCCCCGAGTAGCGTGAGAGGAGCGCGATCGAGCCGACTCCGGTCGCGACGGTGCCGAGGAAGGCGGCCCGGCCGATCGGCCGTCCGCCGGGGCGTGGCGTTGGTGCGTTCGCGGTCATGAGCACACCGTACCGTGCGAGGGCATGGCGTTCTAGGGCGCTCGCGGTGTGTTTCGAAACGTGTAAGCTCGCCGTGTGGCTCCTCGAACGATCGTCGTGGTCGGTGCCGGTGCGATCGGGCTCTGCGTCGCGTTGGAGCTGCTCGAGCACGGCAGCGGGACGGTGACGGTGCTCGAGAAGGGAACGGTGGGCTGCGGCTCGAGCGGCCTCGCGGTCGGGATCATCGAGACGCAGTACCTCGACCGGCTGTCAATCGCGATCCGCGCTTACAGCATAGGCGTGTTCGCGCGGCTCGAGCGTGACCGTGGGCTTCGCATCGTGCGGAACGGCTACCTGCGCCTTGGGCACGGTGCTGTCGATGACGCGGCGTTCGCCGCCAGCGTGCGCCACCAGCACGAGCTCGGCGTCGCCGATGCCACCGTGCTCGGCCCGGACGAGATCAGCGAGCTCGTTCCCGCGATGCGCCTCGATGATGTGTCCTCGGCGCTCTGGGGGCCAAACGACGGGTACGCCGATCCGGTGCTCGCCTGTTCCGCCCTTGCCGACCTCGTGCGAGCGGCGGGCGGCACGATCATCCAGGGCTGCGAGCTCGTCGGCTGTGACGAGCGAGCGGGCGGCGGGTATCGCCTCCGGGCTGGCGACCGCGTGCTCGAGGCGGACACCGTGGTGAACGCCGCCGGCGGATGGGCCGGGCGGGTCGGTGCGCTCCTCGGTGCCCCTGCGTGCGTTCGGCCACAGCGCCACGAGGCGCTGTTCGCACGGCTCCGCCGTCCGCTCGCCTACCACGTGCCGTCGGTGATGGACTACGTGCCGGGCGCCGGGCGGCTCGGCCTCTACTTCCGCGATGATGGGCCCGGCCGTCTTGTCGCAGGGCTGCACACGGAGGATCTCCTGCGCGTTGACGACGACCCAGACCGGTTCCGTCGCGGCTCCGACGACCCGGCGTTCCTCGTTGCCGTCGGCGAGGCGCTCGAGGATCGGCTTCCCGGCGTTGGCGAGCTCACCCTTGGCGGCGTCTGGGCCGGCATCTATCCGATCTCGCCCGACGGCGACCCGTCCGTCGGTCCGTACCGCGGGCGACCCGGCGTGTTTGCAGCGCTTGGTGCGGGCGGCGCCGGTTTCCAGTCCGCGCCCGGCATCGGACGGATCGTCGCCGAGCAGGTGACGCGCGGATCGTCCCGCACCATCGAGGGTGTCGAGCGCCTGTCGCCTGACCGGTTCCTCGAGGAGCGGTGATCCTCCGCTGGCCTCGAGATCGGTTGGCAGCCCGGCCACGGCTGGTCGTCTCATCGCTGATCCCGACGACGATCGCCGAGTGCTTTGCCTTCCACCTCGACACCCGGAACGCTGCGCTGATCTCACCGGCGGGAACGCGCGTGGTGCGTATCGTCGGCTCGTTCCCGATCACGCAGGGTGATCACATCGAGCTCCACGTCCGGCAGCGCCCGATCCCGTTCCGCCAACGGTGGCGGATGGAGATCGAGGTCGTGTTGGCGCCGACCCTGATCGTTGACCGGATGCTCAGCGGGCCGTTTCGCTCGTGGTGCCACGAGCACCGGTTCCGCGAGGTCGGCGACGTGGTTGAGCTCACCGACATCGTCCACTACGCCCTCCCGTTCGGGAGCCTTGGCCGGATCGTCGACCGGCTCGTCGTTCGACGGCTGCTCCTCGCCGCCTTCGCCGAACGCCACCGACGCACGCGCGTTCGGCTGGGAGCTACCACCGCTCCCGGTGCACGACCTCTGCCATCGGTCGGCGAGGGGCCGGCTTGAACTCCGTGCCGACGGTGTAGGCGACGGGCAGCAGCGCGACCTGCGTCACCTCGGCGTAGGGGATGCCGAGGATCGCTGCGGCCTCTCGCTCGTAGTCGAGATGGTAGGTGGTGAAGACCGAGCCGAGACCGCGAGCGCGTAGCGCCAGCTGGAAGCTCCAGCTGGCCTGCACGACCGAGCCGTAGAGCTCGGCGAGGGCCGCGTTCGCGCCCCCCTCGGGCCGTCCCTCAACGCAGGGGACGAGCAGGACGGGGACGCGGTCGATCACCCGCGCGAGGTAACGCGACGATGCGGCCGGGCCTGGCTCGCCCGGCCGGTCGTGAAACGGCGACTGCCCGCGAGCGTAGTCCGACCAGGCTCGGCGGTAGAGCTCGCCGAGCGCTGCTCGCCGCGGAGCGTCCGTGACGACGACGAAGTGCCAGTGCTGGCGGTTCACGGAGGTCGGCGCCTGGACGGCCAGGGAGAGGCACTCGTCGATCACCGTTGCAGGCACCGGGCGGTCGAGGTCGAGCCGACGACGCACCGAACGGGTGGTGGAGAGCAGCTCGTCGGGGGTGAGATCCGGCACGACGCCAGTGTACGGCTGGTACCCTCGGAGGGTGGACCTCACGCTCGTCACCTCCGGCCAGTCGCATGGTCCGGGCATCAGCGCGACCATCGCGGGACTGCCAGCTGGCCTCGTCGTCGATCGCGAGCGGATGGCGCGCGACCTCGCGCGGCGCCAGGCAGGGTACGGGCGGTCGCCGCGGCAGCGCATCGAGACGGACGCGGCGGAGATCCTCGGTGGCATGCGGCACGGCCGCACGCTTGGCGGGCCGGTGTCGCTGATCGTGTGGAACGCCGACCACGCGAACTGGGGCGCCGCGATGAGCGCCTGGGCGGTCGACGACGCGGCGATCGAGGACGTCGCGGCGCGTCGGTCGCGCAAGGTCGTCGTGCCACGACCGGGCCACGCCGACCTGTCGGGCGTGATGAAGTACGAGCTCGACGACGTCCGAGACGTTCTCGAGCGCGCCTCCGCGCGCGAGACCTGCGCGCGTGTTGCCGTCGGCGCGATCTGCAAGGACTTGCTGGCGCTGCTCGGCATCACGGTGCACGGGCACGTGACGCGCATCGGCGCGGTCGCCTGCCCGGCGCAGCCAGACCTCTCAGCGGCCGACTTCGCGCGCCTCGACAGCTCGGAGACGGGCTGTCTGCACGCCGAGACGGAGGCGCGGATGATCGCCGAGATCGACGCCGCGAAGGCCGATCGGGACACCCTCGGTGGCATCGTCGAGGTGCGCATCTTCGGCTGTCCGCCGGGTCTTGGCTCGTACACCGAGCCGCGCCTACGCCTCGACGCGCGCCTCGCCGCCGCTGCCGTTGGCATCCAGGCGATGAAGGGCGTGGAGCTCGGCGACGGGTTCGCCAACGCCTCCCTCCGGGGCTCGCAGGTGCACGACGAGATCGCCTTCGTCGGCGGCTCCTTCCGTCGCTCGACGAACCGCGCTGGCGGGCTCGAGGGCGGCATGTCGAACGGTGAGCCGATCGTCGTCCGGATCGCGATGAAGCCCCTGCCGACGCTGATGCGGCCGTTGCAGACCGCGACGATCGACACGCACGAGAGCGCGGCTGCGCTCGTCGAGCGATCAGACACGACCGCGGTCGCGGCGGCGGCGGTCGTCGCCGAGGCGGTGATGGCGTACGAGGTCGCCCGCTGCGTGCGCGAGAAGTTCGGCGGTGACTCCGTCGGCGACATGATCTCGACGGTCGCCGCATACCTCGAGCGGATCGCCTGGCGCCGAGAGCCGTGAGCAGCGTCACAACGGCGTGTGATCGCCCGCTGGTCCTCGTCGGCTTCATGGGCGCCGGGAAGACCACCGTCGGGCGACTTCTTGCGGCGCGCCTGCGGACGAGCTTCGTTGACGCCGACGACGCGATCTGTGCGCAGGCCGCGATGGACGTGCCGGCGATCTTCGCCGCGGAGGGTGAGACAGGGTTCCGTGAGCGGGAGCGCGTGGTGATCGCCGGGCTGCTCGTCGATGGGCCGCGGGTGATCGCCCTCGGCGGCGGCGCGCTCCGTGAGCCTACGATGACGCTGCTCGCGCAGGGCGCGACGGTCGTCTGGCTCGACGTCGACGCCGACACGGCCTGGTCACGCGTCTCGACCGACGCCGACCACCGCCCGCTCGCCCGGGACGAGAGGCGCTTTCGCGCGCTGCACGCCGAGCGCGCAGCGACGTACGCGGCGGCGGCTGACCGCTACGTCGACGCGACGGCTGCTCCGGAAGCCGTCGCCGCTGCGATCCTCGGCTCGCCCGTCGTCCGCCCCGGCGCGAGCCGCGACCTTCGCGCGTTCGTCGGCGATCGCAACGCGGTGACCGTCGTCGACGAGGCGGTCGCGCACCTCGTCGACCAGGTCGGCGACGTCGTGCTCGTCCACGGCGGTGAGGAGGCGAAGTCCGTCGCCGGCGTCGAGCGGCTCTGGCGGGCGCTGGCGGACGCCCGTCTGGAGCGCCGAGACGTCGTCGTGGCGATCGGCGGCGGCACGATCACCGACGTCGCCGGGTTCGCCGCCGCCAGCTTCCGCCGCGGTATCAGCTGGATCGCCGTCCCGACGACGATCGTCGGACAGGTCGATGCTGCGATCGGCGGAAAGACGGGGATCAACGTCGCCGCGAAGAACGACGTTGGCGCGTTCCACCTGCCAGAGGCCGTCGTCTGCGACCCCGATCTCCTCGTCACTCTCCCGGCTCGTGAGCGTGCCGCCGGGCTTGCCGAGGCGGTGAAGACCGCGCTCCTGAGCGGCTGGAGCGGACTGGAGGCGGCCGAGCCGCTCGAGCTCGTACGCCGGACGAGCGCGTACAAGGTGCGCGTCGTCACGGAGGATCCGACCGAGCGAGGGATCCGCGCCTTCCTCAACCTCGGGCACACGATCGGGCATGGCGTCGAGGCGGCCGCGGGATACGGCGAGCTCCTGCACGGCGAGGCGGTCGCCGTCGGGCTCGTCGCGGCGCTGTGGCTCTCCGAGCGGGTCCGCGGTCTCGACCCGTCGGTCGCCGTCGAGACGGAGGCGCTGCTTGTCAGGCTTGGCCTCCCCGTCCGCGCACCCGGCGTCGACGTCGACCAGGTGCTGGCGCTCATCGAGTCCGACAAGAAGCGCGTCGCCGGCCGTACGCGGTTCGTGCTGCTCGACGCTGTCGGGGCGCCCGTGCACGGCATCGAGGTTGACCCGGCGCTCGTCCGCGCCGCCGTGGAGCGTGTCGCGTGATCGCGGTCGTCCACGGCGTCAACCTGAACCTGCTCGGCCGGCGCGATCCGGCGGTCTACGGCACGTTGACGCTGGCGGCGCTCGAGGCGTCCTGCGCGACGTGGGCGCAGGAGACCGGCGACACCGCGCAGTGCTTTCAGACGAACCACGAGGGAGCGCTCGTCGAGCACCTCCACGACCTCGCTGGCGTCGCGTCCGGGGTGATCCTCAATCCCGGTGCGTGGACGCACTCCTCCTACGCGATCCGCGACGCCGCCGAGTTCCTCGCCACCTACGCGCCGATCGTCGAGGTGCACCTCTCAAACGTGATGGAGCGAGAGCCGTTTCGCCGCCACTCCGTGCTGGACGGCGTGGTTGCCCATCGCATCTGGGGCAAGGGCGCGGACGGCTACCGCGAGGCGATCGCGTGGCTCGCGGCCGGGTCGCCGCCGGCTGCTCGCTGACCGTCCCTTCGCGGCGTGTCTGCGAGGGCATGGGACAGCCTGGTCTACGCTAAGACGCACGATGGCTGAGATGGTCTCCACGAACGAGTTCAAGAACGGCATGCACATCGACGTGGAGGGGACGATCTACCGGATCGTCGAGTTCCAGCACGTCAAGCCGGGTAAGGGTGGCGCGTTCGTGCGCACCAAGCTGAAGGGGTTCGACACCGGGCTCGTGATCGATCGCACGTTTCGTGCCGGCGAGAAGTTCACGCGCATCCACACGTCCGTCGAGGACGTCCAGTACGTGTACGAGGACGGCGACGCCGTGGTGCTGATGAACACCGAGACGTTCGAGCAGATCCACCTGCCGCGCAAGGCGGCAGCGGACGAGCTGCAGTACGTCAAGATCGGCGACACCGTGTCGCTCCTGCTCGTCGACGGCGTGCCCGCCGGGCTGCAGCTGCCGGCCTCCGTCGAGCTCGAGGTGACCGAGACGGAACCCGGGGTGAAGGGCGACACGGTGAACAACGTGTTGAAGCCCGCGACGCTCGAGACCGGCGCGACGTTGAAGGTGCCGCTGTTCGTCAACGTGGGTGACCGGATCAAGGTCGACACCCGCGAAGGCCGCTACATGTCCCGCGCCTGATCCTGCCGTTGCCTCGCTTCATCGACACCACGCTGCGCCTGCTCGGGCAGGAGCCGCTCGCCGGTCGCGTTCCGACAGGTCGCCTGCTCGAACTCGCCGAGGAGCTCGATGGTGGTGGCTTTCACGCCCTCGAGGTCTCAGGCGGTGGCTGCTTCCGTGAGGCGATCAACCGCGGCATCGAGAGCCCGTGGGAGCGCATCCGCCTCTACCGCAGCCGCGCGACGCGCACGCCGCTTGCGATGGCACTGCGTGGCGCGTTCCTCGTCGGCGCGCGTCCGGCGCAGAACGATCTCGTGCGCCGCTTCATCCTCTGCGCCGCCGAGTCGGGCATCGACATCTTCCGCCTGCACGACCCGTTGAACGATGCCGACGACCTCGAGGTTGCGGCGAACGCGATCCGCGAGGCGGGCGGGCGTCTCTACGCCGGGCTGGTCTACGCCGACGCGCCGGGCGGCGACGAGTTCCTGCTCGAGCGGGCACGTCGGCTGCGCGACCTCGGCGCTGACCGGGTGATGCTGCACGACCCGGCCGGGCAGCTGGATGGCGCGACCGCAGGTCGTCTCGTGATCGCGCTGCGCGAGGCCGCCGGCATCCCCGTTGGCCTGTACTGCCAGGGCACCGGCGGCACGGCGCTGGCCGTCGCGCTCGCCGCTGGCCAGGCCGGCGCCGACCCGATCGCCACGGCGTCATACGCCGTCGCGATCGGCGGACACCGGCCGGCCTCTGAGCTTCTCATGCAGTCGCTCGAGTCGCCGCTCGACCGTGAGCGGCTCTGGGCGACCGCAGCACGCATCGATCACCTGCTCGGTTCGGGCGAGGCCGTTCCGCCGGTATCGCCACACGTGTCGCTCCTCGCCGCGTTGAACCGTGTCAACTCGGGGCTGATCGCGAACCTCGAGCGCCGGCTCGCGCGCATCGACGCCTCCGACCGGCTCCAGGAGGTGCTTGAGGAGTTTCACGTCGTCCGCGCCGAGATCGGCTCGCCGCCGACAGCGTCGCCGATCGGCACGCTGATCGTCCGTCAGGCGGTCGATCACGTCCTCTCCGGTGCTCGCTGGCAGCAGATGACGGAGGAGATGCGCCAGCTGGTTCTCGGCGAGTGGGGCCAGACGCCCGGGCCGATCGCACCGGACGTTGCCGCGGCTGCCGCGCGCCAGGAGCCAGCGGAGTCGGAGATCGAGGTGCCGGGGATCGACGAGGCGCGCGCGCTCGCTGAAGGCGTCGCCAGCTCGGAGGAGGAGCTCTGCCTCGTCGCCCTGTTCGGCGACGATGCGCGAGCGCTGCTCGAGCACGTCCGCGGCCGAGACTTCCCAAACGCGGCGATGGCGCGCGCGGCCCAGCCGCAGGAGGTCGAGCGGGTACGTCAGCTCGTGCAGATCCTCGAGGACTCGGGGGCGTCCGAGCTGACGATCGAGGACGGCGGCACCCGCATCACCGTCCGCAAGCAGGACGACCGCCCGGCGGTGCCCTACGTCGTCGCCGCGTCTCCCGCCGTCGCCGCGGCGGCACCGGTCGCTCCCGCTGTGGCGCCGAGGACGGTGATCACGAGCCCGATGGTCGGCAACTTCTACCTCTCGCCGAGCCCGGGTGACCCGCCGTTCGTCCAGGTGGGCGACCGCGTCGAGGTGGGGCAGACCGTCTGTCTTCTCGAGGCGATGAAGCTGTTCAACGAGCTGCGCTCCGATCACGCCGGCGTGATCGCTCGGATCGTCGCCGACGACGGCTCCGGCGTCGAGTTCGGCCAGCCACTCTTCGAGCTCGAGTGATCCGCCGCGTCCTCGTCGCGAACCGCGGGGAGATCGCCGTTCGCGTGATCCGGGCCTGCCACGAGCTCGGCATCGAGGCGGTTGCGGTCTACTCGACGGCTGACCGCGACTCGCTTGCGGTGCGTCTCGCTGACCGCGCCGTCTGCATCGGCCCGCCGCCGCCGAACCTGTCCTACCTGAACCAGGCGAACGTTATCGCCGCCGCCCAGATCACCGGCTGTGATGCGATCCACCCGGGCTACGGGTTCCTCTCCGAGAACCCGACGTTCGTGCGCGCCTGCTCGGAGAACGACCTGATCTTCATCGGCCCGTCGCCGGAGATCATGGAGGTGATGGGCGACAAGGCGAGCGCCAAGGACGCGATGCGCGCCGCTGGGCTGCCGCTCGTGCCGGGCTCGCCGGGTCGGCTCGCGTCCGCGGACGATGCTCGGCCGCTCGCCGAGGCAGCCGGCTACCCGGTGCTCCTGAAGGCCGCGGCCGGTGGTGGTGGCCGAGGCATGCGCCTCGTCGAGGACCCCGCCGATCTCGCCGACCTGTTCACGCAGGCCTCGCAGGAGGCGCTGGCGGCGTTCGGCGACGGCGGCATGTACCTCGAGAAGGCGGTGGTCGCGGCCCACCACGTCGAGATCCAGGTCCTCTGTGACGGGCAGGGCGGCATCCTGATCTGCGGCGAGCGCGAGTGCTCGATCCAGCGCCGGCACCAGAAGCTGCTCGAGGAGGCGCCATCGCCGTTCCTCGACGACGCGACGCGTGACGCGATGGCGACGGCCGCCGAGCAGGCGTGCCGGCACATCGGCTACCGCAACGCCGGCACGATCGAGTTCCTCGTCGGCGCTGACCGGCGGTTCTACTTCATGGAGATGAACACGCGGCTTCAGGTCGAGCACCCGGTGACCGAGGCTGTGACCGGCATCGACCTCGTCCGCGGGCAGCTTCGCGTTGCCAGCGGTCTGCCGCTCGAGCAGACCGGCCGCGCGACGCTCCGCGGGCACGCGATCGAGCTGCGGTTAAACGCCGAGGACCCGTCGCGCAACTTCATGCCGAGCGCCGGCACGATGACGCGCTTTCGCCCGCCGCTCGGGCTGGGCGTGCGCGTCGACACCCACGCGTTTGAGGGGTACCGGATCCCACCGAACTACGACTCGCTCGTGGCGAAGCTGATCTTCTGGGCCGACACGCGCGAGGCGTGCATCGCCCGCGCGCTGCGTGGCCTCGCCGAGACCGAGGTGGATGGCGTGTCGACGACGCGCGAGCTGTTCCGTGACATCCTCGTCGAGGACCGTTTCCGCGGCGGGACGTACACGACGGCATACCTTGCCGACGCCGCCGCCGACCTGCCGAGCCTGGTGATGTCGTGAGCGGCCGCGCCGTCTCCGGCCGTCGCGATGCGCGTCGCGTTGCGCTGGTTCTGCTCTACCAGCATGCGGTGACGCCGGAGCGCGGCCTTGCCGAGCTCTATGACCGCTACCGCACGGACACCCGCGTCGACGTGCCGGCGTATGCCGTGGCGCTCGTCGAGGGCGTCCTCGCCGATGCCGGTCGACTCGATGCGCTGATCACCGCTCACGCGCATGGCTGGGATGTCGAACGGATCGCCCCGATCGAGCGCGCCGCGTTACGCATCGCTGTCTACGAGCTGACGCTCGCCGGCTCCGACGTCCCCGTCTCGGTCGCGATCGACGAGGCAGTTCGCCTCTCGAAGCGTTACGCGTCGCCGGAGGCGGCGGTGTTCATCAACGGCATCCTCGGCGCGGTCGCCCGCGCCCTGGGCGTCGGCCGGTAGGCTTCGCGGCGTGGAGGAGCGGATCGCGCACCTGCAGTCGTTACTGGCCCGGCTCGAGGCGGCGAACGCACGGCTTGCGACGGTGCCCGACGCGGCGGAGGCGGCTGACGTGCTCGCCGAGATCAACGACGTTGCACAGGCGATCTCCACCGAGGTCGAGCGCCAGCGCCGTGCCGTGGCGGCGGACGATGGCTCCGACGGCCAGCTCGGCCTGCTGTGACCTTCCCTGACCACCTGGTCGCGCTCGTCGAGGCGGGGCTGGTCCTGCATGCGCCGCACGGCGAACCGGGCCTCTCTGAGGCGATGCGCTACCCGCTCGAGGCGGGCGGCAAGCGCCTGCGCCCGACGCTCCTGTTGGCCGTCGTCGACGCGCTCGGTGGACGGGTCGCGGACGCCGTTCCGGCGGCCGTCGCGCTGGAGTGGGTGCACACCTTCTCGCTGGTGCACGACGACCTGCCCGCGCTCGACGACGACGCGCTGCGTCGCGGCCGTCCGACGACCCACGTCCGCTACGGCGACGACGTGGCGGTGCTCGTGGGCGACGCCCTCCTGAACGGCGCGTACGGCCTCGTGCTCCACCAGCTTCGCTGTCCCGCCTCGCGGCGGGCGCTGGTCCTCGGCGCGCTCGTCGATGGCGTCTCGGCGATGATCGCCGGCCAGCACCGCGACGTCCGCCCGCCTGCGGCGCCGGACGAGGCGTGGCTGAAGGAGATGTGCGCGCGCAAGACCGGCGCGCTGCTGAGAGCCGCCGTCGCGATGGCCGTCGCGCTCGTCGGGCCGGCGCCCTCGTGGGAGGCGGCGTACCTCGCCGTCGCTGACGAGCTCGGTGTCGGCTTCCAGATCGTCGACGACGTGCTCGACGCGACTGGATCGGACGCGGTGCTCGGCAAGCCGGCCGGCTCGGACGCCGACCACGGCAAGACGACGTACGTGACGGTGCTCGGCCTCGCGCGGGCGCGGGCGCTCGCGGCGGAGTCGGCCGCGCGCGCCTCCGCGCTCGTCGCGGCGCTCCCCGGCCGTCCGGAGGCGCTCGCGGCGATCGTCGCTCGCGTGTATACGCGCGATCGGTGACGTTTCGAGCATATGATGTGACGCCAGGAGGCATACCATGGCGAACGTGAGACGCACATCGCTGAACCTCGATCTCGAGCGAGTTGAGCGCGCCCGGGTCATCCTCGGCACGACGACGACCACCGATACCGTGCACGCGGCGCTCGATGAGGTGGCGCGCCAGGCGGCGATCAGCGCGTTGCTGGCCTACGACGGCGGCCTGTACGCGACGGTGGACCCTGTCGAGGTCGATCCGCGGGGCGACCTTGGCTGACTGGCCCGCGCTGGCGGACTCGTCCGTGTGGCTCGCCGCGTGGCGGCACTCCACCGTTCGCCCGGCGCATGCCGAACGGGTGCGCGAGGGGCGGCTCGTGGTCTGTCCGCCGGTCGTGCTCGAGCTCGCGATCGGCGCGCGGAACGAGCGCGAGCTCGGGATGCTACGTGCCGGGTTCGCCGCGTTGACGTCGATCCCGGTCTCGGATGCGGTCGTGGAGCGGGCGCTCGACGTGATCGGATCGCTCACGGCGCCCGATGCCAGGCGAAGAGGTCAGCCGGGGTGGGTCGACGTGCTGACGGCTGCCTGCGCCGAGTCCGTCGGGCTGCCGGTCCTCCACTACGACGCTCACTTCGACCTGATCGCGTCGATCACGGGCCAGGAGGCGCGCTGGCTTGCGCCCCGTGGGTCGCTGTGAGCGAGCGCCTCGACGTCGTCGTGCACGCCCGCGGGCTCGCCGCCTCGCGCGCTCAGGCCCAGGCCCTGATCATGGCCGGTAAGGTGCGGGTCGCGGGGGAGGTCGTCAGCAAGGCCGGCACGCGGGTCCGCGACGACGCCGCGATCGAGGTTGCGCAGCCGCCGCGCTACGTGTCGCGCGGCGGCGACAAGCTCGCCACGGCGCTCGAGCGCTTCGCCTGGGACGTGGTCGGCGCGAGCGCGCTCGACGTCGGTGCCTCGACCGGCGGGTTCACCGACTGCCTCCTCCAGCACGGCGCAGAGCGGGTGATCGCGCTCGACGTCGGCTACGCGCAGCTGCACGACCGCGTTCGCCGCGACCCCCGTGTGACGGTGCTCGAGCGCGTGAACGCCCGCGAGCTGACTGCCGACCTCCTCCCGTACGCCGCCGACCTGCTCGTCGCGGACGTGTCGTTCATCTCGCTCACCCTCGTCCTCGGCCCCGCGATCGGGACGCTCGCACCCTCCTGGCGTGCGCTGGTGCTGGTCAAGCCCCAGTTCGAGGCGGGCCGCGACGAGATCGCGCGCGGCGGGGTCGTCCACGACCCGGACGTGCGGCGGGCCGCTGTCGCGCGGATCGCCCGCTACGCTTGCGATCTCGGTGCCGTCGCGCTCGGCGCGGTCGACACCGGCCACCCGGGGCCCGCCGGAAACCACGAGTACCTGCTCGCGCTCTGCTCCGCGAACCACGAGATCACCCGTGACCGACCACGAACCGACATCGCCGACCTCGCCCACGCCGCCGTCGATGGGTAGCGTGCGGCGCTGCGCCGTCGTCACCCACGGCGACGCCGAGCGCACGCGCGTCGCGCTCGGCCAGGTGATCTCCGCCGCGAAGGTGGCAGGCGTCGAGCTGCTGCTGCCGTCGGATGAGATCGCGAAGCACCCGGCGACGGCGCGCGAGACGGCCCGCTGGAGCGGTGGCGACCCCGAGTGCGACCTCGCGCTCGTCCTCGGCGGCGACGGGACGATGCTGCGGGCGCTGCAGCGCTTCCTCGACACCGAGGTGCCGGTGATCGGCGTCAACTTCGGCCGCGTCGGCTTCCTCACCTCGCTGACCGCCGACGACCTCCCGCAACGCCTGGGAGAGGTCTTCGCGGGAGCGATC
This sequence comes from Actinomycetes bacterium, assembly GCA_025360225.1. Taxonomy (GTDB): domain Bacteria; phylum Actinomycetota; class Thermoleophilia; order Gaiellales; family F1-60-MAGs149; genus JANYCN01. The sequence goes on along the minus strand of JANYCN010000021.1, from coordinate 51,360 downwards.
GACGTCGTGCCGCTGCCGACGATCGAGGTCACGCACCTCGGGCGCACCCACGTCGCGGTCAACGACGTGCTCGTGACGAGCGCGATCCAGGGGCGCATGGCGATGCTCGAGTGGGCGGTGAACGGCGTGCGGATGGGCGAGCGTGGCTGTGATGGGATCGTCGTCTCGACGCCGATCGGCTCGACCGGGTACAACCTCTCGGCCGGCGGACCCGTGATGGGCTGGGGCGTCGATGCGATGGTGGTGACGTTCGTCGCCCCGCACGCGATCGACTCGCGGCCGCTCGTCCTCTCCCACGGGCACCGGATCCGTGTGGCGTCGCGCTCATCGGGCTTCGCCTCCCGGCTCGTCGTCGACGGCCATGTTGTCGGCTCGGTCGAGGAGGACACCGACGTCGTCGTCTCGATGGGGTCAGCGACCGCGGCGCTGGCGACGCTGCCCGACCGGCCGTTCCTGTCCCGCTACCGCGACACGTTCTCGAGGTAGCGCGATGCTCGAGCGCCTCACGGTCGCGAACCTCGTCCTGATCCGAGCAGCCGATCTCGATCTGGCACCCGGGCTGAACGTCGTGACGGGCGAGACGGGCGCCGGCAAGACGATCCTGACGACGTCGCTCGACCTCGTCCTCGGCGGCCGCGGCGAGGCGTCCCTCGTTGGCCCGGCAGCATCGGAGGCGTACGTCGAGGCGACGTTCCTGGTCGGCGACGACCTACGAGCGTCCGAGGCGTTCGACGGGGTGCGCGAGCTCGCCGGCGATCCAGACGAGGGGATCGTGTTCGCCCGACGGATCGGTGCTGACGGCCGTGGCCGTGCCCTCGTGTCCGGTCGCAGCGCGACCCGCGCCGCGCTCGAGAACGCCGGTGCGGAGATGCTCAGCGTCGTCTCCCAGCACGAGGCTCGACAGCTGACGCGGCCCGCGGTGCAGCGCCGGTTGCTCGACGGGTTCGTCGGGCCCGAGCAGGCGCCGCGGATCACGGCGATGACCACCTCCTGGCGGGCGTTGGCGGACGCGCGCCGCTCGTTGGAGGCCGCCGACGCGGACGCCGCCGGCGCCGAGCGCGTGCTCGCCGACCTCGCCGACCTCGTGCGCCGCGTCGACGAGATCGGACCCGTCGCGGGCGAGGAGGATGGCCTGCGCGCGGAACGTGAGCGCCTTCGCCATGCCGACGCGCTTCTGGCGGCGGCAGGCGGTGCGGCGGAGCTTCTGAACCCCGATGAGGGCGACGGCGCCGTGACCCTCGCCGCGCGGGCGGAGCGGCTCGCGGTCGCCGCCGAGGGGTTCGACCCGGCGCTCGGCGCGATCGCCGGCGACCTGCGCGACGCGGTCGCGCGGTTGGCGGACGCGGCGCGTGGGCTGCGTGCCTACGCCGACGACGTGGAGCACGACCCGCAACGCCTCGAGCAGGTCGAGGCGCGGCTCGAGCGCCTCGCCGACCTGGCGCGCCGTCACGGCAGCGTTGTCGAGGCGATCGCGGCGGCCGACGAGGCACGAGAGCGCCTCGCACGGCTCGACCGCCGCGACGAGGAGCACGCGGCGCTGCAGCGCGCCCTCGAGGAGGCGACGGCGGGTGCGCGGGACGCTGCTGATGCGCTGTCGACCGCCCGTCGCGGCGCCGCCGGACCGTTCGCACGCGCCGTCGAGGGGCACCTCGCAGACCTCGGGATGGCCGACGCACAGGTCGAGGTTCGGGTGGCACCGCGCGAGCTCGGTGCGAGCGGCGCCGACGACGTGCGGTTCCTGATCGCGCCGAACCGCGGCGTGGCTCCCGGCAGCGTCGCGGAGACCGCTTCCGGTGGCGAGTTGTCGCGGATCACGCTGGCGATCCGCGTCGCGGCGCAGGAGCGAAGCGGGGTGCCGACGTTGCTGTTCGACGAGATCGACGCGGGCGTCGGTGGTCGAACGGCACGCGCGATCGCGGACAAGCTCGCGGCGCTTGCCGGCACTGCGCAGGTGATCTGCGTCACCCACCTGGCGCAGATCGCCGCGCGCGCCGATCGGCACTTCCGCGTCGTGAAGGTCGCCGGCGACCCGACCGTGACACGCATCGAGCAGCTCGAAGGCGAGGAGATCGACGCCGAGCTCGCACGCATGCTCGGCGGCGAGGAGGGCTCCGAGGAGGCGCTCCAGCTGGCTCGCTCGTTGCGGTCAGGGGGCTGACGTGAGCGACGCCCAGGCGGAGGGCGGTCGATCCGCCGTGAGCGCGGTCGCCGAGCATCTACGCGCGGCGATCAACGGCGGCTCGTATCCTCCCGGAGCACGCCTCGTCGAGCGGCGGATCGCCGCCGAGCTCGGCGTCTCACACATTCCCGTTCGTGAGGCGTTCACCCGCCTCGAGGAGGAGGGGCTTGTCGTGCGCGCGCCGCGCCGAGGGGCCCGTGTCGCGGAGCTATCAGCCCGAGCGTTGGAGGAGATCTCGACGCTCCGCGTGGTCCTCGAGCAGCTGGTCGTCGCGCGCGTGCAGGCGGCCTGGACGCAGCGGGCGCAGGCCGACCTCCAGGCGATCGTCGATGAGATGATCGGGGCGGCAGCTCGCCAGGACACCGTGCGCGTCCTCGAGCTCGACCAGCAGTTTCACGAGCGGCTCTGGAAGCTGGCTGACCATCAGATCCTGATCGAGGTCGCCGCCCAGATGCGCGGGCGGACGAATCGCTTCTTCCGTGTCGCGGCAACGTCGCTGCCGCCCGACGATCTCCGCCAGCACGCCGAGAGCCACCAGACCCTGCTCGAGGTGATCGCCTCCGGGACGCCGGAGCAGGCCGCGGCCGCAACCCGGCAGCACGTCGAGATCGCCGCGCAACGCATCGCCGAGGCCGGCGGGCTCCGCGAGGCGGGTCAGACGGGCGCCGGGTCGTCGTAGCGGTGGATCACGCGGCCGGGCGGGAGCGTCAGGTCGATCGTCCGGTGCAGCCCGATCTCGACGCCGAGGACGGGGAGCCGGTGCACGGGGACCTGCGCGTTCGGTCGGAGCTCGATCGTCGCCGGCGCCACCCATGCCTCGTGGACGACGACGTCCTCGAAGTCTCGGGCGACGAGCTCGCGGCGCAGCGAGTCCCCGTCGCCTCCCAGCACGCGGAGGTTGACGTTCGTACCGGCTCCGGGAACGAGGGACTCGAGCAGTCCTGGGGGCGCGGCCTGTTGCTTGAAGCACGTCGTCGCAGTGATCACGTCGATCCCGTTTCGGGAGACGGTGCCGACGAGGAGGTCTCCGCGGACGTCCAGTGACACCTGGCCGTCCTTCTTCGGCTGACCGTACAGCTCGCGCCCGGCGGCGACCGCCCCGGCGGACTCGAGCACGAGAAACGGCGAGTAGACGGCCGGCTGGCCGTCTGGCGTTCGAACCGCGAGCTGGACGGCGGACTCGCAGTACACCCCGAACCAGTCGGCGTCCCGCATCGCGTAGACGTGCACCGTCACGAGGTCGCTCGCAAGCACGAGCGGATCCGGAATCAGCGCGTCGGCTGCTGACGGATCCGTCCGGTAGACGACGGTCAGGATCTCGGTACGACGCATCCGGATCGGCAGGCGGGGGACGAGCGGCGCGCCGTACGGGGTGCCGTGAATGGCGGTCGGGTCAAAGGTCATGGCAGGCTCGACGTTACTCCACCATCGATCGTGATGCAGGCACCGGTGATGTAGGCGGCCCGATCGGAGGCGAGGAACGCGACCAGGTCGGCGACCTCGGACGGCTGCCCGAGGCGACCGGCGGGCACCGCGGCGAGGAACGCGGTGGCGTCGACAAGCCCGTCGGCGACGTCCTGGTCCCACATCGGCGTCGCCTGGAACCCGGGCAAGACGGCGTTCACCCGCACGCCGTCGCGGGCCCACTCGCCGGCCGTGCAGCGCGTCATCATCAGGATCGCCGCCTTCGCGGTCGCGTACGGCAGCCGCTCGGCGCGCGGGAGCACGCCGCGAATCGAGGAGACGTTCACGATCGCGCCGCGCCCGGCGGCGAGCATCGCACGCCCGACCGCGCGCGTGAGGTAAAAGGTGCCGTGCACCATGACCGCGAACGAGTCGTGCCAGGCCTCGTCGCTGACCGACTCCGTTCGGTCGCCAACGTGCGAGACGCCGGCGTTGTTCACGAGGATGTCGAGCGACCCGCCCTGCTCGAGGCAGCGCGAGACCTCCGCGTCGACGGCGACCCGATCGCGCACGTCGCAGCGCACCGCGTGGGCGACGACGCCGTGTCGTTCCGTGATCGCAAGGGCAACCGCCGACGCGGCATCGATGTTGGTGTCGAGCACCGTGACGCTGGCGCCGTCGCGCGCGAGCGCGTCGGCGATTGCGGCGCCGAGTCCCTGGCCGCCACCGGTGATCAGCGCGACCCGACCGGCGAGCGATCCCCGGGTGGCAAGGTCCGGGTTCGGGTCGCTCACCGGCCCGCCGATCGCGCGCGGTACTCCGGGTTCACGATCGACGCCGGTGGACGTCCTGCGAGAAACTCGACGATGTTGCGCGCCGCGAGGACGGGGAGGTCCGCGAGCGAGGCCGGGGAGTACCAGGCTGCGTGGGGCGTCAGGATCACGTTCGGGCACGACCGCAACGGTGAGTCCGCCGGTAGCGGCTCCTTCTCGAACACGTCGAGTGCACAGCCCGCGAGCGCGCCGGTCTGGAGCGCGCTGGCCAGCGCCGCCTCGTCGACCAGGCCGCCCCGGCAGGTGTTCACGAGGATCGCGCCAGTCCGCATCCGTTCGAGGGCGGCGGTGTTGATCAGGTGGCGCGTGGCAGGAGTGAGCGGCGCGTGGAGCGACACCACGTCCGCGCGGGCGAGCAGTTCCTCGAAGGTCGCTGGCTCGACGCCGTCGTGCTCGGCAACGGTCACGTAGGGGTCCGCGACGAGGACGCGCATGCCGATCGCAACCAGCGCCAGGGCGACGCGGCGGCCGATCCGTCCGTACCCGACCAGCCCGACGGTCGTCTGCGAGGGACGGCGCGCCGAGGGGAACGAGAGTGCGGCCGTGAACGATCCGGCCCGAACCGCCGCGTCGAGCGCGACGACTCCGCGCACGGAGGCGAGCAGCAGCGCGAGGGTGTGAAGCGCGACCTCCTCGATGCAGTAGTCCGGCGTGTTGCACACCGCGACCCCGTGGTGGGTCGCTGCGTCGACGTCGACCATGTCGTAGCCGATCCCCAGACGCGAGATCACCCGCAGGTTCGGCAGTCGATCGAGGAGCTCTGCGGTGATCGGCGCCCACTGGACGAGCAAGGCCTCCGCGTCGGCGCCGGCCGCGACGACGTCGTCGGCCTGGCGCGATCGGGCAACGTGGACGCGGAGGCCGGCGTCCGCCAGGACGCGCTGCTCCGAGCCGCCCGACGGGAGGTCGATGTCCGTGATCAGGACGCTGGCGCTCATCGGTCGCGGACGATCCATCCCTGCGCGCTCCAGCCGCCGTCGACACGGAGCGTCGTCCCCGTCACGAACGAGCCGTCGAGGTCGTTGGCGAGGTACAGCACGGCGCGTGCGATCTCGTCCGGCTCCCCGAAGCGGTGCATCGGCGTCCGCGCCCGGTAGGCCTCGACGTCGATCACGCCCTCGTCGATCCCCTTCTGCACGAGCGCCGTCCGCGTCACTCCGGGGGCGACGGCGTTCACCCGGATCCCGCGGTCTGCCCACTCGATCGCGAGGACCTCCGTCATCGCGACGACCGCGGCCTTCGCGGCGCAGTACGCGAGCCGCATCGGGAACGCTGCCCAGGCGTTGATCGAGGAGATGTTCACGATCGAGCCGGACCGGCGCTCGAGCATGTGGCGGCCGACGATCTGCGAGCAGAGGAACACCCCGGTCTGCATGATCGCGATGCTCGTGTCCCACTGGTCGTCGGAGAACGTCTCCGACGGGCCGGCGATCGCAACGCCGGCGTTGTTCACGAGGACCTCGATGCGGTCGTGGCGCCGGATCGTCGTGGCCGTGGCCTCGGTCACGGACGCCCGGCTGGCGACGTCGCACGCAAGGCCTGACCCGCCGAGCTCCTCACCGAGCCGCGCGGCCCCGATGCCGTCGAGGTCCCAGATCACGACGGTCGCTCCCTCCGCCGCAAACCGCCGGGCGATCGCCTCACCGATGCCGGTCGCTCCGCCCGTGACGACCGCGACCTTGCTCTCGAGCTTCAGGGTCATGCCGTCCCTCCCGGAGTGGCCTTGGAGAACAGCTCGACGACGTGGCCGTCGGGGTCTCTGAGGTACACGCACCTGCCGCCGGCGTTCGCGCCGGTGTCGACCTCGATCACGTCGCTGAACGGTCGCCCGCCTGCCTGGACGAGTCGGTCGAGCAGCACCGGCACGTCGTCGCAGAGGATGCAGACGTGCGAGAAGCCGACGTCCGCCGGACGATGCTCCGCGCGCCCGCCGGTCGGCGCGAGGTACTGGAAGAGCTCGATCCGGGGGCCGTCCGGGTCGAAGGCGAGGTGGGCCATCAGCACGTGTGCCCCGCTCTCGCGTACGATCGTCTCGAGGTATCCGCCTTGCTTCTCCTGCGACATCACGACCTCCATGCCCAGGGCGTCTCGCCAGAAGGCGAGCGAGCGGTCGAGGTCGGAGACCGTCAGGCCGGTGTGGAGGATGGTTGTCATTCGCCTTTGATCGCTCCCGCGACGAGGCCGCGCATGAAGTAGCGCTGGCCGAAGAGGTAGAGGATGAAGATCGGGAGGGTGGCCAGCGTGAGGCCTGCCATCACGACGGGGATGTCGAGGTTGTAGCGGTTCTGGAACGCCGTCAGCCCGGCCATGAGCGTCCGCGAGTCGTCGCTCTGCAGGAACACGAGCGCGATCAGCAGCTCGTTCCAGACCCAGAGGAGGTTCACGACGAGGAGGGTGAGGAGCGGCGCCTTCGAGAGCGGAAGGACGATCCGGCGGAAGACCTGCACCTCCGTCGCGCCGTCGACGATTGCGGCGTCGAGGAGCGCCGAGGGGACGGTGCGGAAGTACGCGGTGAGCATGTAGATCGAGAACGGCAGCATCAGCCCCACATAGATCACGATCACGAGCCGGAAGGTGTTGATCAGGTCGAGCTGGACGCCGAGCAGGAACAGGGGGACGACCAGCACGACCGGCGGCACGACCATCAGGGCGACGATCACGTTCAGGAGCGTCTCGCGGCCGCGGAAGCGATGGCGTGCGAACCCCCAGGCGGCGAGCGATGCGAAGGCGAGCGTCACGAGCACGGAGCCGCCGGAGAGGACGAGCGAGTTGAAGAGCCAGCGGGGGAACTGGTCGTTGAGCGCCGTTCGGAAGCTCGTCAGGCTGGGCGCGAGCGGGAGGCCGAACGGGTGGTTCAGGAAGTCTGACTGCGTCCGGAGGGAGGCCGAGACCATGACGTAGACCGGCACCAGCGCAGCGAGCGTGAACAGCCAGAGCAGCACCTGCGAGATCGAGGTGGTGAGCCGTGGGCGCCTCACCGGTCGTCCTCGGCGAGGCGGGCTCGCGCGATCGTGAAGGCGACCATCATCGCGAAGACGCCGACCATCAGCACGCAGGCCGCGCTCGCGGCGAGCGATGGCGCGTTGTACGTGGTCGCCGTCGAGTAGATGTAGGTCTCCGCGACCTGCGTCGCGTCGGCCGGTCCTCCACGGGTCAGCGTGAACACGTAGTTGAACACCCACGAGACCAGCGTGATCCCCTCGATCACGAGGTAGAAGGCGATGATCGGTCGAAGGAGCGGCAGCGTGATCTTCGTGTGTAGACGCCAGAACCCGGCGCCGTCGACCCGCGCCGCCTCGAACACGTCAGCCGGCAGGCTCAGGAGGCGGGAGAGGAACAGCACGACGCCGAACCCGAGCTCCTTCCAGACGATCACGGCCCCGACCGCGGAGAGCGCCCACCGCGGTTGGCCGAGCCAGTCCTCGCTCAGGCCGCCGAGCCCGATCGCGTCCAGCCCCTGGTTCAGGACCCCGTGCAGGGTGAGGACCTGGGAGAAGATCACGCCAACCACCGGGATCGGCAGGACGTAGGGCAGGAAGACGGCGAAGCGGTGCACCCGCCACCCGCGCAGGGCCTCGTTCAGGAGGATCGCGACCAGGAGGGCGAGCGCGGTCAGGATCGGCAACGCCAGCAGGAGCCGGAGGTTGTGGCCGATCGCAGAGCGAAACAGGGGATCGTCGAGGACGATCCGCACGTTCTGAAGCCCGACGCCACGCCCCTTGCGCTCCGTTGCCTCGGTCACGAGCCGGTACGTCCCGTACCCGAAGACGAGGAGGAGGACGGCCATGGCCGGGGCGATCCAGGGAAGGGCGGCCAAGAGCCCGTGGGGACGCGACGGTCGTCGCGTCCCCACGGGCTTCGCTGTCTGGGCGGCTACTGCGCCGCCCACTTCTTGAAGTTGCTGACGAGGTCGGGGTTCGTCGTCCGGAGTCGCTCGATCGTCGCCTGCATGTCGGCGGCGGCCTTCTCCGGCGTCGTCGTGCCGGCGAAGATCCCCTGTGAGCCGACGAACACGGCCTTCGCGTCGAGCTCGCTCGGGATGAAGTTCTCCAGGTACGGCGCGCCCGAGGTCGCCAGGTCGTGGAGCGCCTTCAGCTGTGGCTCGACGATCGCGGAGGTGTCGAAGCGATCATCCGCGGGGAACGCGCCCGTCGCCTTGTAGAACGCCTGGAGCCGCTCCTGCGTGTGCAGGAAAGTGATGAAGGCGGCTGCCTCCGTCTTGTGCTGCGAGAACGACGTGACGCCGAGCGTCTGCGAGGTCGAGCCGAGCTTGTTCGCTCCGGGGCCGGTGCCGAACGGCGGCAGCGGCGACACGACGACCTTGTCGGCGCCGACCTGGGTGAGGAACTTGCGGACGTCCGTTCCCGCCGTGACGGTCATCGCGGCCTTACCGTCGCTCCACTGCTGCTGGCCCTGGTACAGGTCGACGGAGCCGATGTCGTCGTTCCAGCACTTCGCGTCGACGCTCTCCTTCAGCTTCGCCCACCACGCCGCCTGGCCCGGATCGGTGAACTTCGCGTCGCCGATCACCGCGCTCTTCACGTCCGCCGCGCTCGCCGACTGGGAGCCGAGGATCGAGTAGAGCCATCCGCCGAACCAGCCGTCCTTGATCCCGCCGGCGATCGGGGTGATCCCCTTCCCGCGGAGGGTCTTGCAGTCCGAGATCAGCTCATCCCAGCTGGTCGGAGCGGCCGCGATCCCCGCCCTCGCGAGCACGTCTGTCCGGACGAGCAGCGGGAAGGAGGGCTGGATGTACCAGCCCGCCGTCACGACCTTGCCCTCGGCGGTGACCTCCGAGCGGTTCACGTAGTGGTCTGCTTCCGCCGCCCCGACGAGGTCGGAGATCGGCGTGATGCTCCCTGCCCAGTACGGCTCCAGCGTGTAGATGCCGCCCCAGAAGTACTGGATGTCCGGACCTTGCTTGGCCTGGGCAGCGGCCTGGAATGCCGGCACGAGGTTGTCGGTCGACTGCAGCACCGTGTCGATCGTGATGTTCGGGTGCGCGGTCTCGTAGAGCTTGACCGACTCGGCGACGTAGGCCTTCAGCCCGGCCGCCTCCTGATCGCCCCACCACCACATCGTCAGCTTGACGGGTGCGGCCGATGCCGTGCTCGCACCGGTGGCGGCGGCCGTCGTCGGCGTGCCGGTGCCTGATCCGGAGCTGCCGCAGGCGGCGGCGGTCGCAGCAATCGCGAGCGCGCCTCCCACCGCGAGCAGCCTGCGCCGTCTGTTGTTCCTCATGCTTCCTCCTCGGTCATGTGCGGATCCGTTCCTCCCGGTCGATCCCGAGCGGGTGTCGCGAGAGCACCCGATGGCCGGTCTCGGTAACGACCGCTACCACCTCGACGCGAACGCCGAGGCCCTCCTCGTACGCTCCTGGCTCGAGCGCGACGACCATTCCCTGTTCCAGCACCGTCGTGGCGCCCGGGACGATCCGGGGCTCCTCGTGGTAGCGAAAGCCGAGGCCGTGTCCGGTGTGGTGGGGGTAGGTGAACCCCGCCATCGCGACGGCGCCGCGAGCAGCTGCATCGACCGTCCCGACGATCGCCCCGGGCCGGAGCGTGGCAAGCGCCGCCTCGAGGCCAGCGACCGCGCCGGCGTGCAGCGTGCGCGCGCGATCCGGCGCGTCGGCGACCCCCCACGTCGCGCACGAGTCGCCCCAGATCCCGTCGAGGCGCGGTACGAGGTCGCACAGCACGACGTCTCCCGGCACCATGCTCCGAGCCGAGGGCTGTCCGCCGACGTCACCGGTCCGAGGCCCGGCGACCAGGTCGGCGAGGACGCAGCAGCGGCCGCCCGCGGCGTGCTCGATCGCCGCCCGCGTCGCTGCCCAGACCTCGAGCTCCGTCGCGCCGGCCCCGGTCGCCTCCCGGGCCGCGACCTGGCCGATCTCGCAGAGCCGGAGGCTCGCCTCGATCGCCGCGACCTCGTCCGGGGACTTCACGGATCCGAGCAGGCGCAGGCCGTCGTCGCCCGCGAGCGCCGCCTGCGGGATCGAACGGCCGACGGCCGCGGAAATGCTCCCGCCATCGAGCGCGATCCGCTCTCCGCCGCACCGGGCCAGCGCGCGAGCGAGCGCGGCGATCGCGCCGGAGATCGGGGTGAGTGGTCCGGTCGTGAACCCCTCGTACAGCTCCGCTGCTGCTCCGGGCTGCTCGTCAGCCGAGCAGACCAGAAGGGGCTCGCCGGCGGCAGGGGCGACGACGATCGGCGGCAGTGAGAACGGCGACGGGCCGGTCTCGATCTCGCAGGCGTGCCCCGTGAGCATCCGCACGAGCCCGGGATCGGCGGTCACGAGCACGTCTGCGCCCTCCGCGTCGAGGAGCGCGACGAGGCGAGGGTCAGCCATCAGAACGTCACCGTCAGCCCGCCGTCGACCACGATCCGGGCGCCGGTGATGTAGGTGTTGTCCGCCGAGACCAGGTGGGACACGGCGCTGGCGACCTCGGACGGCTCGCACGCCCGCTGGAGCGGAAGCAGGCCGCCGTCGCGGTACCGATCCTGGAACCACGACCCCGCGAGCTCGTCCACCCCGTCGACGATGCTCATGCGCGTGCGCACGAACCCGGGGGCGACGCTGTTCACGAGCACGCCCGAGGGGCCGAGCTCGATCGCCAGCGTCCGTGTCGCTGCCTCCAGGCCGCCCTTCGCCGCGTCGTACGCGAGCGAGTTTCGCTCGGACACGCTCGCGTGGACGGACGTGATGTTGACGATCCTGCCCCACCCGCGCTCCGCCATCCGGATGCCGGCCGCGCGGGCCAGGAACACCGGCCCATCGAGCAGGACGGCGATCTGGCGACGGTAGGTCGCCGGGGACAGGTCGCGCAGCGGCTGCGGCATCGCGACCCCGGCGACGTTCACGAGCACGGCGACCGGCCCGTGCTCTGCCTCGATCGATGCCACGAGCGCGTCATGGCCCTCGATCGCAGCCACGTCGCAGGCCACGATCCCCGGGCCGGGCTCGATGTCGAGGCCAACGACGGTGTGCCCGTCGGCGGTGAGCCGCTCGGCCACCGCCGCGCCGATCCCGTTCGTGGCACCGGTGACGATCGCGACGGGTCGCTCTGGGCGTGCGGACATGGTCCTGGCAGTAAACGCTATAGCAATCAAGCTGTCAAGTGCCTGGACGGAACCCTGAACGTGCTCAGCTCGATTGACGACTCGCGGGTTGCGCCGGACGCGATCGAGACGATCTCGCCGGTCGCGATCGCATCCCCGAGGCACGGTGGGCCGCTGAACGGCTCGACGGCCAGACAGTAGCCATCCCGGAACGGATCGTCGTCCGCGGCGCCGTACAGCTGCCAGATCCAGAGCCGCCGGAAGGTCGCGAGATCGAACCGGACGCGAACGCCGAGCCCGAGCGCGTCGTTCCGGAGCTCGTACCACCCGGCCGGGAGCGGGTGGGTGATGCACACGTCGTGGCTTCCCTGCGATCTGCCGGGCACCTCCGACAGGTCAACTTCGGAGCCGTCGACCGTCGTGAGGTTCGGCCACCGCGCGCCGGCGATCGGAGCGAGGCGCGATCGCGAGTCGACCGTGGCCGCGTCGACCGTGCAGGGCGGCAGGACGAGCCGCGCGCCCTCACCGACGAGGGGCGCGCCGAACGCGGGGTGCTCGCCCCAGAGTACGCCGACCGGAACCGCGCCGGTGTTCGTCACCGCGGTCTCGATCCGCAGCACCGGCTCGATCGGGTCGACCTGCACCGATCGGGTGACCGACAGCGGTAGCGTCGCGAGCGTCGTGTGCACCTGCACGCTGTTCCCGGCTCGAGACCGCACCGCCCAACGGCGTGCCCATGCCTCGCCGTGGAACGCGTGCTCGACGCCATCGACCAGGCATGCGCGGTCGCCGTTCGGAAGCATCAGCTGCCAGCCGCCCGCGTACCAACGATCGAAGGCGTTGCCGGACGCCGCGATCGTGCCGTCGTCCGGCGGCGTCGGACGGAGCCGCGCGAGCAGCTCCACGCCGCTTCGCCGGTCGACCAGCGAGATGATCTCAGCGCCCTTCCCCGGGAGCATGACCGCGCGCAGCGTCTCGCCGGTGAGCACGATCTCGTCCCACGGGACGCTCACTGGGCCGTGAAGCCGCCGTCGACGATCAGCGTCTGACCCGTCATCCAGGCCGCGTCGTCCGACAGCAGGAAGGCGGCCGGCCCGGCCATGTCGATCGGCTGGCCGATCCTCTGAAGCGGGTGGCGCTCTGCGATGCCAGCGATCATCCCGTCGAAGTTCGGACGGTCGACGTACGCCATCGGTGTGTGCACGAGCCCGGGTGAGAGCACGTTCGCCCGGATCCCGAGCGGGCCACCGTCGACCGCGAGCGCCCGGCCAAACGTCGTGATCGCACCCTTCACGGTCGAGTACGTTGCGTACCCGGGGACCGAGATGTGCGCGAGCTGCGACCCGACGAGCACGATCGATCCTGCCCGCGCGTCCTTCATGGCCCGGAACGCCGCGCGGGCGAGCCGGAACGTCGCGGTGAGGTTCTCCTCCAGGAACGCGGCGTACTGCTCGTCGGAGGTGGTGGAGAGGTCCTGGTTGCGCCAGACGCTGCCAGCGGCGTGGACGAGTCCGTAGACGGAGCCGAACCGCGTGCGACAGGCGTCGATGATCGCATCGCCGCTCGTGGCGTCGACGAGGTCGGCCTGGAGCGTCGCGAGCGCCGCGCCTCCGCGGCGATCCAGGTCTGCGAGCGCGTCTGATCGACGCCCGACGGCGAGGACCCGGGCGCCCTCCGCGACGCAGCGCAGCGCGATCGCCTCTCCGATCCCGGAGGTCGCGCCGGTGACGACGATCGCTTTTCCGGCGAGGCGGGCAGTCATGTCCACGGCAGTCTCCTCGAGCAGCCCGGACGGCTGTCGGGGCCACACCATCGTAGAGCAGCTCGCCCGCTCGCTGAGCTCAGGGGGCTGACGTCAGCCGGCGGAGAGCCGAGACGTCGTCGCGCTCGCTCAGCACGTGCAGGTGATCGCCGGCGCGGATCACCGTCGACCCTCGCGGCTCGATCGCGACGCCGTCCCGGATGATCGCGCTGATCCACGTGTCAGCGTCGACCGGCAGGTCGCGGATCGTCGCGCCGACGGCCGCCGACCCGGGCTCGACGATGCAATGGACCGTGCCGCTGTGGCGCTCCTCGAGCCGCACGCCCAGCCAGCGGGCGACCGGCGCCACGCTGATCCCCTGCACGACGACGGAGACGAGCACGACGACGAACACGATCGCGTAGACGCGAGCGGCTCCGGATGTGCCGGCGTTGACGGCGAACGCTGCGAGGAGGATCGGCACCGCGCCCTTCAGCCCGAAGCACGCGACGAAGAGCCGCTCGCCGCGATCGAGCCGAGCGCGCGCCAGGAGCGGCAGCACGACGACGGGGCGGATCACGACGACGAGGACGGCGGCGAGCAGGATCCCGTCGAGCCACGCGCCCTGCCTCGTGACGGCGCCGAGGTCGACCGTCAGGCCGAGGCCCGCGAACACCACGATCTCGGCGATCCCCGCGAGCGCGCCGTGGAAGCGAACGACGTCGGCCTTGTACGGCGCCCGGCTGTCGCCGACGAGGACGCCGGCGATGAACACCGCGAGGAAGCCCGAGCCGTGCGCGATGCTCGCGAGGCCGTAGATCGCGCCAGCGGCGGCCAGCGTGCGCAGCGGGTACAGGCTCTCGCTCGGCAGGGAGATGCCTTGCATCGTCGCCCGCAGAACCAGGCCACCCCCGACGCCGATCGCTCCGCCGACGATCAGCTGGAGCCCGAAGGTCGCCGTCGGGCCGAGCAGGTCGGGGCTGTCGGCGTTCACGTAGGCGATCACCGCGAGCATCAGCGCGATCCCGACCGGGTCGTTCGCGCCCGACTCTCCCTCCAGGATCGTCCCGCTCTGACCGTCGACCTCGTGGTTGCCGAGCACCGAGAACAGGACCGCCGGGTCGGTCGGCGCGAGCGCGGCCGCGAGGATCGCGGAGACGGGCCAGGAGACGCCGAGCAGCACGTGCGCGGCGACGGCGAGCAGGCCGGCGGTCAGGAACGTGCCGAGGATTCCGAGCCCGACGATCGACGCGGCGGATGTCCGGAACCGGCGCCAGCCGATCTGCATCCCGCCGTCGAACAGGATCACGATCAGCGCGACCACGCCGACCCGCTCGACGTCGCGTGGCGTCAACGCGAGCGACCGGTCGAGGTCACTCGCGATCGCTGCGGCGAGCAGGAACACGGCCGGTGCCGGGATCGCGAGCCGCTCGGTGAGGGCGTGCGAGGCGAGCGCCGCCGCGAGCGCGACCGAGACCAGCAGGACGACCAGGCCGAACGACGCTACCTCGGCCACGCTCGGCCCCCTTGCTCTGCGAGCACGACGCCGGCCACGACGATCGCGGCGCCGACCGGCTGGTTCCAGCGGAGTGACTCGCCGAGCAGCAGCACCCCGAGGGTGACGGAGACGGCCGGGATCAGGTAGTTGACGCTCGCTGTCGAGGTCGCGCCGCGCTCTGCGATCAGGCTGTAGGACAGCAGGTAGCCGGCGCCCGTCCCGGCGAGGCCGAGGGCGAGCAGCCCCGTCAGCGAGCGCGCGGAGAACGTCGGCACGGTGTGGGGTGCGATCAGCGCGAGCTCGATCGCGGCGCAGACGAGCTGGCCGGTGGCGAGCACCGGCACGGAGATCCCGCGTCCCGTCAGGAACCGGCGCGCGTAGGGGTAGGCGACCCCGTAGGACGCGGTCGCGCCGAGGGCCGCGAGCTGTCCGGGGATCGATGAGGACCCGCCGGTCCCGCGCCAGGCGCCGAGCACGACGGCGACGCCACCGAGGCCGAGGACCAGGCCGAGCGCGCGACGGAGCGTCGGGCGCTCGTCGGCAAGCAACACCGCTGCGACGAGCATCGTGAACAGCGGCGCAGCAGCGTTGTAGATGCCGGCGAGGAGCGAGGTGATGTGCGTCTCCGACCACGAGAAGAGCGCGAACGGGATCGCGTTCAGGAACAGTCCGGCAACCGCGAGGTGGCCCCAGACGCGCCATGAGCGCGGCATCCGCTCACGGCGAACGGTGACGACCGCGGCAAGGACGGCGAGCCCGATCAGGACCCGACCGAGAGCGACCTGCAGCGGGGCGAGGGTGTCGAGTGCGAGCTTGATCGAGAGGAAGCTCGATCCCCAGATCAGTGCGAGCGCGATGAAGCGGGTCTGCCAGGGCATCCGTGCGGTATCCTTCCGGTCCCGTGGGCCCCACGGGAGGAGACGCATAGTGGATTCGCGTACGCGGTACGTGTTCATCACGGGTGGCGTCGTGTCCTCCCTCGGGAAGGGCGTTACCGCAGCCTCGCTGGGGCGCCTCTTAAAGTGCCGTGGCCTGAAGGTCGCGGTGATCAAGCTCGACCCGTACATCAACGTCGACCCGGGCACGATGAGCCCGTTCCAACACGGTGAGGTGTTCGTCACCGAGGACGGCGGCGAGACCGACCTTGACCTCGGCCACTACGAGCGGTTCATCGACGAGAACACCTCGCGTCTCTCGAACGCCACCGCTGGCGCGATCTACGACCACGTGATCCGCAAGGAGCGCCGCGGCGACTACCTCGGCTCGACGGTGCAGGTGATCCCGCACATCACGGACGAGATCAAGCGCCGCATCCTCCGGGTCTCCGAGGGAGCGGACGTCGACATCGTGCTCGTCGAGATCGGCGGCACCGTCGGCGACATCGAGAGCCTGCCGTTCCTCGAGGCGATCCGTCAGCTCCGCAACCAGGTCGGCCGCGACCACGTCATGTACGTCCACGTGACGCTCGTGCCGATGATCGAGGCCGCCGGCGAGCTGAAGACGAAGCCCACCCAGCACTCGGTGAACGAGCTGCGCAAGATCGGCGTCACCCCTGACGTCGTGGTGTGCCGATCAGCACAGCCGCTGTCGCGCGAGCTGCGCGGCAAGATCGCGCTCTTCGCCGACCTCGACGCGGACGCGATCATCGCCGCCGAGGACGCGTCGAACATCTACCGGGTGCCGCTCGCGCTGCACCAGCAGGGCTTCGATGACCTGGTCCTGCGACGGTTCGGGATCGATGCACCGGCGCCCGACCTGACGGAGTGGACGGCGCTCGCCGATCGCGTTGACGAGCTAGGCGAGGCGGTGCGGATCGCCGTCGTCGGCAAGTACGTGCAGCTCCAGGACGCCTACAAGTCGGTGATCGAGGCGCTGCGCCACGGCGGCATCTTCCACGGGCACGACGTCGAGCTCGACTTCGTCGACGCCGAGGCGTTGTCGCGACACGAGGCGCGCGAGCGGCTCTCTCGGGCACACGGGGTCCTCATCCCCGGCGGCTTCGGCGTGCGCGGGATCGAGGGCAAGATCATGGCGGCGCGCTTCGCCCGCGAGAACGGCGTGCCCTTCCTCGGCGTGTGCCTCGGCATGCAGGTCGCGGTGATCGAGTTCGCGCGGCACGTGTGCGGGATGGACGGGGCGAACTCGTCCGAGTTCGATCCGGAGACGCCATACGCGATCGTCGACCTGTTGCCGGAGCAGAAGGAGAAGGTTGACAAGGGCGGGACGATGCGCCTCGGTGCCGAGCCGGTGATCCTGCTCGAAGGCAGCCGAGCGCACGCCGCGTACGGTCAGGAGCTGATCCACGAGCGTCACCGCCACCGCTACGAGGTGTCGAACGTGCTGCGCTCGCAGCTCGAGGCGCGGGGGCTGGTCGTGTCGGGGCGCTACGCGTCGCGCGACCTCGTCGAGGTGATCGAGCTACGCGACCACCCGTACTTCGTCGCGAGCCAGTTCCACCCGGAGTTCAAGAGCCGCCCGACCAGGCCGTCGCCGCTGTTCCGCGACTTCATCGGCGCCGCCGTCGACCGGCTCAGCGGTGTCGATCAGACAAACGTCGCGCACGCCTCCTCACACTGATGCCGACCGGCGCCGACGCGCTGCCGCTGTTCTTCGACCTCGCCCGGCTGGTCACGCCGTCCGGTGCGGAGCGCGAGGCGACCGACCACGTCGCTGCATACCTCGCTGCGCTCGGGGTCGCCTCTGCCGAGGACGCTGCTGGCAACCTGTACGCCCGCCTGCCGGCGACCGCCGACGGCACGGCGATCTTCCTCTGCGCCCACGTCGACACCGTTCCCGCGGTCGAGCAGATCGTTCCCGTCGTCGTCGACGGCTGGGTGACGAACGAGAACGCGGCGATCCTCGGCGCCGATAACAAGGCGACGGTCGCGGCGATGCTCGACGCCGTCCGTCGTGTGCTCACCGACGGCGCGTTGCATGCCGGCATCGAGCTCGTGCTCACGGTCGGGGAGGAGGTCGGGCTGCTCGGCGCCTTCGCCTTCGACGCCTCGAGGCTGATCGCGCAGGTCGGGTTCGTCTACGACCACGCTGGCCCGCTCGGCGGCATCGTCGTCGCCGCACCCGGACAGAACAGCATCGAGCTCGAGTTTGGCGGCGTCGCAGCCCACGCCGGTATCGCGCCCGAGGAAGGCGTGTCGGCGATCGTCGCGGCCGCGCGCGCCGTCACCGCGATGCGGCTCGGGCGGATCGACGAGGAGACGACCGCGAACGTCGGCATCGTCGAGGGTGGATCGGCACGCAACGTCGTTCCGGCCCGCTGCCTGCTGCGTGCCGAGGTGCGGAGCCGCAGCACCGCTCGCCTCGCCGAGGAGACGGCGTTCCTGCTCGAGGTGGCCGCGACCGCCGCGGCGGAGTCTGGCTGCGGGTTGCGGACGACCGTCACGCCTGCCTATGCCGCCTACACGGTGCGCAAGGGCGCTGCGAGCGTCCGCCTTGCCCGTCAGGCGCTCGCCGACGTTGGCATCGCGGCGCGCGACGAGCGCGTTGGCGGTGGCGCGGACGCCCACGCGTTCGTCGCCGCCGGCCTCGACTGCATCGTCCTGACCTCCGGCATGGAGCTGATCCATGGCCCGGAGGAGCGGATCCGCGCTGCCGACGTCGACGCCATGTCCGACATCACCGTCGCGCTGATCCACGCAGCGTGTCCCGACCAACGATCGCATGAAGGAGTCGTTCCATGAGGGTTGGCGTTGTTCGCGAGATCAAGACCGACGAGTACCGCGTGGCGTTGACGCCGGCAGGTGCGCGCGAGCTCGCTGAGCACGGCCACGAGGTCCTCGTGGAGACCGGTGCGGGGGAGGGGAGCGCGTTCGCGGATGCCGAGTACCTCGCCGCCGGCGCGCGCCTCGTCTCCTGCGACGACGTGTGGGGCGGGTCAGACCTGCTGCTGAAGGTGAAGGAGCCGCTCCAGGCCGAGTACGGCAAGATCCGCGCCGAGCAGACCCTGTTCACCTACCTGCACCTCGCGCCAGCGCCGGAGCTGACCGCCGCGCTCGTCACCTCGGGCGCGACGTGCATCGCCTACGAGACGGTGGAGACGGACGACCACCGCCTGCCGTTGCTGGCACCGATGAGCGAGGTCGCCGGTCGGCTCGCACCGCAGATGGGCGCGATGAGCCTGGAGAAGCCGAAGGGCGGACGCGGCATCCTTCTTGGCGGCGTACCTGGCGTGCCGCCGGCGAAGGTCGTCGTCCTCGGCGGTGGCATCGTCGGCTACAACGCAGCGCTGATAGCGTGCGGGATGCAGGCCGACGTGTGGGTGCTCGAGCGTTCCGTCGATCGGATGCGCGAGCTCGACAACATGCTCGGCGGGCGCATCACCCTGTCGATCTCGAACCGTCACGCCGTTGAGCAGGCGATCACCGACGCCGACATGGTGATCGGCGCCGTCCTCGTGCACGGCGCTCGAGCACCCCATCTCGTGAACCGGGCAATGCTCGGCCTGATGAAGCGACAGTCGGTTCTCGTCGACGTCGCGATCGACCAGGGCGGCTGCTTTGAGACGAGCCGGCCGACGACCCACTCCGAGCCGGTCTACGAGGTCGACGGTGTCGTGCACTACTGCGTCGCGAACATGCCGGGCGCCGTCCCGATCACCTCGACGAAGGCGTTGACGAACGTCACGTTGCCGTACGTCGAGATGATCGCGCGGCTCGGCACGACGACCGCTCTCCGAAGCTCCGCGCCGCTCGCGCGCGGCGTCAACGTGATGGCAGGGCGCGTCACGAACGGGCCGGTCGCAGAGTCGCTCGGCTACGAGCTGATGCCGCTCGCAAGCCTCGTTGAGGGGGCAGCTGCGTAGCCTCGCCAGCAGGACGCGGCAGCGTCCTGGCGAAGGGCACCAGCGATGGACGCGCGCGTCACCGAGTTCCTCGAGTCGTTGACGCTGGAGCGCGGCGCGTCCCGCAACACGGTGCTCGCCTACCGCAACGACCTGCAGGAGCTCTCGGCGTTCCTCGCCGCTCACGGGCTCGACCCTGACACCGTTGCCGGCGAGGCGCTTGCTCCGTTCGCGGGTGCGCTGATCGAGCGCGGCCTTTCTCACGCCACGGTGCGCCGGCGGATGGCGGCTGCGCGAGCCTTCCTGCGCCATCGTGCGGCGATCGGCGCGCGTACGGCGGGCGTGCGTGACGTCCCGCTGCCGTCGGAGCGCCGACGCGTCCCACGGGCGTTGACGGCGGAGGAGGCGATCGCGCTCGTGACCGCGCCGGACACCGCTCCGCTCGGGCTGCGCGACCGCGTGGCGCTCGAGCTGCTCTACGGTGCTGGACTGCGGGTCTCCGAGCTCACAGCGCTCGCGCCGGGCGACGTCGACCGCGAGCTCGGGCTCGTTCGCGCGCGCGGCAAGGGCGACGCTGAACGGATCGTCCCGTGTGGGCGTGAAGCGCTTGCGGCCCTCGACCGTTACCTCGCGCGTGGCCGCCCGTTCCTCGGTGCCCACCAGCAGTCCGACGCGCTGATCGTCAACGTGCACGGGCGACGCATCAGTCGACAGGGCATCTTCGAGCTCGTTCGCGGGCACGCGCGGCGCAGCTGCTTGCCGGACTGGGTCGGGCCGCACGCCTTGCGCCACGCCTTCGCCACGCACCTCGTCGAGGGCGGCGCGGATCTTCGCGCGGTGCAGGAGATGCTCGGTCACCGGCGGATCGCGACCACGGAGATCTACACCCACGTCGCGGGAACGCACCTGCGCGACACGTTCCACGCCGCCCATCCGCGCGCGCGGGTACCGGTCAGGTAACGGATCCTCCGGGGTTTCCCGCTCGCGCCGTATCGTCTCCCGGTCGCCCGTCTCCCGGGCGTGCATCCGAAGGAGAGGGAATGCGAAAGGCACTTGCAGTAGCGCTCGGTGGCGTCGCCGCCGGCGTGGCGATGGTGGCGGCCACCGGGCCCGGCTCGGCGGCACCACCCACGAAGCCGGTCACCGCGACGGATCGTGTGAACGCCGAGAAGGCCCGGTTTCATCCATACGAGTCAGCGGCGCGACGGATCGCCAACGGCGAGCACCTGACCTGGGGTGCCCGCCGGACGGAACCGGGTGTCAGCCCGGGCGTTGCGGCGCGAGCCGCGACCGCCGCGGCGGCGCTCCGCGTCCAGCCGAGCGGCCAGGCAGCCCCGGCGAACGTTCGCGTCAACGACCCCACGACGGACACGCTGCTCGACCAGACGACGCAGAGCGAGACGGCGATCGCCGCCGCCGGGCGTCGAGTGGTCGTCGGGTACAACGACTCGCAGCGCTTTCATCCGGCCGGCCTGACCGCGGCGGCGAACCTCTCCGGATACGCGTACTCCGCCGATGGCGGAGCGACGTTCACTGACGGCGGTGTCATCCCGAACGCGCCGGGCACCGAGAACGTCGGCGATCCATGGCTTGGATCCGACCGCGCCGGGCGCTTCTTCTACTCGACGCTCGTCGTGGGTACGGATGGCTCGCTCGGGGTCGGCGTCGCCCGCTCGACCGATGGCGGAACGACGTTCTCGGCGCCGGTGCTGGTTAACCCAGCCGACGTGCCGTACTACCAGGCCGACAAGCCAGCGCTGGCGGTCGGCCGCGACCCGCTCCGAGCGTCGCAGGACAACGTCTACGTCGCGTGGGACGACCTCTTCATCTGTGACACCACGTCCTGCTTCGATGGACTTCCGGTCACGCGCTCGACCGACGGCGGTCAGACCTTCCACACGACCTGGGCGGCGAGGTACGTGCTCCCTGACTCGGTGACGACCCTCGATTGCTCGTTCGGTCAGTACTTCGGCTCGCAGCCGCTCGTCGATCCGAAGGACGGCACGCTGCGCGTGTTCTCGATGAAGATCGTCATCAGCGACCCGACGTGCGGGGTCGACCCGGCGACAGAGACCATCACGCAGGTCGTGACGACGTCGACCGACGGGGGCCAGAGCTTCGGGCCGGAGACGACGGTCGCTACCCTCTCCGGCGCTCCCGAGGGCGCCCTCGATCTCGGTCCCGGCAAGGTCATGCGCACGGCATCGTTCCTGTCGGTCGCGCAGCGCGGCGGCACGATCGCGGCGGTATGGCCCGATCACGGAGCGCCTGGCAGCCCGACGGGCTACAACCTGCGCTGGGCGACGTCTGATGACGGCGGTTCGACCTGGTCAACGCCGGTCTGGCTCACCAACGACGCGCTTGACTGGGTCCAGCCCTCGCTGGTCGCCGACGACCACGGGTGGCACGTTACGGCGTACCAGCGTACGAGCACGTCGAGGCTGAGCGTCACGACGCTGACCAGCGAGGATGGCACCGAGTGGACATCGTCGCCGCTCACGACCGCGTCGTTCGGTGGTGTCCCGACGGTGCCTCAGTTCGATCCGGTCATCGCCTGGGGCTACATGGGTGACTCCATCGCGTCGACGATCAGCGGCGGTCACCTGATCGCCGCATGGGGCGACACGCGAGACGTGGTACGCAACGCGCTCTGGCCACAGGGCCGCAACGACCCCGACGTGTTCTTCGCCCGGCGGTAGGACGGACGGGGCTCCGGGTCGCGTGCCCGGAGCCCCACTGTCTATCATTCCTGACCATGTCTGTTCTCACCGTGCGCGGCCCGGGCTCGATCAAGGTCGAGGGGCCGGCGACGATCATCGACGCCGCCGGCAACGCCTACAGCCTCCCGGAGGGCGCCGCGATCGCGCTCTGCCGCTGCGGCGCCTCGCGGAACAAGCCGTTCTGTGACTCC
Organism: Actinomycetes bacterium; assembly: GCA_025360225.1. Lineage (GTDB taxonomy): Bacteria > Actinomycetota > Thermoleophilia > Gaiellales > F1-60-MAGs149 > JANYCN01. The sequence continues at coordinate 28,937 of JANYCN010000021.1, read as the reverse complement.
TCCCACAAGGAGATCGGCTGGGATGAGCCAGCGGCCGCCGATCCGGAGCGGCTGCCGCCCGCGCTCACGCCGATCGCCCCGGGGTGACCTCCCGGGACGCCGTTGGCGCGCCGCTCGAGCTCGTGGATCTCGACCGCGAGCTGTCCTGGGCAGAGCACGAGCTGCCTCAGCGCGAGCGCACGCGCCACGTGCACTCGTTGCACCCGTACCTCGGGAAGTTCGTGCCGCAGCTCGTTGAGGTCTGCCTGCACCGCCACTTCGCTCCCGGCCAGCGCATCCTCGACCCGTTCGCCGGGTCGGGAACGACGCTCGTCGAGTGCTCGACGTTCGGTGCTCGCTCGGCGGGGGTTGACGTGTCGGCGTTCAACGTGCTGCTCGCACGGGTCAAGTCTGCGCGCCCGGACCCTGCGGTGCCTGCTGCCCTCGCGGAGGCGATCACCCGTATCGACGACGTCGCGCCCGCGCCCACGACCTCTACCTACCTGAAGGAGTGGCTGCACCCCGACGCGCTCGCCGACCTCCTGCGCTACCGGGCGCTGATCGATCCGTCGTCGGTTGCGGCGGACGTGATGCGTGTCGTCCTGAGCCGCTCGGCCCGGTCGGCGCGCCGTGCACCACACCACAACCTCGAGTCGCCGAGACGGCCGGAGACCGGGCCGTACTGGTGTCACAAGCATCGGCGGGAGTGCCGACCAACGTCGGACGCGCGCCAGTTCCTCCGTCGTTACACCACCGACACGGTCGCCCGGCTCACCGAGTATGCCGGCCTGCGGCACGACGTCGACGCCGTCGTGCACCACGCAGACAGCCGCACGGTCGACCTGGGCACGACGTTCGATGGCGTGATCACCTCGCCGCCGTACCCCGGCCGGATCGACTACCACGACCAGCATCGCTACGCGTTCGACCTCCTCGGCCTGCACGGGTGGCAGGATCGGGAGATCGGTGCCCCGTCTCGCGGGCTGTCTCGCCGGGCGATCGAGTCGTACTGCGACGACGTTGCCTCGGTGTTCGCGAACGCCCGCCGGTTCCTGCGCCCAGGCGCCCCGGTGATCATCGTCATCGACGACGTGCGCGACCTGTACGACCGAATCCTCGAGCTCTCTGGCCTGACGATCGTCGATGAGCGCCGCCGCCACGTCGATCGTCGTACTGGCCGTCGCGACGCGGGCTACTACGAGGCCGTCATCCACGCCGTCGCGTAGGATCCGTGGATGGCGCGCGCGTGCATCATCGTCCTTGACGCGGTTGGTGTAGGCGAGCTTCCCGACGCCGCGGCGTTCGGGGACGCTGGATCCTCGACGCTGCAACACGTCGCCGACGCTGTTGGCGGTCTCGACCTGCCAAACCTGCAGGCCCTCGGTCTCGGGAACGTCCTGCCGCTCGCTGGCTGTCCGCCACTGACGTCGCCGCCGGCCGTCGTCGGTCGCCTCGTCGAGCGCTCGCTGGGTAAGGACACGACGACCGGACACTGGGAGCTGGCCGGGATCGTCACGCCGGTCGCGATGCCGACCTATCCCACCGGCTTTCCCGCCGAGCTGGTCGCCGCGTTCGCTGCAGCCACCGGGCGCGGCGTGATCGGAAACGTCCCGGCGTCCGGGACCGAGATCATCGAGCGCCTCGGTGACGCGCACGTCGCGACCGGCGACTGGATCCTCTACACGTCGGCCGACTCCGTGTTCCAGATCGCCGCGCACGAGCGCATCGTGCCGCTCCCAGAGCTCTATGCGGCATGCGTGACGGCGCGCGCGCTGCTCGTCGACCAGCACGCCGTTGGGCGGGTGATCGCGCGTCCGTTCGACGGCGCGGCGGGCGCCTATCGGCGCACCGCGAACCGGCACGACTACTCGCTTGAGCCGCCCGCGACGAACCACCTTGCAGCGATCCGCGCGGCCGGCCTTCCCGTGCACGGTGTCGGCAAGATCGCCGACATCTTCGCCGGCGCTCACATGTCGAGCTCAGCGTCGACGACGTCGAACCAGCACGGCATCGACGAGACGGCTCGCCTGCTGCACGAGATCGACGCGGGCCTCGTGTTCACGAACCTGGTGGAGACCGACTCGGTGTACGGCCACCGCAACGATCCGGAAGGGTTCCACCGCTGCCTGCAGGAGTTCGATCGCGGCCTCCCGACGATCCTCGGCGCGCTGCGCGACGACGACCTGCTGCTGATCTGCTCCGACCATGGCTGCGACCCGACGACGGCGTCGACCGATCACTCGCGTGAGCACGCGTTGCTGCTCGCCTACACGCCTGGACGGCAGCCTGGTGGGCTCGTGCGTCACGACGGCTGGTTCGGCGACGTCGGCGCGACCGCCTGTGCGTGGCTCACCGGTGGCGTCGATGCCGCTGCGAGCGGCGACCCGATCGAGCTCCTGTGCGCGCCGTCGACCTGATCGCGGCGAAGCGCGACGGGCGCGAGCACGACGCCGGTGAGATCCGGTTTCTGGTCGACGGCTTGCTCGACGGCTCCGTCGCCCCAGAGCAGGGCGCCGCGTGGTGCATGGCGGTCATCTTCCGCGGGCTCGCGGACCGCGAGATCGACGCGCTGTGCGCCGCGATGGTCGGCTCGGGGGAGGTCGTCGACCTTCTCGGTGCGGGCATCGACGCGGTGGACAAGCACTCGACCGGTGGCGTCGGGGACAAGGTGACGCTGGCGCTGACGCCGCTTGTCGCGGCGTGTGGCGTGCCGGTCGCGAAGATGTCCGGCCGCGGGCTCGGGCACACCGGCGGAACCCTCGACAAGCTCGAGGCGATCCCGGGGTACCGGATCGCCCTGACGATCCCGGCCTTCATCGAGCAGGTCCGCGAGGTCGGCTGCGCGGTCGTCGCACAGACGCCCGAGCTTGTCCCGGCCGATGCGCTGCTGTACGCCCTGCGCGACGTGACCGCGACGGTGCCGGCGCCCGGGCTGATCGCGACCTCCGTGATGTCGAAGAAGCTCGCCGCCGGCGCCGCGGCGATGGTGCTGGACGTGAAGGTGGGCGATGGCGCGTTCTGCGCGACCGTCGCGGATGCGCGCGAGCTGGCACGGCTGATGCACGGTCTCGGCACGCGCGCCGGTCGCCGGGTCGTGTGCGAGATCACGCGGATGGACGCGCCGCTCGGGAATACCGTCGGCAACGCGCTCGAGGTGGCGGAGGCGTTCGACGTGCTCCGGGGCGCCGCTCCCGCCGACCTGACGGCGGTCGTCCGCTCCTCCGCCGTCACGCTGCTCGAGCTCTCGCACCTGCGCCTCGACCGTACGGAGGCCGAGCGCCGGGTCGACGAGGCGGTCTCGTCGGGGTCCGCGCTCGCGACCGCGCGGCGCTGGATCGCGGCGCAGGGCGGCGACCCGCGCGTCGTCGACGCGCCCTGGGATGTGATGGAGCGCGCGCCCGTCGTCGTCGCGGTGCGTGCCGACCGGGCCGGCTTCGTGCAGCGCGTCGGCGCCCTCGCCGTCGGCCTTGCGGCGATGCGGCTTGGTGCCGGGCGCGCGACGAAGGCGGACGCGATCGACCACGCGGTCGGCATCGTGCTCGCCGTGCACCCGGGCGACGAGGTCGCGATCGGCGAGACGCTCGCCACGATCCACGCCCGCACCGCGGAGGCCGCGGCAGCGGCCGCGGACGAGCTCCGGGCCGCGATCGCGATCGGCGGGGAGCGCGTCACGCCGCCGCCCGTGCTGGTCGAGCGGATCTGATGCCCGAGCTGCCCGAGGTCGAGACCGTCCGCACGCGGCTCGCGCCGCACGTTGTCGGGCGTACGATCGCCGCGGCGACGATCGACGACCCGCGTCTCGTCCGCCCACACGTGCCGGCGCAGGTCGAGGCGCGCCTGGTCGGAGAGCGCATCGACCGCCTCGAGCGTCGCGGCAAGCACCTGTTGGTCCGCCTCGGCGACGGCGCGACGCTCGCCGTCCACCTGCGGATGACGGGGAACCTCCTCCACGGCGTCGACCCTGCCGGGCTGCGCCACGTCCGGGCGGTGCTGGCGCTCGACGACGGGACGCGGGTCGTCTACACCGACCTGCGGCGCTTCGGCACGTGGCAGGTGCTCGAGGGCGACCTCGAGGCGAGCGCGTTCCTGGACGAGCGGCTCGGCGTCGAGCCGCTCTCGGCGGACTTCACGGGCGCGAGCCTGCACCGCTCGTTCCGGGGGCGCCGCGCGGCCGTGAAGGCGCTCCTGCTCGACCAGCGCGTCGTCGCAGGCGTCGGCAACATCTACGCGGACGAGGCGCTGTTCCGGGCGCGGGTGCACCCGGCAACGCCTGCCGACGCGATCTCCCGTCCTGGTGCGGGGCGGATCGCGGAGGCAGTTCGCCACGTGCTCGAGCTCGGGATCGCTGCCCAGGGCGCGTCGATCTCGGACTACCGCACGCCGGATGGCGGCTACGGATCGATGCAGGAGCGCTTCCAGGTGTTCGATCGCACCGGCGAGCCCTGCCCGTTGTGCGGCCGCGCGATCGTCAAGCTCCGCGTCGCGCAGCGCGGCACGCACGTCTGTCCGCGCTGCCAGCGGGAGCCGCGTTGATCGCCGGCGTCCGGGTCGGGCACTGGTCGGACATCGTCGGGATGACGGGCTGCACCGTGATCGTGCCGCCGCCCGGGAGCGTCGCGAGCGCCGAGGTGCGCGGGCTGGCACCCGGCACGCGCGAGCTCGCGCTGCTCGACCCCGTCGCGACCGTCGACCGGATCGACGCGATCGTGCTCACCGGCGGGAGCGCGTTCGGCCTCGCAGCCGCCGACGGCGTGTTGCGCGCCCTGGCGGACGACGGCATCGGGTTCCCGACACCGGCAGGGCCCGTCCCGATCGTGTCGGCCGCCGTGATCTTCGACCGCCTCGTCGGCGCGCCGGTCGCGCCTGATGCTGCCGCCGGGGCGGCCGCGTACCACGCGGCGATCGAGGGCGTCCCTCCAGGCGGCGCCGTCGGGGCCGGGACAGGTGCGACGGCTGGTGGCGAGCGGGGCGGGCTCGGGTACGCCGAGCTCGAGCTACCGGGAGGGGCCTGGATCGCCGCGATCGCGGTCGCGAACGCGTTCGGGGATGTCGTCGGCGACGACGGGGCGATCCTCGCCGGGCGACGCCCGGACGGCACCGAGCGGGCGATCCTCGACGGGGCCTTCGAGCTGCCGCCCGCCGGCACCCAGACCACCCTCGTCTGCGTCCTGACGGACGCCGACGTCGACAAGCTCGCGTGCCACCGGCTCGCCCGCGCCGCGCATGCCGGGATCGCGCGGGCGACGCGCCCTGCCGCGACGATGTTCGACGGCGATACGGCCTTCGCGCTCGCCACGCGACGCGTCCAGCCACCATCCCAGTTGGTGCTCGAGGCCGCGGCCGCCGTGGTCACCGCCGACGCGATCCGCGACGCCGTCGCGCTGCGATGAGCCGCACGCTGCGCAGCGAGGCGATCGTGCTGCGGTCGCTGCGCTACGGCGAGGCGGACCGGATCCTGCACCTTCTGACCCGCGACCGGGGACGGGTGAGCGCGATCGCGAAGGGCGCGCGCCGCACGCGCTCGAAGCTTGGTGGGCGCCTCGAGCCGCTCTCCCACGTCGCCGTGCTGTTTCACCGCGGCTCCGGGGAGATGGTGACGATCACGGGCGCCGACCTGCTCGCGAGCCACGACGTCGTCCGCGCCGACGGCGACCGGCTCGCGGTTGCGCTGGTCGGGATCGAGGCGGTCCTGCGCCTGTTCCCCGAGGAGGCGGCGGACGAGCGCCTCTTCGACGGGCTGGTCCGGTTCCTCGACGTCGTCGGCGGCCCCTCGGGCGCCGATCCTGCCCTGGCGCTCGCGTTCTGCCTGAAGCTGATCGCGCTCGCTGGCTGGGCGCCACGCCTCGACGTCTGCGCCTCGTGCGGCAACCCGCCGCCGCTCGTTCGCTTCTCCGCCCGCGCCGGCGGCGCCGTGTGTGCGACCTGCCAGGGCTTCCCGGTGACCGACGCGACGCTCACGACCGTCGCGCGCATGCTCGCGACACCGCTCGACCAGCTCGGCCCCGTCGACCCCGCCGTCCTCGGCCCGCTCCGACGCATCGTCGACGACACCAACGCCGAACACACCGGCCACCGGTTACGGGGGCTGGCGTAGGGGTGGTCGTTCAAGTGAACGGGGCGTTCCGTTCACTTGGAGGTCGCCAGCGAGCGGGCCACGAGCCGTGGTGCGCCGCGCCATACGGGCGCGGCGCCAAACGCGGCCGCGACCGGCGCTGACCCGTGCACCGGGTCGTCGTCGATGGAGGCGTCGTGATCTCCGCGCTCGTCGCGCCGAGCGGCACGCCGGCTGTCGTCGTCTCCCGCTGGGTGGACGGCGGGCTCGACCTCGTCGTCTCCCCTCTCTGGCTCGGCGAGCTCGAACGCGTCACAGCGCGGCCGCAGCTCCAGAGCCAGATCTCGCCCGACGAGGTGCACGAGCTCTACGCGGCGTTCATGCGCCAGGGTGTCCTCGGCGACGACCCGCCCCCACCGCCTGGTCTTACGCCCGATCCCGGCGACGACTACCTCGTCAGCCTCGCCCGTGTCGCGGGCGCGAGGTGGATCGTGTCGGGCGACCGGCACCTCCTCGATCTCGTCGATCCCGATCCCCCGGTCGTCACACCACGTGTGTTCCTCGAGACCCTGCCGCCGGCGCCGGCGTGTGGAGAAACGCCGCTGGTGCGGTGCCCGGTATCAGGGAACGAACTGAAAGATCCCTGAGGTGCTGACGAGGTAGACCTCGCCGCTGCCGTCCTCGCCGAACGACGTCACGCCGACCGGGATGCCCGCGTGGCGTTCCCACATCTCGTGTGTCGCCGCGCGCATCCCACGTAGCCACGGGCCGTTGCCATCGCCTGGCTGGTTGTCGCTGTACAGGTACCAGCCGGCGAGCGCCTTCACCGAGCCGCGGTACACGTAGCCGCCGATGATCGCCTCGGAGTGGGGGTGGGCAACCTCGGCGACGGGCCACGTCAGACGTCCACCGCCGAGCCGTCGCCGGCGGTTGTAGAGGTGTCGTCCTTCGTAGCGCCCCCAACCGAGGTTCACGAGCCCTGGCCGGCGCGGGTCGAGCCGGTCGATCTCCTCCCAGGCGTTCTGGCCGACGTCGGCGATCCACAGCGTGCCGGTGGCCCGGTCGAACGAGAACCGCCACGGGTTGCGCGCGCCGATCGCCCACGTGACCGGCGCCGTGGCACGGGTGTCGACGTTGAGGCGGAGGATCTTCCCGAGCAGCGAGCGGCGGTCCTGTGCGTGTCCGAGCACGTCGCCGGCGAGGCCGCCGTCACCCGTGCCGAGCCACAGCCTTCCGTCGGGGCCGAACTGCAGCTGCCCACCGTCGTGGTTCGCCGCGTCGGCGTGCGGGATCACGAGCCACCGTCGTCGCGTGGAGAGGTCAACGGTGTCACCGTTCGCGACGAGCTCGTCGACGACGATCGCACCGGTGCGCCGGGCCGTGTAGTACACGAACAGCCGGTGGTTCTCGGCAAACCGCGGATGGAACGCGACGGAGAGGAGGCCCTGCTCACCGCCGAGCTGCACGTCGCTCGTGAGGTCGAGGAACGTCGTCAGACGACCGCCCGACAGCACCAGGATCCGGCCCTGCTGCTCGACGACGAACAGCCGCTCGTCTCCGCGCGGCGCGGCGAGGAACACCGGGCCGCGCGCTGCATCGAGCGCCGTGACGCGGCGCAGGTGAAACGGTGGGACGGACGGGGCGAGCGCGTACGCGTGCTCGACTGGAATCATCGGGCCGCGAGGCGCTCCGTGAGCATGGCGGGGATGTCGGCGATCGCGACCCGCACCTGCTCGAGCGTGTCACGGTCGCGGAGCGTCGCCGTGCCGTCCTCGAGCGACTGGTGGTCGATCGTCACGCACCAGGGCGTCCCGATCTCGTCCTGGCGCCGGTAGCGCTTCCCGACCGAGCCGCCCTCGTCGTACTCGGCCTGCATCCGGCTCCGCAGCGTGTCGTAGAGCGCGCGCGCGACCTCCGGCTGGCCGTCCTTCTTGACGAGCGGCAGCACCGCGACCTTCACCGGGGCGAGCCGCGGATGGAGCCGCAGGACGACGCGGACGCCGTCCGCGACCTCCTCCTCCGCGTAGGCGTCGCACAGGAACGCGAGCGTCGCGCGATCGACCCCCGCCGCGGGCTCGATCACGTGCGGCACGTACCGCTCGCCGGTCGCGGTGTCGACGTACTCGAGCTTCTCGCCGCTTGCGGTCGCGTGCGCCTTCAGGTCGAAGTCGCCGCGGTTCGCGATCCCCTCAAGCTCAGACCAGCCGATCGGGTAGCGGTACTCGAGGTCGCTCGTGCCGCTCGAGTAGTGCGACAGCTCGTCCGCTCCGTGTGCGCGCACGACCAGGTTCTCGGCGCGGATCCCGAGGTCGGTGTACCACCGGTAGCGCTCGGCAACCCAGTGCTCGAACCACCGTCCGGCCTCCGCGGGTGGCACGAAGAACTCCATCTCCATCTGCTCGAACTCGCGCGTGCGGAACACGAAGTTGCCGGGCGTGATCTCGTTGCGGAACGACTTGCCGACCTGGGCGATCCCGAAGGGAGGCTTCTTGCGCGAGAACTGCAGGACGTTCTTGAAGTTGATGAAGATCCCCTGCGCGGTTTCGGGACGCAGGTACACCGTCGATCCGGTCTCCTCGACAGGGCCGATCGTCGTCTTGAACATCAGGTTGAACTGGCGCGCCTCGGTGAGGTCGCACTCGCCGCCCTCGCCGGGCTTGCGGGACGGCTTGCGACCGCACGCCATCGACTCGATGTGATCGGCGCGAAAACGCGCCTTGCACGTGCGGCAGTCGACCATCGGATCGCTGAAGCCGCCGACGTGACCGGATGCCTCCCAGACCCGCGGGTGCTGGAGGATCGCCGAGTCGAGCGCAACGATGTCGTCGCGCCCGAGCATTGCCTGCCACCAGGCGTTCTTCACGTTCGTCTTCAGGAGGACGCCGTAATGGCCGTAGTCGTACGTCGAGCCGAGCCCGCCGTAGATCTCGGACGAGGGAAACACGAAGCCGCGGCGCTTGCAGAGCGAGACGATCTTGTCCATTGTCAGGTCGTTCATCACCTGCAGCGTAGATCGGCGAGAATGTGCAGGTGCCAACCACCGATCCGATCGCCATCCACCTGATCTCCGACTCGACGGGCGACACCGCTGCTCGCGTCGCTCGCGCGGCCCAGGCCCAGTTCTCGAAGCATCCGACGACCCTCGTCCGCCACCCTCGCGTCACCACCGTCGACGGGCTCGCGCGGGCGTTTGAGCGGGTCGGGATGGCCGGTGGCGTCGCGGTGTTCTTCACGCTGATCGACCGTGAGTTGCGGGCGATCACGATCGAGCGTTGCCAACGTGCTGGCATCCCGCACTGCGACCTGCTCGGGCCGCCGCTCGAGGCGCTCCAGCACGCGTCTGGCGACGAGGCCGAGCTGATCCCGGGACGCCCGCTCGCCTTCGATCCCGACTACTTCAAGCGCATCGCAGCGATGGAGTTCGCCGTCAAGCACGACGACGGGCTTGCCGGCGAGGGCTTGGAGGAGGCCGAGGTCGTGCTGATCGGCGTCTCACGCACCGGCAAGACGCCGCTCTCGATGTACCTCGGCTACCTCGGCTACAAGACCGCGAACGTCCCCCTGGTGCGCGGCATCCAGCCGCCGGCGGCGTTGTTTCGTATCGACAGCGCGAAGGTCGTCGGGCTCACGATCGATCCCGAGCGGCTGGCGAAGATCCGTGGCCGCCGCGTCCGTGCGATCGGCTCGGTCGGCGCCCGCGACGGGTACGCCGAGCTGAACCGTATCTTCGAGGAGATCGAGGAGGCCGCCGCGGTGCAGCGGCGCATTGGCTGTCCTGTGATCGATGTGACGAACATCGCCGTCGAGGAGTCGGCGAACCGCGTCATCGACCTGGTCGAGGAGCGCCGCGCGAGCTGATCGTCGCGCCGGGATCGGCCGGCGTACGATACGGACGTGCGACGCGTCTACGACCTCGCCGAAGGATCGTCCGACATGCGCGCGTTGCTCGGCGGGAAAGGGACAGGCCTTGCCGAGATGGTCGCCCTCGGAGTTCCGGTGCCGGATGGCTTCACCGTGACGACCAAGGCGTGCGTCGAGGCGATGCGCGCCGACGGCACGTGGCCTGACGGGCTGTGGGAGGAGGTCTGCGACCACGTCGCCGCGCTCGAGAGACGCACCGGACGACGTCTCGGCGCCGGCGATCGGCCGCTCCTCGTGGCGGTGCGCTCCGGTGCTGTCGTCTCGATGCCGGGGATGATGGACTCGATCCTCAACCTCGGCATGTCCGAGCCTGTCGCCGTCGCGCTGGCGGCCGAGTCGGGCGACGAGCGGTTCGCGTGGGACTCCTGCCGTCGGTTCTTACAGATGTTCGGTGAGGTCGTCGATGGCGTGCCTGCTGACGTGTTCGAGCGGATCATCTCTCGCTCGAAGCTCGACCGTGGCGCGCGCCTCGACACCGATCTGACCGCCGCCGACCTGCGCGCCGTCGTCGATGCCTTCCGTGCCGAGTCGATGACACCGACGGACCCCTACGAGCAGCTTCGTCGCGCCATCGATGCGGTCTTCCGCTCGTGGCAGAACCCGCGAGCGCGGGTCTACCGGCGCGCTCACGGCATCGCTGACGACCTCGGCACCGCCGTCACCGTGCAGCAGATGGTGTTCGGCAACCTCGGCGACAGGAGCGCGACCGGCGTCGCGTTCACCCGCAACCCGGCGACCGGTGCGAACGAGCTGTACGGCGAGTTCCTGCCCAAGGCGCAGGGCGAGGACGTCGTCGCCGGCACCCGGACGCCACAGCCGCTCGCCGCGCTTTCGGGGGTGCTTCCGGAGGCGTTTGCCCAACTGCACGGAACGATGCGTGCACTTGAACGCCACTACCGCGACGTCCAGGACATCGAGTTCACGATCGAGCGGGGCCGTCTGTTCCTGCTGCAGACGCGGTCAGCGAAGCGAACGGCGCAGGCGGCGACGCGGATCGCGCGCGAGCTGGCTGAGGAGGGGACGATCACACGCGAGGAGGCGATCCTGCGCGTCGATCCGGGGCAGCTCGACCACCTGCTGCACCCGCGCATCGACGATGCGTCGCGCGGGGCGGCGCTCGCCGTGGGGTTGAACGCCTCGCCGGGCGCAGCGGTTGGCGCGGTCTCGCTCGACGCCGATGACGCCGTGCGGCGGGCGCGAGCAGGCGAGGCGGTCGTCCTCGTTCGTTGGGAGACGACGCCGGACGACATCGGTGGCGTGATCGCCGCTCAGGGCGTGCTGACGGCGCACGGTGGCATGACGAGCCATGCGGCGGTCGTCGCTCGCGGCATGGGGAAGCCGTGCGTCGCCGGCCTCGAGGATCTGCAGATCGACCTCGATGCCCGCACGATCGTGCTGGCCGGCCGCGTCCTGACCGAGGCTGACATCGTCACGCTCGATGGCGCGACCGGCGAGGTCTTCGTCGGTGCGCTCGCCCTTGCCCCGGCCACCGTCAACGAGGACCTCGAGACGCTCTGTCGTTGGGCCGACGGCGCCCGCATCCTCGGCGTGCGCGCGAACGCCGACACGCCGGCCGACGCGGTGATCGCGCGGCGGCTCGGCGCCGAGGGGATCGGCCTGTGCCGCACCGAGCACATGTTCATGGCGGACGACCGGTTGCCGGTGGTGCGGGAGATGATCCTCGCGGCCGATGTCCGCGAGCGCGAACGCGCGCTCGCCCGCCTTGAACCGATGCAGCGCGACGACTTCATCGCGATCCTCACGGCGATGTCGGGCCTGCCGGTGACGATCAGGCTGCTCGACCCGCCGCTGCACGAGTTTCTTCCCGACCTCGTCGAGCAGTCCCTGCTCGTCGAGCGCCTTCAGCACGGTGGCCCATCAGCGGAGCTGGTGCGTGCCGAGCGTCTGCTCGGGCGCGTCCGCCGGCTGCGAGAGTCGAACCCGATGCTTGGCACTCGTGGGTGTCGTCTCGGCCTGCTCTACCCGGAGATCTACGCGATGCAGGTGCGCGCGATCGTCGACGCGACGGTTGCCGTGCGCGCCCGTGGCGGTGATCCGCAGCCGGAGATCCTGGTCCCCCTCGTCGGGTTCGCGGAGGAGCTCGTACGGATGCGCGACCTCGTGACGGGCGTCGTCGACGAGCGCATCGCGGTGCCGATCGGGACGATGATCGAGCTTCCGCGCGCCGCCGTGTGCGCCGACCAGATCGCGCCGGCGGCTGACTTCTTCAGCTTCGGCACGAACGACCTCACCCAGACAACGCTCGGCGTGTCTCGCGACGACGCCGAGGGCGCCTTCCTCGCCGCGTACGTCCAGGACGGGATCGTTCCGGCGAACCCCTTCTCGACGATCGACGTCGACGGTGTCGGCGCCCTCGTACGGCTCGGACTCGAGGGAGGTCGTCGAGCCCGGTCCGCGCTGAGGTGCGGCGTGTGTGGCGAGCACGGTGGCGATCCAGCCTCGATCGCCTTCTTCCACGAGGCCGGCCTCGACTACGTCTCCTGCTCGCCGTACCGAGTGCCGATCGCGCGCCTCGCGGCGGCGCAGGCCGCGCTCCGGGCTACGGCACGACCGTGACCCGTGACCAGCGGATGCCCATCGTCGGGACGTAGGTGACGTTCGCGAGCCGCTTCGTCCAGACGTGTGTCGCCAGGAACGTGAACAGCGGTGCGATCGGGGCGTCGTTTGCCAGCATCGTCTGCACCAGCTTACGAACCGCGGTCTCCCGGGCTGGCCCGAGCGGCATCGCTGCGATCGTCTGCAGCGGCGCGTCCGCTCCGGCGTACAGCGAGAAGTCCTCGGCGCCGGTGCGCGAGAGCTCCTGCCTGACGACCTCGCTCGTGTCCGGAAAGTCAGCGCCCCAGCCGTAGAACAGCATCGACCACGACTTTGGGTTAACCAGGGCGAGGTACGGGTAGGAGACGGCCTTCACGGTCACCGTCAGGCCAACCTTCTTCAGCTCCGCCTTGATCTCACCGGCGAGCTTCACGCGCACCGATCCCTTGTCAACGATGATCGTGATCGTCGGCAGCCTCTTCAGCTTCGCGGCCTTGACGGCGGCGCGCGCACGCTTCAGGTCGGCCGTCAGGGGATACGGCCCCGCCCCGGCCGTGTCGGGGGCGAGCAGGTTCGACCACGGCGCAGCGCCCGAGCCGTTCAGGCGTGCGAGCCGCGTTCGGTCGAGCGCGAACGACACCGCGCGGCGCAGCTGGCGGTTCTTCAACGCGCCGACGAAGGTGTTCATCTCGAGGAACGACACGACCTGATCCTTCGACCGGACCCGTCCGCCGACGAACGTGGCGTTGGCGCCCGGGTCGGTGACCGAGTCATCGAGCGACGCGTCGAGCGTGCCGGCCTGCATCCGGGAGAGCTGGGCGGCCGGAGTAACGCCGAGGTCGACGACGAACGAGTCAGGCTGCCAGAGCGTGGCCGCGTCAGCCGCGCGCCCGAACACCTCGGCGTTACCGCCCATCCCGAGCCAGTACGGGTTGCGCTCGAGCACGACCTGCGTCGGCGTCTGCGAGCCGATGCGGTAGGGGCCGGTCGATACAGGCGCGACGTCCGTGTGGGCGTGAGAGGTGGCAGCCGGGACGACGCACGAAGGCACCCACGCGAGGGCGTGCGCGAACGCCGCGTCCTGGGCGTACAGGCCGAGGGTCACGTGGGTGGCGTCGGTGGTGATCGACGGGGCTGGCGTCGGGATGCCGAAGCTGAACTCGGTGATGCCTTCGATCACGTCGTAGTAGTACGGGTAGCCGTTCGCCTGGTCGGGTCGCGCCTGGAAGTCGACCGCGCGAAGCAGCGATCCCTTCACGTCGTCGGGCGTGACGGGCGTGCCGTCGGAGAAGTGAAGCCCCTGACGGACCGCAACGGTGATCGTCGTCGCCGTCGTCGTCGGCGCTCCATCGGCGATCGCCGGCACCGGCGTCGTGAGGCTCCCGATCGCGTCGGAGTAGTCATACAGGCCGTCGCAGAGGAGCCGCTCGAAGTTCATGTGTGGCGGGCTCCACGTCGTCAGATCCCACGGCACCGTCGTGGTGGCGGTCGCCAGGTGCACGACGATCGGGTCGGCTGCGAGCGCCGCAACCGGCGTCAACGCCAGGCCGATCGTCGCCGCGACGATCGCCGTCCGCCGGGTCACTGCGCCACCTGGACGAGCTCCCAGCGGATCCCCACGCCAGGCGTGTAGACGACGTTCGTGAGATGCGACGACCAGTAGGTGACGTTGTTGTAGGTGCGCACGGCGAGCAGCGGCACGTCGTCGCGCAGCACGGTCGTTGCGAGGGCCTGCGCCGCTGCCTCCCGTGCCGGGCCGAGCGGCATCGCGGCGATCGTCGCAAGGCGGCTGTCGAGGCCCGTGTACCCCGACCAGTCGTACGCTCCCGTGAACGACAGCTCCTGGCGGAGGATCTCGCTCGCGTCGGGGAAGTCCGCGTACCAGGCGTCGGGGGAGATCGACCACTTCGCCGGGTTGTTCATCAGGTCGTAGTGGTTCGCTGCTCCCTTGAGGGTGATCGGGACGCCCACGGCCTTCATCTCGGCCTTGAACTCCTTCGCCGTCGCGATCTGCACCTTCGAGTTCGTCGAGTACACGTACACGATCTTCGGCATCTTCTTCAGGTGGGCCGCATGAAGGGCAGCCTTCGCCTTTGCCTTGTTCGCCGTTAGCCCGAACGGTCCGCGCGGCCCGAATGCTGGCGGCAGCAGGTTCGCCCAGGCGGTCGCACCGTAGGCTCCGGCAGCCCTCGCGACCCGCAACAGCTTCGTCCGGTCGATGGCGTACGCGATCGCCTTGCGCAGGTTCCGGTTCGCTAGCGGGTTCCCCTTGGCCGTGTTGAGCTGGAGGAACACCACCGAGCCGTCCCCGGTCCGGGCGATCCGGCCGGCGAGCTGCGGATCGCTTCCGGGGTCGGCGAGCATGTCGAGCGAGGCGTCGAGCGTTCCCGCCGTGATGGCGGCTCGCTGTGCGCCTTCCTGCACGTTGCGGTCGACGGTGAACCGGTCCGGTTGCCAGCTCGTCGCGAGCTCGGCGCCCCGACCGAGCACCGTGGCGTTCCCTGCGGTGTCGCCCCAGTACGGGTTGCGGTCGAGCACGACCTGGCTGGCGCTCGTGCTCGTCACCATGTACGGGCCTGTCGTGGGCGGCGGCAGCGCCGTGTGCGTGAGGAAGGCGTCTGCCTTGACGATGCAGGACGAGCTCCACGCGAGCACCTCCGTGAACGCCCGGTCAATCGGATACATCTCGATCGTGACGTGGGTGGCGTCTGGCATCGTGATCGCCGCGTCGGCGCCGTGGTTCCAGACGAAGTCGTAGGCGCCCGTCACGACGTCGAGGTAGTACGGATAGAGGAGGTCGCCTCGATCGAACGAGAGGAGGCGTTGGAAGCTTGCCTGCACGTCGTGCGCCGTAACCGGCGAGCCGTCGCTGAAATGGAGGCCGGGGCGGATCTCGAAGGTGACCGACGTTGGCCCCCACACGCCGTTGTTAACGGCGATCGCGGGCATCGGTACGGTGCTCGTCGCGGGAAGGTCGTAGAGTCCATCACAGAGGAGTCGCTGCAGGTTGACCACGGTTGGGCTGTTGCCCGGGGTCATGTCCCAATGATCGGTCGTGGAGGCGGTGGCGAGCCGGACGAGCGACGGCGCCGCGGCGCTGGCGCTCACGACGCCGAGTGACATTGCCACCAGGCTGCTGGTGATCGCCAGCCCGAGCTTGAGAGAGTTCCGTTGCATGGCTCTGGATCATCCCGCATGCCGGCAGGGAGCGCAAGCCCTCTACCGTTATCGGGTGAGGATCGTGGCGATGCGTTGCGCGGCGTGACCATCGCCGTAGAGTGACGGACGTTCTCCCGGCCGTGCAGGAGCGGCTGCTGCCGCGGCGAGCTCGTCCGCGTCGTCGCCGACGAGGACGTTCCATCCCGAGGTCACCGTCTCCACCCACTCGGTCTCGCGGCGCAGCGTGATGCACGGTACGCCGTGGTAGTACGCCTCCTTCTGGGCGCCACCCGAGTCCGTCACGAGCGCGCGCGCGCCGCGCAGGAGCGCTGTGAACGCGAGGTAGGAGGCCGGCTCGACGACCCGGACGTTGCCGGAGAACGCGAGGCCGTCGCGCTCGAGCGCGGCCCGCGTGCGCGGGTGCAGCGGCAGGACGACCGGGGTCGCGAGCGACGACAGCCCGTGGACGAGCCGTCCGAGCGCCGGTTGGCGCGTGTTCGCGTCCCGGTGCACCGTCGCGAGCAGGTAGCCGCCGGCGGTGAGGCCGAGCGCGGCGAGCGGCGACCGTGGCAGGCGCTCGGCGACGGGTCCGAACAGGCGAGCGGCATCGGCCATCACGTCGCCGACGACCTCGACGCCGTTGACGATGCCCTCCGCTGCGAGGTTCGCGACCGCGAGGTCGCTCGGGCAGAGGAGCGAGCGGGACAACGCGTCGACGAGCACCCGGTTTACCTCCTCCGGCATCGAGCGGTCGTACGAGCGCAGCCCAGCTTCGACGTGGGCGATCGGGACGCCGAGCTTCGCCGCCGCGAGCGCCGCTGCAAGCGTCGAGTTGGTGTCGCCGAAGACGACGAGCCAGTCGGGTGCCTCGAACGCGATCACCGGCTCGATCCGCTCGAGGATCCGGGCCGTCATCGCGCCGTGCGAGCCTGAGCCGACGCCGAGGTGGTGGTCGGGCGGGTCGAGGGCGAGCTCCTCGTAGAACACGCCGGCGAGCTCGCGGTCGTAGTGCTGCCCGGTGTCGACGACGCGCAACGCCGCGCGCTCGCGCAGCGCGAGGTGCAGCGGCGCCGCCTTGACGAACTGCGGCCGGTTTCCGACTACGCTGAGAATCCTGGGCGCCATCGTGGCGCACGGTACCGGTTCGAGGAGCGCCCCGTGCTGAACGTCCCATCCGCCACCGTCGCGTGTCTCGCGCTTGCCGTCGCGCTTGGCGCGTGCGGTTCGTCTGACCCTGGCCCGTCCGACGCCACGACCGCGCCGCCGCCGACGACCGCCGAGCCGAAGGGGACGATCGTCCCGGTGAGCGAGAAGGAGTTCGCGATCGCCGGCGTGCCGACGGCGTTGGCGGCAGGCAGGTACACGTTCCAGGCGGCGAACGTCGGCACCGTTCCGCACAACCTCTCGATCACCGGCGGCGCCAACGTTCGCGTCTCCTCGCCGAGCGTCGAGGGTGGAACGACTGGCTCGATCACGGTTGACCTTGCGCCGGGGGTCTACACCTTCTTCTGCTCGATCGCCAAGCATCGCAGTCGCGGCATGCAGGCGTCCGTCACCGTGTCGTAGCGCGCGTTCGCTCGTGGGTCGGTGCTTCTCGTAATCTTCCGGCGCGTGGTGGACATCAAGCAGCTGATGATGGCCACGAGACGCAAACCCGATAGAGGCCTCGAGCGCTACGACGCGTTCTTCGCCGCCCACTACGACGAGCTGCGAAGGTACGCGTACAGGCTCGGCGCCGACGACCCAGATGACGTCGTCAGCGAGTCGATGGCGGCGCTCTGGCGCAGCCTCTCCGACGTCCGTGGCGGGGCGGAGCGCGCCTGGTGCTTCTCCGCCGTGCGGCGGATCACGGCGAACCAGCGGCGTGCTGCTGGTCGCCGGGAGGCGTTACATGACCGCATCGGCGCGGAGCCGGTGCACCATGTCGCGCCCGTCAGCGACGACCCGGTGCTGACCGCAGCGCTGCTCGAGCTGTCGGTCGTTGATCGCGAGATCCTGCTGCTCTCGGCCTGGTCCGAGCTTGGATGTGCTGAGATCGCCACCGTCATCGGTGCCTCGCGGGGCGCTGTTGCCGTGCGTCTGCACCGCGCGCGATCCCGCTTCCGAACGGCATTTCGCCAGGCGACGGCGCCCCGCGCCGCCGCGACCCGAAGCGCGAAGGAGACCCTCGATGCCTGCTGATGCGATCGACGCACTGGTCGCGGCCGATCCCGCACGGACGCTCGCGGCGACCGACACGGGTCAGCTCGCACGTCGTCGCGCCTCGGTCGAGACACCGGACGCCGTGGGCCGACGAAGGGGCTATCGAGCCCCGCGACGGGCGCTGCTCATCGTCGGGGCGCTCCTCTCGACCGGGGCCGTGGCGGGGGTCGCTGCTGCGACCGGGATCGGCCCGTGGCAGCGCGATGTCTCGCGTCAGGCCCCGCCGGACACGGCCGCTGCCGTGTTCGCGCGGGAGTACGCAGCGGCGCAGGAGGCGCTCGTGCTTCCTGCGGACGCGAGCTGGCCGGTGCGGACGGTCACTGCGAACGCGGTCATCCCGACGGGCCGTGGCGGGCGAGGCGAGTCCGTCGCCGTGATGGCCGCCCTCGACGCCTGGACGTGCGAGGTGGTGCGCACGCATGGGGCCGGCGACCGGGCTGCCTTCGAGGGCGCGCGCGACGCGCTCGGTGATCTCGTCACTCATCACATCGTCGACGGCCCGGCCGGGACGCCCGAGGATGGTGCGGCGCCGTCGGCTCTGCCCGGTCCGATCGCCCAGTTCGCGCCTGGGGACGTGCCGACGCAGGTCTACTACGCCAGGATCATCGCGTCGGCGCGCGCCGGCGACGTGAGCGCCATGGGCGATCTCTGCGCGCAGAGCCAGTAGCCCGCAAGGAGCGACGTCCCGCTCGGGCACCGCACAGCTCGTGCCAGGCATGAGCTGTGCGGTGCCGACCGATCAGGTGCTGGACTGGACATCAGGCCGCCATCGCCCAGCTGCGGGCGCCGTCCTCGACCTCCTCGACGAGCTCAGCCATGCCGAGCGGCGACATGCCGAAGTGATCTGCGGCACGGGCGTCAGGCCACTCCGGATGATCAAACGGGACGAGGCCCTTGCCCAGCTCGGCAGCGAGCCAGTCGGCGCAGTGCAACGACTCGGCGAGGATGCGCTCGACGCGCGCCTTCCCCGGGTCGTGCTGGCACGCGATCGCGTCGCAGATCGGCGCGGGGAATCGCCAGCTCTCGGCGATGCGCGAGCCGAGCGCCGCGTGGTCGAAGCCGAGGACCTCGAGCTCGACGTCGGCGAACGAGCGGCGATCACGGCGAGCGGTGACGTAGATGTGGAGGAACTCGGGCTTCGCTACGCGGGTGAGCACGATCGTCCCGAGCTCGTGGATCAGGCCACAGAGAAACGCCTTGTCGGGGTGTGCGCCTGCGCGGCGGGCGAGGGCGCGTGCCGCGACGGCGGTTGCGATCGAGTGCTGGAGCAGCTCCCGGCGCATCGTGGTGAGGCCGTCGCGGTCGACGGCGAGGAACCGCAGCGCGGCGTTCGTCAGCGCGAGCGTCCGGATCGTGCCGATGCCGAGCAGCACGCAGGCGTCCGGCAGCGTGTCGACCTTCCGGCCGTAGCCGTAGTAGGCCGAGTTCGCCTGGCGCATGACGATCGCGGCGAGTGCCGGCTCGCGCCCAACCTTGTCGGCGATCTCCGCCATCGTCGTCTGCACCGAGTCGCAGGCATCGATGATCCCCTCGATCGCGCCGTCGTGTGACAGCGGCAACGACCGGACGCGCTCGATGACGGCGTCGAGCCGCGCGGGATCAGCGACGTTCACCCGTGTGGTATCGGCATCCGTTCCGGAGCTGGGGTCACCCGTCTGGGGGAGGACCGCCTCTATGCTGGCGCACGATGCGCGTCACCGTCGCCACCCATCCGGGGATCGCGCTCGTTGCGCCGGTGCAGATCGTCGTGGACTGCATCCGCGCGACATCGACGATCGCTCAGGCGCTCGCCGCGGGCTACGAGGAGGTGGTCTGTGCCGGGGCGATCGACGATGCACGGGCCGAGGCCGCCGCACGCCTCGGCGCGGTGCTCGGAGGCGAGCGAGCCGGCGTGCGGATCGACGGCTTCGACTGTGGCAACTCGCCCGCCGAGTACCTCGTTCCGCGGGGGCGCTCGCTGGTCCTGAGCACGACGAACGGCACGCGGGCGATCCTCCAGGCGACCCGCGAGTCGGCGGTCGTGTTCGCTGGAGCGCTCGTGTGTCTGGACGCGGTCGTCCGCGCAGCGCTTGAGGTGGCGGAGCCTGGCGAGATCGCGGTGCGTTGCGCTGGCGTTCGCGGTGCCGTCGCGAGCGATGACGTCTACGTCGCCGGGCGCTTGATCCTCGCGATCGAGGCCCTCGGCGTAGCGGTGGAGCTCGACCCCCTGGCCGTCGAGGCCCGCGCGCTTGCGCTCTCCTACAGCTCGCCGCTCCACGCGCTCGCGGCCTCCCTGAGCGCACAGGACCTGGCGGGCACCGGGCACGAGGACGACGTGGCCCGCTGTGCCGAGGTGTCGACCCTTGAGGTTGCCCCGTGCGTCAGCGAGCTCGGCGAGCGTCACGCGGTTCTGCGCGCGCTGCCCTGACGGCGCCGTGGCGCAGCGTCATCCGCCGTCACGTTCGCTGGCGCGGTGCTGTGCGTTGTGGATCCGTCGGACGAGGAGCCAGATCGCGACCGCGACGGCGCCGCCGATGATCACCTCGCTCGCGGTGCCGAGGTAGCTCTCGATCCGGCCGATGCTCGCCGAGAAGGCATAGCCGAGGAGCACGACGGCGCTCGCCCACGTGACGCCACCAAGCGCGTTCCAGAGGAGGAAGCGTCCGTACGGCATGTGCGTCATGCCGGCGATCCAGGCGCCGAAGATCCTCAGCCCGGCCGTCCAACGGGCGAGGAACACCGTCTTGCCGCCGTGCTGGGCGAAGAACCGCTCACCCCATGCAAGGGCCGGCGCGACGCGACCGAGATCGGCGAAGCGCAGCACGAGACGTCGGCCGCCGAACCGTCCGACGGCATAGCCGACGTTGTCGCCGCCGATCGCGGCGATCGCTGCCAGCGGGATCAGGATCGCGAGGTCGAGGTGTCCGGCGCCGGCGGCGACGCCGGCGAGCAGCAGCGTTAGCTCGCCGGGCAGCGGGATGCCGGCGGTCTCGACGAACACGATCGTGAACACCGCCGGGTAGCCGTAGCTCTCGATCCACTCGCTCGGATGGATCCAGCTCGTCAGCCAGCTCACCCGACGTCCTCCGTCTCGATCGCCCGCGTGAGCATCGGGAAGCGGCGACGGACGCCGCGAAGGAACGCCTTCTCGTAGGCCGGCACGGTCGCCGGGTCGAGCGACCGGGCGTAGGTGTCGCGGAGCGTGAGCAGCTCGCTTGCGGCGACGTCGACCGTGTCTTGGAGGTCTCCGTAGGTCTCCAGAAGGTCCTCGTCGTCGCCGGCTCGGTGCGCAGCGAGCTCTGACGCGAGCACCCCGAGCCGGACCTGGTGCTCGGCGGCGTACATCTCGAGCTGGCGTGCAACGAGGTCGCTGAAGCGGCGGCGGAAGAGCGACACGCCCGTCAGCGTATCCTGCAGGCATGGTTGAACTCGCTCGCATCCGCGCAGACCTCCCCTCGGTCACGGCCACCGCGTACCTGAACGCGGGGACGTTCGGGCCCGTTCCTCGTGCGTCGGCCGACGCGATGGCAGCCCACCAGGCGACGGCGTTCAACGACGGGCGGATCAGCCCGTCAGCGTTCGCGGCGATGCTCGCCGACATGGACGCCGCTCGTGCCGCGTTCGCGACGGTCGCAAACGGCAGCGTCGAGGAGATCGCGCTCACCCACTCGACGACCGAGGGCGTGAACCTCGTCGTGTCCGGCATCGACTGGCAGGCCGGTGACGAGATCGTCACGACGAGCCACGAGCACCCGGGGATCACCGAGCCGCTGCATCAGCTCGCGGCGCGCTACGGCACCGTCACGCGGGTCGTTGAGCCGACGCGAGCTGCGATCGCCGCGGCGCTCGGTCCGCGCACGCGTCTCGTCGCGATCAGCCACGTTCTGTGGACGACCGGTGACGTTCTCCCGCTCGCGGCGATCGCGGCTGACACGCACGCCGCCGGCGCGACGTTCCTCGTCGACGGCGCCCAGTCCGGTGGGGCGATCCGGATCGATCCGGGCGCTGACGGCGTCGACTTCTACACGATCTCCGGCCAGAAGTGGCTCTGCGGACCGTCGGGCACGGGCGCGCTGTGGGTTCGTCCCGAGCGGCTCGAGGCGCTCGCCACCGCCTGGCCCTGGTACCTGTCGCGTGACCGCCATTCCGGGTCGGTCCCGGCAGAGTGGGCGGGCGCGCGGCGGCTCGATGCTGGGACGATCACGATGACGGCGCTCGTCGGTCTCGTCGCCGCGGTCAACTGGCGCAACGAGGTCGGCTGGGACGGCGCGTTCGCAGCGTCCGCGGCGCTCGCCGCGCAGGCGTCGGCCGCCCTCGACAGCCTCGCGGGCGTCGAGGTCGTGCGGCCGTCGGCGCCTTCCACGATCGTCACCTTCGCCGTTCCCGGTCGTGATCCGAACGAGGTCGTTGCGTTAGCTGCTCGCGCCGGCGTGCTCGTCCGTGCGATCCCCGGGTTCGGCACCGTCCGTGCCTCGATCGGGTTCTGGAACGACCGTGGAGACGTCGACCGCCTTGTCGACGTCGTCGGCGCCTGAGGTCGGCGTTGGCGGTTTCGACCGTCGCTTCAGTCGCCGGCCTATCGGTCGGATCAGCGCGAGCAGCCCGAGGAGGAGGAACTTGCCCTTCAGCAGCAACGCGCCGATCGTCGCGAGGAGTCCGGTTTTCACCGCAACCGCTGCGCCGCCGGCGACCAGCGCGGCGATCGTCAGCTCGGACGTCCTGTCGCCATCCTTGTAGTCCGCATATCCTCGACCTGAAGTGAAGCTTGATGCTTGGAGGATCGTCTGCATCCCCTCCCGGACGGCGGGCAGGTCGTTGACGGTTGCGACGGCGGAGAGGTCGAGCACTCCCTCGCGGCCCAGGACGCGCACGTCGTAGTTCATCTGGTGCACCGGCGAGTCGCCGAACAGGATGTCCTTCGCCCAGTACAGCTTGTGGGTCGTCGCGTCGTAGCGCGGCGGCTCCGCCCAGCGAACGACGTCCAGCTTGGGGTACCCGTCGCGCACGCGCTGGTCGTTGCGGTCGCTCGCGTCCTGCTTGATCTGTGCGAGCTGCTCGGTCCAGTTCGTGCTCGCCGCGTCGCTGTCGGAGATGTGACCGCCGTCATCGTAGGTCACGACGACGTCGTAGGTTGCGGTGAGGACGTTCGTGTCCGGTGGCACGACGAGCGCTAGGATGTTCGTGTCTGGCGGGTTCCCGTAGATCTTCGTCAGGACGAGCTGTGCGTCCGTCGCCCCGAGGTAACGGAAGCCTGTCGGCAACGCGATCTGCGCTTCGTGGACGACCAGCGTCCCGGACCTGTACGTCAGGCCCGACTCGATCCGCTGCGCCTCGGCTGCGCTCACCGGGCTCGCGCTCGCCGCCGTCACCGGCGCGAGGAGGGCCACGACGGTCGTGACGGTGACGAGTGCCCTACGCATCGCGAAGCCCGAGGTCGGCGGCGATCGGGCGGAGCGCCTCGATCACGTTGGCGATGTGCTGGTCGAGCTCGATGTCGAGCAACGTGACTCCCTCGTAGACGTCATCACGGTTCACACCGGCAGCGAACGACCTCTGCTTGAGCTTCTTCTTCACGGACGAGGGCTCGAGCGTCGCGATCCCGTCCGGTCGCACCAGCCCGCAGGCGTGGACGAACCCGGCGAGCTCGTCACAGGCATACATGACCTTCTCCAGCGCGGTGACGCGCTCGAGCCCGAGATGGTTCGCGTGGCAGCCGATCGCACGGATCAACCACTCCGGGTAGCCACGCTCGCGGAGGATCGGAAAACCGTCCTGCGGGTGCTTGTCGATCGTCGGGTGGATCTCGTAGTCGAAGTCGTGCAGCAGCGCCGCGCATCCCCACGCGTCCGCATCCTCGCCTGCGGCGTTCGCGTACCAGCGCACCGCCGCCTCGACGGCCAGCGCGTGGCGTCGCAACGCCGTCGTCTCGGTGTACTCGCACAGGAGCCGCCAGGCGGCGTCACGATCAGTTACAAGCTCGCTCATCGGGCGGCGGGATCCTCTCTGTGCGCTGGTAGCATGGCCATCCGTGTCGACGGTGGCCTCGCGGACGGTGTCCGATCATTTCGTCATCGAGGGCGGGCGCCCTCTTGCCGGCACGATCGCGCCGGAGGGAAACAAGAACGCCGCACTGCCGGCGATCGCGGCGGCGCTTCTCACGGGCGAGGAGGTGCGCCTGACGAACGTCCCGCGGATCCGCGACGTGGAGATCATGGCGGAGATCGTCGCCGATCTCGGCGGTGAGGTGTCCTGGGTTGCGCAGAACGAGCTGCGGATCGTCGCCGGTGACCTGCGCAGCTCGACCCTGAACCGTGCGCTGTGCCAGCGGATCCGCGCGTCGATTCTGTTCGCCGGCCCGCTGCTTGCACGATGTGGCACCGTCGTCGTGCCGCCGCCTGGCGGCGACGTGATCGGCCGGCGCCGGCTCGACACGCACTTCCTCGCCTTCGAGGCCCTCGGCGCATCCGTCGTCGTCGATCGTGGCTATGCGATCGACGCTCCGAACGGCCTGAAGGGCGCCGAGGTGTTCCTCGACGAGCCGAGCGTGACCGGCAGCGAGAACGCGATCATGGCGGCGGTCCTCGCGCCAGGCCGGACCTGTCTACTGAACGCGGCGTGCGAGCCACACGTCCAGGACCTCTGCCGGATGCTCGTCTCGATGGGTGCCTCGATTGACGGGATCGGCTCGAACATGCTGCACATCGAGGGCGTCGCGCGGCTCCACGGCACCACCCATCGCATCGGCCCCGACTACATCGAGATCGCCTCGTTCGTCGGCCTCGCAGCGGTTACTGGCGGTGACGTGACGGTGTCCGGCGTCGAGCCGAACGACCTGCGTGCGATCCTGCACGGGTTCCGACGCCTCGGCGTGCACACCGAGCTCGTCGGCAGCGACCTGCGAGTACCGCCCGGGCAGGAGCTCGTGATCGCGAACGACATGGGCGACCAGATCCCGAAGCTCGAGGACGGGCCGTGGCCACAGTTCCCGGCCGACCTGACCTCGATCGCCGTGGCAGTCGCGACGCAGGCGAGGGGAACGGTCCTGATCTACGAGAAGATGTTCGAGAACCGTCTCGTCTTCACCGACAAGCTCGTCACGATGGGCGCGCGGATCGTGCTCTGCGACCCCCATCGTTGCGTCATCACCGGCCCGGCGCGGCTGATCGGCGAGCGTGTCGAGAGCCCCGACATCCGCGCCGGCATGGCGATGCTGATCGCGGGCCTCTGTGCCGACGGGACGACGGTGATCGGCAACGTCGGCCAGATCGACCGTGGCTACGAGCGCATCGACGAGCGCTTGCGCGCGCTCGGCGCGGCGATCGAGCGCGTCAGCGCATAGACCGGGGATCGAGAGGCACCCGTGGTCGGGGCGATGCCCCGGGCAGCGGCGTTGGCGGTGCGCTACACCGCGGGGCGCTCCACCACGGAGCCAGGCACGAACTGGAGCGCCCCGTGGATCCATGCGCTTTTGCGGGCGTGCGCTACACGTTGTGCCTGGCACCGCGTGTAGCGTTCGTGCCGATCGCCACTATCGCCGCGCCGCTGTCCGGATGAGCGCCTCGACGCGGTCGCGGGGGAGCCCCGGCGAGCGCCAGCCGTCGCGTCCGACCATCGTCTCGTTCGCGACGAGGGCGTTGACGACCGCCTCCTCGACGCACTGCACGACCGCCGTGTAGAGCGGGTCGATCGACCGCCACGGCACGAACGACACGTGCTCGAGCGTTCCCGCTTCGGCGTCCGCGTCGGTCGGGAACCCGACGCCGAAGGCGCCTGCGTTCGCGGTTGAGAACGCGAGAAAGATGTCGCCGGAGAAGTGGCTGCCGGCGGTGCCGGTGCGGGCGAGGCCGAGAGGTACGCGGCGGGCCAGCGCCTTGCACTGGCCCGGCAGGAGCGGCGCGTCGGTGGCGATCACGGCGATCACCGAGCCGCTGCCGGGCCGGGCGGGGTAGGTGGCGAGCGGGTTGTCATCTGCGAGCGCCGAGCCGAGCGGCGTGCCGGCGATCGCGAGCTCCTCGCGTGAGCCAAAGTTGCATTGCAGCAGCGCGCCGACGGTGTACGTCTCGGCGCCGTGGCGCACGAGGCGCGACGCGGTGCCGACGCCGCCCTTGAACCCGTAGCAGTTCATCCCGGTGCCGCCCCCGACCGACCCCTCTTCGATCGGTCCACTCCGCGCTGCGGTGATCGCGTCGGTTGCGACCTCGCGCGTCACGTGCCCGCCGTTGATGTCGTTCAGGATGCCGTCCCACGTCTCGGCCGCAACGGGCAGGAGCCAGAGCTCGGCGAGCCTCGGGTCGGTGTCGGCGACCCAGCGTACCGTCGCCTCCTGCGCGATCCCGACGGCATGGGTGTTGGTGATCGTCACGGGCAGCGACAGCGTGCCGCTCTCCTCGATCCACGTCGTACCGGTCATCTCGCCGTTGCCGTTCAGCGAGTACCAGCCGGCCGTGCACGGGTCGCCAGGGTTCGTGCGACCCCGTGGGTGGATCGCCGTCACGCCGGTGCGGACGTCGCTTCCCTCGATCAGCGTGCGGTAGCCGACCTCGACGCCTGGGACGTCGGTGATGGCGTTCCACGTTCCCGGGTCGCCGTCGAAGGGGATGCTTAGCGCGCGGGCGCGTGGCTTGCCGGACGGCGTGGCGAGGTGCGGGCTCTGCGTCATGGGCGAGAGGCTACCGTGTCGGTATGACGAAGTCTGCTGTTCTCACTGACAAGGCGCCGGCTCCATTTAACGGCGCGCCGTACAACCAGGCGATCATCGCTAACGGGCTGGTGTTCACCGCTGGCCAGGTCGGGTTCACGCCAGACGGCGTGCTCGTCGATGGCGGGATCGTGGCGCAGACGCACCGGACGATCGACAACCTCGCGGTGATCCTCGAGGCTGCAGGGTCGTCGCTCGAGAACCTCGTCAAGACGACCGTGTTCTTGCAGGATCTCGGCGACTTCGCCGCCGTCAACGCGGTCTACAAGGAGCGGATCCCTTCGCCGCACCCTGCGCGCTCGACGTTCGAGGTGGCGAAGCTTCCCGGTGGCGCGCTGATCGAGATCGAGGCGATCGCCACGGCATGACGCTCGCCGCCGTCACTGCGACGGCCGTGCGGTTCGGCGCTCCCGTCTACCTCGTCGGGGGCGCCGTCCGTGATCGTCTGCGCGGCGTCGACCCGTTGGACGTCGACGTGGCGGTGGAGGGGGACGGGATCGCGTTCGCACGCCAGTTGGCGTGCGATCACGGGTGGCGCATCGTCGTCGTTCATGAGCCTTTCGGTACCGCCGAGGTCGTCGGGCCGGACGGCGTGGTCGACGTGGCGTCGACGCGCACCGAGGTCTACGGGTCTCCCGGCGGGTTGCCAGTCGTCACGCTCGGAGCGTCGATCGTCGCGGATCTCGCTCGGCGCGACTTCACGATCAACGCGCTCGCGCGGCCGCTCCTCGGCGACGGCGTGGTGCTCGACCCGTTCGGAGGCGTCCTGGACATCGAGGCGGGACTCGTTCGCGTGTTGCACGACGGTTCGTTCGCCGATGACCCGACGCGGATCATCCGCGCGGCACGTTACGCCGCGCGGCTGTCGTTCGCGATCGAGCCGCACACCACGGAGCTCGTTCGCGACGGCCTATCCGGGCTCGGGCGCCTCTCCAACGACCGGCGGGAGTCGGCGCTCGCGTTGGCGCTCGACGAGGTGTCTGCCGATCGCGTCGTCGACTCGTTGCTCGCCCTCGGAGCCGGAGGGGAGCTCGGGCTCGATGGTGACGGCGCGATGGTCCGCGACGCAGACGAGCTTGCCCGTTCGTGCGCGCCGGATGCCGTTCGCGGCCGCTACCGGGCGGCGACGCTGGGCCTTGGCGCGGTTCGGCCCGGCTCGCTGGAGGCGCTCGTCGCGCTCGCCGTCCGCGACCCTGCCCGGCGTCGTTCGATCGAGCGCTACCTGGTTCACGACCGGCACGTTCGGACGGAGCTTGATGGCGCTGACGTGATGCGCGAGCTCGCGATCCCACCCGGCCCGCGTGTTGGCGCGGTGTTGGCCGAGCTCTTGGCGCGGAAGGTCGCGGGGGAGCTTCCCGACCGCGCGGCCGAGCTGGTTGCCGTCCGAACGATGGGTGGGCTAGCCGCGCCCTGAGCCGGCGACGAGCCCGAACGCGACGAAGAGCATCGCGATCAGGAGCGCCGCCACCCCGGCCAGTCGGATGCTTGCGCGCTCCTTCATGCCAGAAGGCTAGCCGTGTAGCAGCCCGACGAGCGCGTCGGCGTCGAGCAGCAGCGCGAGCCCCGTCGGCGTGAACGCCAGGGCGGCGATCCCCGGGGCGTCGGACTGGGGGGGACGGATGTCGTGTGCCGTGACCTCGTCGATCGACTCTACCGCCTCGACTGCGAGACCCGCGGTTCGCCCCCACCGGTCAACGGCGATGACGATCGACCCGGGCGGCGCGGAGGAGACGCCGAGGAACGCTGCGAGGTCGAACACGTCGAGTAGGGCGCCGCGGACGGTGGTGATCCCGACGAGCGCCGGCAGCGTCGACGGGACGCTGCGCAGCGACCGGTAGGGCAGCGCCTCGCGCACCTGGCGCGCCGGCAGGGCGTAGCGCTCGCCGCCGAGCCGAAGGAACACGTGCATTCCCGCTCCAGCCGTCGCCGCCGGCGGCCGCGCCGGAGGTTCGCCGACGGGCTCGGGGCCGTCGTCGTCGGCGTCCTCGGAGGAGCGCGCGACCTCGGGTCTGAGGCGCCCCTGCGTCTCCAGCAGCTCCGTCGCCTCGGCGAGGATCCGCGCGACGTGCCCGCCGTCAGCATGTCGGTACAGCACGCTGCGGTGCTCGCGCCGCGTCTCGACCAGTCCCGCGGCGCGAAGGACGGCGAGGTGCCCTGACACCTTCGGTTGCGCCTCGCCGACGCGCGCCGCGAGCGCGAGCACCGGAACCTCCTCCTCGCCGATCGCCGCCAACAACGCCAGCCGCGTCGGATCGGCGAGCGCACGGAAGAGCGGCGCGGCTACACGGCTGATATCTACGGAATCAGACATTGAATTTCGATAATATCAGACTATATAGATATATACAGGTTCTGGTATCGATCTGGCGCTCGACGCATTTCGGGGTCGTG
>JANYCN010000015.1 GCA_025360225.1 Actinomycetes bacterium | reverse complement strand
ATGGCGTGGTCATCCGACTGCCTGGATCGTCCTGCGCTTGTCGGCTCTGCCACCCGTCGGGTGGCTACGCCGCTCAGCTCCGGCGACCACGCCCCGGCCCGCTCTGCGTGCCGGATCGTGGGCTTCGCGGGAACGTCGCGCGCCGCTTGCACTTAGCGTGTCAAGGCCTTCGCCTTGACACGCGTGCGAGCGGGCGTGCTACCAGCACGCCCGCGATCAGCAAGCCCTGCGCGACGCGCAACGCTCCCGCTCGCTCCAGACACCCAATGACCATGCCATTTGACAATCAGACCACTAGGCCGGGTCGCGGCGAAGCGGCTGGCACATGCAGTGCACGCCACCGCCGGCAAGCAGGTACTGGCTCATGTCCGGGTCGTACACGGTGAACCCGAGCGCGCGCAGCTTCGCGTTGAGGTCCTTCGACGACGCAACCGAGAGGACGCGGTCGTTGCCGAGGGCGACAACGTTGCAGCCCAGAGCCATCGTGTCGGCGAAGCTGACCGGCACGATCTCGATCCCCTTGCCTCGTAGCCACGCGACCGTCTCCGGCTCCGTCGTATCGAGGCAGACCGCCGCGAGCTTCTCGGCGAGCATGCAGACCATCAGGTCGATGTGCACGTAGTACTCGTCGATCGGCGCGTACTGCACCTCGAATCCCTCGCGCTCCATCCACCCGCCGACCTGCTTCGCCGAGCACTCCTCGCCGCGGAACCCGGTGTAGCCGATCAGCACCGTGTCTGGCGCGATCATGTTGAAGTCGCCACCCTCGAAGTTGCCGGCGCTGATGAGGTCGTACACGGGGATCTCGTTCTCGAGGTAGAAGCGCAGCGTCGTCGCGTACTCGCCGCGCCGGCGCGGGCTCGCCATCTGGCAGATCACCGCACCGAAAGGCGTCATGAACGACGAGTCGCGCGCGTACACGCCGTAGGCGAGCTCGTCACGCGCCTCGAGCAGGTGGACCGCCACGCCCGCATCGCGATAGGCATCGACCATCTCAGCGTGCTGGCGCAGCGCAAGGTCGCGGTCGAAGCGGTAGCCCTTGCGCAGGGTGTTGCGGACGAGCGCGGAGTACGCCGCGTTCTCCTCGCCAAGCCAGCGAAACCCGCTCGGATCGCCGAGCAGCACGTCACGAAGGACCGTGTACTCGCACGTCGAGCCCCAGCGCTCGAGCCGTGGCGTCCCGCCACCCTCGACACGGGAACGAAGCGGTGTGGTGGCGATGGCGCTCATCGGTCCTCCTCGGATCGCCGGGACGCACCCCGGACAGTGGAAGGGTACTCCACCGCCTCAGGGCCGGAAGCGGTGATTGAAACTCCTCGAGATTACTTCAAAAATACATGATAGATTGAAGTAGATGTTCGAACGTTCCCTGACTCTACCACCTCCGGGACAGGCGACGTTCTTCCTCTGGGGACCACGCCAGGTCGGCAAGACGACGCTGCTTCGCTCGCGTTATCCGCACGCGTTCCGGGTCGATCTGTTGAAAGCGGACGACTTCCGGCGCTATGCGGCGCGGCCCGAGACGTTACGCGAGGAGATGCTCGCCCTTCCTGTCGACCCGCTGCGCCAGGTGGTGATCGACGAGGTGCAGAAGGTTCCAGCGCTTCTCGACGAGGTCCACCTGCTCCACGAGCAGCACGGGCTGCAGTTCGCGCTCTGCGGCTCTAGCGCACGCAAGCTCGTCCGCAGCGGGGCGAACCTGCTCGGCGGGAGAGCGCTTCGTTACGAGCTAGCCGGGCTCAACGCGGACGAACTGGGCAACGCCTTCGATCTTGATCGAATGCTCAACCACGGCTGGCTACCTCGGATCTACGCGGCAGATCGGCCCCGCCGACTCGTCGACGCCTACGTTGGCGACTACCTGCAGCACGAGATCGCGGCCGAGGGGCTCGTCCGAAACCTACCTCAGTTCGCTGCCTTTCTCACGGCCGCCGCCTTGTCTGACGGCACCGTCGTGAACATGTCGAACATCGCCCGCGAGACAGGCGTGTCGGGACACACCGTCCGCAGCCACTTCGAGATCCTCGTTGAGACGCTCCAGGGGACGTGGCTGCCCGCCTACACCGCGCGGCCGAAGCGCCGGGTGATACAGGCCGCCAAGTTCTACTTCGGCGACGTCGGTGTCGTGAACAATCTGGCCCGCCGCGGAGTTGTCGAGCGCGGCAGCGACGCGTACGGCAAGGCGTTCGAGTCGTGGGTGCACCATGAGCTCCGGTGCGTACTTCTCTACGGCGACCGAGACGCGAGGCTCGCGTTCTGGCGCCTCGCGAGCGGCATCGAGGTCGACTTCCTGCTCGACGACCTGAGCCTGGCGATCGAGGCGAAGGCGAGTGCGACCGTCGCAACCCACCACCTGCGTGGCTTGCGTCAGGTGGCGATCGAACACCCTTCAATCGAGAGGCGCGTCGTCGTCTGCCTTGAACCACGTCGGCGCCTGACGCCTGACGGCATCCTCATCCTGCCCGCGGCCGAGCTCACGGCCTACCTGCGGGACGAGCTCACGAGCGCGACCTGATCACATCGCCAGCTCGACGAGCCCGAAACTGAGCGCAGATGCTCTCGTCGAGATCATCGATGCAAGCGCGCTGCTGCGGGACGCACGCTCCCGCCACGGCCTGACCCAGCGGCGCCTGGCAGCGCGCTCCGGCGTGCCCCAGTCGACCATCGCACGGATCGAGAGCGGAGCGGTCGAGCCAACCCTTGGCACGCTGAACCGGGTGCTGCTCGGTCTCGGCGAGGCAGCGACCATCAGCGCACAGCCGCTGGACGGCGCGATCACCGCGAGCGAACGGGCGGCGGTAAAGGCCCGGACGCCAGCGGAGAACCTCGACCGGGCTCACACCACTACTAGCCCCAGAGGTCGGACAGCATGAACCCGGTCGGGTAGGGATCCGACGGGTCGAGCGTGACGCTGCGCGTGCCGTGGATCCAGCCACGGCCCGTGATGCGCGGGATCACCGCCGATCGGCCGGCGACCTCGGTGACAGCCGCGACCTCGACACCGAAGACGCTGTCGATCAGCGAGCGCGCCTCGAGCCGGCTGCCGACCTGGACGAGCCCGCGCGCGGCGAGACAGGCGAGCCGCGCGCTCGAACCGGTACCGCATGGCGAGCGGTCGATGCGACCTGAAAGCACCGTCGCGTTGCGCAGCTGTCCGGCGGCAGGGTCGTCGTCGCCCGTGAACATCACGTAGCTGAGGTAGTCGATCCCCGCGACGGTCGGATGCCGCACCTGCACCTGCTCGCTGGCGGCCGCGTACACTCGCGAGCCGAGCTCGGCGATCGTCCGGGCGTTCGCGCGCGTCATCGACACGCCGACCTGCACCGCATCGACAATCGCGTAGTAGATGCCGCCAAACGCGATATCGACGTTCAGCGTCCCTAACCCCGGTACGTCGATGGGGACGTCAAGCGCCTCGACGAAGCTCGCGACGTTGTCGAGCGACACGCTCTCGCACTTGCCGTCCCGACACCGAGCGACGACGGTGACGAGCCCCGTAGCGATCTCGATCGCGATCCGCGTCTCCGGCTCGACCATCGCGATGACGCCCGTCTCGAGCAGCGCGGTGACGGCGCAGATGGTGTTCGATCCGCTCATCGCGTGCGCACGATCTGACTGCAGCACCAGCAGGCCGCAGTCGGCCGTCGCTGGGTCGGCGGGTGGGAACACGAGCACCGCGCTGCACTGCGAGCGTCCGCGCGGCTCCTGGGTGAGCAGCCGCCGCAGCGAGTCGTCAACCGTGTTGATGTGGGTGAGACGCTCCGCCATCGTCTGGCCCGGCACCTCGAACACGCCACCGATGTAGACGGTGCCCTGCTCACCCTCGGCATGCACCTCAACGGCGTTCAACAGGCGGGACGTACGCATCAGCGCCTCCAGGTCGGGAGGGAACGGAACCGGTCCGGCGAGAGGGCGGCGTGGCGCGCTTCAAGCTCCTCACCCGCAACGACACGCGTCACGAGCGCCGCCGTGATCGGCGCGAGCACGATGCCGAGCATGCTGTGCCCCGTCGCGGCGATCACACGCTCGGAGCGCTCCGAGCGGCCGATCATCGGCAACCCGTCGGCCGACATCGGTCGAAGGCCACGCCAGACGCTGGTGCGTGGACGGCCCGCGAGACCAGCGATGTGGTCGGCGCCGGCACGTGCGACCGCGTCGACGCGCCGCATGTCGACCAGATCGGGGTCGCCGCCGATCTCGAGCGTGCCGGCCAGGCGGATGCGGCCGTCGAGCGGCGCCGCAACGACCCGCGTCTCGGCGATGAACACCGGCACGGCGAGATCGATCCCGTCGGCCGCGTGCTCGACGTGATAGCCCTTTGCCGGCACGATCGGCAGGTGCAGCCCGAGCTGGCGCCCGAGACGAGGGCTCCAGACGCCGGCGGCTAGCACGACGCTCTGTGCCGACACGACGCCGGTGCCGGTGGTAAGCGTTACGCCGTCGCGCTCGACCGTCGCGGCAAGCACCTCGCAGCCCTCGACGATCCGCGCGCCGCGCGCACGGGCCGCGGCAGCGATGCGCTGCGTCAGCACGAGCGAGTCAGCGTGCATATCGTCGGCGAACAGCACGCCACCAACCGCGCCAAGCAGCGCCGGAGCGATCTGCGCCAGCCCGGCACGGTCGAGCCGTTCGTGCGCGAGACCAGCCGGGACGTGCGCGTGCGCGAGCCCCTCGTCGGTCAGGTACGCGTTCAACAGTCCAGCCTGCACGAGCCCGGTGTCGATCGCGTCATGCCAGGTGCGATGCAACGCGAGGCTCTCGAGCGCGAGCGAGCTGATCAAGGCATGCCCGGCGGAAACCGATCGGCGGTCAAGCGAGGCAGCTGCGAACCGGGTAAGCCAGGGGATCGCCGTCGGCGTCGGACGGAACGCAAGCGGACCGGCAGGTTGAGCGAGCGCGCGGATCCCTTCGATCAGCGACGCCGGGCTCGCCATCCGCTCGGCATGGCTCGCGGTGAGAAGGCACGCCGTCCCCGCGCTCGCGCCCTGCCCGATCAGACCACGGTCGAGGACGAGCACGTCATGTCCAGCGCCCGCGAGGTCGTACGCAACGGACGCCCCGACCGCCCCCGCCCCGATCACGACGACCTCCACACGCTCCATGACCGAAGGCTACCGCGTCACACTGTTCCCATGGTCAGGGTCGATGCGCCGGAGCTCGAACGGTTCACCACCGAGGTGCTGGCGCACATCGGCCTCGCTGCGGACGACGCGGCCTTCGCAGCATCGGTGATCGTCGCGTCCGACCTCGCCGGGCACGACTCGCACGGCATGCGTCGCGTGCCCGAGTACGTCGCACGCTGGCGGGCAGGTGGCATCGATGGTGCCGCCCGGCCAGCGATCGACGATGACGGCGGTGCGGTGCTGCGGGTGGACGGCAACGGCTGCCTCGGGCACCTCGCGCTGCGCTTCGCCACCGACCTCGCCGTCGAGCGTGCGCGCCTGTACGGCATCGCCGCGGTCGCGCTGCGCCACTCGAGCCACGCCGGTCGTTTTGCCGACTACTGCGAGCGCGCTGCGGAGGCAGGCGTCGCGACGCTGATGTTCGTCAACTGCTCGGGTGGTGCCCAGGACGTCGCGCCGCCCGGTGGGCTCGAGCGGCGCCTCGCGACGAACCCGATCGCCGCTGGCATCCCCCGCGCGCGCTCGCCGCACCTGGTGCTTGACATGTCTACCAGCGTGGTGGCGAAGGGCCGGCTGATGGAGGAGCTCGACCGCGGCGATCCGATCCCGCTCGACTGGTGCACGCCGACCGGCGCGATCCGCCCGGTTGGCGGGGTCAAGGGCTTCGGGCTCGCGCTCGTCGCGGAGGCGCTCGCGGGGGCGCTCACCGGCGCCGGAACGGTCACGGCGAGTCCGGAGAAGGATGAGCAGGGCGTGCTCCTGATCGCGATCGACGTCGCGAAGCTGCGGCCGTTCGGCGACTTCAGCGAGGAGATCGAGCGGATGATCGGCTACGTCCGCGACGTTCCGCTCGAGGACGGTGCCCCTCCCGTCAGGATGCCGGGCGAGAGCGGCGCGACGGCAG
Organism: Actinomycetes bacterium; assembly: GCA_025360225.1. Taxonomy (GTDB): domain Bacteria; phylum Actinomycetota; class Thermoleophilia; order Gaiellales; family F1-60-MAGs149; genus JANYCN01. The sequence continues at coordinate 2,858 of JANYCN010000015.1, read as the reverse complement.
CGGCGACGAATCGCCGCACCGGGATCCACGTGCGGGACCACACCTGGCAGCGCGTGCTGGCCCTCGCCGACGAGCTCGCGATCGCGCCGCCGACGCCGCGGAGCGCGGGATGATCGTCGACCTCAACGTCGACGCCGGCGAGTCGTTCGGGCCGTACGCGATCGGTGAGGACGCGGCGTTGTTCGCGGTCGTGACGAGCGCGAACCTCGCCTGTGGTTTTCACGCCGGCGACCCGGGCACGATCCGCGTCGCGGTGGCGCGGGCGGTCGGCGCCGGCGTTGCGATCGGCGCTCACCCCGGGCTCCCTGACCGCGTCGGGTTCGGTCGCCGCGCGCTGCTGCTCACCGCGCAGGAGGCCTACGACGACACGCTCTACCAGCTCGGCGCGCTTGATGCCTTCGTCCGCGCTGCGGGTGTGCGCCTTCACCACCTGAAGCCACACGGTGCGCTGCAGACGATCGTTGCCGAGCGCGACCCTGCCGTCGCCGACGCGATCATCGCCGCCACGGCGTCCTACGACGCTGCGCTGCCGATCATCGCGATCGCCGGTTCCGAGCTCGCGGCGGCCGCCGCCCGCGCCCGGCACCCGATGGTGCTCGAAGGGTTCCCCGACCGCGGCTATGGAGGTGACGGGCTCCTCCTGCCGCGACGCCACGCGGCGGCGATCGTTCACGATCCAGCGCTCGCCGCCGCGCGAGCGGTGGCGATGGTACGTGATCACGTTGTCGTCGCCGACGATGGCACGCGGCTCGCGATCGCTCCGGCAACGCTCTGCATCCACGGTGACAATGCGACAGCGCTCGCGACCGCCCGCGCTGTCCGCTCGGCGCTCGAGCTCGCGGGCATCGCCGTGCAGGCGTTCTGATGGCGGTCCGCGGGCGCTACCTGCGCTTCGCCGACACGCTCGACGAGGCCGCGAACGCGGCCGTCCGCTCCCTGGCGCGCCACCTGGAGCGAACGCGCCCGGACGGCGTGCGCGAGGTGTACGGCGCGTTCGGCAACGTCTACCTCGAGTGGGATGACGAGCTCCTTGACGACGCCGCGCTCAGGCGGTGGTGCACCGAGCCGCCGGTGAACGAGGAGACGGCGAGCCGGACGGTGACCCTGCGGGTGCGCTACGGCGCGCTCGACACCGACGAGGTGTGCGCCGCGACGGGCCTCGACGCCGCCGAGCTCGCGGCACGTCACGCCGCAGGCCGCTTCACGGTCTTGTGCGTTGGCGCCGCGCCCGGGCAGCCGTTCCTCGGCCCAAACCATGACGGCCTCGTCATGCCCCGCCTTGCGACACCGCGCCTTGCGGTGCCCGCCCATGCGCTCGCGATCACCGGTCGACAGTCAACCGTGTACCCGGTCACGATGCCGGGAGGCTGGAACGTGATCGGCGAGGCGCTCGAACGCGTCTACGACCCGCACCGTTCCGAGCCGTTCCTGTTCGAGCCGGGCGACACCGTCCGCCTCGTTGCCGCCGACGGCGCCGCACCGCCGCCGCCGCTCGAGCCCGTCGACCTGCTCCCCTCGTTCCCCGACCGACCCCTCCTGCGTGTTGAGCAGGCCGGACCGCTCGACCTCGTCGTCGATGCTGGCCGGCTGAACGGTGCACGCCATGGGGTCGCCGCAGGCGGTCCGGCGGATGCGCCGGCGGCGCGACTGGCGAACGCGCTGGTGGGAAACGAGGCCGGCGCCTCAGTCGTGGAGACCACCCTGTACGGGCCGACGCTCGTCGTCCTCGCGCCCGCGATCATCGGCGTGGCCGGCGCCGGCGTCGTCGCCGAGGTTGACGGCGAGCGGGTCGGCTGCGAGACGCTGCATCTGCGCCGCGGCCAGCGCTTGCGGCTGCTGGCGAGCCCGCACGGGGTGCGCGGGTACCTGGCGATCGCGGGCGGGGTCGCCAGCGGCACCTTCCATGGAAGCTCGAGCGTCGATCTGCGCGGGCTGATCGGTAGGCCCCTTCGCCCCGGCGACGCGCTCGGCGCCGCGCGCGACGCAACCCCGACCTCGACCGTGCGGGCGCAACAGACCACGCAAGGCGCGACGCCGGTGCGGCTGCAACGCGGTCCGCAGTGGACGGCCGAGGCGCAGGCGGCGCTCGAGAACGGCGCGTTCACGATGACCGTCGGTGACCGCACCGGGATCCGCTTTGCAGGCACAGCCGTGCCAGGTGGCGAGGTTCTCAGCGAGTGCCCACCCGAGGGGGCCGTGCAGGTGACGCCGGCGGGGACGCCGATCATCCTCGGCACGGACCGGTTGCGGCTCGGCGGCTATGCCAAGCCCGCCGTCGTCGTCGAACCAGACCGCGGCCGTCTCGCGCAGCTTCGTCCCGGCGAGACCGTCCGCTTCCGCTTCATCGAGGAGCCGCTGACGGGCTGGTACGAGGAGCGCTGACGGGCGCGCTCGCACCCCTCCGCGCGCCCGGGTACCGTCGCTGGTTCATCGGAAGCCTCGTCAACGCGCTCGGCTCGAAGGCGGGCGAGATCGCGCTCGCGTTCGGCGTGCTCGCGCACGGCACGGTCACCGACCTCGGCGTCGTGTACTTCGCGCGCGAGGCCGTGTCCGTCGCGCTCGTGCTCGCGGGCGGGGTGTTCGCCGACCGCGTCCCGCGCCGGCGGGTGCTGATCGCGAGCTACGGCGTCGAGGCCGTCGCGACAGGCATGATCGCGCTCCTCATCGCCAGGCCTGACCCGCCGATCGCGGCAATCGCCATCCTCGCCGCATTCGGAGGCGCGGCGGCGGCCTTCAGCGTGCCGGCGGCGGTCGGTCTGATGCCCGAGCTCGTCGATGCCGAGCACCTCCACGCCGCGAACGCCCTCGGCGGCATCGTGTGGTCGTCGACGACCGTCGTCGGTGCCGCCCTCGGAGCG
>JANYCN010000081.1 GCA_025360225.1 Actinomycetes bacterium | reverse complement strand
GGAACGTCGCGCGCCGCTTGCGCTTAGCGTGTCAAGGCCTTCGCCTTGACACGCGTGCGAGCGGGCGTGCTATCCAGCACGCCCGCGATCGGCAAGCCCTGCGCGACGCGCAACGCTCCCGCTCGCTCCAGACACCCGATGACCATGCCATCTGACAATCGCACCACTGCCGGGCGAGGTTCAGACGCCGCTGCGCAGCGCTCGAAGCGCCACGTATGTTCGAGACGGTGCACGAGAACCAGGCGCCCGACAAGCGGCCGCCGTCCGCGCGGCCGTGTCTCCCAGCCGATGCGACAGCACCGCGTCTGACGGTCTCCTAGGCAGCACGCTGGCCGATCGGAGCGCTCCGGCCGACGCGTGCCCTACCCTTTCGCCGTGGCCACCCGACGCGCTGCCTCGCTCAAACCCCAGCTGCACCTCATCCGCGAGTGGGTCCAGGCCGGGGCAACCGACATCTGGATCGCGCACAAGCTCGAGTCGACGCCGGCGTCGATCGCCCGGTTCCGTCGCCAGCACGCGATCGCAAAGGACGCGCCGGTCGTCGATCTTGACACGCTGATCGAGATCGAGGCCGATGAGGCCCCCATCTCGATGCCCGAGTCGAGCGGAGAGCCAGTCGCCGACGAAGCTGCGCCGAAACGCCGATCCCGGCGAGGCGGTCGCGGACGCACGAAGGTCGACGACGCTGAGGCCGACGCTGAGGCCGACGCTGCGGCCGCGATCACGCTCGAAGGGGTGTTCGATCACGGCGAGGAGGGGTACGGACTGTGGCTCGACGGCGCGGTTCGCGACGCTGCCGTCTACCGCACCAGCTGGGCCGGAGCGGCTGCGATCACCGTGACCGTCGAGGCTGACGTGATCACCATCCGTCGCGCGTAGTCAGATCGCGCCGGCACGGCTCGCCGGGGCTAGCCCATGGTGACGCGAACGCGGAGCATGGCCTTGGCCTGCTCCACGAGGCCGATCGGGTCGAGCGGCTTGCCGACGAACGCCTGGGCACCGCCCGCCGTCGCCTTCTCGACGCCACCCTCGGTCTTGCCCGAGAACATCATCACCGGTAGCGACTCGATCCCGTGGCGCTCGCGCATGCGTCGCAGCATCTCCCAGCCATCGATCCCGGGCATCATCACGTCGAGCATCACCAGATCGGGCGGGTCAGCCTCCAACGCGCGCAGGCCCTCCTCGGCCGTCGCAGCCTCGATCACCGTCATCCCGTCGTACTCGAGGTGCACGCGGATCAGCTCGCGGAGCCGTGGGTCGTCATCGACGATCAGCACCGTTGCGGCGTTTCGCGGCCGCGAACCGGCGCCGTTGCGCGAGAGGAAGGCATCGAGGTCATCGCTCTTGAAGCGTCGATGCCCGCCGGGCGTGTAGAAGACCGGCAACCGGCCTCCGTCGGACCACGCCCGAACGGTGCTCTGGGCGACGCCGAGCACCTTCGCAGCCTGCCCGAGCGTGAGCCAATCCTCGCGTGTCCCGTCCATTCGATCCATAGTAGCGCTCTGGTTCACCGCGGTCGATGAGAATCCTGTCACAATCGGGTGATCCTTCAAACGAAGGGGATTTTGAGGCGCGGCGAGCCCGCGTCGGCGCGACCGAGCCGGAAGGGCTAACCAGAGGTAACCCGGGTGACGGTGACCGTGACGACGCGGACCTCCTGCGTGAGCGTCTGCAGGTTTCCTGTCTGTGGTCGCCGTGCGACGGCGCTGCCGAGGAGGACGCCGACGGCGAGCGCGATGACCGCAGCGATCAGGACCGGTCCGCGCGAGGCGCGCCGGCGTGGCCGATCACGGCGCGGCGGTGGTTGAAACTCGAACGGCGGATCATCCACAGCCCGAGGCTAGCCGCGATCGCGCGCAAACGACGCCACGTGACCGAACGCTGCGTCAACGAGCGGGGTCACCGCCGTCGGGACCGAGAGCGGCTCGAGCGCGCGACGCACGACCTCGCGGCCCCAGCCGTCCGACTCGACGTACTGACGGTAGAGGTCGGCCCGAGAGAAGGACGGGCCGAGCCGGCGTGCGAGCTCGGCCCGGAGCGCGAGCGCGGCCGCGTCGAGCGCGAGAGCGGTCCGCGCATCGACGCCCCGGCGGATGCGACGGACGGCCGGATCGCCGCGTTCCCACTCCGCCTCGGCGGCCTCGATCCCCGCCGTCACCTCAGGCTTCCTCCATGCAGCACGGCGACGGCACGCCACCGGCAGCCGCGACGATGAGGTCGCCTACCGCGTACCCGGGTCGAGCGAGCGCGAAGGCCGCGTGCGCGTGCAGGCACTTGATCGCTCCATCCCGGCGCGTCCCACCGACCCCGAGCTCACCGAGCACTGGACGCAGCGCAACCTGGTCTGAACGCCCCTGGGCGTAGGCAGCACGGAGCGCCTCCTCCGACGCGACCCGTGCCTCGAGCGTCGCGACCCCACCCGCCGCTTCGAGCTTCCCGATCGCCGCAACCAAGCCCGGGCAGGTGAGCCAGAAGGTCGTCGGAAACGGCGACCCGTCCACGTCGTGGGCAGGCTGCTCGATCACGACCGGCCGCCCGGCGCCACAGCGCGCCGGAACGTCAACGAACGGACGTGGCGCGCGGCCGATCTGGCGGGCCACGACGTCAAGATCGGCGGCGACGAGCACCCGGGGAGCGTACCCCGCGGGCCGGGAAGGAGCCAGCCGTCGCCCCGCGAAGGGTAGAGCCATGCCCCTGCGACGCCTGATCACGCTCGGCACCGCGCTGCTCCTCGCCGTGCTGTTCATCGCGCCGATCCGCTCGTACTCGTCAGCGCAGGAGCACCTCTCGCGCGCGAAAGCCCAGCTGGCGATCGCCGTCGACCAGCGCGACACGCTGACCCGACAGCTCCAGGACGCGACGACCCGACACTCGATGATCGAGCAGGCACGGACGATCGGGTACGTGTTCCCGGGTGAGACGCCGTACGTCGTCCTCACGCCCTGACAGCGGCGGCTCCTACAGCGCCTGCACGAGGATCGTGTTCGTCGCGCCCGCCTTGTTCACGTGGGTGCCGCTCGTGATCACCACGCGGTCGCCAGGGCCAGCCAGGCCGGCGCGCAGCACGGCGTCCGTCGCCCGCTTCCACAGATCCTCGAGCCCGTCCGCAGGAGCGACCGGGAGCGGCACGACCGCCCAGTCGAGCGCGAGCTGACGCAGGACGACCGGATCGGGCGAGGCCGCCACGATCGGGCGACGCGGACGGTGCTTGGAGACCTCGCGGGCAGACTCGCCGGTGTGGGTCGGCACGACGATCACGGCGACGCCGAGCGCCTCCGCGATGTCGCACGCCGCGTGACCGACGACGTCGGCGATGTACCGGGGCCCAAGACGGGAGAGCCCGAAGCGCGCCTCGTGGTATGTCAGGCTCGGCTCGATCGCGAGCGAGATCTTCACCATCGTCTCGACCGCCTCGACGGGGTAGCGGCCGACGGCGGTCTCGCCAGACATCATCACCGCGGACGTGCCGTCGAGGATCGCGTTGGCGACGTCGGAGGCCTCCGCGCGGGTCGGCTCCGGCCGCTCGATCATCGTCTCAAGCATCTGCGTCGCCGTGATCACCGGCTTTCCCGCCTCTCGACCGAGACTGATGATCCGCTTCTGAGCGAGCGGGACGGCAGCCGGCCCGATCTCAACGCCGAGGTCGCCACGAGCGACCATCACGCCGTCCGACGCGTCGATGATCGCGTCGAGGTGCTCCATCGCCTCGGCCTTCTCGATCTTCGAGATCACCCGCGCGCTCGAGCCGTGCACCGCGATCAGCTTCTTCAGGTCCTCGACGTCCTCAGGACGTCGGACGAAGGAGAGCGCGACGTAGTCGACGCCGTGGTCGAGGGCGAACTGCAGGTTCTCCTTATCCGAGTCCGTGATCGACGGGATCGGCAGGTACGTGCCGGGCAGGTTCACGCCCTTGTTCGACGACACGAGGCCGCCGATCTCGACGGAGCAGCGCACGCGCCGCTCGCGCGACTCGACGACCCGCAGCCGCACGAGGCCGTCGTTGATCAACACGTCATGCCCGCGCCGCAGATGGACGGACAGGTCAATCTCGAAGCCGAGCTCGAGGTCGCCCTCGCGGGCGTCGCCACGACCAGCGAGGGTGACGGAGGTGCCGGTCTCGAGCATGATCGGCTCGTCCAGGGCGCCGACGCGGAGCTTCGGTCCCTGCAGGTCAGCGAGGATCGCGATCGGTCGCCCGATCCGCTCCGCGACCGCGCGGACGCGTTGGATTCGCAGCAGGTGCGCGTCCTGCCCGCCGTGGGAGAAGTTCAGGCGGAAGCAGTCGACGCCGACACGCGCGATGCGCTCGATCATCTCCTCCGCGTCCGTCGCTGGCCCGAGCGTGGCAACGATCTTCGTGCGGCGCAGGACGCTCATCAGCGAGCACCGCGGAAGGCTGCGCGACCCGGGTAGTACGCCGCTGAGCCAAGCTGCTCCTCGATACGCAGGAGGCGGTTGTACTTCGCGACCCGGTCCGAGCGGCTCGGTGCACCGGTCTTGATCTGCCCGACGTTCGTCGCAACCGCGAGGTCGGCGATCGTCGTGTCCTCGGTCTCACCCGAGCGGTGCGACATGATCGACGCGTAGCCATGTCGGGCACCGAGAGCGATCGTGTCCAGCGTCTCAGAGAGCGAGCCGATCTGGTTCACCTTCACGAGGATCGCGTTCGCGACGCCACGGTCGATCCCCATCTGCACGCGTTCCACGTTCGTCACGAACAGGTCGTCGCCGACGAGCTGGCAGCGATCGCCGATCGCCTCCGTGAGGATCTTCCAGCCGGCCCAGTCGTCCTCGGCGAGCCCGTCCTCGATCGAGACGATCGGGTAGCGCGCGACGAGGTCGGCGAAGTAGCCGGCCATCCCCGCCGGGTCGAGCGTGCGCCCTTCGCCCACGAGCGTGTAGGTGCTCGTCGCGGCGTCGAAGATCTCGCTCGTCGCCGGGTCGAGGGCGATGCAGACGTCGGTTCCTGGCGTGTAGCCCGCCGCCTCGATCGCCTCGCAGATCAGCTGGATCGCGCCCTCGTTGGACGGCAGGTTCGGTGCGAAGCCGCCCTCGTCTCCGACCGAGGTCGCGAGGCCGCGGTCATGAAGCGTCCGCTTCAGGGTGTGGAACACCTCGACGCCCGTGCGCAACGCGTCCGCGAAGGTCGCAGCGCCGACCGGCACGATCATGAACTCCTGCAGGTCGAGCGAGTTGTCGGCGTGCGCGCCTCCGTTGATCACGTTCATCATCGGCACCGGCAGGGTGCGCGCGTTCACCCCACCGACGTAGCGGTACAGGTCGATCGCGAGCGCGTCCGCCGCCGCGTGGGCGACGGCAAGCGACACGCCGAGGATCGCGTTCGCACCGAGCTTCGCCTTGTTCGGGCTCCCGTCAAGGCGGCAGAGCTCGTCGTCGACGGCACGCTGGTCGAGCGCGTCCATGCCAACGATGCTGCGGGCGATGATGCCGTTGACGTTCGCAACGGCCTTGGTCACGCCCTTCCCTCCGTATGCCTTACCGCCGTCGCGGAGCTCAACGGCCTCCCACTGCCCGGTCGAGGCGCCAGACGGAACAGCTGCTCGACCGGTCGCGCCGGACGCCAGCGCGACCTCCACCTCGACGGTCGGGTTGCCGCGGGAGTCGAGCACCTGTCGTCCGTGGATCGCCTCGATATCGGTCATCGTTCTCGTGCCTTCCTGGAAGCCTTCGCCTGTCGATAGTACCCGTCCTGCTCGGAGAGCCCGAGCGTCCGGAAGTCCACGCCAGCCACGCCAGCGATCACCTCAGCCTCCTCGACGCGACCGCGGAACCGGGTGGCGGCGGCGCGCACCGCAAGCTCGGGGTCGACGTCCAGCAGCCGCAGCACGTTGACGGTCGCGAAGAGCACGTCGCCCGCCTCCTGCGCCACGCCAGCTCCCGCATCGATCGCCCGTGCCAGCTCGCCGACCTCCTCGTCGATCGCCGGCCAGGCCGCTCGGTGATCGGCGAAGTCGAAGCCGACGGCGGCGGCGCGCCGCTGCACCTTGCGCGCGAACAGCAACCCGGGCAGCGCAGCGGGGATGTCGTGGAAGATCCCGGCGCGCCCCTCGACGTCACGCTTGATCTGCTCCCAGCGCAGCAGAACGTCCCCGCTCCCCGTCACGACGGCGTCGCCGAAGACGTGCGGGTGCCTTCGGATCAGCTTCGCGACGATGCCGTCCGCGACCGTGACGAGGTCGCCTTCGCCGTCCTCGCGTACGAGCATCGCGAGGAACACCGTCTGGAACAGCAGGTCGCCGAGCTCGTCGACCAGCTCGGCACCGCCAACACCGGCGAGCGCCTTGTCGGCAACCTCGTACGCCTCCTCGATCGTGTGCGGCACGATCGAGGCGATCGTCTGCTCGCGATCCCACGGACAGTCCAGGCGCAGGCGCAGCGTCACCTCCCACAGGTCGGAGACGGCGGCCGCAGCCGCCCGCGCCTCGAGCAGCGGACGCTCGGGCCAGGTCGCGCAGCCAGGGTCGGCGGCAGCCAGACGCCACGCGGCCCGGTCGTCACAAGCGATCGTCGCAGCACCGGGACGGTGGTCGACGCCGAGCGCCGTCAGGGCGTCGCGCACACCCTCGTCGGCCCGGACGTCCGCCACACCCGTCGCGAGGAGCACACGAACGGCCCCGGCGGGAAGCATGTCTGCCCCGCCAGGGCCGGTCGCAACGATCATCGGCGCACCGTTCGAGCCCGAGCTACTTCTTCGTGCTCGACACGCCGGCGGTCGTGACCGGAGCGGTCGCCGACGCCGGCAGCGCGTAGCCCGTCGCAAACGAGGACTTCGCAACGTAGGAGATGATCAGCTTGCGGAACCAGGTCGACGTCGCCTCGCTCGACGCCTTGCTCTGCAGCTGCTGCTGGATCGACGCCTTCACCGTATCGAAGGCCTGGTAGCCGGCTGGCACGATGCCAGCGAGCGCCTTGATGATGTGGTAGCCGAAGACCGTCTTGACCGGGACGAGCGTGTACTCGCCCGTCTTCAGCTTCATCGACGCCGCCGCGAACTCGGGCTGGTAGTCGCGTGCAGTGACCTTCGGGTACTTGCCGTCGTTCGTTACCTTGCCGGGATCGGTGGAGTACTGCTTCACGAGCTTGGTGAAGTCGGCGCCACCCTTGAGCTGCTTTAGCACGGCGTTTGCCTGGACGAGAAGCGCTGGGAACTCGCTCGCCTTCGGCGACCCACCGTTCTTCAGGCCAAGAAGGATGTGCTGCACGCTGCGCGCCTCAGGATCCTTGTACTGCGTCTCCTTGTTGGCGTCGTAGTAGGCCTGGATCGCGGCGGCCGTCGGCGCCGACACCGTCTTCGTTGCCTTCTTCTGGAGCTCAGCGCCGAGCAGGTTGATCTCGATCAGGTCCTTCACGTCAGCCTGCGTGTAGCCCGCGTCCTTCAGCTGCTTCGCGTACGTCGCGTTGCTGGTCACCTTCGCGAGGTTCTCCGTCTCCTTCTTCGGATCGACCTTGATCCCCTCCGCGGCGGCCTCCTGGCGGATCACGGCGATCACGAACATCCGATACACGGCGTTCGACTGCAGCGACACGTACTCGGCCGTGCCGGGCTTCGGCGCGGTCTGGCCCTGGACCTTCATCGACGCGAGCCCGACCGCCATCAGGTGCTCGAAGTCCTTCTTCAGGAGCGTTCGCGTGCCGACGACGCCGATGGCGTCGGACGGCACGTCCGGCTTCGAGCTGGAGCTACCGCCGCCGCAGCCGGCAAGGGCGAGCGCAGCAGCGGCGAGGGCGATCAGGGCAGTGGGTCGTCGGAGAGACATGAGATTCCTCGGTGGGGAGCGCAAGGGCGCGGGCGACTGACGAGAGACACGCCACCCGCGTGGCCGAACGCACGCGAACGTGCGCTAGCGGGCAGCCGTCAGGGCGCGCCCACGTAGCTCGACTATACCAGCGGCGAGCGCGTTTGCCGCCGCCATCGCCGAATCGTCAGGGCCGACACGGATCGCGATCTCGCGCCGCGGCGCGGTGTGAACGGCCGTCGGGAACGACGCGCGGAGCGCGCGCAGCTCGTCAGCACCGAACGTCACGCCGATCAGGGACACCCGATCCTTGCGCACCGCGAGCGAGACGGCGCCGAGGGGAGCGAGGACGAGGCGGGCCTCCTGGAGACCGAGGAGGCTCGACACCGGCTCGGGGATCGGCCCGAACCGGTCGACGAGCTCGGCGCCGAGCTCACGCAGCTCGTCCTCGGTGGTCGCGAGCGCGATCCGCCGGTGCACGTCCATCTTCGTCGACTCGAGGCCAACGTAGGACGCGGGCACGTACGCGTCGATCGAGGCCTCGATCCGCACCCCGAGACCCGGAGCAGGCGATGCCGCACCCTGCAGCTCGGCGACCGCCTCGGCGAGCAGCTCGCAGTACAGCTCGAACCCGACCGCCGCGACGTGCCCGGACTGCTCGTCGCCGAGCAGGTTCCCGGCGCCGCGCAGCTCGAGGTCGCGCATCGCGACCTTGAACCCCGACCCGAGCTCCGTGTAGTCGGCGAGCGTCGAGAGCCGCGCGGCGGCGTCCTCGGTCAGAGCCGCCGCGTCAGGATAGAACAGGTAGGCGTACGCCGGAACGTCGGAGCGCCCGACCCGCCCGCGGATCTGGTAGAGCTGTGACAGCCCGAGGGCGTCAGCACGCTCGACGATCAGCGTGTTCGCGGCGGGGATGTCCAGGCCCGACTCGATGATCGTCGTCGCGCACAGGATGTCGTGGTCGCCGCGGAGGAACTCCTCCATCACCGTCTCCAGCTGGCGCTCGGACATCTGGCCGTGCCCGACGCCGACCCGCGCCTCCGGCACGAGCTGGCGCACGCGCGCGGCTGCCTCGTCGATCGACTCGACGCGGTTGTGCAGGAAGAAGGCCTGGCCGTTGCGCGCCAGCTCACGACGCAACGCGTGAGCGACGAGCTCGTCGTCCCACTCGCCAACGTGCGTCCGGACCGGGCGTCGACCGCGTGGCGGCGTCGCGATCACAGAGATGTCACGCAGCCCGGCAAGCGACATGTGGAGCGTCCGCGGGATCGGCGTCGCCGAGAGGGCAAGCACGTCGACCTCGGTGCGCATCTGTCGCAGGATCTCCTTCTGCGCGACGCCAAAGCGCTGCTCCTCGTCAACGATCACGAGGCCCAGGTTCGCCGGCACGACGTCGCGCGACAGCACCCGGTGGGTGCCGACGAGGACGTCGACGCGTCCCTCGCGGAAGCCCGCGACCGCCGCGCGCATCTCCGCGCCTGCTCGGAAGCGCGACACCAGCTCGATCTCGACACCGGTGTCAAGGAACCGCTCCTGGAGCGACCGGTAGTGCTGCTGGGCGAGGATCGTCGTCGGCACCAGCATGAGCACCTGTCGCCCGCCCTCCACCACCTTCATCGCGGCGCGGATCGCCACCTCCGTCTTACCGAAGCCGACGTCGCCGCAGATCAGCCGGTCCATCGGGCGCGGCGCCTCGAGGTCCTCCTTGACTGCCTCGATCGCCCGCGCCTGGTCGTCGGTCTCCGCCCAGGGAAACGCCGCCTCGACCTGGGCGAGCAGCTCGCCATCCGGCGGCAACGGCACCTTCTCGGACGCCTGCCGGTGGGCGTACAACGCGAGCAGCTCGCCAGCGAGCTCGTGCACCGCGTGCCGCGCGCGTGCCTTCAACGCGTGCCAGGCCTTGCCACCGAGCCGGCTCAGCACCGGCGGCCGGGCGTCAGCACCGACGTACCGGGAGACCTTGGCGATCTCCGTGTGCGGCACGAACAGCTTGTCATCGCCCTTGAAGTCGAGGCAAAGGTAGTCGCGGGTGACGCCGGCGACGGTTCGGGTGTCGAAGCCGACGAAGTGCCCGACACCATGGTCGGTGTGCACCACGTAGTCGCCCGGCTTCAGGTCGGTGAACGAGCCGATCGCTCGGCCGATCCGCCCCTCCCCTGCGCCCGCGCCGCGCCGGCGGAAGAGCTGCGCGGAGGGCAGGACGGCGAGGCGGGAGGCAGCGGCGACGAGCCCGTGACGGACGCGGGAGACGACGAAGGTGACGCCTGCCTCGCTGGCGAGCGGCTCGCCGGCGGAAGCGATCGTCACGTCGACGCGCTTCAACTGGGCCTGCATCCGCTCGGCATCGCCACGGTGCGGGAACGCGACGATCGCGCGGATCCCCTGCCGCACGAGCGCACGGAGCTCGTTCTCGGCCTCGGCGATGCCCCGAGCGGCGAGCGCCGGACGCTGCGCCTCGAACGTCAACGCCTGGCCCTGCGGGAGGTGGTCGAGTGCGTGTGCGCCCTGGACGACCTCGTCTGCGTCCTCGGCGCGGAGGTAGCCACGCCGGCGCGTGGCCGCGCCGACCGCGACGTCGGAGAGCCGCTCGGCACACGCGGCGGCGACCACGCGTGGTTGCCAGGCGACGAGCGGACCCGAGGCGAGCAGCTCGGGCACGATCGACACCAGGCCGGCGGGGATGGCGTCATCAACGTCGTCCGCGTAGGTGTCGCCGGGATCGTCGACGAGCTCACGTGCGGGGTGCAGGACGGCCCGCTCGAGGGTACGCAACGAGCGTTGTGTAAGGCTCGAGTAGACGGATACCCTTTCTACCTCGTCGCCGAACAGCTCGATCCGGATCGGTTCGCGCCCGGTCGTTGGGAACACGTCGACGACATCGCCGCGAACGGAGATCTGCCCGCGCGAATCGACCGTTCCGGCAACGCGCTCGTAGCCTGCATCGACCAGCGACGCGAGGAGGGCATCTCGCTCGATCAGCTCGCCCGGGTGAACGACAACGGAGGCCGGGCGACGCTCGCGCGGCGCCACGCGCTCGACGAGGGCGTCGGCGGAGACGGCGACGATGCCGCCCTCAGCAAGCGCCGCAAGGGCGCGTGCTCGTTCGCCGACAAGGTGCGCGGACGGCGCGAGCGGCGAGCCCCAGTCGACGCCGCGGTGCGGGTAGTAGCCGATTGGCGCGTCGGGCCGGTACACGCGGACGGCATCGGCGAGCTCGCGCGCCGCATCATCGTCAGCGACCAGCACCGCAAGGCCAGGGCGTTGCTCCTGCGCACGCCGTGCGTGAACTGCTGCGACGAGGAGCGCGAGCATCGGTTCTGCGACGCGCGCCGAGACGCGCGCCGTCGACGATAGCCGCGTCGCAAGCGTTGCCGTCGCCTCGTCCCGCGCGAGCGCATCGAGCGCTAGCTCCGCGCCCGCGGCGGCGCGGGACGGGTCAGCTATGTTCTCGGCGACGATCGGGTCCATGACGGTGGCCGGCACTGCCGGGCGCCGAGGAGAGTAGCCAGTGCGCAGCGAAGCAGAGCTCCTCGAGGAGCTGTTCACGTTCATCCGCATCCCGTCGGTGTCGTCCGGAGACGGCGACCCGGCTGACCTTCGCCGCGGTGCGGAGTGGGTCGCCGAGCGGGTTCGCGACGCTGGCGGCACCGCCGAGGTCGTCGAGACAGCGCGTCATCCGCTCGCCGTTGGCCACGTCTCCTGCGGGCTGCCCGACGTACCTCACCTGCTGCTGTACGGCCACTACGACGTGCAGACCGTGCATCCGTTGTCGGCGTGGGACTCACCACCGTTCGAGCCGGAGCTGCGCGACGGCTGGATCTACGGGCGCGGCGCCTCCGACGACAAGGGGAACTTCCACTGCCTGCTCGCGCCGCTGGTCGACCTCGCGCGCGCGGGCGAGCTTCGCGTCGACGTGACGGTCGTCTCCGACGGGGAGGAGGAGATCGGCGGCGACTCCGTCGTCCGCTGGCTCGAGGCGCAGGAGACCCGCTTCGATGCGGCGCTCGTGTTCGACGGGAGCATGGTCGCCGAGGGCTGGCCGCAGGTGACGATCGGCGTCCGCGGCGTGCTGACGGGCCAGGTGCGCGTCGCGACCGGCGTCCGCGACGTTCACTCCGGGGTGTACGGTGGCGCAGCGCTGAACGCCGCACACGTCATCGCTACGCTGATCGACGGCACGCGCGCCCGGGATGGCCGGCTGCCCGCCACGCTCGAGGAGGGGATCGTGCCACCGACGGCGGTGGAGCTCGCGAGCTGGGCGTCGCTTCCGACGGGCGCAGCGGAGCTCGAGATTGCCGGGATCGCCCCGCTCGACGAGCACGCGGTGCGCGACTACTACCAGCGCACGTTCGGCCAACCGACGTTCGACGTGAACGCGATCACGTGCCGGGACGCGGCGCATCACCGCACGATCATCCCCTGCGAGGCGGCCGCCGCGATCTCGCTGCGCGTCGTGCCGGGTCAGGATCCGGAGCGCATCTGGGCGAACCTCGAACAGCACCTCCGCCGGCTCGCGCCTGCCGGCACCCGCGTCGAGGTCGATCGCTGGGGGATGAGCGCGGGTTGCGCCTTCGACCCCGAACTGCCGGCCCTGCGCGTCGCCCGCGAGGTGCTCACCGAGGTCTTCGACCACCCGTGCGCGGTCGCCCGGACCGGCGGCGCGATCCCGCTCGTCTCGGGGCTCCACCGCGCCGGGGTGCCGACGATCCTCTCCGGCGTCGCGCTCGCGCTCGACAACATCCACGCGCCGAACGAGCGCCTGCTGTACGCGAACTACGTCCGCGGCATGGAGACGGGGCGCCGGCTTCTCACCGCGCTTGCGGCGCTCGCTCCATAGGCATCTCGCTTTTGCAATGTATTCATATCGCTTGTAAAAGGTAAAGCAGGCGCTCGGTGGAGGCGATACACCCTGTGCAGCCAACCGGAACAACCCGGGAGGCGGCCGCCGATACGGCGCCGGGCCCCAGGCGAGGGGCCACCCCGACAGGATGTCGGGACGGGAACAGTCAGGGAGGATAGGATGTCGCTCCGTATCAACACCAACGTCGAGGCGTTCAACGCCCACCGACAGCTCGAGACGACTGCGATGAGTCTCGGGCACTCGATGGAGAAGCTCTCAAGCGGGCTTCGCATCAACCGTGCTGCTGATGACGCAGCCGGCCTCGCGATCTCCGAGGCGATGCGCTCGCAGGTTCGTGGCATCGCCCAGGCGACCCGCAACGCCCAGGATGGCGTCGCGATGGTGCAGACGGCGGAAGGCGCGCTGAACGAGATGCACTCGATCATCCAGCGCATCCGCGAGCTCTCCGTGCAGTGGGCGAACGGCAGCATGTCGACGACCGACCAGTCGAAGATCACGGCAGAGGTCGCGCAGCTAACGGCCGAGCTCGTTCGGATCCGCGACAGCTCGATCTTCAACGGCATCGCGCTGTTCGGCTCGACGCAGCAGACCACGGTGACCCTGCAGATCGGGGCGAACCAGAACCTCGACTCGGCGAGCAACACCAACCGCCTCGGCGTCGTGCTGCAGGCGATGGACTTCTCAACGATCTCGATGGACGTGTCGCAGATCGATCTCGCGATGACGACCATCTCACAGGCTCGTGCGAACCTCGGCGCCACCCAGAACCGGCTCGAACACGTGATCGCGAACCTCGGCGTGTACCAGGAGAACCTCTCCGCCGCCGAGTCGCGTATCCGTGACGCCGACATGGCAGCCGAGATGACCGGCTACACGAAGTACCAGATCCTCCAGCAGTCCGGCACGGCGATGCTCGCCCAGGCGAACCAGGCACCGCAGGCCGTTCTCTCGCTGATCAAGGGCTAGTGCGCCAGCCCTGACAAGACGTTAGCCCGGACGCATCCTCCGGGCTAACGCCGACACCACGGATGGTGTCGGTGACCGGTCAGGGACGACGATCGCCAGCGTCATCGGCCCCCGGACGCCAGCCGGAGCGGGCCGACCCCCGACCAACCTCCCCCGGGCTCGCCCGGACCACGATTGAGGCCCCCTGCAGCCATCGCGGCAGCAGGGGGCCTCGGTCAGTTCAGGGTCGTTCGTCGCGGCTAGCGCAGGAGCGAGAGCACGCTCGAGGAGGCCTGGTTGGCCTGCGCGAGCATCGCGGTACCGGACTGGGACAGGATGTTCAGCCGGGTGAAGTTCACCATCTCAGCGGCGACGTCGACGTCGCGGATGCGCGACTCCGCTGCGGAGAGGTTCTCCTGGGTGACGCCGAGGTTCGAGACGGCGTGCTCGAGCCGGTTCTGGACGGCGCCGAGGTCGGAGCGGATGGTGGACACCGAGGTGATCGCGGTGTCGATCTGCGACACGTCCATCGAGATCGTCGAGAACGAGAGCGCGTTCAGGTTGACGCCGATGCGGTTCGTGTTGTTCGCCGAGTCGAGGTTCTGGTTCGCACCGACCTGGATCGTCAGCGTGGTCTGCGCGGTCGAGCCGAACAGCGCGATGCCGTTGAACGTGGAGCTGTCGCGGATGCGAACGAGCTCGGCGGTGAGCTGGGCAACCTCAGCGGTGATCTTCGCCTGGTCGCCGGTGGACAGCGTGCCGTTGGAGAACTGCACGGCCAGCTCGCGGACGCGCTGCAGGATCGAGTGCATCTC
>JANYCN010000009.1 GCA_025360225.1 Actinomycetes bacterium | reverse complement strand
GGGTGGCTCTACCAGCGAGCTGCGGCGACCACGATCCGGCCCGCTCTGCGTGCCCGATCGTGGGCTTCGCGGGAACGCCGCGCGCCGCTTGCGCTTAGCGTGTCAAGGCCTTCGCCTTGACACGCGTGCGAGCGGGCGTGCTATCCAGCACGCCCGCGATCAGCAACCCCTGCGCGACGCGCAACGCTCCCGCTCGCTCCAGACACCCAATGACCATCCCAGTTGACAATCACACCACGAGCAAGCATTGCTTGCCCAGCTCACGCCCCGACCTGTCGGGCGAGCTCTCAGACGCCGCGCCGCAGCGCTCGAACCGCCACGTATGTTCGCGTCGGTGCACGGGGCCTGACGGCGGGTCGGACGCCCTCAGCGTCGCCGGCGGCGCTGCTCGCGGTACGAGCGCTGCTGCCGATGGAGCACGTCGAACTCCTCGAGCGACCGACCTGAGCCGACGGCAACGCAGGTCAGCGGCGACTCGGCGATGTGCACCGGCATCTCCGTCTCCTGGCGGATCCGCTCGTCGAGGCGCATCAGCAGCGCACCACCCCCCGCAAGCATGATCCCGCGATCCATGATGTCCGACGACAGCTCCGGCGGGGTCTTGTCGAGGGTCGACTTGATCGCGTCGACGATCTGGTTCAACGGCTCCTCGAGCGCGATCCGCACCTCCTGCGAGGAGAGGATCACCGTCTTCGGCAGGCCCGTGACGAGATCGCGCCCACGGATCTCACACTGAAGCTCCTCGCTCATCGACGCCGCCGAGCCGATCTCGAGCTTGACCTCCTCGGCGGTCTGCGAGCCGATCAGCAGCTTGTACTCGCGCTGCACGTACTTCACGATCGCCTCGTCTAGCTCATCGCCACCAACCCGGATCGACTGAGAGACGACGATGCCGCCGAGGGAGATAACCGCGACCTCGGTCGTGCCACCACCGATGTCGACGATCATGTTGCCGGTCGGCTCGGAGACCGGGAGCCCGGCGCCGATCGCCGCCGCCATCGGTTCCTCGATCAGGTAGCACTGGCGCGCACCGGCGGAGATCGTCGCCTCCTCGACCGCGCGCTTCTCCACGCCGGTAACGCCGGACGGCACGCACACGACGACGCGCGGGTGCGCCCACCGGTTCTGATGCACCTTCTGGATGAAGTGGCGCAGCATCTCCTCGGTCACGTCGAAGTCGGCGATCACGCCGTCCTTCAAGGGACGGATCGCAGCGATCGAGCCTGGTGTCCGGCCAAGCATGCGCTTCGCCTCGACGCCGACCGCGTGCACCTCACCGGTCCGCTGGTCGATCGCGACGACGGAGGGCTCGGAGAGAACGATCCCGCGGCCGCGCACGTAGACCAGCGTGTTGGCGGTGCCAAGATCGACCGCCATGTCGCGTCCACCGAACCCACGGAGCCATCCGAACATCTGCAGCAGTCTACGCGCTTGCCGACGGATCTCCTGCCGGCACGAGCGGGAGATGCAGCGCGCGATAGGCGTCAACCAGGAGGGCAACCGGCAGCCCGACGACGTTCGAGTAACACCCGTCAATTCGCTCGACGAGCGTCGCTCCAGCGCCCTGGATCGCGTACCCGCCAGCCCGACCCTTCCACTCCCCACGCGCCACGTACGCGTCGATCGTTGGCGCGTCGAGCGCGCGAAAGACGACCTCGGTCACCGCGTGTCCGACGAAGGTCTCGGTTGCCCCGACGAGGGCGAGACCAGAGAGGACGCGGTGACGCGCGCCAGCGAGCGTCGTGATCATCGCCCGAGCGTCAGCTGCACTCGTCGGCTTCCCGAGCACGGCGCCGCTCGACGTTACGACCATCGTGTCGACTCCCAGAACGGGTCGTTCGGCGATCGTTCTCGCCACGGCCGCTGCCTTTCCCGAAGCGTGACGCTCAACCAGCTCAGCGGGAGCGAGCTCAAGCGGCGCCTCGTCGTAGGCCGGAACGTGCGTGCTGAAGGGGACTCCAAGCTGCGTCAGGATCGCCCGCCGTTGCGGCGAGGTCGATGCGAGCTGGAGCCGATCCACCAACAGCAGTGTCACCTACGGCACCGAGACTGCGACGCGCTGACGATCTACGGTCTCGCCCGGCGCGCCGAGCAGGTCAAGGGTCGTGATCACCCACCCAACGCCGGGGCCGGCGCCAACTGCATCGAACGAGAAGCCAACATCGATCGGCGCCGCGCCAGCGGTTGAGCTGACGTGGAGGTCACCGACCGGGGCAACGCCGAGACCGAGGCCGTCACCCGCGGTTCCATCAGCGTTCTCCGCGCCGATCGAAAGCGGTCCGGCAAGCCCGTCGCCCCGAGGTAGCCGCGCCTGGTCGTAGGCGAACGTGATCTCCTCCGTGCCGTTCTGCCCGAGCCAGACCTCAAACGTCCGCGGGAGCGTCGTGCCCGCAACGCGCACGTCCCACTGGATGACGAGGTAGGCCTTGCCTCCGCCGGAGAGCCGCGCAACGCGGACGCCGGGAGCACCGGTGCCGTCGAGCGCGGTCCAGTACGGAGCCAGGACGCCGTTTGGCCGAGCCGGGTCTGGGAACGCGGTCGCCGCCGCTGTCCGGTCGGCTGTGCTGGCTCCACCGCCCGCGATGATCGTGCCGTTCGAGGTGACGGCGAGCCTGTCCCAGCTGCGTCCCGCGAACTGGAAGCTGCCGACGTTGGACAGCTCGAGTGCATCGTTCAGACCGATCGGCGTGGCCGGCACGCCATAGGTCGAGAGGGAGAGATCGAGAAAGCCGGGGTCGCTCGCAGGGGAGGCGTTCGTGACCGTGGGACGCACCGGCCCTGGGCCGGACAACCCGCTCTGGAGGTCAATCGAACCGTCGGGCGCAACCGTGACGCCGGTCGCTGAAGCGATGTGCAACGGTCCGGAGACGGTGGTGTGGACGTGGACGGTTCCGGCGAGCGCCGCGGGGTTCGGCACCGCGACGGTGCACCGCGCCGGGGTGACGCCATCGCCGACGATCGTCGTTGGCAGGCAGGCGACGGAGACGGTAAGCGGTGCCGAACGTCGAACGAGCACGATCGGCAGGCGTAGATCGTGCGTGATCGGTAGTGGTGGCGGCGGCACCGGTGGGTCGTGCTCGTCGTCGTCTCCGTCGTTGTCGGAGTCCTTCTTGCCGCTACCGTCGTCATCGCCGCCGTGTCTGCCGGGACGTCCGTGATGCCCGCGGTCGCGCGTCATCGCGCGCCACGGCGATGCCGGAGTCGCTCGCGGGGTCACCGGCGCCGAGACGACCGGCTCGACAGCGTGGATGTGGAGGGCGCCGCTGAGCGTTCCGTCGAGGGCCGCTGACGCGTCCGCGTCGACCGTCACGACGAGGGTGCCCCCAACGGGGATGGTTGTGGCCGACGGGCGAGCCGTGGCCGTCACTCCCGGCATCGGGTCGAGCGTCACGGTGACGGAGAGCGGCACGCCTGAGACGTTTCGCGCCGTGCGGACGAAGGAGGTCGTCGCCGGCATCTCGGGAACGAGGACCGACGGGAGGTTGAGCGCAAGGCGAGCAGCGCCGTTGGTCGCCGCGGCGAACGATGCTGGGGCAACGTCGAGAACGAGTCCCGGTGCCAGCGCAGCCTTCAGGTCAATCACCCCTGAGCCGGACGAGAAGGTCGACGCCGCGCTCCCGTTCTCGGTCGCGGTCAACGCCGTCAGCGCGAGGGCGGAGCCTGCCTCCGCCGACGTCATCCCGGGCTGGCGTGATCGGACGACCGCCAACGATCCTGCCGCGGTTGCAGCTGCCGCGGATGTCCCGGTAAGGATGTCGTAGAGCGCGCCGGCTGGTGCGCCGGTGACCGCGTCGCCAAGGGGCGTGGTGCCGGCGAGCAGCCCGCCGCCGGCGGCGAGGAGGTTCGGCTTGAGAAAGGCGAGACGCGGACCGCCACGGCCCGAGAACGGGGACACCTCCAACGCCGGTGTCGGCGTCCGTGTCGCCGCGCCGATCAGCGCAACGCTGCTCGTGTGTGCGCCAAGGAACGCGCGGAGCTGGTCCGACCGTGCCCGATCGAGCAGGACCGCCGGGAGCACCAGCGCGAGAGGCGACGGAGCGGCGACGTCGAGCACGACGAGGCCAGACGCGCCTCCGGACTGGACGTTGCGCGCCTGCGCCGCAAGCCCAGCGCCGCCCGCCGTGCAGACGGCGATGGTGTTCGTGAGCGTCCCGGTCGCGGCGGGGGCGTGACAGTCGGCGCCACCCGCGTAGCCCCCGAGGGAGCCGGCAACCTTTACCTCCTGGGCTCCGGAGCTGGCGCCACCGACGCCGGCGCCGGCGAGGGTGACCGAGTCCTGACCTGCGGAGAGGGTGACGTCGGCGCGCCACGATCCGTCGGCGCTGGAGGATCCCACCGTCAGGATCCAAGGCGCGGTGTTCTCGACCGTTCCCGCCGTCGGCCCGTCGTTTCCGGCCGCGGCGATCACCGACACGCCAGCCGTCGCAGCATCGAGCAGCGCGAGGGCAACCGGGTCGGTCGCGACGTCGCCGCGCGGGCCGGAGATCGGCAGCACGATCACGTCGGCGCCTTCCGCTACCGCGCGGTCGATCGCCGCGACGATGTCACTGTCGTAGCCGTAGCCACGGGAAAGGGCCTTGTACGCGAGCAGCGATGCACCCGGCGCGACGCCCGCGAACGGGCCACGTTCGATGCCGCCCAACGGCGCCGAGGCGGAAACGTCACCGGCGGCAATCGTCGCCGTCGACGTCCCGTGCCCGTCTCCGTCGCGGGCTGACGTTGGAAACGGCTCGCTGCCGAGCCCGATCACATCGCGGTAGCGGTCGAGGAACACGTCGCCGCCGAGGACCTTCCGGTTGCACAGAAACGGGTCGACGGCAGCGGTCGCGGGATCGTCGCCGAAGTTGCAGATCCGCGGAGCGCCGCTGCGCGTCGGGCGCGGCGCGGCGAGCGACGACGTCTCGGCGAGCGCAGGATGCTCGGGCCAGAGGCCCGAGTCGATCATCGCGACGACCGCCCCCGCTCCCGCGGCGGCGTCAGGTTCGGCCGGCGCTGGCGGAACCACGCCGGCCAGCGACGCGGCCGACGTCGCGGTGGCGTGGCGCAGGACGTCACGCTGGACGGCGACGACGCCAGGAAGGTGCAGGATCGTCCTCACCGCGTTGCCCGGCACGACCGCGGCAAGGCCGCCGTAGACGACGCGGAGCGACCGCCCAACCTCCGCCGAGGGCACGGCGGCGACCAGTGTGCTCGCGAACGCCGCATCACGCCTCGTGAGGGTGCGAAGGTAGGAGGCGCGTCGGCTCGCCCCGAGCCGGGTGAGGCGGGCGCCGAGCTGCACGGCAAGGCCCTGGTCGGCGAGCTTGATCAGGACCGGCACAGGGCGCGAGGAGCTAAGGTGAAGCAGCGTGGCGTCGGTGACGGCGACGACCGACGGCTCGATGCCGCGCGAGGTCGGGCGGACGGCCGAAACCGAGTAGCGAACGCCGCCGACGATCACCGTCGGAGCGTGACGGGCTCCACCGGCCGCGGCGATTGAGGCGAGGGCGCCGGCGGTTGAGAGCACGCACGCGCTGACGAGAAGCGACACGCGTCGCCTTCGAGCTCGCACCGATCCTCGCCGCTCCGTCATCGCCCCCCCATGTTCCTCGATCCGCCGTGACCACCAGAGGCATCGTCAGCCGAATCTGCAGAAGCCTACCGGAAGGGGTCCCCGCCGCGCCCGGATCAGTTGGCGGATCACCCGACGCCGTCCTGGAGATGACGCCGTCCGGTGGTTTCGCGCGAGCCGAGGTTCCTGGGCCGGAGAGTCCGGGCAGAATTCAGGCTGCGGAGCTACGGCTGGAACCTCGCCCGTCAAGGACGGAGGAGAGCTGGGCAAGCAATGCTTGCCGAGCGTGCGAGGTGATCTGGTATCCACCAGATCACCGTGTCTCCAGCTCGGTCACGGAGCG
>JANYCN010000062.1 GCA_025360225.1 Actinomycetes bacterium | reverse complement strand
CCACGATCCGGCACGCAGAGCGGGCCGGGGCGCGGTCGCCGGAGCTGAGCGGCGTAGCCACCCGACGGGTGGCAGAGCCGACAAGCGCAGGACGATCCAGGCAGTCGGATGACCACGCCATTTCACAATCAGACCACTAGGGGAGACGCGTTGGAGTGCACGGTCGAGCTCGCAACCGAGCCCTCCGGCCCTGGCCCGCCTTGTGCGGCACACCCCATCAAGCCGATGACCGAAAGGGCCGCGACCAGAAGACCCGAACAGGCCCTCACGACGGCCCGAATCGGATAGTCCACAGCGCACCATCCGCGTACGGAGTGTTGGAGAGCGTGAGTCGAAGGTCTCGATTGAGATAGTTCGTAGTGTGCTGCGACACGTACACTTTGTGACCACCGCGGACAAGCGTCACTCGCAGTTACGGCGGGGACGCGGCGGCGGTCGCCCAGTAAGCCGCGTGGCACCCGCCGCCACCCGGCGGAGCCGGAACGACCAACACCTGCCGTGGGTTGTTGTCATCCGGCGTCGCTCGCCACAATGTAGACCCATCCGCGGCGGACGAACACCCACAACGCCCTCCTCATTCGAAGCATCCGGCCGCAACGCGACGCCGATTACAGGGACTCTACACCGCACCGAAACCCCTGTCAAGCATCACTAGATGACACTCCTGTCATCTGGCGAGGAACGACGGCGGAAGGAGTGGACAAGGCGTCAGCGAACGCTCAACCATGAGCGCCGAGCTACCCACCTCTGCCGCGCGCGTGCGCGATGCCCTCGGCGAGCTCGGCATCGAGGCCACGATCGTCGAGACGGGCGGCAGCGCGCGCACAGCGGAGGAGGCCGCGGCGGCTGTCGGAGCCGGCGTCGGGGCGATCGTCAAGTCGCTCGTCTTCACCCGGAACGGCGAGCCGGAGCTGTTGCTGGTGTCGGGCTCCAACCGGGTCGACGCGAAGCGCCTCGGGCTCGAACGAGCCGACGCCGACCGCGTCCGCGAGCTCACCGGGTTCGCGATCGGCGGCATCCCGCCCGTTGGGCACCTGACGCCGCTGCCGGTGCGTTTCGACGAGGACCTGCTGCACCACGCCATCGTCTGGGCCGCCGCGGGCACCCCGCGCCACGTGTTCGCCGTCGCACCCAACGAGCTGCTGCGCGTCACAGGGGCAACGCCGGAGCGCCTGGCGTGAACGTCCACGAGCTGATCGCCGCACAGCGCGTCACCGGCGAGGCGTGGCAGGAGTTCCTCCGCGTCCCGGCACTCAGCGTCGGCCTGTACGTGCTTGAGGCCGGTGGCGTCGACGCGCAGACACCGCACACCGAGGCCGAGGTGTACGTCGTGCTCGAGGGGCGCGGCTCGCTCAGCGTCGACGGCGTCGACCAAGCCGCCACGCCGGGCGACGTGCTGTTCGTCGCGGCACATGCCGACCATCGATTTCACACGATCACCGACACGCTCCGCCTGCTCGTCGTCTTCGCACCGGCAGAGGGCACGACCGGAGCGGCGCTGCCGTAACGGCTCGCCGCGAGCGTCCGCTACTGCAGCTCGACGACGTTGCCGTCGGAGAGCGGACGAACGTCCCGGTGCCCCGCCTCACGC
Source organism: Actinomycetes bacterium (assembly GCA_025360225.1). Taxonomy (GTDB): domain Bacteria; phylum Actinomycetota; class Thermoleophilia; order Gaiellales; family F1-60-MAGs149; genus JANYCN01. Next base: position 22,362 of record JANYCN010000062.1, on the reverse strand, counting down.
AGCCGGACGGCGAGCTGGCGCTTGGCCTCCTCCACCCCGTGCACCAACAGCAGCGGCGTGCGCGGGTCGAGGTGGGAGACGGCGGTGACGAGCTCACGCTGCGAGGCATGGTCGGGCGACGGCGCCCACACCCAGCGGCAGAGGATCTCGGTGCGTTGCGGAAAGCCGTCCTCGCCGAGCGTCTCGAGCGTGTCACCCGTGTGCTGCCGGGCCGTCGGGCCCGAGTAGCCGGTAAAGAACACGCCGCACTCCGGACGTTGGGCGGCAGCGAACGCGAGCTGCCCGCTGCGCCGCTCGACGGCCGCCGCGCCGCCGACGATCACGTAGCCCGTGCGCGCCACGACAACGTCTGCCGGCTCCTCCGGACGCAGCGTCTCGACTGCCGGATACGGCACGTCGGAGAGCCAGCCATCCCGATCGCCCGCGCGGTAGCGGTCGAGGACGCGCCTCCCGAGCGGCGTCATCCAGACCGGCGCCTCCGGCAGCGAACCGTCCGCGAACCCCTCGCCGAGCATCGCTGCGAGCTCCTGCGCCCGACCGATGTTCGCGGCGGGGAAGACGCAGCAGCCGCCGTCCTCGATCACCGCGCGGGCCGTTTCCAGCACCTCGGCGCGATCGGCATCGGTGATCGTGGCGCGGTCGCCGAGCGTCGCCTCGAGCAGCACGGCGCTAGCGCCACCCAGCGGCAGCGGCTCCGCCGGGCGGAGCGTACGGAGCCCGCCGCCGCCGAGGTCGCCGGAGTAGATCAGGACGCGACCGTCAGCGAAGCGCAGGCGCACGGCGCACGAGCCGAGGATGTGCGCGACGCGGTGGAGCGTCAGCTCGACGGCGCCATCAAGGATCCGGTACGTCTCCCCCGGGTCACGCACGAGGATCCGGTCGCCGGGGATCCACTCCTCGGCGGCGTTCGCCTGGAACGTCGTGAGCAGCTTCGTCGGCTTCGAGCAGTAGATCCGCAGGTCGGGCTGGCGACGCAGCAGCTCGGGCAGCCCGCCCATGTGGTCACCGTGCGCGTGGGAGAGGATCACGGCGTCGAGATCGGATGGAAGCTCGGCCTGGCGGCCAGCGCCGCCGATGCCGCAGTCAAGCAGCAGTCGTTTGCCGCCCCACTCGACGAGGTACGCCGACGAGCCGATCCCGCCGCCGCCGGCGATCGTTAGCTTGAGCGGCCCACCGATCGCCCGTGCCGCTGCCCGCGCCCGGCCCGTCCGCGTACGCTCGACAGGCGCGGGCTCGGCGGTTGAGGGCTCCGCGAGGTCGGGCGGCGGCGGCAGCGCGGGCGCCGCGCCCCGGGACTGCGGCACGCCCGCGCGCGCGGCGTACCACCGCGTGATCGCAGCGACCGCCTCGAGCAGCTCCGCGTCGCCCGCCGCCGGCGACTCGAGCCGGAGCAGCGCCGCCGTGCCAACGTGCCTCGCTGCGCGCACGAGATCGGTCGTCGAGGGCGGCTCGGCGGCGCGACGGGCGATCTCCGCCTTCGCGTCTACAACCCGCACCTCGCTGGCGGCAAGCGCCGACTGCGCGCGTCGCAGCTCGCCGCGAGCGGTCTCGGCCTCGCCTCGAGCATGATCCGCCTCAACCCGCGCCGCCTCGGCGTCCGTCTCCGCCACCTCGCGCGCGACCCGGAGCTCCTCGAGCACTGCTCCGCTCGGCCCGGCAGCCATCTGACGCTCGGCCTCGCGCGACGCGTGGCGCGCCTTGTCGCGGTCAGACGTCAGCTCGCTCCGCGACAGCGCGTGCGCGGTGCGCTCCTCCTTCAGCTTGCGGTCCTTCTCCTTCGTGCGCTCGCGCTCGCGGTGCAGCTCCTCCGCCAACCGGTCGCGCTCACGCATGACGCGCTCGAGCGACTCCGGTGCTCGGCCGGTGGCCAGCGTCGCCGGCGCCTCGTCGGGAAGCGGCGTGAGACCGTCACCCTCGAGGAACCGGTTCACCGCCGGCCGCGCGGCGGTCACGGGAACACCGATCCGCAACATCGTCAGCGCGACGCGCGCGATCCCGTACCGCTCCTCGAGCTCCTCGAGCGGGTCGGCGAGCTCGGCGGGCGGCACCGATCCGCCAGCGTGGACGATCAGCGCCTCGAGCCGCTCGGGCCAGAGAAGCGGCGTTCGTCGGGCGTCCTCCGCAAACGCCTCATCGCCAACGAGCACGCCGATCCGCTCCAGCAGCTCGACGGGCACCCAGTCGGGCGCCTTCTTCGGCTCCGGATACCGCGGTCGCGTGCGTTGCGCCATCCCGGCAAGGTACTACGCACGACGATCAGGTCGGCCCCTCGGGTACCATTGCTCCGTGGGCCTGACGCGCACCATCGTGAAGCGGGTCGGGGGAAAGACGGTCGATCGCGTGCTCGATGACGCTGCGACGCGGCTCGCCGGCATCACCGCGACCGCGATCGACGCGACGATCCGCACGCGCGGCACGGCGATTGCCGTCGACGCGGACGTGTTTCGGCTGGCGCACGGCGAGCTGGAGCCAGCCGCGCTGGAGCGCCAGCTGGTGCGTGAACGAGCGCGACGCGGTGGAGCAGCCGGGCTCGCGTCCGGCCTGCCGTCGATCGTACCCGGCGCCGGCACCGCCGTTGAGGTCGCGGCGGCGTTCGCCGACGCCGTTGCCGTCACGTACGCCGAGGTGTCGCTCGTGCTGGCGCTCTGCCACCTGCGCGGACGCGACACGAGCAACGTCGAGGCGCGCCGGCTCGACGTGCTGCTCGTCCTCGGGCTCCAGGCCGAGGTCGTCAAGCGGGTCGGCAACATGCTCGAGGCCGATGGCGTCACGATCGATCCGCGAGCGACGGCGAGCCTCGCGCCCGAGGTCGTTGGACGCATCAACCGCGACATCGGCGAGCGGATCGTCGCGAAGGTCGCGCGACGCCGCGCCGCGGTGCTGGCGGGTCGGCTCGTGCCGCTCGGCGTCGGCGTCGCCGTTGCGGGATGGGAGGACTTTCGCCTGCTCGCTTCCGTCGGCAAGACAGCGGTGTCGTACCTCGACATGAGCGAGCCCGCGCGTCCGACGTGACGCTCCGCGCGCCCGTCGCGCAACGACCCGAACTAGCGTGCAGGCATGCGCCTCCTGCTTGCCTGCCTCGTCATCCTCGTCGCCACCGCAGCCGGCTGGCGCCTGACACCACACCATGATCGGCCACCGCTGACCGGTGCGCCGGGCGAGGTCGTCTGGGTACCTGATGGCGACACGATCGACGTGATCGTCGACGGGCGGGCACGCCCTGTGCGGGTGATCGGCGTCGACACGCCCGAGGTCGCTCACGACGGGCGCGACGCGGCGTGCTTCGGCGACCGCGCCGGTGACTTCACGCGGAAGGCCTTGCTCCATCAGACGGTCGGGCTCGCCCCTGGCGTCGAGCGCACCGACCGCTACGGGCGCCTCCTCGCCGCCGTCCTGCCGAGCACGGGACCGCTCGCGGGCCACGATCTCGCCGAGACGCTCGCGGTGAGCGGGCTCGCCCGACAGCTCGCGATCGCGCCGAACGACGGCAACGCGCCCCGGATCGCGACGCTCGTCGCCGCTGCCCGCGCGGCGCATCGCGGCCTGTGGGGCGCATGTACCTTCCACGATGCCTATCCGCGGGCACGCCCATGAGCGCGCCGACCCTTCACCCAGGCCCAAGACGGCATACGCCAGCCGGGGGGCGGCCTGCGACGGAAAGAGCCGCCCGCACCCGGCTGGGCCTTAGCAGCGGGGGGCTGCCAAGCCTTGGAGCGGTACCGCGCCGTCTCGAAGATACGCTGCGATCACGCCCGTGCAGAGCAACCATACCACTCCCACCGCGCGGCGCAAGGGTGCCGTCACTGCCATCGGCGCAGCCGCCGCCGGCGCTGCGTGGGGGCTCTTCGAGGCGCAGTGGGTGGAGCGGATCCGCCGTGACGTGCACGTGCCCGGGCTCCCGTCGACGCTCGACGGGCTGCGGGTCGCGCACCTCTCAGACCTCCACGTCGGCGCTCCCGGAGTCGCCGTTCGCTCCCTCGCCCGCGGCATCAACCTCGCCATGGCAGAGGCACCAGACCTCGTCTGCATCACCGGCGACCTCCGGGCTCGTCTCTCCGGCGACGGACGTCTCCGTGCCCAGCTGCGGCGCCTCTCCGCACCGCTTGGCGTGTTCGCCGTGCTCGGCAACCACGACCACGGCGCCGCTCGCGACCCGTTCGCCGACGGGGTGGTGCTGCGCGAGCTCGAAAACACCGGCGTCCAGCTGCTCGCCGACGAGGTCAGCGTCGTCGAGCACGCCGGCGCGCGGATCGCGATCGGCGGTGTGGCGCCGGAGACGTTCGAGGGCGACCCGTCCGCCGCCGTCCGATCGGTCACGGGCAACAGCGCGGAGCTACGCATCCTCCTGTGTCACTACCCAGAGGCGATCGACCACGTCACACGGCACGCCTGGCACCTGGTGCTCGCCGGGCACCACCACGGTGGCCAGATCTGCCTGCCGCGACCGGGCGGCAAGATCCGCCTCTCCCACGGCGAGACGCGGTACCTCGAAGGCGCGTACGACGTGCTCGGAACGACGTTGCACGTGTCGCGCGGGCTCGGGACGACGTTCGTCCCGTTCCGCTTCCTTGCTCGTCCCGAGGTGACGATCCTGCGCCTGCACGCGTAGACTGCGCGGTGTGCCTGACCGCAACCGCGCCGGCCACGTCCGCGTCGCCCACCTGACGTCGTCGACGATCGCGGACGCGCCGCAGTGCTGCGTCGGCTGCACCTGGTGGCAGGACCGCGACGGCGTCCGCCCAGCGCCCCGGGCGACGAAGGCACGCTGGATGGAGGCGGCGCAGGAGAGCTTCGGTCCGTGGGGCAAGCTGTACCTCGACGGCGGTCGGCTCGTGGCGTTCCTGCAGTACGGCCCGGCAGGCGCATTCGGTCGCCCGCAGCAGCTGCCTGCGGGGCCGCCGACGGACGATGCCGTCCTCGTCACCTGCGCCTTCCTCGTCGACACCGCATCACCATGGGCGCTGCAGAGCCTGTTCCTGGCCTGCATCGGCGAGGTCCGCGACGGTGGGCATCCTGCGCTCGAGGCGTTCGCCTACCGGCATGACGAGGGCGAGGAGTTCCCCAATCGATTCCTGCGCCACCGGACGGTGTTCCCGCGCGACTTCCTCGCAGACCTCGGCTTCCGCACGCTCCGCGCCTCCGGTCGGATCGAGCTGATGCGCCTCGACGTCCGCGGCATCATCCGCGTCGAGGAGGAGCGCTCAACCGTCGAGCGAGTGTGGGGCGCCGTGCGCGACCGCGCGCGTCTCCCAGTCCCTGCCGGCCTGTAACGGCGTTCGCGCGAGCCGCGAGCGACGGCAGGGTGACGGGGGCTCAGCGCTCACGGGCGACGCCGCCCGCCGCCCGCACTCGACCCAACGCGGTGAAGGCGACGCCCACGACCGCGAGGGACGCTGCGACACCGAGCATCGCCCCGATCGCGTAGGACGTCTGTGACGGCCCGCGACCGGTGAGCGCATTGGCGTGCGCCATACTGCGAAGTGCCAAGGTCACTGACCCGACGAGCGCGAGGAATCCAAGGCCGCCGCAGACGACGAGGATCACCATCGGACGCCTGCGGAGGAACGCTGAGGACGTGACGACGGCGACGCCGATCGCCGCGAGGAAACCTCCCACGGCGCCGCCCTCCATCGCAGATGTGTGGCCCGAAACGCCGATCGTGTACGACACCCAGGGAAGGGCGAGCGACGAACCGGCAAGCAGGATTCCAGCCGCGACAAGCAGCACGACGACACCTCCGCGAGGCTCGTGCTCAGCCACGGCGTCCGTTCAGAGAAGGAGCTCGGCGATCTGGATGGCGTTCGTCGCGGCACCCTTTCGGAGGTTGTCCGAGACGACCCAGAACGCGAGCCCGTTCGGCACCCCGAGGTCGCGACGGATGCGCCCGACGTACACGTCGTCGGTGCCCGCCGCCTGCAGGGCCGTCGGGTAGCGGCCGTTCGCCGGGTCGTCGACGACGACCACGCCCGGCGCCTCGCGTAGCAGCGCGCGGGCGTCGTCCGGCGACAGCCGTTCGCGGGTCTCGACCCAGACCGCCTCCGAGTGTCCCGACACGACAGGGACGCGGACGCACATCACCGACACGCGGAGATCTGGCAGGGAGAGGATCTTGCGCGACTCGTGGACGAGCTTTAGCTCCTCGTCGGTGTACCCGTCCTCGCCAGAGAACGACCCGGCCACCGGCAAAACGTTGAACGCGATCGGGTGCGGGTACACGCGCGCAGCGCCGTTACCACCCGCCATCACCTCGGCCACCTCGGCCTTCAGGCCATCGATCGCGCTCTGGCCGGTACCGGAGACGGCCTGGTAGGTCGCGACGGTCAGGTGGACGAGCCCAACGGCGTCGAGGAGCGGCTTCACGACCGGCATCAGCTGCATCGTCGAACAGTTCGGGTTCGCGATCAGGCCCCGGTGGCCTCTGACCGCCTCGGGGTTGACCTCGGAGACGACGAGCGGCACGTCGTCCTGCATGCGGAAGGCTGAGGAGTTGTCAACGACGACGGCGCCGGCGGCGATCGCTGCCGGAGCCCACTCCCGCGAGCGGGAAGCGCCGGCCGAGAAGAGCGCGACGTCGACGCCGCGAAACGCCTCGGCGGAGACCTCACGCACCTCCACCTCGTCGCCGGCGAACTCCACGCGCGTGCCGGCGCTGCGGGCCGAGGCGAGGCAGACCAGCTCGTCGACGGGGAACTGGCGCTCGGCGAGCACCTGACGCATCACCGTGCCGACGGCGCCGGTGGCGCCAAGGATCGCAACCTTAGCCACGCGCGCTCTCCTCGAGCGCCGGCTCGCGCTCGAGCGCGAACGCGGCGTGCAGCGACCGGACGGCCGACTCCATGTGCTCACGGCCGATCATGCAGCTGATCTTGATCGGCGAGGTAGAGATCATCTGCAGGTTGATGCCGCCGTCCGCGAGCGTGCGGAACATCTTCGCCGCGATGCCCGGATGCGACCGCATGCCAGCACCGATCAGGGACACCTTCGCGAGGCCAGCATCCTCGTCGACCGTCATCGCGCCGAGGACCTCGGTTGCGCGCTCGATGCCGCGGCGCGTCGCCGGCGCGTCGTCCGCGGGCACGGAGAACGACAGCTCCGCGACGGCGTGCACGGTGTTCTGGATGATCGTGTCAACGTTCACGTGCTCGGCGGCAAGCATGTCGAACACCGTCGCAGCGGCGCCGGGACGGTCGGGGATACCGGTCAGCGTGAACACGATCTCCTGCGTGTTGTACGTGACGGCCGAGATGATCGCGTCCTCCATGCCTTCCTCTCCGATCCAGGTTCCCGGCTCGTCCGAGAACGTCGAGCGGGCGTGCACGCGCACGCCGTGGTTGCGGGCGAGCTCGACCGAGCGCAGCATCAGCACCTTCGCGCCAGAGGCCGACATCTCGAGCATCTCCTCGTACGAGATCCGCGCGATCTTGCGCGCGTCCGGAACGATCCGCGGGTCGGACGTGAACACGCCGGTCACGTCCGAGTAGATCTCACACGCCGCGCCGAGCGACGCAGCGATCGCGACGGCGGACAGGTCGGAGCCGCCGCGGCCGAGGGTGGTGACGTCCTTGGTCACCGCCGACACGCCCTGGAAGCCGGCGACGAGCACGATCTTCGACTCGTCGAGCGACGCGAGGATGCGGTGCGGGTTGATGTGGCGGATCTTCGCCTTGGTGTGCGCGCCGTCCGTCTCGATCCCGGCCTGGGAGCCGGTCAACGACACCGCCTCGTGGCCAAGGTCGTGGATCGCCATCGCGACCAAGGCGTTCGAGATGCGCTCGCCGGTCGAGAGCAGCATGTCCATCTCGCGCGGATCAGGAGCCGGCGACACCTCGCGCGCGAGCGCGACGAGCCCGTCCGTCGTCTTGCCCATCGCCGAGATCGTGCCGACGACGCGCAGACCGCGCTCCTTGGCGGCAACGAGCCGCCGCGCGACGTTGCGGATCTTCTCAGCGTCGGCGACGGATGAGCCGCCGAACTTCATCACGACCGTGTCGAAGGTCGGCTCCATGTGGCGCATTGTCGCCTACAGCTCGCGCCGGCCCGCCAGCGCACGACCGATCGTCACCTCGTCCGCGAACTCCAGGTCGCCGCCGACGGGGAGCCCGCTCGCGAGCCGCGTCACCCGAGTCATGCCGCGCAGAACCGTCGCGACGTACGAGGCAGTCGCCTCGCCGGTCATCGTCGGGTTCGTCGCGACGATCACCTCCTCGACACCGCCCGCTGCGACGCGGGCGACGAGCTCCGTGATGCGAAGGTCTGCCGGGTCGACGCCGTCGATCGGCGAGAGCGCTCCGCCGAGCACGTGGTACAGCCCGCGGAAGCTCGCCGTGCGCTCGATCGGAACGACGTCCGACGGCGTCTCAACGACGCAGATCTGCGACCGGTCACGCCGCGCGTCGCTGCACGTCCCACACAGCTCGCCCTCGGCAAGCGAGTAGCAGACCGTGCAGAAACCGATCCGGGCGCGCACCTCACGGACGGCCTCGGCGAGCGATAACGCCTCCTGTTCCGACACCCGCAGGAGGTGAAACGCAAGCCGCTGGGCGGTGCGCCGTCCGACCCCGGGGAGACGTTCGAGCTCGTGCACGAGGCGCTCCGCGGCGGGCGGCAGCACGACTGCTACATCCCCGGCAGGTTCAGGCCGAGACCGCCGGCGAGCCCGGCGAGACCACCCGTAACAGCACCCATCCGTTGCTGGCTGAGCGCGTCTGCCGCTCGGCGGGCGTCGTTGACGGCGGCGACGAGCAGGTCCTCAAGCATCTCCAGGTCATCGACGTCGACCGCGGCCGGGTCGATCGAGATCGCCGTCACCTGGCCCGCGCCGCTCGCCGTCACGGTGACGACACCGCCACCAGCGCTGCCGGTGACGGTCGCCGCGGCGACCTCCGCCTGTGCAGCCGCCATCGCCTGCTGCATCTGTGCAAGCTGGCGCATCATCTGCTGCTGCTGGTTCATCCGTCCTCCGTGATCTCACGTGCGTCGAACTCGGTGATGAAGCCCGCGATCAGGGCATCCTCGTCGTCCAAGGGATCGGTAACGACCGCGACGGGCGCCTCGCTCGCGCTGGCCTCGAGGGCCGGGGCGACGTCGACCGTCTCGAGCACCACCCGGACGCGGCGCCCGAGCACCTGGGCGGCAGCGTCGGCGATCACCTTGCGGTTCGCATCGGTGTCGGCGTACGACTTCATGAAGCTCTGCGTCGACGGGAAGCTGACCCGCAACACGTCGCCGTCGAGGGCAGCGGGCGTCGCCGCTGCGAGGTTCGCCGCAAGCGGCGGACGCGCGGACGCGACCGCCGGCAGGATCTCCAGCCGCCAGAGCTGCTGCACCTCGCTGGGCTGCGGTTCAAGTGCACGCGTCGGCCCGTGCACTTGGGCGACCCCGCCAACAGGCTCCGGTTCAAGTGCACGCGTCGGCCCGTGCACTTGGGCGACCCCGCCAAAAGCGACTCCCCCCCCCTCGAGAGCGTCGAGGCGGCGGAGGATCGCCTCGATCGAGCGGTCCGAGGCAGGGCGCGCGGCACGCACGAGCACGAGCTCGAGCGGGAGTCGCGGGTCGCCGCCGTCGCGCAGCTCGTCGAGGACGCCGAGCAGCCCGTCGAGGAGCGTCGTCACGAGCCGCGGGGCGACGGACGCCGCCTGCGCGCCGATCGCGGCCCGTGTCTCGTCGCTCACGGGCGCCGACGCCGGCACGCTGCCGAGCTCGTGCGACAGCATCAGCGTCCGCAGGTGTCCGAGCAGGTCCGTGACGAGCTGGCCGACGTCCTGTCCGTGGTCGACCAGCCGGTCGACAGCACCGAGGGCGCCGGCCGCGTCGCCCGCCGCGACGCTCCCCACCAGGTCGAGCAGCACCTGCTCCTCGACGATGCCGAGCAGCTCGCGCGCGTCGGCAGCGGAGACCGCTCCGCCAACGGCCGTCGCAAGCTGGTCAAGGGTGGAGACGGCGTCTCGGAACGAGCCGCGAGCGCTGCGCGCCACGAGGACCAGCGCGCCCTCATCGATCGTGATCGACTCGGCGGCGGCGATCCGCACCAGGACCGCTCGAATCTCGTCGACCGTCGGCCGCTGAAAGGCGAACGACTGGCAGCGGCCCTTGATCGTGTCGAGCAGCTTCTGCGGCTCGGTCGTGCAGAGGACGAACACGACGTGGTCCGGCGGTTCCTCGAGCGTCTTCAAGAGCGCGTTGGAGGCGTCCGTCGTCAGCGAGTGAGCCTCGTCGAGGATGTACACCTTGCGCCGCCCGAGCGCTGGTGCCATCGCGACGCGCTCGCGGATCTCGCGCACGTCGTCGATGCCACGGTTCGATGCGGCGTCGAGCTCGATCACGTCGAGCGAAGTGGCATCGTGGATCGTCCGACACGACTCGCAGGTTCGGCAGGGAGCAGCCGTCGGGCCCGATGCGGTGAGGCAGTTGAGCGACTTCGCGAGGATCTTCGCAAGCGACGTCTTGCCCGTGCCGCGAGGGCCGGCGAAGAGATACGCGTGCCGCACGCGGTCATGCTCGATCGCGTTCCTGAGCGTCCGTACGACGTGCGTCTGCCCGACCACGTCGTCGAGGTCCTGCGGCCGGTACTTGCGGTAGAGGGCAGACATGCGCCTCGCAGTATGCCGGGCTTCGGGGCGACGGACGAGGGGGCGTAGGTGACCGTGCCCCGCCGTTGTGGGCTGTCCGATGGTCGGTGCTGGATCCCTCGGCTCCGGTCAGGCTTCCCCGCGGCGCACCGGCAAACTCCCTTAGTGCTGCTTCCTTCCGGACCTGACACGGTTCGAGAGCGCCAATCGCGCGGGACCTGACCATCGACGCCGCGGGAGGCGGCCCTGATGCCATCGAACTGACCCCCGAGGGCGGGAGTTCAGTCCGGTTAGAGCGGATTACCGGTGCAGGGAACCGCTAGCTCCCCACCTAGCACGGTCGCGGCGGAGACTAGCAGGGGCCGGCTAGGATCCCGCCCATGCGATGTGTCATCTTCACCGGAGCGGGCGACAACGAGGTCGTCGAGATCGTCGAACGGCCCGATGCCCTCGCGGGTGACGAGGAGGTCCTCGTGGCCGTCTCTCACGCCGGGTTGAACCCGGCCGACCTATCACAGCGCGCCGGGCGCTACCCGGCGCCGCCCGGGTTCCCGGCCGACGTTCCGGGCCTCGAGGTTGCTGGCACCGTGGTGGCGTGTGGCTCGAAGGTCACCCGCTGGCGCGTCGGTGAGCGCGTGTTCGGCCTCGTCGGTGGCGGCGGGATGGCCGAGCTGGTCGCCGTGCACGAGCGCGCCGTCGCACCCGTTCCGGCGTCCCTCGACGCGATCGGCGCGGCGGCGACCCCCGAGGCCTTCATCACGGCTCACGATGCGATCCGAACCCGCGGCCGGCTCGCGCCCGGCGACACGCTGCTCGTGCACGGAGCCAGCGGCGGCGTCGGGACGGCGGCGATCCAGATTGCCGTGCTGGCTGGCGCCCGGGTGCTCGGCACCGTGCGCTCCGACACGGCGGCGGGCCTCGTGCGCTCGCTCGGTGGCGAGCCCGTCGAGGATGCCGGCTTCGCCGCCGCCGTTGACCGGTTGACCGAGGGACGCGGCGCTGACGTGATCCTCGAGCTGGTCGGTGCCGTGCACTTCCCCGACAACCTCGCCGCGCTCGCGACCCGCGGACGGATCGTCATCGTGGGGGTCGGCGCCGGCAACGCGACGGAGCTGAGCCTGCTCGGGATGATGCAGAAGCGCGCTGAGCTGCACGGCACGGTCCTGCGGGCGCGGCCGCTGGAGGAGAAGGCCGCTGCGCTGCGCGCCTTCGAGCGGGAGGTGCTACCAGGACTGGTGGCGGGTCGGCTACGGCCGGTCGTCGACTCGGTGTACGACGTCAGCGACGTGCGCGGCGCGTTCGACCGCCTCGAAGGCTCCGGCAAGTCCGGCAAGGTGCTCATCTCGTTCGCGCCGTGATCCTCCTGCTTCGTGCGATCAACGTCGGGCGCGGACGGACGGTGCCGATGGCCGAGCTGCGGGCGCTCGCGACGACCGTCGGCTTGACCGAAGCGCGCACCTACCTGCAGAGCGGGAACCTGCGGGGCACCAGCGAGGAGGACCCTGTCGCCGTAGCCGACCGCCTCGAGGCGACGCTTCTGAAGCGGTTCGGCTTCGCCGTACCGGTGATCGCTCGCCGTACGGTCGACTGGGAGCAGATCGTCGCCACGTGCCCGTTTCCCGATGCAGCGCGAGATCGGCCGAAGCTGCTGCACGTCGCGGTCGCCCGAGACGCTCCACCCGACGACGCCGCGGCCCGCCTCACAGAGCGCGCGTCACCCCGTGAGCGAGTTGCCGTCGCGGGTGGTGCGCTCTGGATCGACTACGCCGATGGCGTGGGGCGCTCGAAGCTGGCGCCCACCCTGCTTGACCGCGTCGTCGGCGCACCCGTGACGGCGCGGAACTGGCGTACTGCCCAGGCGCTGCTGACGCTGTAGCTCGTCGGCGAGGGCCCTGGAGCGCGACCGCGGTGGCCGGATGTCCACACTACCACGAGTACGACCTCCAGGTCGTATTGACCGATTTCCTGTACCGGGGAACGCTCGCCCGCGTCCCGCTGGCCACGCGCTCCGTCGAGGAACGGAGTCCGGAGGCCAGGTTCGTTACGTCCCTGGACAGAGTGGCCGGTGCCGCGTTTGCGACGCGCTCCGAAACGCTCGCCGCGAAACGCACCCGCCGTCAGACGCTACCGCGGGGCGATCAGCGCGTACCGGCTTGCGATCCACAGCGGCCTTCGGAGTCGCGCTACGACCCAGCCGAGGATGAAGCGACCACCGGGAAGCGGTGCGGCGTAGACGAGCTCCGACCCAACGCCCGGGACGGCTGGCCAGGCGTCGGAGCCGGGCACCGTCGCCGGCACCGACCACGCGGCGCCCGACGTCGCGCGCTGCGACCACCGCAACGGGCCGCCCGGGTCGGCGGAGGTGGGACGGCGGCTGCTCTGCCAGACGACGATCGTGCGTCCCCCGGCGCCGACGGCGACCTTCACCGCAAGGAGGTCCGGCCGCACGTGTGGGATGCGCGCGACCGTCGACGACGTGACAACGCCACCCGATGTGATGTCGTCAACCTTCACCACCGTCGCTCCACCGCTCTCGACATCGAGGCGCACCGCGACGAACCCGTGCGCGAGCGCCGCGAACGAGTGGAACGTGGAGACGCCGGCGGGAAGGGTCGCGGCGGGTGACCAGACGCCGGTCGCCGCGTTGCGCACCGTGAACACGCGCGCGAGCTGCACGTCGCCCGGCCGCGCAGCGGACTCGCGTCCGAGCAGGACATCTCCGGCATCGTCGGTGAGGAGATCACAACAGCCCCAGCCGCTCGGCCCTGGCAGTGTCTCCGGGGCGAACACGCCACCGGCGATCGCGCCAACAACGTCCGCCGACGACCCGGCGTCCCAACCGACCACCACCTCCCGCGTTCCGACCACCGCGGACGCCATGACGCTCACGCCGGCCGGGACGGGGCCGACGGTCGCTGCCGCGCCCCACCGCCCGGTGCCAGGGTCGAGCCGCGTGCGCACAAGCTTCCCGCTCGGCCACACCGACCAGGAGACCGCGAACGCTCCGCTCGCGTCGACCTCGATGGTCGGCGACTCGGCGTCAACGGACGACGGGAGGCGACGCCAGGTCGACCACCGGCCGGATCCGTGCGAGCGAACGGCGGCGCGGAGGTGGGCGTGGCTCGCATCGGCGCCCGGTGCGGCGTGCGGGTCGGGATAGGTCGCCGCAAGAACGAGCACGTCGCCGTTTCGCGCCACCCTCGCCCAGCGCGGCGCGACGGACGGGCGGGAAAGTCGCTCCTTGCGGAACGGCGCCCCGGGCCGCGCGGCGCGGAACACGACCGGCCCATTGTCGTCCCCGACCAGATAGGTGGCGCCACCCGGGGAGGCGAGCGTCGCAACGAGGTTCGGCACCGGCGACCCATGTCCGGCCGCGACGTACCGGCTGGCACGAAGCGGCGCGGCGGCGAGCGCCACGAACGCGAACGAGATGACCCCGATTACCGTGAAGGCGCGACGTTCCACCATCTCCCCATCCCCAGTGTCGCCGTAACGGCACAGTCAAGGTGCTCGAACCCTCGCGTGACCTCGGCATGGCGGGAAGCGTAGAAGGCTTGACTTTTACATAGCCACTATGCATAATGGCTATATATGAGCCCAGCAACCGATCAGGGAACCGCCGTTCGATTCGCAATGCTTCGACTCCTGGTCGCTGCACCGACGCACGGGTACGAGCTGAAGCAGCGCTTCGAGCGGGCAGTTGGTGGGATCTGGCCGCTGAACGTCGGCCAGGTCTATGACGCGCTCGGCAAGCTCGAGCGCGACGGCCTCGCCGAGCCGGTCGGCGACGACGCGGGCACGCGACGGGTGTGGCGCGCGACCACGACGGGCGCCGAAGCGGCACGGCGCTGGGCGCAGTCACCGCCGACCGCCACGCCCCCCCCGCGCGACGATCTCGCCGTCCGCGTCCTGGTCGAGCAGGCGCTCGACGGCGATGTCCAGCAGCTGCTCGACGCCCAGCGGGCCGCGGCGATCGCCCGCATCCAGCACCTCGGTCGTGACCGAACGGCCGCCACAGCCACGGGCGACGACGCCCGTGCGCTGCTTCTCGATCTCGTCCTCCTGCGCGCGGACGCCGACGTCCGTTGGCTCGACCGTGTCGAGGCGCGCCTCACCACCACAAAGGAGTCCCGATGACCACCATCCTGCAGGTCAACGCCGCCACCGTGACCTTCGCCGATGGCGAGGGAACGCTCGTCGCCCTCGACGACTGCGACCTCACGCTCGAGGCCGGCGAGCTCGCGCTCGTGATGGGCCCGAGCGGCAGCGGAAAGTCGACGTTGCTTGCCGTCGCCGGCGGCCTCGCCCCGCCCACCACCGGCACGGTGGCGATCGCCGGGCGCGAGCTGAAACACGGCGCCGCCGAGCGGGCGCGCAGGCTGCGCGAGGACGTCGGCTACGTCTACCAGCGGCGAAACCTCCTCGCTGACCTGTCGGCGATCGAGAACGTTGCGCTCCCGCTCGAGCTCGCGGGGATGGCGGCCCGGGCGGCGCGCTCGGCGGCTGCCGACGCGCTTGCTGCCGTCGGGTTGACGACGCGAGCCGACATGCGTCCAGCGCAGCTCTCCGGCGGCGAGGAGCAACGTGTCGCGGTCGCGCGCGCCCTGATCGGCTCGCGCCGGTTGCTGCTCGCCGACGAGCCAACGGGAGCCGTCGACTCGATCGCCGCCCAGGCGTTGATGGGACTCATCCGAGCGCGCTGTGACGCCGGAGCCGCGGCGCTCGTCGCGACCCACGATGCAACGCTCGCGGCGTTCGCCGACCGCGTGATCTTCCTCCGCGACGGAGCGGTCGTCGGCGCGACGGCCGAGGCCCGGGCATGAGCCGCGTCTGGCTCGCGCTACGCCTTGGCCTCCGGGCGACGTGGCGCGAACGAGGCGGCGTGGCCCTCGCGATCCTCCTCACGTCGCTCGGGCTGCTCGTCGTTGACTCGCTGATCGCGCAGGCCGCACCGGGCGGGGCCGACACGGTCAGCGTGGTGGTGCACACCCCACGCGAGCGGGTCGACGACGGGGCGACCACGGTGACACGCGGCGCGCCAGGCGCGATCGTCATCCGAGCGCTCGGTTGGGAGACTCGCGGGTCGACCCAAAAAGACGGTGGCGGGTTCCAGAGCACGAGCACGCCGGCGGTCACGCGCGGTGCGACGGTGTCAGCGCCGGCGGGATCGCAGGTCGGGAGCTTCCCGATCCTTGACGGTCGGCTGGTCGGCGACCACCGGGCGGTCGACGTTCGCATCGCTGCTGCCGACCTGGACGGCGTCGCGGGGTCAACGATCCGCGTCACGACCGGGCGAGCGCCAGCCGGTGACGGCGAGATTGCCACCAGCACGCTCGTCGCCCGCAAGCTGCGCATCGAGAACGGCGACGTGCTCTACCTCGAACGGCGCCGGTTCCGGCTGGTCGGGACGGTGACCTCCTCCACCGGCGACGCTTTCGCCCTCGTCGCGCCCGGTCGGCTGCCGGAGATGTCGGGCAGGGCGTACGTCGTCGTCCTGCCGCAGTCCACGCAAGACGCGTCTGCCGGAATGTCCAGCTCCTCGATCGAGACGGCGGCTGGCACGAGCGACGTCCCCGCACCCGAGATGACGTGGGATTCTCATGGCGGAGCGAACCTCGGCTTCGTGTTGCTCGTCGTCTCGCTCGGCATCTACGGGCAGCTCGGCCTCGCGATACCGCTCCTCCTCGCGGTCGCCGTCCTCGCGATCGGCGGCGCTCGTCGCCACCAGGAGAGCCTCCTTCTCGAACAGGCCGGCATCACACCAGCCTTGCGGATCGCCGTCGCCGCCGTTCGCGGCGGGATCATCGCCGTCGGAGCAACGGCCGTCGGCGTCGTCGGCACCGTTCTGATCGGGGCAGCGACCGACGCGTCGACCGGTGACCTCGTCCGCGTGAGCGCGGCCAGTGGCCTTGCAGCGCTCCCGGGATGCCTCATCGCGAGCATCGCGAGCGCACGGGCAACGAGGCGGCTCGAAGGCGGGTCGCATGGTGCGGCGATCCGTTGGCGGCGCGAGCTGGCGCGCGTGCTGGTCGGGTTCGGTGCGCTCGCGTTCGCGACCGGTGTGGGACGTTCGACCGGGGTGTCACAGGCGATCCTGACCCTAGCGGGAATCGCCGGCGGGATCTGGGGCGGCGTCGCGCTCGCGCGGATCGCGGTGACCCTGCCGTCGGCGCTGCCGCTTCCGGCCGGCGTACGGGCTGGCGCACGCGCGGTCGCCCGGGCCCGGTGGGTGAGCGCACCCGCGGCGGTCGGAGCCGGTCTCGCCGCGATCGCGCTCGTTGGCGTCTCCGCAAGCGGGCCATCAACGGACGTGTCGGGTGTCAGCCAGACGGCCTCAGAGGTGCCATCCTCGTTCGTCGCGGTGCTGAACGATGGGCGGGCGCTCGTGAGCGGCGCGCCAGACACGCCGCGCGCAGCGGTGGCGGCGATCTTCCCTCAGGCGGCGGCGATCGTGCCAGGTTGGGAGGCGATCGCCAGCGCCTGCGGGATGAACGTCGATGACACCGTCGTGACCCGTCTCGGAGGGCCGAGCTGTTACCGACCGGACGCCAACGGGCCGTCGCGAGCCGGGGCGCCCGCAGCGTGGCTCGTGAAGCTCCCGCGAGGCACAACGCAACAGGCGCTCTACGACGCCGCGATCACGGCCAGCGATGCGGGTTTGGCGCTGACAAGCGGTGCTCACAGGCTGGATGTCAGCGACACGACGGGGATCGGCACGCTCTGGATGTGGATCATCACGGTCAGCATCGGCCTGCTCTTCGGCGGGACGGCCTGCGCCCTCGTGCTCTTCGAGAGCCGCGAGGAGCCGCGACGGCTGCTGCTCGCGGGCGCCGCACCGCGAACGGTTCGGGCCACGGCGGCGGTCACAGGAGCGGCGTTGGGCATCGCCGCGCTCCTCGTCGTCGGCGGGCTCGACGGTGCTCTCGCCTTCGGCGGTAACGGGATCAATCTCACGCCGCTCGCGCCGCTGCTGCTGCTCCCGCCCGTGCTCGCAGGGCTATCGGCGCTGCTGGTCCGCGTCCCGCGGCGGCTCACGTGACACACGACCGGCGATCGTCAGACCGCGGCGACGTGCTCCGGCGCGCGCGTGAGAACCTCACACCCGTCCGCGGTGACGACGACGACGGCCTCGGCCTGGTAGATGCCGTGGTCGCGGATCGCGATCGGCTCCACGGTGAAGACCATGCCGGGGACGAGGGTGACGGTAGAGCCCACGACGACGTCGGGCGGCTCGCTCGAGGCGAGCCCGAGGCCGTGGCCGACACGGCCGGCAGTCTCCTCGCCGACGATCGTCGCGGCGCGCGCGACGTCGTCCAAGGTGGCGCCCGGACAGGCAGTCGCGATCCCCCGCCGCGTCGCCTCGACGACGACGGCCTGCATCCGCTCCTGTTCCTCGGACGGTGCGCCGCCGGCGACGCCCGAGCGCGAGTGGTCAGACCAGTACCCGTCGACGATGCAGGCCATGTCGATCCAGACGAGGTCTGACCGCTCGATCAGATGGTCGCGCGGCGATGAGAGGAGGCGGTCGTACGAGCCTCGCCCGGCGGCCATCATCACCCAGCCGGGCTCGTCGGCGCCCTCCTCGAGCATCATCCGGCGGATCCGCACGGTGAGCGCGCGCTCCGTCTCACCAGGGCGAAGCTCACCCGCCCAGAGCCGCGCGAAGACGTGGTCGTTGGTCGCGATCGCCGCGCGGAGCCGGTCGAGCTCCGCAGCGCTCTTCACCATCCGCTCGGCCCAGATGGCGTCAGCCGCGTCCACGAACGGCGCGCCGTGGAGCGCCTCGATCGCTCGCAGCTCGACGACGCTCATGCCGAGACGCATCTCCCGACCGAGCTCCGTGCCGAGCACCTCTCCACCGAGCGACGCACGGCAGAGCGCATCGTGCACGGCGGCGGGGAAGGCGTCGGGCGCCCCGTAGCGCACCACCGCGTCGACGGGCGGGTCGTCGAGCGTCACCGCCGACGAGGAGACCACCGTGAGGGTGCCATCGGCGGCGAGCACGCAGGCGGTCGGTCGCGTGCGGCTCACCCACGGCTGCTGGAGCGCGAACCCGCCGAGGTAGCGGACGTTGGCCGGGTCGGTGAGCACGGCGCCCGCGACGCCGTGCGCTGCGAGCCGCCTCGCGACGGCGCGACGGCGCGCGGCCAGCTCGTGCTCGGCGATCGGTCGCATGAGCGTCGGCCCGGCGGTCAGTGCTCGCCGCGGATCAGGAAGTACGAGCCGCGGATCGTGCCGGCGAGCTTCGACCTCTGGCGCGCGAACTTGAAGCTCGCAGCCAGCTCATCCGGCACCTCCATCCCGTCCGACAGCTTGAACCCGACCGCGCGCTTGCTGGCATCGGCGATCGTGTACATGACGTTGATCGAGAGCCCGCTCTCGTAGAAGACGTACGCTCGGCGGATCCCTTCCACCTCGAAGTCGGTCACCTCGAGCGGCCGTGACGCGATCACGATGTCCCGCTCTTTCTGCAGGACCGAGTGCACCCAGTCGACGATCGCTGGCGCCTCGGCGACCGGCTCGACCGTGAAGTCATGGTCGAGCTTGTTCTTGTAGTACCGCGCCTCGTTCGCTCGCAGACCGGCGAGCGCAGCGGCGACGGGCGAGGACTCGAGCCCGACTGTCGAGACGGTGACGAAATCGACGGTGTACGACATGCGTGTGCTCCCGGGTGACCTTCGCGAAAGACGAAGCATATCGGCACGTAGCACCGCCGAGCGGCCTGTGATAGGCTCGCGCCGCATGCAGCGCTCATCGCGGGAACGGCGCAGGCGGGCCGTGGGCCGATCCACCTGACCGATAACAGGGCTGCGGGGCTCGAGCAGAATCCCCTCCTCACGGCGTTCCTGCCGACCCTGCCGCTGTGCCCGATCGGCGCATGCACCGGCGTTCACGTTTTCGGGCGGGTAATCGCAGCGCCACGGATCGTGGCGCTCTACTGGGACGACTCGTGGGATGGCGACCCGGCAAACAACACCGCGCCGAAGACCGCGACGCTGAACGCGATGATGAAGGGCATCGTCGGCAGCGGCTACCTCGACGCGGCGCGTCAGTACGGCGTGGAACATGGCGTCTTCCACAGCGCTCACCTGTCGAGCAAGCTCTGCGGCACCCGTCGCCCGAACGGGCAGACGTCATATGCCAGCCTCGCCCACTGGGTCGAGAGCATGGTCGAGGTTCCCGGGACGGACGTTCCCTATCCGGACGACAACACGATGTACGCCGCCTTCCCGCCAGATGGCGTGACGATCGTTGGCTCGCCGAAGGCGGACTGCACGACCACCGCGGCGTTCCACGCGTTCTCCGCAGCGCTCGTGCCCGACCCGATCGTGGTGAACCCGTTCGCGTACCGCGTGCAGGGATTCCCGTTCACCGTCGTGCCACAGCAGTGCATGCACGCGACCGAGTCGACGCTGTTGCTCGACCACTACTCCCAGGCGTGGTCGCACGAGCTCGCCGAGGCCGCGATCGACCCGACGCCGCCGACCGGCTGGGTCGATAACACCAACATGAGCGACATCACGGCGTGGCTGAACACCGGCGAGCCCGGAGACCCGTGCCAGCCAAGCGCGACGCCGTCGAACGGCATGCCGACCGACCCGGTGCGAACGCGCGAGACGGGCCTGATCCTGGTCATCAACGTGCATCCAGACGCCGGCGGCTCGCGCCAGCTCGCCGATCGCGCGCGTAGGTCGTCACACGCGCCGGTGTTGACGTTGCCGGCCTGCGCGCAGGCAATTGTCGGGCCGCTCGGGAGCGCGCCGAGCACTTCGGCGAGCGCGGCAGCGTCCATGGCGCCGTTCGCCGTCGCCGACATCGACACGAGCGAACGCTCGCCGAGGCCGAGGAGGCGGAGCGTCCGGTCGATCGTGGCGTGCCGCTCCTCGCTCGCGATGACGCGAACGGCGGGAGCGCCGTGCAGTCCGTCCGACCCGACGTCCCAGCCGTGGTCGGCGAGCACGCTCAGCCTGCCGGCGGCGAGCCCGACGGTGTTCGCCGCCTGGCCGCCCGTCGCAAACCCGACGGAGGCCTCGGGCGGGATGCCGACCAGCTCCTTCACCCACCGTCCGCGGCCTCCTCGAAGGCAATCGCAGCCGGCGAGATCACCTCGTTGTAGGCGTTCTGATCCCATCCGGCCGTCAGCATGTCAGCGAGCAGCGCAGCATCGACCGCGCCGCCAACGACGAAACCGAAGTAGCGCGGCCCGCCGGTCGCGACGAGCCCGTGACCCGCGCGGGTGATGAGCTCAGCGACGACCTCACCCGCGGCCAGTCCCCGTTCGGGCAGCGGCGCGTCGATCCGTGCGGCGATCTAAGAGCGCGTCGCCGCGGCGCGGACGACGGTGTCGGCAAGCGACTCGTGGTAGTCAGCGACGGCGTCCGCGACGTCGTGCAACGCAGTTCGCATGGAGTCCACCCTACTCCTCCCCGGTCAACCGGTTCGGCGGAGGATATCCCATCTAGTAGTGCTTTGTTGGTGGTAGGAAGGGACGCGGGGTTCTGCCGCGAATGAGGCGTCGTAGGATGGCGTCGATCGGGGAGGTTCCGGGATGGTCGAGGTGGTGACGGCTTCTGCGGTGCGGGAGCGACTGGTCGGGTTCGTTGCCGATATGACCGATCGGTTTGTCCTTGCCCGTCAGCGTGAGCATGCGTTGACGTACGTGCGGGGGTTGATCGAGGATGGGCGTCGCAAGAGCCTGCAGCCGACGTTGTTTCGCCTTGGTGAGAGCATGCCTGGGCGGGTTGATGCGGCGTACCAGTCGGTGCAGCAGTTCCTCGCGGACTCGCCGTGGGATCCGACGGTGCTGCTGCGGTCCGCTGCGGAGCGTGTCGCGCCGCGTCTTGAGGTGGAGGCGTGGGTGGTTGATGACACTGGCGAAACCCTGCCAATTTCTTGACGCGGGACAGTTGATGACACTGGCTTTCGGAAGGATGGGAAGCATTCGCCAGGGGTGAAGCGTCAGTACTCGGGGACGCTCGGGAAGGTCGGGAACTGTCAGATCGGCGTGAGCGTGCACGCAGCGGGACTCTCGGGCACGATCCCGCTTGGCTGGCGGCTGTACCTGCCACAAGAGTGGTGTGATGATGAGACGCGTCGGAGGAAGGCGAAGATCCCCACCTCCGTCGTTTTTGCAACGAAGCCGGCGTTAGCGGCTGAGCTCGTCCGCGTCGCGCGTTCCTGGGATGTACCGCAGGCACCGCTTTTGGCAGACCAGGCCTACGGTGATGACACGGTGTTTCGCGAGACGCTGGACGGGTCCGGGCAGAGCTACGTCGTCAGCGTCTCTCCCCAGATCGGGGTGTACGACCCTCAGACGGTGTTCGCGGTACCGGAACGCTCAAGCACGCGTGGACGAGCGCCGAGCGTCGCACGCGCCGACCGCCCGCCGCAGAGCGTGTCGGCGATCGCCGTCGCGCTGCCCGCCGACCACTACCACCAGGTCGCCTGCCGGACACGGCCCGACGGCAGCGTCGAGAGCAGCCGGTTCGCGTTCCTCCGTGTCCGACCAGCACACGCGATCCTCCGCCACCGAAAGACACCACGCCCGGAATGGCTCGTCATCGAATGGCCCGAACACCAGACAACGCCGAGCAACTACTGGCTGTCAAACCTGTCCGCAGCAACGATCCCCGAACAACTCGCACGCCTCGCACGACGACGCTGGACGATCGAACTGGACTACCGCCAACTGAAAGGCGAACTCGGTCTCGACCACTACGAAGGCCGCTCCTGGATCGGCTGGCACCACCACTGCGCACTCGTCACCTGCGCCCACGCCTTCCTCACGGAGGAA
>JANYCN010000018.1 GCA_025360225.1 Actinomycetes bacterium | reverse complement strand
CCCCAGCAAGCGCTGCGCGACGCGCGACGCTCCCGCTCGCTCCAGACACCCAATGACCATGCCATCTCGCAACCACGCCACTAGGATACCCCGCGGGGAGGCCGAAACGGGAGGGCGGATCGGTGAATCTCCGGCGAAGATCCCCCAAAAGGTGCGCAAGGAATCGGCTGGAATCTCGATCTCTCTCCATGCACGCCCCAATGATCACGCAAGAGATGGAAGCCCAGGAGGCATGATGAAGTCCACGAAGGTACTCGGAGCGGTGGCGGCGATCGCTGCGCTCGCGCTGCCCGCAACAGCGGCGGCAAAGACGACGACGCTCAAGGGAACGGTCGTCGCCCACGACACGCACCGCGGTGCCTGGGTCGTCGCCGACGCGAAGGGCAACCTCGAGGTCGTGCGCACGAGGACGAAGCTGAAGGTCGGCTGGAAGGTCACGATCAAGGGCACCGTCAGCGCGTCCGGCGCGCTCGTCGCGAGCAAGGTCAGCCACAAGGGCTCGGCACACACGGTGCGCATCCATGGCGTGAAGCTCGCGCACTCCAAGCACAGCGCGACGATCGCAGGCGGCGGCGCTGCCGTGACGGTTGGCACGACTGCCTCGGCCCCTGACGGCGCCGAGGTCGATACCGTCGAGACGATCTCCGGCTCCTCGCTGACCGGCAAGAGCGAGCACACGATCGACGCGTCGGCGACGCACGCCGAGCTCTCCGGCACCGTCACCGCCTTCACGGCACCCGACACGACGGCGTCGCCCGCCGTCGCCGGCTCGGTGTCGCTCACCGTCGAGAACTCGACGACCGTCGTCACCGTCGTCGTCCCGGCCGACTCGACCGCGACCTTCAAGGTCGGCGACGAGGTCGAGCTGCACGTGACGATCACGCCAGGTGCCACCTCCACCGATCCGGTCACCTACACGCTCATGAAGGCGCGCCACGACGGGCACGACCGTGACGGCGGCCACAAGGGCGGCCTGCACGCCGAGGGTGTGCTGACGATCCCCGCCCCTGGCTCGATCACCGTCACCGGCGAGCACGGCGCGATCACCTACGTCGCGACCGACGCCCAGATCACCGGGCTCGTCGCCACCGACTGCGTCGAGGCACGCGGCCACCAGGACGGCGCGAACATCGTGCTCGACTCGATCGCGAAGAGCGACGAGTGCACGACCGAGGACCACGAGCAGGGCGATGGCCCGGACGGCGTCGAGGCACGCGGCAACCTGACGATCGGCATCGATGCGGCGCTCGGCACGATCACCGTCGATGGTAAGACGTTCACGATCGGCACCGTCGTCGTCGATCCGGCCCTCGCTGGCGCGTGCGTCCGCGTGCACGGCGCGCCCGGCGCGACCCCGGCCGACCCGGTCGCGCTCGTCTCGATCCGCGCGTGCGACGGCGGTCACGGCGGCAAGGGGCACTAGTGGTCTGATTGTCAAATGACATGGTCATTGGGTGTCTGGAGCGAGCGGGAGCGTTGCGCGTCGCGCAGGGCTTGCTGAGGCAAGCGCAAGCGGCGCGCGACGTTCCCGCGAAGCCCACGATCCGGCACGCAGAGCGGGCCGCGGCGTGGTCGCCGGAGCTGGGCGGCGTGGCCACCCGCAGGGTGGCGCAGCCGGCCAGCGCAGGACGATCCAGGTGCGCGAATGACCACGCTATCTGACAATCAGACCACTAGCAGCCGCAGGCTTACGGGTGCTCGACGTCACCGGGGAGCGCGCCGTACCGGCGGTACTGGTCGCGACACCACGTGTCGAACGCGGCATGTCGAGCGAGGTAGAGCTCCAGGGTGCGGAGGCCCGACGCGAACCACGCGTCGACGTCATCCTCGTAGGAGAGGTCTGCTGCTGCGAGATCGTTCCACTCTTGCCACTCCATCGGGCCATGATGTTCAACGAGCGCTCGCCCACTCCTGCAAGGGACCCCTGCGGGGAGAATGCCGGAGCGATGCGGCGACCCATCACCTTCACCCTGTTGGGCCTACTGGCAGCGCTCGCACTGCCGACCGGCGCGGCGGCGGCAACGGTCACTGCTCAGGTGGCGTCGGACGACGCGAACCTCACGGCACTTGGCCCGGCCGGCAACGGCACCCTGCGCTTCTCGGTGTCGTATCGCTCAACGATCACCGTCGTGGGCGCGGTGTTCGACGACGCCGGCCACCCGGTCGGCGCCGGCACGGTCGTGCACGTCTCGACCGTCACAACGCCAGCCGCGCCCGAGCTCGCCCTCGATGATGTACGGACGAGCGCCGCCGGCGGCTTCGTCCTCTCGACGGTGCCAGGTCGAAGCATGATCTACCTGGTGCACGTCGACGCGGCGCCGGGCGTGGCGGCGACATCCGGTCCGCCGCTCCAGGTGGCCGTCGTCCCGAACGTGCACTGGACGACGCCGCTGACCGGCCAGAAGGGGCGGACATACCGCCTTGACGGTGTGCTCGACATCCCAGATGCGAGCAGCGCCAGCACGGTTGTCCTGTACCGGCTTGACGCACACGGTAACGACATCGGCGTGGTCGGCCACCAGCGCGTGCGGAGCGACGGATCCTTCCACTTTCGCGTCCGCCACAGCCGTTCTGGCACCTACCGCTACCGCATCGCGTTCGTCCCGACGGACGCCTGGCGCTGGGCGCCGCTGACCTTCCAGATCGCGGTCGCATACCGCCGACGATAGCTCTCGTCGAGGTGATCTGTTCGCTACGATCCCCGCATGGCCCACACGCGGGGTGCATGGATCGCCACGCTGCTGCTCACCGCCGCACTCTTCGGCGGCTGCGGATCCGCGTCGCCCAAGGACGCCACGGGCGTTGGCGCGACCGCTCCCCCGTCAACCGATGCCCCGCCACAGACGCTCGTCGCACCACCAGCAACGGAGGTCACGACGGCTCCCGACGTGACGTCGCCAGTAACGACGACGGCACTGGCTGGTGGCGATAGCCCGACAAGGATGGACTTCTCGACGAACCCTGCGAGGACGGACCCGAACTCCCAGCCACTGTCGTGGCAACAGCTCGCCGACACGAGACGATCGATCAGCGCTGGTCCAACCGCGATTCGCGGGTTCACCGCGTTGAGCATCTACGAGAAGCGAGACGGCTCCGCCGTCACCCAGAACTTCGACGACCCGTCGATCGGGCGTTTCTGGCTGGAGGAGTACCAGACGAACCGCACGATCGCGGACGTTCCCGCCCGCTGCGTGAGGTGCGACCAGTCGTCGAGCGGCCGTGTTTCAATCGCTCCGGGAACGATCGGCATCATCTGGTACACCGGAACAGATCCGACCGTGGTCATCTGGTGGACAGGGCCGGTCGAGCACGACGTCGTTGGGCCGGCGACGCTGACGCGGGAGAACGCGTTGAAGATCGCAGCGACAATCGCAGCGTCCTGAGCGCTCGCCACGCCCCCGCCGTCGCGGAGCGCACCGACCGACGACCGGAACGACGCCTCCTCCGCCGATCTCACACCGCCGCGACGATCGCGGGCCAAGCGTCGGGAGCGAGCATCCAGCCCGAGTAGGTGCCGCGGCAGGCGAGCGCAACGAGCGCACGGCGGCGCTCGCGATCGACGAAGCAGAGCGTGCCCGACGCACCGAAGTGGGTGAGCGTCGCCGGCGCCAAGGCCTGCCCGGTCCAGTGCGGCGACTTGCTGCCACGAAGCTCGAAGCCGATCGCCCAGTCCGCCTCGTCCCACGTCATGAACGAATCCACGCCGCCGGCGAGGGAGCCACCCTGGTTCGTCCACAGCTCGGCGCACAGCCGTTCGGAGACCACCCTGGTGCCGTCGTCAGCGGTTCCGCCGCGCAGCACGCAACGAAGAAACCGCGCGTAATCCGCTGCCGTCGACCAGCCACCAGACTGCGGCAACGGCTCCGCCGCGAGCCAGGGCGTCGTGAAGTGCGGCACGCCCGGCGCGAACAGCCCGGCATCGCGCACCCACCCGCCAGCGACGCCAAGCGGGAGCCCAAGCGATGTTCGCTCCATGCCGAGCGGCTCAAGCACCGACCGGCCGATGTACGCGTCGATCGCGAGTCCCGTCGCCCGCTCAATCGCCGCTCCCGCCACGGCGTAGCCGACGTTCGAGTAGCGGCGCACCGTCCCCGCCGGTGATGTCGGCTCGACCCGCACGTAGGCCTCACGCAACGCGGGCCAGCCGGCGTCCGGTGCAACCCCAAGCTGGCCGGGGCCGACCGTCTCCGGCAACCCCGTCGAGTGGGACAGACAGCCGCGAAGCGTGATCCACGGCGCGACGCCGCGCACCAGCTCGGCGATCGGCGCATCGAGGTCGACCACGCCCTCGTCGCAGGCCACCAGCGCGGCGAGCGCCACGAGCGGCTTCGTCAGCGAGGCGAGCGCAAAGCGCGTCTCAGCGTCCACCGACACCGTGCGCGCGCGGTCAGCGGTGCCAGCGTACGCCTCCTCGATCACGCGGTCCGCGTCGGAGACGACGACGGCGATCCCCGGCACAGCCCCGCGCTCGGCGAGCGCAACGGCGACGCTGCCAGCGCCCATCCGATCAGGCCGTCGCCGAACGAAGGGCTGCCAGCAGCCTAGGCAGGTCGCCCTCGGCCGGCACGCCGATGCGCACCCGGTCAGGATCGCCGAACGCCGCGGTGCTACGCACGATCACGCCCTCTGCGGCGAGGGCAGCGATGAACGCCGCAGGCTCGGCAGGCGACGCGCAGACGAAGTTTGCGCCCGACTCCCAGAACGGCACGCCACGAGCCCCGAGCGCCTCCTGCAGCGCAGCGCGGACACGGGCGTTCTCCTCGGCGCGTCGAACGATCTCGGCGGCATCCTGCAGCGAGGCCTCGGCAGCACGAAACGCCAGCGCGGAGACCTCGAAGGTGTCCTGCGCCGAGCGCGCCACCGCACGGAGCGCCGGCGACATGATCGCGTAGCCGATACGGAGACCGGCGAGTCCCCACGCTTTGGAGAACGTGCGCAACACGACGACCTCAGCGCCATCGCGCAGGAGGTCGAGACCGCTCGGACCGGCCGGCGCGTACTCGTAGTACGCCTCGTCGACGATCACGAGCGCGTGCTTCGACGCCTCCGCGACGAACTCCGCCAACCCGTCCGCAACGTACCGCCCGGTCGGGTTCGCCGGGGTCGCGAGCACCACGACCGACGCGCCCGGCGCGGCGGCGGCGAGGCCCGCAAGGTCGTCCCGCCCATCGGGGAGCGTCGGCACCGCGACAGCGATGCCACCGTTGCGTCGTGCTGACCAGCCATAGGTCGGGAAGCCCGGCCACGAGTACACGACGCGACCGCCCTCGCCGGCGCAGATGCGGACAAGAAGGCTGCCGAGCGTGTTCGATCCAGGGCCGAAGAGCAGCCAGGAAGGGTCGACGTCGAGGTGCTTCGCGAGCCCGGCCCGCAGGCCATGCGCAGCCTCCGGATCGGGGTAGCGGTTACCGCGTAGCGCGCCATCAGCGATCGCCGCGAGCGCGCGTGGTGTCGGTCCGTAGGCGCCCTCGTTGAGATCGAGACGTAACGCGTCTGCCGGCGGATCACCGACGACGAAGCTCGGCGCTTCGCGGAGCCACGGGTGGACGTGTCGGAGAATCGCTTCCACGGACCGACACTACCACGCGACGGGACGCACGCTCACCGGCTCACCCCAGGCGCGCGCGAGGCCGTCGGCGGCGCGCACGTCGCTCGAGTACCAGCGGAGACGACCGGCGCCTTCGGCAAGGCCGGGAACGACGGTCGCGGCCCGGCGTGCGACCGCCGCCGAGCCGTCGACGATCGCCACGTCGGCACCGGCGATCGTCGCGATCGTGTCAGCGAGGAAGGCGTAGTGCGTGCACCCGATCGCGAGCACGTCGGCCCCCGCGGCGAGGAGCGGGCCAACGTAGCGACGCACGAGCGCCGTCGTCGCAGGCGCCTCGATCGCTCCAGCCTCCACCGCGTCGGCAAGGCCCGGGCACCCAGTGACGAGGACGCGGACGCCCTCGGCGTGCGACTCGACGAGCCGCGCAACACGCGAGGAGGAGGCGGTCGGTGCGGTCGCGAGCACGCCAATCACGCCGGTGCGGGTGAGCGCCGCAGCCGGTTTGACGGGTGGCTCAATGCCGACGATCGGCACGCCCGGGAGACGGCTGCGCAACGCATCGACCGCCACCGCGGTGGCGGTGTTGCAGGCCACGATGATGCCAGACGCGCCAAGGCCGAGGGCTGCGTCGGCGAGCCGAGCCATCCGCGCGGCGATGTCAGCGGGCGAGCGGTTTCCGTACGGGTGACCGGCGTGGTCTGCGAGGTAGTCGACGTTCGCGCCAGGTGCGATCGCGAGCAGCTCGCGCAGGACCGCGACGCCACCCAACCCCGAGTCGATCACGGCGACAGACACGATCAGTACGTCCCGAACCGGCCCCAGACGCGCTCCGCATCGCCGCGGCGTCGCTCGGCGCGCGCCGGGTTCCGGTCGACGAGCGCGCGCGCGAGCACCTCGAGCAGGAACACGCCGGGGACGGCGGTCGGAAACGGGCCCGGCGTGTCGTCGGCACAGACGAGAACCTCGGTCGCGCGGGCGGCCGCCGGCGCGCCACGCGAGTCGGTGACCAGGACGGTCGCGGCACCGGCCTCCGCGAAGTACGACACAACGTCCGTCGTCACCTTCGCGTAGCGACGGAACGTGACGGCGAGCAGGCGATCCTCGGGGCCGACGTCGAGCAGGTGGTCAGCGAGCGCGCTCTCCCCCGACTCGACGCGCACGACGTTCGGCAAGATCGGGTTCAACAGGAAGTAGGCGTACTCGGCGACGGCCGCAGAGGCGCGCTGCCCGAACACGTGAATCCACCCTTCGCCGGAGTCAAGCACCGCCGCAGCACGGTCGATCGCACCGCCGTCGGTTGCCTCGAGCGACCGCAGCAGATCGTCCGTGACCGCGCGGTGCCAGCGTTCGGCGATGCCCGAAACGGCCGGTCCGGGCACGCTCGGTTCGGTCGCCAGGTCGAGATGTCGGCGTACCGCACGGGCCGCGACGGCCTGAAGCCCAGCGAACCCACCAAGACCAAGCCGGATCCCAAACCGCACAACCGCCGCCTTCGAGAGGCCGATCCGGCCGGCGAGCTCATCGGCTGAGGCGAGCGCCGCGTCCTCGACGTGCTCGAGCAGGTAGTCGGCGACCCGGCGGTCGTTCGGTGAGAGCGCTCCGTCCTTGGCGGCGATCAGCGCCGCAAGCTCGTCCGAAGGCTGCACGCAGCCGAGCGTAGCGCACCGGACGGCGCTCAAGTGCGACCGCGGTCAGCCCGATACTGACCGCATGGCGTCCGTGACGCCCGTCCTGGCACCCGTTCGAGGCATCGCCGTCCCGGTCGCACAACCGGTGGTCGTCACGCGGCGCCGCACCGTTCGTCGACCGCCAGCGCCGAGCCTCGCCGTGATGGCGATCCTCGCCGTGTGCGCCCTTGGCGGCTGGGCGTACGTCGGTGTGCGTCTCGTCCCCCGCCCGCACGGCGCGCTCCTTCAAGCCCCGGTGTCGCGGACGCTCGCAGGCGCCTGCGTCACCGACCCGACGCTGTGCGGCGCTCCGGTACCATCAACGCCCTGATGGCACGCGTCTTCTCCGGCATCCAGCCCACCGGCCAGGTTCACCTCGGCAACCTGCTCGGCGCGTTACGCCACTGGGTGACCGACCAGGACGACCACGATTGCCTCTACTGCGTCGTCGACCTGCACTCGATCTCGCTCCCGCACGACCCGGCCGAGCTGCGCGCAAACACGCTGGAGATGGCGACGGTGCTGCTCGCCGTCGGCATCGATCCGGAGCGGGCGACGCTGTTCGTGCAGAGCCAGCTCGGCGGCGAGCACGCCGAGCTCGCGTGGATCCTCAACTCCGTCGTGTTCATGGGCGAGCTCTCGCGGATGACCCAGTTCAAGGCCAAGAGCGAGGGTCGCGACTCGATCTCCATCTGCCTCTTTGACTACCCCGTGCTGCAGGCTGCCGACGTCCTGCTCTACCAGGGCGAGCGGGTGCCGGTCGGCGATGACCAGCGACAGCACCTCGAGCTGATGCGCGACATCGCGATCCGCTTCAACGGACGCTACGGTGACACGTTCCAGGTCCCCGAGGCATCGATCCCGCGCCAGGGCGGTCGGATCATGGACCTGCAACAGCCCGACCGGAAGATGTCGAAGACCGACGGCTCGGAGCTCGGCACGATCTGGCTCCTCGACGAGCCGGCGCGGCTGAAGAAGAAGGTGATGTCAGCCGTTACCGACTCCGCGAGCGACGTTCGCGCGGCGGCGGACAAGCCGGGTGTGAGCGCGCTGCTCGAGCTGCTCTCGATCACGACCGGCGCGCCGGTCGCCAGGCTCGAGGACGAGCTCGCGGGCCAGGGGTACAGCGTGCTGAAGAAGGCGGTGCTCGAGGCGCTCGTCGAGTACCTCGCGCCGATCCAGGCGCGCTACCGCGAGCTCTCGGGCGACCGCGCCGAGGTCGAACGCCTCCTGCGCCGCGGCACCGACCGTGCACGCGAGCTCGCCACCCCCACGCTCGAGGCCGCGCGTGACCGCGTCGGCTTCCTCCCACGCGCGTTCTAGGAGCCCGTCAAACAGGGTCGGCGATGGCGCGTGGGTGAGAGATCGAGCCCGCTACCCCCGCCACGCCCGACCGGCAAGGCGGGCAAACGGCGTCGGCAGGACGCTCTGCGCGACGGCGGCCACGCGCCACCACCGTGGCACGAAGATCTCGCCTCGCCGACGTTCGAGGCCGCGGATGATCGACTCCGCGCAGGCGTCGGCGGTGATCACGACCCGGCTTGTCCGTCGGCGCGCGACCAGCTTCGCCTGCGGGAACCCCGGGGTCGCGACCGGCCCGGGGTTGACGGTGAGCACGCGAACGCCGGTCGTGCGCGCAACGCCTGCGAGCGACCTCGACCACGCGAGCGCTGCATGCTTCGAGGCGCTGTACGGCGCCGCGGCGGCAAGGGCGACGGTGCCGGCGACGCTGCACACGTTCACCACCGTACCGCCTGCGGCAACCAGCTCTGGCCAGAACGCACGGGTCAGATCGACCATCCCGTGATAGTTCACGCCCATAACTACTCGTGCGAGCGCCGGGTCAACGGACGTCGCTGACGCGCGACCAGGGATGCCGGCGTTGCACACGAGCAGCGCAAGCTCGTGCAGACCGTCAACGCGGAGACGTTCGGCGAACGCCGCCACGGCGGCCGGGTCAGCAACATCGAGCACCGTCCCGGTCGCGTGCTCGCCGAGCTCGCGCGTCGCCGCGTCGAGCCGATCGGCGCCGCGCGCCACGAGGTGCACCGAGTAGCCGAGCGCGACAAGCCGTCGCGCGACGGCGAGCCCGATCCCGGACGAGCCGCCGCTGATCACCGCACGAGGTCTGACCGACATGGCGACCAGCGTACCGGACGGCGACGTCTGCGTGGACGGTGCAGGACGCGAGGCGCCGAGTCGGTGTCCCGCATCCTTCGCGGCCCGCGTACCGTCCCCTCGACTCCGGCTGCCCTTCGTCGCGGCTCTGATACCCGGGCCGAGATCTCCTCGGGCCCCGTGCTCGGCGCAAGGAGAATGTACCGCTCCGAGAGCCCGCGTGTCAAGGCGCCGAGGAACGGAAAATCACGCTACGAGCGACAAGTTCTCAGGCGACCGACGATCAGGACGCCTTCGAGTTGCCCGTCGAGCTGTCACGCGTCCAGAACCGCAGCCGCTGGGTCGGGTCCTCGTCCGACGGAGCCTTCGAACGGGTGACCTCGCCGAGCGCGGCGTCCTCGGCCTGACCGAGCGACTGCTGCAGCATCTCGGCGAACGATGCCAGATCGGCCTCCTTCCGCGTCAGCGCTCCTTCGAGGGCGCGCAGGCGACCCTCGAGCTCGCGCACCGAGACCTCACGCCGGTCGAGATCGGCCTGTTTCGCCTCGAGCGATGCCTGCTTGCGGCGCCGGCGGTCGAGCCACGCCTGGACCGGGTTGCCATCCTCGTCGAGCTCGACGTCGTCGGACGCCTCCGGCAGCGGCGCGACGGCCCGTAGCGTGACCGGCTCGCTGCGCAGCATCGACGTCCGGATCCGCTCGACCTCCTCCTCGGCCGAGTCGACCTCGTCCTCACGTCGCTTGACCTCTCCAGCGCGCCGCTCAAGGTCACTCGCGCGACGGTCGAGCTGACGCTCGCGTGTCGCGAGCGCGTCATCGAGCCGCCGCATCTCGTCGCGACGCCGCGCCAGTGACTCCGCGATCGTCGTCAGCTCGACCTCTCGTCGCTCGAGGTCGTCACCGCGACCGGCGACCACCTGGTGCGACTGCGATCGTGCCTCCTCGATCTCTGCGGCAGCAAGCTGGAGCGCGTCGCTGCGATCGGCGAGCTCGGCGGCCAGCCTCGTCTCGCGCTCCTCAAGCTCGGCGAGGACCTGCCGCTCCCGGGCAGCAAGATCCGTGCGTGCCACGTCGAGCACCCCGCGATCGGATTTCAGGCGGGCGCCGTCGAGCTCGTGGCGCTCGAGAAGGCCCCGAAGCTCCGCCTCACGCTCAGCGACCCTCGTCCGATCACCGGCAAGCTGTGCCTCGCGCTCCGCGATCTGGCGCTCTCGGCCGGAGAGGCCGGCCATCGCACCGGCCCGCATCGCGTCGTCGCCCCGGAGCGACTCGAGCTCGCCGCGCAGCGCGAGAATCTGCGACCGTGCCGCCTCCTCACGCGACTGGAGCGTCGCGATCCGCGCCTGCAGCTCGGCGGCGTGGCGCAGCGCGCCATCGACGTCCGGCGCATCGTCACCTGTGAGAAGCACGCTCGAAGGGGCGCCCCCGAGCTGGTCCTCGAGGTCGCTGATCCGCGCCTCGGCGATTCGTGCACGCTCCTCGAGAGAGATCGCCCGCTCGCGCGCCTCGGCGCGTGCCGACACGAGCTCCGACTCGACCTGTGCCAGGCGCGCAGCGCTGCGGATCGCGTCCGTCCGCGCCAGCTCACGTGCGTCAACCGCCTGCTTCAGGTCGACCTCCATTGCGTTCAGCCGACCAGCTCGCTCCTCGGCTGCCTGCACCTGGATTGCCAGGTTCGTCGCCTCGATGCGGAGGGTGTCGAGGGACACCTGCGTCGCCTCGCGCCCGGTGCGTGCCTCCGCAGCTTCGACCCGTGCCGCGGCGACCTGCGCGAGGAGCTCGTCGCGCTGGCGCGCCACCACCGCCGGGTCAAGCCGACCTTCCGCCTCACGCCGGGCCGCTTGGACGGCGTCGTCGAGCTCACCGACCCGGCGCATCGCCGTCTCCAGCCGGGCGGCCGCGGCGTCGCGCTCACGCCGAACGATCTCTGCGCCCGACTCGGCCTCAGCGATCGCGGCCCGCAACACCGCCACCTCGGCGCTCGTTGCCTCTCGCTGCTCAACGGCGTGGAGCCGCTCAACCGCAAGCTCCGCCCTGACGGTCTCCAATGCAGTCTCCGCGGCACCAACACGCGTGTGATGCTCAGCGGGATCGATGCGACGATCGACCTCTCCGCGGAGCTCGTCGACTGCCGCCGTCAGTCGTGCCGCCTCGGCGCGGAGATCGCTGATCACCCGCAAGTGTTCGACCCCGGAGCGCAGCTCGCCGGCGAGCTGCTCGCCTGCCAGTTCCAGCGCCTCGGCCGTCGACCGGGCCTGCTCGACGAGCGCGTCGCGCTCGGCCGTGATCGCCACGACGGCCGTGGTCGCGTCGGCGAGGGCGACCGCGATCGAGCCCTGCCGCGTCGCCGCAGCGGCCTCCGCCGCCACCAGCGCCGCAGCGTGACGCTCCTCCCGTTCACGAGCGGCATCCGTCAGCTGCTCCTCGCGCAGTCGAAGCTCCGCGCGGGCCGCGTCGACGTCGCGCCGGAGCGACGAAAGCCGGTCCTCAACCTCGAGCGGATCGACCCGCCCGTCGGCGAGCGCGCGGACCTCCGCCAGCGTCGCTTCGAGGGCGGCCGATCGCTCGTCGGCGCTCGCCTGCAGGCTCGCCAGCTCGCGCTCCGCCGCCGCGGTCACCTCCCGAGCGATCTCACGGCTCCGGTCTGCGTCGTGGGTCGCCGCGTCGACGGCCTCGGTCGCCGCTCGAAGCGCCTGTTCCAGCTCTGCAAGCCTCGTGGCGTCTCGCTCCGAGCGTTCCGCGTCGCCGTCGCGCGCCTCGTCCGCCGCAGCACGGATCCGTGCGATCTCCACCTGCGCTGCCGCTGTCGCGGCAGCGAGCTCCTGCTGCAGTCGGGCGACCTGCTGCTCGCCCTCCTCTCGGGTCGCAGCAACGGCCGACTCGAGAGACTCCTCGCGCTGACGGGCGTCCGCCTCGCGTTGTCGAAGCGCAGCCGCCTCACCGAGGACGTCGTCGAGCTGTCGCTGGAGCTCGGCGAGCGCGGACTCGGACGAGCGCGTCTCGTCCGCCAGCCGCTCCTCGACCCGAGCGACCTCTCCCCGGAGCGCGGCAAGGTCGCACTCGACCCCGGCTCGCTCGGCCTCGGCCTGGTCAGCGCGCGCCGCGGCACCGGCGCGCGCATCGGCTGCGTCACGGGACTCCGCCTGCACTGCGGCTAGCTGGTGCTCGAGATCGGTCAGGGTCGTGGCGATCGCTGCACGCTCGATCTCGGCGCCAGCACGCCTCGCGTCAGCCTCTGCAGCTCGATCCTCTGCCTGCGCTCGGTCCGTCGCGAGGTCGTTCGCCTGCGCCTGCGTCGCGCCCAGCTCCGCCGTCAGCCGCTCGACCTCCTCACGCGCCGTAGCGAGCTCGCCCACACGCGCTTGCTGCTCGACGTCGAAGGCCGTCGCGCGACGGCCGAGCTCGCCCTCGGCCTCCGCGAGGTCGGAGGCTGTCGCGTCGGCGTCGGCGCGCGCGCGTTCTGCCAACTCAGCCAGACGATCACGCTCGCGTCGGAGCTGCTCGTCGCGAGCCTCAAGCTCCTCGGTGCGGCCGCGAACCTCGTCAAGCAGGCGCTTCGCCGTCGTCAGCTCATCCCGCAAGGCGTCCTGCTCGTCGGACTCCTCGGTCGAGGACCGCCGGAGCGCCTCCAGCTCCCCCGCGAGCTCCGAGGCACGCCGTTCCGCGTCCATCACAGCGCCGGTGGCGTCCGCACGCGTCTGCTCAACCTCGGCCAAGCGGCGTTCGAGCGTGATCCGCGCTGCCTGCTCGCTCTCGTGCTCGACCGCCAACGAGCTCGCTGCGGCGTCGGCGTTCACGAGCGCCTGCTGCAGCAGTGCGCGCTCGTGCTCCTGCGCGGCGAGGCGCTGCTCGAGCTCAACGCTCACGGAACGCGCAGCAGCGACCTCTGCAGCAAGCTGCTCGCGACGATCGGCATATCCGCGCGCCGCGACCTCGGCGCTCTCGTCCGCCGTCTCCCGGTCTCGGATCGCCGACGCGGTGGCCTCGAGCGCGCGCTCGACCTCCTCGTGCGCGGCGGTCAGCGCACGCGCCTGCTCAGCTACCCGGCCGTGCAGCTCGTCCAGCTCCCGGACAGCGGCCTCGGCCTCTCCTTGCCCCGCGTCCCGAGCACGCAACGCGTCGCTGGCAGCGTCCTGCGCACGAGCCAGCTGCTCGCGCGCCTCGGCGAGCGCCGCCACGTCCCTCGCGGCCCGCTCCTCGATCGCCGCAAGGGCCTCGACGGCTCCCGCTGCAGCGTCGCTCGCCCGCTCGCGTTCCCGCGTCGCGTCGGCAGCGGCCGCCTCGACGGCATCGAGCCGCGCGTTCGCCTGCTCGAGCTGGAGCGTCCGCTCCGCGACCTCGTCCCGCAACGCCGTCAGCGCGGCATCGGCAGACTGGACGTCGCCCGCGAACGCCTCCCGCGCCGCCAGCGCCGCCGCAGCCGCAGCTTCAGCGACGACGAGCCGTTCGCGGACGTCGACCAACGCATCGGCATCAAGTCCGGCACGGCGCTCGAGCTCGGCTCGATCGGACTCGGCCAGCACACGAGCGGCACCCTCCTCGGCGAGCGACTGCTCCGCGGCGGCGAGCCGCGCAGCGATCTCCGTTGCCACGTCGGACGCCCGTCGAAGGCTCGCGATCTCGTCCTCACGACCCGCGAGCTCGCGTCGTAGCTCATCGATCTCGACCGCCAGCTCGCCGGCACGCGGGTCGGGAGCGTGGTCGCCGGCAAGGGGACGTTGTTCCAGCTCGAGCTGCAGACGAAACAGCGCGTCCTCGAGGATCGCGACGCGACCCTCCGCCGTCTCGGCGTCCATCGTGCTCGGAGCAGCGATCGCCTGCTCCGCCGCGAGCACCGCCGCGCGGGCCTCGACAAGCTCGGCACGCAAGGCCTCGATCTCCTCGCTCGTGCCGTCACTCGCCGTCTGGGTCGACGCCGTTGCGAGGGCCGCGCGGAGCCGGTCGACCTCCGCCGCCAGCTCAGCGTCTGACGCCGGCCCGGCGGCGCCGGCGGCGATGCGGGCCTCGAGCTCCTCGGCGCGCGCCGCAAGCTCGCCAGCGCGCGCCGCGTCGCGCTCGAGACCGACGATCCGCACGCGCATGTCATCCGGGTCGATCTTGCGCGCGGACTCGGCGCGGATGTCGGCGAGCACCCGTTCCAGCTCGTGGCGGCGGTCCTCGGCACCCGTCACGGCGGCGCGCGCCTGCACGAGATCGAGATCCCGCCCGGCGATCTGCGCCTGGAGCGCCTCCATCTCCGCACGGAGGTCAGCCTCGACGCCGCTATCGTCGTCGTCGCTCCGCGCGAAGCTGTGGTACTCGAGCATCTGTTCAAGCTCGCCGGCGCGACGCCGCTCCCGCTCGATCTCGGCCTCGAGCGCAACAGCCCTCTCCTCGAGCTCGCCGATGTGGCCCTCAAGCTCGCCCACCCGCGCGATCGTGTCTGCGTTGATCGTCGAGAGGTCGACGCCCGTCTCGTGAGCAGCCAGCGCCCGTTCGCGAGCCTCAAGCTGCGCCTCGCGTTGGTTCAGGAGCTTCTCGGACTGCTTCAGAAGCTTCTGCGACTCCTCGCGGATCCGGCCCTGGATCTCCTCCTCAGAGGCGGCCTGCATGCGGTCGCCAATCGCGCCGCGCAACGATCGCGGCTGCCCATCCATGTGGGCCAGCCGAGCAAGCCTCGAGGTGACATCGCCATCGCTCACGCCTCATCAGCTATCGGCAGAACGCGGGCTGAGTTGACGCTGGCGAGCCGCTCGGCGCAGCCCTTGAGCGAAAACCCCCCAGGAGGGTGAGCCCCGCCTCAGCTGAGGATGACCCGCAGCGCGAGCAGCGCGAGCAGACCGGCGCCGACGCCGCTGGTCAACCGCCGTGCCGATGCCGGGAGGCGCCGGTGCGCCATCGCTCCAACAGCAGCAACAACCCACTGCCAGGAGAGCGAGGCGACGAATGCGGCGAGGACGAACGCGGCGCCGGACGCGAACGTCAGCTGCCGGTCTCCGGTCCCGAGCACGACCGCCGCGAACGACGCCGCAGTCGCCGGGTTGATGATCGTGAGCGCGAGAAACCGCACGCACGTCGCCGCCGCGCTCCGTGCCTGCACGGTGCGTTCGACCAGCACCGATCGGGCTTGGCGGACGAGCACCGCCGCGACCGCGAGCAACGCACCTGCAGCGACCACTCGAACGGCTCCCGCTACCGGCTCAAACAGGCGCGCGAGCGCCGAGCCGCCAAGGGCAGCGCCCGCGGCGTACAGCAGGTCGGCAAGCGCCGTACCAAGACCTGCAGCCAGCGCGAGCCGGAGCCCGCGGCGGATCCCCGTGTCGAGAATCAGGAGCGAGATCGCGCCGACCGGCATCGCGACGGCATAGCCGGCAATCCCGCCCAGCACGACGGCGTCGCCAACGTCCACCACGCCCGGACTCATCCGTTGCGCAACCCGTCAACCGGCTCGCCACACGCCGCGCAAGCCAGCATCGTCATCGATGCGATCGTAGTACACGAACGTACGTTCGTGTATGCTGGAGCGGGTGATCGCAGCCCTGGTCATCCCCCGCTTCGCGTTCGCCGTCACCGCTAGCCGGCTCGGTCTGCGCGACCCCGCTCTCGCCGCCGCGTTGGCGCCCGAGCCTGGCGGACCCCCGCGCGTTGGCGAGCCGTCTGCAGCGGCGTCCACCGCGGGGGTCCGTGAGGGCATGCGCATCTCGGAGGCGCTCGCCCTCTGCCCCGGTCTAGCGCTCCTGCCCTCCGACCCGATCATCGTCTCCTCCGCGAACGAGCGTCTCCTCGAGCGGATCGAGGCGCTCGGCATCCCCGTCGAGCCGGCCGGCCCCGGCCGTGCGCTGCTCGCAACCGAGCCCGTCGAGCTGCTCTACGGTGGACGGGCGGCCGTCCTCGTTCGACTCCAGGAGATCGCCCCGTCCAGCCGGGTCGGAGCGGCACCCGGGCGGTTCCCGGCGCTCGCCGCAACGCGACGCGCACGTCCTGGACGGCCGGTCGTCGTCACCGGCCCGGCGGTGCGTGAGTTCCTCGCACCGCTCGCCGTGTCGACGCTGCAGAGCGACGGCGCGGTCCCCGGCTCGCTCGTGACGACGCTCGAACGGCTCGGCGTCGATCGACTGGGCGCCGTCGAGGCGCTCGGTCGCGTTCGTCTGCGCGACCGCTTCGGACCCGACGGTGAGCGCGCCTGGCGGCTTGCAAGCGGTGACGACCCGACACCGCTCGTCCCCCGCACGCCGCGCGAGCCGATGCGCGAGACGATCACGATGCCAGACGCAACCACCACCGAGGGCGCGCTCGACCACGCCATACGCGTGCTCGTCGAGCGCCTCCTGGCGCGTGCTGACCGACAGGGGCGCGAGCCGCGAGTGCTGACGCTTGGCGCCCGGCTCGTCGGCGGCGGCTCCTGGTGCGTCGACGCGTCGTTGCGCGAACCCACCGCCGATCCCACGCGCATCCGACTGGCGCTTCAGGCCAAGCTCGCCCGGCTTCCCGCCCCGGCAGAGGAGCTCACGCTCGAGATCACCGCTCTCGCGCCTGGCAACCAGCAGGCACCGCTGTTTCGCGAGGACGGTGACGTGCGCGCCGCCCGCCTTGCGGGCGCGGTCACCCAGGTGCGCGCGGCGCTCGGGCAGGACGCCGCGCTGCAGGTCGTCCCGATCGACGTCGACAGCCGCCTGCCCGAGCGACGGTACGGGCTCGCGCCCGGATGAGCAGGCGCCTGCAGACGCTGAACGCTCCCGTCCCGGCGCGGGTGGTCGTCGACACGAGCAGCCGACCAATCACCGTCGATGGCCGAGCGGTCGAGGCGATCCGCGAGGAGTGGCGCGTCGAGGAGGGCTGGTGGACGGACGCACCGATCCGACGCCGCTACCTCGAGCTCGTGCTCGCGGGCGGTCGCGTCTGCGTCGTGTTCGAGGATCGGCGCCTCCCTGGCACCTGGTACCGCCAGCGGGGATAGGACGAAGACCGACGGGCTCCTAGCGCAAGGCGACCCGCACGGGGAGCGTCTTGAGACCGTTGGCGAAGTTCGAGCGCACCCGGCGCGGCTCGCCCGCTAGCTCGATCGACTGGACGCGCGCGACGAGCTCCTCGAGCAGCACGCGAACCTCGAGCGTCGCAAGGTGCGCTCCGATGCAGTAGTGCGGCCCGCCACGGCCAAAGGCGCAGTGCGTGTGCTTGCTCGGCGGGCGGGTGACGTCGAAACGATGGGCGTCCGGGAACCGGGAGGGATCGCGATTGCCAGAGCCGAACCAGACCACGACCTTGTCTCCCTCGCGGATCGTCACGCCACCGAGCGTGACGTCCCGCGTCGCCGTACGGCGGAAGTGCCACACCGGCGAGGCGTAGCGGATCATCTCGTCTGCGGCGGCGTTGATCAG
Organism: Actinomycetes bacterium; assembly: GCA_025360225.1. Classification (GTDB taxonomy): domain Bacteria; phylum Actinomycetota; class Thermoleophilia; order Gaiellales; family F1-60-MAGs149; genus JANYCN01. The sequence goes on along the minus strand of JANYCN010000018.1, from coordinate 81,348 downwards.
CTCGGGCTGGTCGAGCAGAAGCTGCCACTGGTCAGGGTTCTCGCAGAACGCGAGGATGCCGTTCGCCATCGCCGAGCGCGTCGTCTCGTTCCCGGCGACGACCATCGTGACGAAGTTGATCTCGAGCTCCTGTTGGGTGTACGCACCACCGTCCGGGCTCGCGTTCACGAGGTAGGAGATCACGTCCTCGCGCGGCTCGCGGCGGCGCTCGTCGAACAGCGCGCGGCCGATCGCGACGATCTCTGCCGCATCCGGGCTACGGAACGGCTCAAAGCGGTACGGGTCGGAGTCGGCAGAGTCGGACGTGACGGTCGCGAGCTCTGGATCGTTGCTGTTGATCAGCCTGTCGGAGAGCACGATCAACCGGTCGTGGTGCTCGTCGGGGACGCCCATGATGTGGCCAAGGACGCGGATCGGCACGGGCGCAGCGATCGCCTCGACGAAATCGAACTCGCGGGTCACCAGCACCTCGTCGAGGTTGCGGACGATCAGGTCGCGCAGCCACGCCTCCCAACGCCCGACCGCCTTTGGTGTGAAGTCGGGTGCGAGCACCTTACGGAACCGACCGTGACGCGGTGGGTCGAGCTCGAGGAAGTTGCGCCGCTCTCCCAGTTCCTCCGCCGACTGCTCCTCGAGGGTGACGCCGCCGAGCTCGCTCGAGAACGTTGTCGGATCGCCCAGCACGGTGACGATGTCCTGGTAGCGCGTGATCGCCCAGAAGCCCTTGCGCGGCGGCCTCTCGGCGTTCCAGAACACCGGCGCCTCCACGCGGAGGGTGTCGAAGACGGCGTGCGGCGGGCCGTCGACGAACAGATCGTGGTTGGAGAGGTCGATCCGGTCAAGCGTCACTCGATCCATAATGGATACTGTATCCAACCTGTCAACACGAACGCTTGTTCGTATACTTTGTGAATGACGGGCTACGTTGAGCTGCACTGCCACTCCGCCTTCTCGTTTCTCGATGGCGCGTCAACGCCCGAGGAGCTCGTCGACCGCGCGGTCGAGCAAGGGCACGATGCGCTCGCGCTCACCGACCACGACAACCTGTGTGGAGCGCTCGTGTTCGCCCAAGCCGCTGCCGACGCGGGCATCCGGCCGATCACGGGCTGCGAGCTGACGGTGCGCGACGGTGACGAGGACTTCCATCTGACGCTCCTCGCGGCGACCACTACCGGCTACAGCAACCTCTGCGAGCTGATCACCCTCGCGCACGTCCACACGCGCGACGCCCCCGACCGCTCGCCAGCTCCGCCCAACGTGTCGTTTCACGACGTCCTCGAGCACGCCGACGGCCTGCTGTGCCTCAGCGGTTGCGCACGCTCGGGCGCGCTCACAGCAGCGCTCGGACGGGGCGACCGCGAGCTCGCGACGCACCGGGCACGGAAGCTTGCCGACGCCTTCGCCCGCCGGCTCTGGATCGAGATCAGCCGCCCGTACCAGCGCGGCGACCGCGCCCGCACGCGCAGCCTGCTCGAGCTCGCCCGACGCCACACGCTCCCGATCGCCGCGACGAACGACGTGCACCTGCACCGTCGCAACCGCGGGCCGCTGCAGGACGCCATGGTTGCGATCCGCACGCACGCCACGCTCGACGGGTGCGAGGGTGCGCGGCGCGGCAACCGCGAGCACGTGCTGAAGCGTCCGACGGAGATGGCCGCGCTCTTCGCCGACCTCCCCCACGCCATCACAGCGACCCGCGAGATCGCCGAGTCGATCACCTTCGACCTGACACGCGACCTCGGCTACCGGCCACCCACGACGACCGATGACCCGGACGTCGGCCTCGCAGAGCTCTGCGCTCACGCTTTCGTCGAGCGCTACCCGGCCGGCTCGCGTCACCACACAGAAGGGGTCACCCGCCTCGCGGACGAGCTCGCGCTGATCCGCCACCACCGCCTCTCAGGCTTCTTCCTGCTTCACCACGAGGTGCTCGAGCTTGCGCGCGAGGTGGCCCTCGAGGTGCGCGGTGCCGGCTCGCCACGCATGACGCTACCACCAGGACGCGGCCGCGGCTCGAGCGTCGGCTCGATCGTCTGCTACCTGACCGGCCTCTCCCACGTCGACCCGATCGAGGCACGCCTGTCGCTTGGTCGGTTCCTGAACCGCGAGCTCGCCTCCGTGCCCGACATCGACCTCGACTTCCCGCGCGACATCCGCGCGGGGCTGATCCTGCGCGTGCACGAACGCTACGGATCGCGCCAGGCGGCGCTCGTCGGAGCGCACTCCACCTACCGCGCACGGGGCGCGATCCGCGAGCTCGGTAAGGCGCTCGGCCTGCCGCCAAGCGACGTCGCGCGGCTCGCTGCATCATCCGACGGCTGGAGCGCCGCCGCCGTCGGCGACGAGATGACACGCCTGCCCGGCCTCGCGGAGCGTGCGGGAGATCGCCGCTTCCGTGCGCTCGCGGCGCTCTGCCGCGCGATCGGCGGCATGCCGCGCCACCTCTCCCAGCACCCCGGCGGCATGATCATCTCGGACCGGCCGCTGACGACGATGGTGCCGCTCCAGCCGGCCGCGATGGCGGGGCGCACGATCTGCCAGTGGGACAAGGACTCGTGCGCCGATGCAGGCTTCCTGAAGATCGACCTGCTCGGGCTCGGCATGCTCTCAGCCGTCGAGGAGTGCGTCGTCGCCCTCGCATCACGCGGCGAGGCGGTCGATCTGTCTCGGATCCCGCTCGACGACCCCGAGGTGTACGCCGAGATCAAGGCTGCTGACACCGTCGGCGTGTTCCAGATCGAGTCGCGCGCACAGATGCAGATGCTCCTGCGCACCCAGCCGGAGAACCTCGATGATCTCGTCGTCGAGGTCGCCCTGGTACGCCCCGGCCCGATCCAGGGCGGCGCCGTTCACCCGTACATCCAGCGCCGCCTCGCACGCCGCCACGACCCGGCGTTCCCGATCCCATACGACCACCCGCTGCTCGAAGGGCCGCTCGAGGAGACGCTTGGCGTGATCGTCTTCCAGGACCAGGTGCTCTCCGCCGCGCAGGCGCTCGCCGGGTTCAGCGCCGGACAGGCCGAGGCGCTGCGCAGGGCGATGAGCCGACGAAGGTCGGAGGCAGCGATGCGCGCCCAGTGGGACGCGTTCCGTGACGGCTGCCACGCACGCAGCGTTCCTGAGCACGTCGCAGAGCTGGTGTTCGCGAAGATCCTCGCGTTCTCCGCCTTCGGTTTTCCAAAGGCCCACGCCGCCGCGTTCGCACTGCTCGCCTACCAGAGCGCATGGCTGCGTCGACACCACCCCGCTGCGTTTCTCTGCGCGCTGCTGAACGCTCAGCCGATGGGCTTCTACCCTCCCGCCTCGCTCGTCCGTGATGGCCAACGCCGCGACGTCGAGGTGCGTTCGCCCGACATCCTGCGCTCGCAGGCGGCGTGCGTCCTGGAAGGTGACGCCGTGCGGATCGGCCTCGGCTACGTCACCGGCCTCGGTGCAGATGGCGCAGCGGCCGTCATCGCGGAACGCCACACGCGCGGGCCGTTCCGCTCAGCCCGCGATCTCGCCGTTCGGCTCGACCTGAAGCTCGACCAGCTCGAGCGGATCGTCGCCGCCGGCGCGTGTGACGCCCTCGGCCCTCGACGCACGCTGCTCTGGGAGCTCGGCCTCGCGACGCGTTCGGCGCCGGTGCGCGGCGGGCACCGACAGCTCGCGCTCGATCTCACGGTCGGCGACGCACCAGCCCTCCCCGCGCAGGGCGAGTGGGAGCTGCTCGTCGCCGACTACGCGACGACCGGCGTTTCGATCCGCGAGCACCCGATCGCAGCGATCCGGCGTGGTCTCGAAGACATCGTGTCAAGCGCCGATCTCCGCGCCCTGCCGAGCGGCAGCCTGATCACGCTCCCAGGGCTTGCGATCGCACGACAGCGACCGCAGAGCGCGAACGGAATCGTGTTCCTGCTGCTCGAGGACGAGCACGGCCTCGTCAACCTCGTGCTGTTCCCCGACGTCTACGAGCGCTACCGGCTGCTCGCCCGAACCGAGCCGCTGCTGCTCGCAGAGGGGACGCTCGAGCGCCGCGACCGCAACATCAACGTGCTCGTTAGCCACCTCGAACCGCTCGCAACGCCCGGCCGTCACGTGATCGGCGCACGCTCCCAGGACCGCGGACGCGGCCGCCGCGCGGTGCCCTCCAACGACCTGGTCGCCGTTGCGCCACCCGCCCAGCACTTCGCCCAGGGGCGCCGTTGAGCGGGCTACCCTGCTCCCAGTGCTACCCGACAACCACAACCACTTCATCTACCACGGCTCAGCGAGCGAGATGGTTGCCGCGGCTGCCGTAGCCGGGGTCGGCTCGATCGCCTTTACCGAGCACGTCTACCACATCGAGGAGGCGCGAACCGCCTCGTCGTACATCGCCACGCGGTTCACCCCCGAGGGACCGCCGATCAGCCATGCGACCTACCTCGACGCCGTGATCGCTGCGAGCATCGCTGCGCCCGTCCAGGTGCGTGTCGGCATCGAGCTCGACGTCCGCGCCGACGACGCGACGACGACGGCGGCGACCGACGCGTTCTGCGCCGAGCACTCCCGCGCTTGGGACGTCGTGATCGGTTCCGTCCACGTGATCAGGGACGACGTCGCCGTCGAAGGTGAGGGCGATCACGCCGACCCTGAGGCGGCCTGGGCCGACTACCTGGATCGACTCGTCGCAGCGGCCGCGAGCGGTCGCTACGACGTCATCTCGCACCCGGCGCGGCTCGCCCGGAGCGCCCCACACGCGCCGCCGTTCGTCGCCTCGCGGTACCGCGAGCTCGCGGCAACGGCGGCAGGAAGCGACGTCGCGCTCGAGGTGAACGGCACCGACCTCGACCGCCACCCAGAGCTCGTCAGCGCCCTCGTCGCCGCCTGCGCCGCCGAAGGAGCAGTCGTCAGCCTTGGCTCCGACGCGCACCGCCCGAACAACGCCGGCCGGGTCCTGCGTGCCCGTGCGCTGCTGCGCGAGCACGGCGTCGCAGCTGTCGCCGCGTTCCGCGGCCGCGAACGCACGCTCGTCGCGGTGCGCTAGTGGTGTGATTGCGAGATGGCATGCTCATCAGGTGTCTGGAGCGAGCGGGATCGTTGCGCGTCGCGCAGGGCTTGCCGGGGCAAGCGCAAGCGGCGCGCGACGCTCCCGCGAAGCCCACGCCGCAGCTAGCTGGCTCTGCCACCCACCGGGTGGCAGAGCCAGCAAGCGCAGGACGATCCAGGCAGTCGAGTGACCAGGCGATCTCGCAATCAGACCACGAGGAGCCGGCCGACGCGGTCCACCCTCTCGCCTGACGCCGGGCGCGCCGATAGTCCGAGCGTGAACAAGCGCGAGCCGAACACGCGCCGAGGCCGGCCGCCCGAACGAGCGCTCGCTGCGTGCGTCGTGGACGCCGCCGGGACGATCTGTGGCGGCAACGGCGCGCTCGCAGACCTGTTCGGTGCGACGCTCGCCACGCTCGAGGGAGTGCCGGTCAGCACGCTGATGCCGTCCGGTCTGCAGCTCGACCGCGACGAGCCACAGGACGTGATCGGTCGCCGCCGAGACGGCGTGCGTCTTGCGCTGATCGTCCAGGCCACCGACCTCCTCCTTCCCGGCGGGGGCGCTCGAAGGGTGATCACGGTACGCGAGCTCGGGCCGGCGACGCGGCCCGTGCGAGCGCCGAACGCCGACGAGAGCACGTACACCCGCCTGCTGGACGGCGTCGGCGATCACCTGTACGCGTTCACGATCCACGCCGATGGCCGACTCGAGACAACGTTCAGCGGCCCGGGAGCCGAGCGGATCCTCGGTGCCGCGGTGCCTCCCGGCGTCGACGCCGCCTCTGCCTGGAGCCGCGTGCTGCATCCGGATGACCGCACGACCTTCCGCAACCACCTCCAGCGCCTCGTCAACGGTGAGGAGACCGACGACACGATGCGCTTCGTCGGCCTCGATGGCGTGACGCGTTGGATCGCGTTGCGCGCGTGGCCGTATCGCACCGCCTCAGGCGTCGACGTGTTCGGGATCGCCGCCGACGTCACGGGTCGCATGGCGCTCGAGCGTGTGCTGAAGGCGACGATCGGCGCCACCCAGCGCCACGCAGAGGCGAGCGAGGAGGCGCGCGCGGAGGCCGACCGCCAGGCGCGCACCGACGCCCTCACCGGCATCGCAAACCGCCGCCATCTCGGCGAGGAGCTGAGCGCTGCGCTGACCGGCCCGCCGTTTCCCGCGCCCGGACTCGTGCTGCTCGACGTCGACCACTTCAAGCGGATCAACGACACGTACGGACACGCCGCGGGGGACGCCGTGCTGGTGGAGATCGCCGCGCGCACGGCTGGCGCCGTCCGCTCCACCGATTGCGCCGCTCGCTGGGGTGGTGAGGAGTTCTGCATCCTGCTCCGACAGATCGGTGACGCGACGGCGTTGCGCGAGGTTGCCGAGACGGTGCGGATCGCGATCGAGCGCGCGCCGATCATCGTCGAGGGGCTCGAGCTTGCCGTGACGGTCTCCGTCGGCGCCGCGCTCGCCGTCGACGCGCTGCGCGACGCAGACGACCTCGTTGACGCGGCGGACAGGGCGCTCTACACCGCGAAGCGCCGCGGCCGCAACCAGACCCGCCTCTACGACGAGTGGCAGTTCGAGGACTTCATCGCCGAGGATCCCGAGGCCGTACGGATCGCCGAGGCGCTCGCTCTTGCCGCGAGCCTGCGGGAGGGGACGGCCGCGAAGCATCCGATCCGCGTCGCTGACCTCGCCACGCGCACGGCAGAGACGCTCGGGTCGGCGCCGCCAGTCGTGTTGCGCTGTCGTCTCGGCGGCTGGCTGCACGACGTCGGCAAGGTTGCGATCCCCGACCGGATCCTGACGAAACCCGGAGCGCTTGACGCCGATGAGTGGGCGACGATGCGCGGTCATCCAGCGATCGGCGAGGAGATCATCCGACGCGTCGCCGGTCTCAAGGAGGCGGCGCGGGCGGTGCGCCACCATCACGAGCGCTGGGACGGGTGCGGCTACCCTGACGGCCTCGCGGGTGAGGCGATCCCGATCGAGGCGCGGATCGTTGCCGCCGCCGATGCCTACGTGGCGATGACGTCGGAACGTCCTCACCGCCACGCCATGCCCGAGTCGGTCGCGATCGCCGAGCTCCAGGCCGCTGCCGGAAGCCACCTCGATCCCACCGTCGTGCACGCGTTGCTGAACGTGTTGGCAAGCGACAGCGCTCGCCTCCATGCCCGTGACCCGGGCCAGTCGGACGGTCGCCGTCGGGACGACCCACGAGACGAGGCGGCCTGACGAAGGGCTCCTTTCGCGACTAGTGTGAGAGCGATGGGAGCGTCGAGCGATCGCGACGAACGACCGCTCTTGGAGCGGCTCCGCGGCGGCAGGCGTCCACCGCAACGCCTTCTCGACGTCGACGACGCGCGACGCGTCGACCTCGCAGTGCACGTGGCCGCGGTCACCGTCGTCGCCTCCCTGAGCAGTGGCGAAGCGACGCTCGACGACGTCTACGCCTTCGCGCTCGCTCACCCGGTCGCCGACTACGCGGAGGAGCTCTTGGCGCCCGGCCGCTTCGACGGCGCCGCTGCCGCACGCCTGCGTCCCAACGTGCGCTGGCTCCGGCGGACGGCCCGCGACGCCGAGCCCGTCAAGCTCGCGATCGTCCTCACGGGAGCGGTTGGTGACGAGCGTGACATCGACGAGCTCGTCGTCCTGGGCGCCGACGAGGAGCTCACGCTCCTCGCCTGTGAGGCAATCGAGCGACTCTCAAACGATCCGACGGACGCGTTGATGGCGATCGCCCGAACAGCAGAAGGCTGGGGCCTGATCGAGGTGGTAGAGCGTCTCGCGAGCCGACCGGTGCCGGCACACGGCGATCGCGAGTGGTTGATCGCCGTCGTCGGAGACCGTGTCGACGTCGCGGAGCAGCTCGCGGCACCGGCTGCCGTCGCCGGACGGTTCGTCGAGACCGTCGTGCGCACGGCACCCGACGGGGTTCTCGACGGCGCCGCGGCGATCATCGTAGCCGTCGCCCGCGCAGCCGATGAGACCGCCCGTGCGCCGCTGGCGCGCGCCTTCCTCAAGGCGGTCAACGGGCGCTGTGACCGGCTCGCACGCGTCGACGCGCTCGTCAGCATCTCGCAGTTCGGTGACGGGGCGGCGGCGCGAGCGACGACGATCCTCACCACGCCAGCGGTGCAGGACCTGGTGCGCACCGCGTTCCTCAAAGGTCCGTCTTCAGAGCGGGCGCTCGCCCTCCGGTTGGCGCCCTCCGTCTCGATCGACCTCTGGGACGCTGCGTGCGCGGCGTTGCGCCGCGAGCCGCACGACGCCTCGCTGGCCTTCACGATGTTGCATGATCCGACGACCGCTCGCGTGCAGGAGACGCTCGCTGTCCTGGCCGACCAGCCGGCGGTCCGCCTCACCGACCGCGTTTTGGACGAGGTGTTGCGCCGCCTCGCGGCCGGCGACGTCGTGTGCACCAGCTTGATCGATGCCGGACAGGTGTCCGCGAACCCGCGGATCCGCGAGCTCGCAGCACGCGCCAGCGGTCCGTGACGCTCCTCCCTCTAACGGGGGACGCGTGCTTCGCTGCGGCGGTGCAACGTGTGACGGTGGCTCTCCCGCGTCGCGGCCCCGTCGCGCTCCTCGCCGTGCTCTCCCTCCTCGCCGTGCTCTCCCTCCTCGCCGTCTCGACGACCGCGCTCGGAGCGACCAGACCCGTCCGCGGGACGGTCGTGACGGCCGGCGCGGGCTCGTTCGTGCTCGCGCGCGCCGACGGGACGCCGCTGCGCGTGCGCTGGACGCACCCCGTCGCGCCCGGGACGCGCGTGGCCGTCACGGGCCCGATCGTCGCCTCCGGCGAGCTCGCGGCGCGACGCGTCGTGGCGGGCGGGCACGCGACCCGGATCGTCCTCGCGGGGGTCGTCGTGACGTTCGAGAAGGGCCACGCGGAGGTCGCCACCAACGGCGGCGGCGCCGGCACCGAGGCGGTCTCCGCCGCCACCAGCACCCAGACGTCATGAGCGACCAGCTCCCGCCGATCGAGCAGCTCTGCGTCGAGGCCCTCTCACCGACCGGTCTAACGGTGCACGGCGTCGACGGGCGCGGGCGGGCGCTCGTGCGCCTTCCGGTCGCCGGGGACATCGCGCCGCTCGAGGAAATCGTGCGCGCACGGCTCGAGCAGGAGACGAAGAACAACCAGCACCGCAGCACAGGGAGCCTCTCGGAGTCGCTGCGCGGCTACCTGGTCGAGCACGGCTACACCGCCGTCGGCCCGTTCCTCAGCGAGGGCGACGGCCGCCAGTTGCGTCTGATCGACGCCCTCGCTGCCCGCCGTCAGGTCGAGTGGCGGGGCGCCCAGGCAGCCTGACCCGGGCACCCCGCGCGACGGGATCGATCAGCTACAGCCGGACGTCTCGCCGCAGCTGTTGCACTTGAGGCAGCTGCCGTTACGCACCAGGGTGAACTGTCCGCAGTTCCAGCAAGCGTCACCCTCGTAGCCGCGCAGACGGGCGGCGTCACGGTCGGTCATGAGCAACGGCGCGACGGCCTTCACTGCCCGGCCCGGAAGCACGGCGACCGCCGCCGCTGATGGGCTCGGTGCGGCCACGGCGGCAGACGCGACCGGTGCCGACGCCGAGGTCGTGGGCGCGAACGGCGCGAGGTGCTCCGAGCGCGGGTTGGTGCTGCCGATCGTGTCGTGTCGCAGGTCCTCGGGCTTCACCTGGGCGAGGTCGTCACGGCCAAGGTAGGAGACGGCGAGCTCGCGGAAGATGTAGTCGATCACCGACGTCGACATCTTGATGTGGGCGTTGCCCTGCACCATCCCGTTCGGCTCGAAGCGGGTGAAGACGAACGCGTCGACGTACTCCTCGAGCGGCACGCCATGCTGCAGGCCAAGAGAGATGGCGATCGCGAAGCAGTTCATCAGGCTCCGGAAGGCAGCGCCCTCCTTGTGCATGTCGATGAACACCTCGCCAAGCTGCCCGTCGGCGTACTCACCGGTGCGCAGGTACACCTTGTGCCCGCCGATCGTCGACTTCTGCGTGTAACCGGCGCGACGGTCGGGCAGGCGCCGCCGCTCGCGGAGGTACTCGACGACGACGCGCTCGGCGATCTCCTCGCTGCTCGGCAAGAGCACCTTCTCGACGACCGGTTCGACGTCCTCCACCGTAAGAGCGTCCGCGGCGGACGAGTTCAGCGGCTGCGAGAGCTTCGACCCGTCGCGGTACAACGCGATCGCCTTCAACATGCGCTTCCAGGAGACGCGGTAGATCTCGGCGATGTCGGCGATCGACGCCGTGTTCGGCAGGTTCACGGTCTTCGAGATCGCACCCGAGAGGAACGGCTGAGCGGCGGCCATCATCTCCACGTGGGCGAGCGGGGCGATCGCTCGAGTGCCTAGACGACCGCACCTGTTCGCACAGTCGAACACGGGGAGATGCTCGTCGCGCAGGTACGGCGCCCCCTCCACCGTCATCGTGCCGCAGACGTAGAGGTTCGCCTCCTCGACCTCGGCGGCGGAGAAGCCGACGGCCGTGAGCAGGTCGAAGCCGGGCGTCCGTAGGTCTTCCGGCTCAATGCCGAGGTGCTCGGTGCACACGTCGTCGCCGATCGCGAAGCGCGTGAACGCGAAGCGAAGGTCGAACGCGGACCGTACCTGCGACTCGATCGCGTCGATCGCGGTGCTCGGGAAGCCAAGCTGGCGAAGCTTGTCCGGCGACATGTGGGGGCAGCCCTCGAGCGTGCCAGCGCCGACGCAGTACTGCACGATCGCTTCCGACTCCTCGGCGGGGTAGCCGAGGTTCGCGAGCGCCGCTGGAACGGAGGCGTTGACGATCTTGAAGTACCCGCCGCCCGCAAGCTTCTTGAACTTCACCAGCGCGAAGTCGGGCTCGATACCGGTCGTGTCACAGTCCATCACGAGGCCGATCGTGCCCGTTGGGGCGATCAACGTGACCTGGGCGTTGCGGTAGCCGTGCTTCTCGCCGAGCTCGAGCGCTCGATCAGCGTCAGCACGCGCCGCTGCCAGCAGGGCCGGATCGGCGTGTGTCACGTCGACCATCACGGGCAGCACCGAGAGCTGCTCGTAGTCGACGTCGGGCGCCGCGTAGATCGCACGGCGGTGGTTACGCACCACCCGCAGCATCGCCTCGGCGTTGCGATCGTACGCCGGGAACGCGCCGAGCTCGCCCGCGATCTCGGCGCTCGTTGCCAGCGACGTGAAGTGCATGATTGCCGTGAGCGTGGCGCAGAGCGCGTAGGACACGGGTCCGTCGTACGGCAGGCCACGGCGCATCAGCATCGCACCCATGTTCGCGTAGCCAAGGCCGAGCGTGCGATAGGCGTAGCTGCGCTCAGCGATCTCCCGCGACGGGAACTGCGCCATCAGGACGGAGACCTCGAGCACGATCGTCCAGAGCCGGCAGCCATGACGGTACAGCTCGACGTCGAAGCCGCTCGCTCCCTCGAACTGCAGCAGGTTCAGCGATGCGAGGTTACACGCCGTGTCGTCGAGGAAGACGTACTCCGAGCACGGGTTCGAGGCGCGAATCGGGCCGTCCGCCGGGCAGGTGTGCCACTCGTTGGTCGTGTCGTGGAACTGCAGACCAGGATCGGCGCACTGCCACGCCGCCTCGGCGATCTCGTCCCACAGCTCGCGTGCACGGAGCGTCGTGCACGGGCGGGCAGGGCGATCCTCGACGGCGGCGCGGGCCTTCTCGGTGCGCTCGAACAGGTGCCACACGTCGTCGGTCTCGACGGCGCGCATGAACCGGGTGTCGACCCGCACCGAGTTGTTCGAGTTCTGGCCTGACACCGTCTGGTAAGCCTCGCCCTGCCAGTCGGTGTCGTACTCATCGATGCGCAGCTCGCGGACGCCCTGGCGCGCGAGCTCAAGGGTGCGGTTGATCGCCACGTCCGGGACGAAGCCCGCACGGGCTCCGCGGATCGCCTGAGCGAGCGCCGGGTTGGTACGCGCGACGAACCGCTCGTCGCCGTCGCCCTCCTCCGTCGCAGCGACGATCGCGTTCAGGTGCCGCGCGAGCATCCGCGAGCCGGCAACGAGCGCAGCAACCTTGGTCTCCTCGACCACCTTCCAGCGCACGTAGCGCTGGATGTCCGGGTGATCGAGATCGAGCGTGACCATCTTCGCAGCGCGGCGGGTCGTGCCTCCAGACTTGATCGCACCGGCTGCCCGGTCGCCGATCTTGAGGAAGCTCATCAGCCCGCTCGACTTGCCACCGCCGGACAGCCGCTCGTTCTCGCCGCGCAGGTCGGAGAAGTTTGAGCCGGTTCCTGACCCGTACTTGAACACCCGCGCCTCACGCACCCAGAGATCCATGATGCCGCCCTCGTTCACGAGGTCGTCGGCAACGGACTGGATGAAGCAGGCGTGCGGCGCGGGGCGCTCGTACGCGCTCGTGGAGCGCTTTAGCTCGCCCGTCTCGGGCTCTGCGAACCAGTGTCCCTGCGGTGGCCCGGCGATGCCGTACGCCCAGTTCAGGCCGGTGTTGAACCACTGTGGCGAGTTCGGCGCAGCAGCCTGGCGCGCCAGCATCGCCTGCAGCTCGTCGTAGAAGGCGTGGGCGTCCTCCTCGCCGAAGTAGCCATGGGTGAACCCCCAGTACGTCCAGCACCCGGCGAGCCGGCGGAACACCTGGCGCGCGTCGGACTCGCCGACCTCGCGCTCGGCGGCCGGCAGCGTCGCAAGCGTCTTCTCGTCGACCTCCATCCGGCGCAGCCACTCGGGCACGCCGTCCTCGTCGACGGGGCGCAGCGCGGCCGGGACGCCGGCCTTGCGGCAGTACTTCTGCGCGAGGATGTCGACCGCGACCTGCGACCACCCGGCAGGAGCATCGAGCGTGGCCTCGAAGACGACGGAGCCGTCCGGATTGACGATGCGCGACGTGCGCTCAGCGAACGCGATGCCAGCGTACGGGTCGCCACCCGGTGCGGTGTACCGCCTCTCGATCCTCACGTGCGCCTCCTAGATGTGGGGTCCGTCGCCATGCTCGATCGGCACGCGGGGCGGGTGAAGAACACTACCTACCGCGTCGGACGGAGCGGACGCTGGTGCGCCCGTGAGGCCGACGCCAGCCAGCGCATCAACGGCTGTCCACCGTTCAAAGCAAAGTCGCGGCCGGACGAAATCCCACACCGCCCGCCCGACGGAGAGCAGCGGAAGCGCCATCAACGCCCCGGGAATGCCCCAGATCTCGGCGCCGCTGAGCAGCCCGAAGATCACCAGCAACGGGTGGCTGCGCAACGCCGACCCCATGATCCGCGGCACGACGACGTGCCCCTCGAGCTGGTGGATCGCGAGGAACGCGAGCGCAACCCAGACGCCGATCAGCGGGTCGTCGATCACCGCGAGGACGATCGGCGGCACGGCGCCGAGGATCGGCCCGACGTACGGGATCGTCTCGGTCGCCATCACGAACAGCCCGAAGAACACGGCATAGCTGGTGGCGGCTGGCCACAGCCCGGTCAGCCCGAACGCCTCCATCGCGAGGCCCGCGCTGGCGCCGATCGTGAGCGAGACAAGGAGCTGACCCCGCACGTAGGCGGCGAGCGAGCGCTGCACCTCGCGCCCGAGCTCACGCCCGTCCTCGCCGGGCGGCAGGAGCCGATTGACGAAGCGCGCGAGGCGCGGCGCGTCGAGCAGGAGGTAGATCGAGACGACGAGGACGAGCACGAACCGAAAGATCCCGGTGACGACGGTTGTCGCAACGGTCTCGCCGATCGCGATCGCGCTCTTCACGTAGCCGGAGATGTCGGAGCGCACCCGTGCGACCGCCTTCTGGCCGATCGAGCGCACCTGCAGCTGGCCGAGGTTGTGCTGGTCGAGCCATTGCTGGAAGGCGTCGATCTGGTCGTCCGCCGGCGTCCGCCCCGTCGCCGTCTGCACCGTCACCTCGTGATCGATCACCCGCGCCGCATCGCCGACCTGCTGGACGACAAGCGAACCAGCGACGGCGATCCCGCCGATCAGCACCGAGAACACCACCAGGTAGACGGTGAGCACGGCAAGCCCGCGCGGCACCCGTGCTCGTGTCAGGGCATGGACCAACGGGTTCAGCAACAGCGCACCAAGCGACGCGACGATGAGGATCTCGAGCGTCTGCTGCAACAGGCCGCCGAGCGTCCACGCCGCGAGCAGCGCGAGCGGCAAGACCACGAGCTGGATCCAGCGTGGGACGCGAATCGGCGAGACGTTCACGGTGGCGGAGAGTACCCTACCTCCCGTGACTGATTCCGCTCCCCCGCTCCTGCCGAGCGCGTTCGCCGATCCCGCGCTCGACCTCATGCCAGACGACGTGCGCGACCGGCTCGCGGCGGGGACAATCGTGCTCGTCGACGTGCGCGAGCAGCACGAGTGGGACGCCGGACGGGTCCCCGGAGCGGTACACCACGAGATCGAGCGGATCGCGTCGCGCGCGCCGCTGCTGGACGCCGCCGTCCCCGTCGCGTTCATGTGCCGAGGTGGGGTGCGCGCGGGGATGGTCGCGACCGCCTTCCGTGCGATCGGCTACGACGCGTACAACGTTCGCGGCGGGTTCACGCACTGGCACGCGGAGGGGCTGCCGACCGAACCGGCCGGCGCGGTCGTCGCCGAGCACTGAGCCTCCATCCTGCGCGGCTCGCGGCACCGCTCCCTCACCTACAGCCAGCGGGCGCGGCGCATGAGCAGGAACATGCCGCCGCAGAGCGCCACGATCACACCGAGGGCGTAGACCTCGCCGAAGCGCCAGGTGAGGCCGACCATGTGCTCGAAGTTCTGGCCGAACCAGCCCGTCACGATCGCCGGGACGATCAGGATCGCAGCGTACGCCGAGAGCCGCTTCGTGATCTCGTTCTGCTGGAACGCGACGACCGCGAGCCGCGTGTCGGCGAGCGCGGACATGCGGTCGTGGAGCATGTCGAGGTCCTCGTGCGCGCGCACGGCGTGGTCGTGGATGTCGCGCAGCTCGAGGTCGAGCTCGCTGGAGTGCGCGACGTCGACGAGCTCGCGGCGCACGAAGACGCCCACGACCTCGCGCAGCTGTCCCGAGGCGCGGCGCACCTGCGCGACGGCCGTGCGTGTCTCGGAGGCGCGGCGGAGGTCGGGGATCGGGTCGCCGCCGCCGGGCTCGAGCGCCCGCGACTCCTGGTTCTGGACGAGCTCCTCGAGCGCGTCGATCGCGTCCTCGTAGGCGTCGACCGCGGCGTCGAGGACGAGCGTCGTCGCAACGATCGCACCGTTCTGGGCGAGGTCGACGCGCTCCGAGCAGCGCGTCGCTGCGCGCTCCGCGAGCTGCGGCTCGGCCGCATGCACCGTCACGAGGAGCCGCTCGCTCTGCACCACGTGGAGCTCGCTGAACACGACGACACCGTCGACCAGGGCCGGACGCAGGAGCACCGCGAAGACGCTGCCCGGGAACTGCTCGACCTTCTGGCGCTGGTTCCCCTTGCGGAGGTCCTCCGTAACGAGCGCGTGCCAGCCGAAGGCGGACGAGAGCGCCGCGATCTCAGCCTCAGACGGCGCGACGACGTCGATCCACGCGAACGGCAGCGACGCGACGTACGTCGCGAGCCGGTCGACGGCGGTCACCGGAACCGCAGCGTGATCGGAGTCCCCCGGCGCGACCGGTTCGAGGAGGCGGATCATCGCCTCACAGGTTCGCGATCCGCGGCCTGCGTCCTACTGGCGCCTTCCACACGCAGGTCGCTATCCAGAGTCGAAGACCGACCCGTACCGATCGCGGAGGGCCGCGAGCACCTCCGCGAGAGTGTTTGCCGCGAGAGCAATCTGAGCTTCCATGGCCGATGCTCCAGAGCGGCGCGTTACCGCTCGGAGCGCCGATCGCAACCCATCGTCGGCCAATCCCGCCCGACCGAGCGCCTCGAGTAGATGGACTCGGACAAGTTGGCCGCGATCCCGATAGTAGCCGCCAGGGCGCCCTCCTGATGGGCCCGGCTGACAGACGAGGAGGAACACGGCCATTTCGCTCCAATCGAACTCGACCTCGAAGACGGAATCGTCGAGAGCGTAGCCAACCACCGACCGCGAAGCACCGTCCTCCACCTCCACACGAGCCCCAGAGTCCTCGAGGAAGCTAAACGCACTAAGGCACTTCGAAAGAAGCTCGGGCGAAGTAGAAAGACTCACGGGTCGAACCCTGGAACGCCGCCAGCTTGGCCGGATCTGTCCCAAACGCGTTGGTACCGATCGTAGCCGCGCGTGACCTGACGCTCCATGTTGTAGAACAAACTGGGTTCCCGCCCGGCGGCGCGTCGTGCGAAGTCCGGACCGATGTCGATAATGTCGCGGCCTGCGCTCATCGCGTCACGCACCATGCGCTCGTTCCGACGGAGCGCTACAGACTCCGATGCCCGGGTCCAAGGTCGGTATGCGTGACCTCCCACCTCATCGGCGAAGCGTCTGACCCGGCTTATGTTCTCGCCGATCACCAGGGGGCCACACGTGTTGTGAACCAGCACCGGCGTGTCGCCGGCGTAGTACGTGTGGATGCCGTCGATCGCGAGGTTGTAGGCGGTCACGTCCGCCTGGTAGATGCGAAGCCCGCTGACCTGGATCAGCGTGCCGTTCGCCTCGAGGAGGCGGTCGCCGACGTGGAGGTGGTCGGCGTACACGAAGCTGGTGGTGGTGGCGTCCCAGAACGGGTGGTGATCGGTGGCGGTGGTCGTGGTGCCGTCCGCGAGCCTGACGTCGACCATCGTGTGGGCGCCGCCGTGGACGATCGTCGCCGTCACGGCACGCCCCTCAGTGCGGCCCGTCTCCGGGTCGGACGCGAGGACGCGGTCGCCCACCGCCACCCGGCTGATCGGCTCGCGCGAGCCGTCCGCCATCGTCACCAGCGTCCGCGCGGTGAAGCTGTTCGCGCTACACGACTCCGCCGCATCCCGCACGAGGCTCTCTGCCTCGGGGAGCATCGACTCGCCCGCGCGGACGGCGTTCAGCGCCTCGTGTGCGTCGTTCGCGAGGCGCGCGGCCTGGATGCCGGCGCGGACGGCGCCGACGCCCGGGACGGCGACGGAAGCGACGATGATCGCGACGTTCGTGACGGTGCGCGCGCCGGTGTACCAGCCGCTGCTCGTGTCGACGCCGGCGCTCTTCATCGCGCCGGTGTAGACGTCGCCGAGGCCGACCTGGTCGGCGACGCCGGCTCCCATCCCGGCGAACGCGTTCCCGATGTTCGAGAAGAAGCTGCCGCCGGAGTCGGAGTGCTTGTTCGTGCCGCTCGTGGAGCGATAGATCGCAGCCCACCGGCCGTACACGATCATCCTCGGCTTCGCCGGAGCCGGTCGCGGCGCGGTAGCGGTGAGACCCCCACCACCACCTCCGTCCGGCGACGCCAGCATCAGCCCGCTCGGGTCGCTGTTCGTGACCGGGTTCGAGCCGCCGTATGCGTACGGGTTCCAGCCGGACGGGTTCCCGGCGTCGAGCACCGGGTCGGGGCTGATGAACTGGCCCGTGCCCGAGTCGTAGTCGCGCGCGCCGACGTGGACGGTTCCGGTCACGGCGACCGGGTCGGCTAGCCCACCCACGAAGCCGTGCTGGTCGGGCCACGAGGTTGGCGTCGTGCGCAGCCCGCCGAACGGCAGGCTGCGCCGGATCGAGATCGCGTCGGTGTGGTCGTCGATCGCCAGCTCGCCCGTGTTGTGCGGGTCGGGAACGATGTTCACGAACCCGCCGGGGGTTTGAACCGTCACCGCGTTGCCGAGGAACGAGATCGACCGCGTCGATGACGCCACGGCGTTCGTGACGCGATCCTCGGTACCGTCCGGCAATGACAGCGTCTCGTCCGTGCCGACCTTCGTCAGCAGAAGGCGCCCCTCGGCGTCGTGGATGTAGGTGACGGTGCCGGCGGCGCTCGTGACGGACGACACCTTCCCGAACTCGTCGAACGTCGTCGTCGTCGCCTGGCCAACAGGCGGCGTGACCGTCGTCCGGTTGCCGGCAGCGTCGAACCCGTAGCCGGTCGTGCGGCCGCCCGTCGTCGTGGAGGCGAGCTCGTGGGGGGCGCCGGCCGCGTACTGGTACGACGTCGTGGTCGGCGTGACGCCGGCGTTATCCGTCTCGCTGGTCCGCGACCCCTCATTGTTGTAGCCATACGTGCGCCAGTAGGGGGCAGGGCCACCGAGGGCGGCAGCGCTCGCCGGCGCCGCCGCACAGCTCGCCGCGGCCGGCGTCCACGCCGCCGTCAGGCGACGCAGCCCGTCGTACGTGTAGCACTGCGTCTCACCGGTCGGCCCGTCCGTGACGCCGCTCGGAGCGTCGTTGCTGCTCGTGACGTTGCCGGCGTCGTCGTACGTGTAGCTCAGGTTCATCGTGTAGCCAGGCTGCGACTGGCGTTGGATGATGCGGCCGACGAGCCGGTTCGTGCCGGTCTCGTAGTTCCAGTTATACGTCACGCCCTGCCCGAGACTCGCACCCGTCGTCATCTGGTACACGTCGCCGAGGTAGTCGTGCAGCACACCGGGCACAATTGCGCCCACGCCAGTGGCCATGGACTTAAGCTGCCCGAGCGTGTCGTAGCCGTACGAGTAGCCGACGGCGGCGAGGCCGGGGACGTTCGGCGGGATGTACGACTGGAGTTGTCCGTCGACGTTGTAGGCCGACTTCCCCGGGAACGTCCCGGCGAGCAGGCCCTCGGACGCCGGGATCGTGGTCTGTGAGGTCAGCACGTTGTAGCGCGGGTCGTAGGCCGTGATCGCCTGCGTGTAGTCGTTCCCGTTCACCGTGCGCGTCTCAGTCGCGAGCTGCCCGATGCCGCCCGTGGCGGCGTCGTAGGTGAACTGCGTCAGCGGCACCGGCGTGGGGCCGTCGGTGCGCTGCTCGCCGGTGCGGCGGCCAAGACCGTCGTAGCTCGTCGTGATCTGCACGCCACGGGCATCCGTCCGCGTGAGCTGCTGGCCCGCCACGTCGTAGGTGAACCGGGTCGTCCCGGCGTCCGGATCGGCCGTCGAGACGAGCCGGCCACGAAGGTCGTAGGAGCGCGTCCAGGACTTGCCGGCGGGATCCGTCATCGACGTCATCAGCCCGTCCGGCCGGTACGCGTACGTGCTCGTCAGGAACGCCGTGCCGTCGTACTGGGCCGACGAGATCGTGTTGCCCCGCGCATCGACCGTCGTTCGTGTGATCGTGCCACCGGTCGGCGGCGTGACCGTCACGGTGTCGCCGTCGTAGGTCGTGGAGGTCGTCAGGTACCGCCAGCCGCCGGGCGTCCCGGGGCGCTCCGTGACGGACGTCACGCGCCCGGAGACGTCGTAGCTCGTGTCGACGCGGTCCATCACCTGGTTGTCGGCCGCGATCACCGTGCCGGTCGCGGCGGGCGCGCCGGTCAGGCCGACCGGGCCGGTGACGGTCGCCTTCAGCCCGCGACCGTCATACAGCGTCTGGTAGACGACGCGCCCGGCGGTGCCGTCAAGCAGCGGCGACTGCGTCTCGGTCTCGCGCATCAGGCCGTCGTAGTAGGTGAACGTCGCCGTGTAGGTGCCGTTGTTGCGCAGCTCGTCCGACTCGACGACGCTGCCGGCGGTTGCCGACAGCGTGTACGCGTAGCGGACGTTCGGGGTCTGCGTTGCCTTCGCCCTGTTCGCGAGCCACACGGACGTGAGCCGCCCGAGGCCGTCGTAGGCCTCGTCGATGCGCCGTCCGTTCGGGTCGACCGTCGCGAGCGTCAGGCCCCGCAGCGGGTCGAGGGTGGTCGTCGTGGCCTGGCCGAGCGCGTTCGCGACGACGACCTGCGTCGCCGGGCCGCTCACGGCCGGCGTGTACGTCGTCGTCGTCGCACGCCCGAGCCCGTCCGTCACCACGAGCGGCCGGCCGAGACCGTCGAACGTCGTCGTCGCGTTCGTCACCCACGCGCCTGGGCCGGCGGCGGGGCCGTCGAGCACGAGCGTTCGCGTCGGATCGCCGACCGCCGATCCGGGAGCCGCCGCCCACGAGGGAGCGGAGTCGTACACCGTGCGGGTCGCGCTCAGCGTGTCGGCAACCGTCGCCGAGGGCGCCGTGGCACAGGGGCGCGCGACGATCGCCTTGCTCGTCACGAGGTCGACCAGCCAGACCGCGAGGTTCGTGTCGTAGGTGAAGGTCGTGCACTCGCCGGCGTTGTCGTCGATCGTCAGCGGCTGCCCGTACGCGTCGTACGTGTAGGCGAGGTCCGACTCGAGGTACCCGCCAGACGTCGTGCGGTACGTCCGCTTGCTCGAGCTCGCGGTCTCGAGCAGCTGGGCGCTATGCGTCCCGTCCGTTGCCGTGACGGCGCCCAGGATCGGCGTCTGGAGCTCCTCGCTCGTTGCGGCCGAGCCGGCCATCGTCGCGTCGCTCCAGGCCCCGAACATGATCTGCTCGCGCAGGAAGCCGTTCATCCGGTCCTGGTCGACGACCGACCCGCCGCGCGAGTCCGTGACGACCACGCTCTTCTTCGCGACGCAGGTCGCGTCGACGCAGTCTCCGTTCATGCCACGCATGAACAGCTGCCGCGACGCCGAGAACGGGCCGACCCTCGGAGTGCCGACGACAGCATCGACCGTCGCGAACCCGCGCCACTGGCCCCACGTGCGGTACCTCGCCGGCACCAGATCGTCCCGGTCGAACCGCCAGGCTCCACCTCCGACGTACGCGTAGCGGGTGACCTTCTGGGTGCTGCCGATCGTGCCGGTGTCCTCCGTCACCTGCCGCACGACGTACTTGTAGAACCAGTTCAACGATGGCGCGACGTTGCCGAACGCCGACCAGTACACCGGGAAGCAGAGCCGGGTGTTCGTCGCCGGCACCGGCTTCGACGCCGGCGTGCACGCCCCGGCCTCAACCGGGGACGAGTACACGATCGACGTCGCCCCACCGACGTTGTTCTGGATCCCTATCAGCCGGAAGTTGTTCATCGGCGGCGCGTTGTCCGTCACCGAGTCGACGCGGTTTGGCATCTGCGTCGACGCGATCAGCTTCACGGGCGGCACGGCAACCGACCCGCCGTCGAGGCCGGTGCGCGTGATCGAGTCGAGCCACAGCACCGCGCTCGTCGTATCCCCCGGGTTCAGCCACGTGTGCGCGAACGCCCACGAGTCGACTGCCGTGAACACGTTCGCGGTGAGCGCCACCTGCGTGGCAATCCCGGTGAGCATGAGGCGCGTGAAGAACGCCGGCGCCTGCACGTTCGGACACCCCTTGCCGGCCGGCACCGCGCCGAGCGCCGCCGTGCAGATCTGGTCAAACGGCACGTCCGGCCACGAGCTCGCCGTCGTCGCCGTCAGCTGCGTCGCAGCGCACGTGATCGTGCCAGACGGGATGCAGCGCTGCGCGGTCGTGAATACCACCCGCGCCGAGGCGCCCAGCGCAGGCGCGCCGACACGCTGGCCGTAGCTGATCTGCGTCAGGACGCCGCCCCGGGTGTAGGACACGATCGACGTGTTCAGGTTCGCGCCGTACTCGTTCGTCTCCGGCGCGTAGGCGTACCCGATCGCGTTCCCGTGGCGATCGACGACCGAGTCGAGGTTCCAGCGCCACCCTAGCGAGCAGGACGAGCCGGCGAAGTTCGCGGCCTTGTAGCATGGCTCACCCGCCTGGTTCCCGAACACCGGCACCGACCAGGCGCTACCGGTCGCGTTCCCCAGCGCATCCTTCCCGAGCCCGAACGTGTACACGGTGCCGTCGGTCGTCTCGAGCTTCCAGGACTCCGCGGCACCACCGGTCGGGCCGGTTCCGACGTGCGTGATCCGCGAGCCGTCGTCCTCCTGTAGCCGGTACACGTTCGCGGTCGTCGTCGGGACGAGGATGCCGGAGTGCGTGCCGAGCGAGATCGACGCGTTCATCGACCTCCAGCAGAGGTCGGGCGTCGCGTGGGTGGCGTTGTTCCCCGACGCGAGGTCGTCGGCGCAGGACACGTAGCGCCGCTCGATGTAGCCGGGCTCGAGCCCGAACCCCTGTCCGAGCCAGGACGGCTGCACGTTCGTGGACGCGACGCGGCCGTCGACGCTGCCCGAGGCGTAGTCGATCGCGAGCGTCGGGCCGAGACCGCCCGCCACCGGCGGAGCCTGAATCGGATACGACCAGCGGAAGTCGCCGCTCTGACCACCGGCCTGCCAGGACGAGGACGGCACCATCGCCGTCGCCGCGTACGACCCCGCGCTTCCCGTCGCGGAGGAGACCGCCGCCAGCGTGACCGCCGATGATGGCCCGGCAGCGACCGTGGCGACGAGCACGCGTCCGCGAACGTTCCTGGTCGCGACCGGCACCTCGAGGCGACACCCGGGATCACGCCGCAACGCCGCCCCGGCGCACGGCACGAGCGCGACGAGTCGCGCGCGCGGGCCCCAACCTCCACCGAACCGTGGAGCGATCGTCGCGAGGTCGAGGGTAACGCGGATGCTCGCCCGGACGGTGGGACGTAGCGACCAGACGATCCCCGCTCCGCGAGCCCGGGCGACAGCCGCTCCGGACACCGAGACCCGCACGCGGACCGAGGATGCTCGCGCATGCCCGGCCGACACGACCTTGACCGAGATCGGCGACCGAGTCACAGCTGCAGCCGCAGCCACCCGGTAGCGCGGTGCCCGCGGCACGAGGTGGAACGGGTGGGTCGTCGGACGCACCGCCCGCACGACCGGAGGCAACGATGACGCCGCGGTAGCGGCGACCGCCGGCCGCGCGACGGTTGGCGTATGCGCGGCGGCCGACGGCGTCGCCGCGGCGGCCGTCGCGAGGACGACCGGGAGAACCATCGCGACGCCGACCCGCATGAGGGCTGGCCTCTTCATCCCTGCGGTGCCTGCGAGCAGGGATCATTGGTGCCGTACGGTCTTGCTGCTGTATCCAGATAGGTCACCTGCTGGGCGTTGAGCGAGCCGCCATACACGAGCAGCTCGTCCACCGTCCCTACGAAGCCCTGATCGAAACCGGTGGCCACGTGCACGCCGCCCACGGTCGCCTCGAGCTGGGCTGGTACCACGACGGGTGCCACGATCACGGCGGACACCGAGTCGGGGAAGATCAGCAGCCCGTCGACCTGGAGGACGGAGAGCGTCAACAGCCCATCGCTCCTCGAGTACCCGGCCGTGACGTGGTACCAGTCGCCCGCGACGACGTCGATCGTCGGCACCTGCACGGAGACCCCGCCGAGCGTCGCCGTCCATCGCGAGACGGTCGCGTCAGCCGGGTCGGGTGTCAGCGATACCGAGACGAGCGGCGTCCCGCCAGCCGGGGCGCCGAGCGCGAACGCCGTCCCGGCCAACCCGTTCGGGGCTACCCAGGCCGTGGCGGAGACATCATCGGGGCCGGGCATCGCGATCGCCCCCGACACCAGCGTGTCGGCCGCCGTGCCCGCGAACTGCAACGCCAGGTCAGACGGGTCAGACGCGATCCAGCGCCCGCCGACCGACGACACCCCGCCCGACAGAAGGCCCGATCGAAGCGGGACGTTCGCCGGGCACGCCGAGGCCTCGTCCGCGGGCCCCGCGCCTCCCGGCAACGAATCGTCGAGGCCCCACCGCGCCAGGGCCGGTGTGCCGCTGATCGTGATCCCCGCGGACCCCGGATCGGTGGAGACGGTTCCGACCCCGTTCATGCTCCACACGTACAGCGTCTCGTTCCCCGATGTCGGGAACGTGACGGGCAAGGAGAGCGTTCCGGCACCAGTGACGAAGGATCCAGTTCCCGGTGCCGCACCCGCTCGGTTGATCGTCCAGGCATACCTGGTCGTGCCGGCCGGTAGCACCACCGTGGCCGGAACCGGCGCTCCAGATGGCCCGGTTGCCGGGAGGTACACCTGCGGGGACGGTGGTGTGGACGCATCGACCTGGAAGTAGCAGACTGGTGTCTTTGCACTACTCAATGGAAGGAGCTTCACCGACATGTCAGTGGTGTAGGCGTCCATCGTGTAGGTTCCGCCCACCAGCGTGATCGGCCCAACCTGTTGTTCCGTGGTCGGGGTCACGGTCACGGGTTGGGTCGAAAGGTTTGCAATCGCGGTCCCCCCGGCTCGGGCTACATCGAACGTCACCTTCACGGCGACCTTATCCGGGCTCACCACATTCTTGGCTTTGAAGATCACGCTCGGCGCGTGCGTGGGCCCCGGCGAAGCTCCGCATGTCGGGTTCGTGATCGTCGGCACGTTCGGGACGGAGCGGTAGACGACGACGAGCGTCGCGTCGTGCTTGAATCGCTTCCAGGAGTTCGTCGTCTCGGAGGCACCGAGGCCGACCCAGGTCGTGCCCCACCCCTTCGCGGCCGCGTCGACTGCGACCGCCTTCGCGTCGAACGAGACGAGAGTTGGGGACGACGAGACCGTCGACGACGTCGTGCAGCCGGGATACCCGTGCGCAACGGTCTTGGTCGAGACGAGCTTCCCCCAGGCCGGCCTCGTGTTCCACGTCAACGCGGAGGTGACGGCCGGCGACTCGTACAGGTTCACCGCGGCCGCCGTGCACGACCACGCCCACACCTCGGTCGCCGTGAACGAGGCAGACGTGATCACCTTCTTCGACAGCGTCGAGGTCGGGAAGCTGAAGTACAGTCGCCTGCTCTCGACCGTCGGGTACTGCGTCGTGTCGGCGTAGTGCCCGACGCCCTGGCCGCCCGGCGTCCCCGCATCGGACCAGTTCCAGTATTTCGCGGTCGGGAAGTACTGGTCGGCCATCGCCCAGCTACCGGTCTTGAGGCTGGTCGAGGGGTCGACGTACACCGGGTAGACGGTAGCCGGATCGCTGAACAGCGAGGAGGCAGCGGTGACCACCAGCGACGAGCCCGTCACGGATGCCGAGAGCCCCACGAAGCGATCGGAGCCGAGCGGCGCGACGACGCGGTCAACCGGCCCTCCGCCGGGTTCCGTGACCGTCGCCGACGGCCCCGCCACGGAGGCCTGCGCGGCCGGGCCAGACGTGCCCGTTGCGCCACGCGAGTCCCACTCCGCCGGCGCGTCGCCACGGAGCGCCACGCCGCCGAGGGCGTTCACGACCTTGAAGCCGCCACCACCGTCGGCGGAGACGGTGCCACCCGTAATCGCCATCGCAAGCGTGATCGGCTTCCCGGCCACGCTCGTTGCCGCCTGCGCCGAGTGGACGACGAGGACGTCCGCGAACGACGACGACGTCGCGCGGAGCACGAGGTCGACGCCGGGGTACACGCTCGCGTAGGTCACGCGGTCGCTGCTGATGGTCGGTACCGGGAGCGCCGTCGGCCACGACCAGGCGACGGTCGCGCCTTCCGCGGTCACGATCACGGCCGGTCCCCTGCCGCCGTTCGAGAACGAGACATCGATCGCCGAGGCGTAGGGCCGCACCCGCCCGTCGGCCGAGACGGAGAGCGTGGGGTCAACCGCAACCCACGCGCCTGCGCGCATCGCGCGGACCGGCGCCGACGAGATGCTCAGCGTGAACGAGCCATCCGGGTTCGCAAGGGTCTGCTCGGTCGGGGTCGTCCTCGACGACACCTCAACCGGCGTCCCCTGCGAGCGCGCCAGCGCCGCCGCGAGCTGCTCCGTCGGAGCGCTCATCGCCACCGGCGGGGGCGCCGTCGCTGCCACCGCCCGCCCCGATCCCCCCCCCCATGCCCGTGAGAGACGCGGCGGTCGCCGTGACCACAGCCGAGAGCACCAGAACACCCGCTGCTCCTCGAACGCCCATCGAAAACCCCACCCCTCGTGTCGTCGCTGCCGAACGTCGGTCACCGTACGATGTCTGGCCGGCCATGTCTAGTGATTGTCATCAATTGTCGGAATTGATCATGGCCGGCACGCTGGTACGATCGCTACGTGAAGCGACGGATGCTGGCAGCGGCGGGTTTCCTGGCAGCCGTCCTCGCGGGAGCAGGCGAGGCGAGCGCCTCGACGACGCAGCCTCACCCGCACGTGCTCCCGATCATCCAGGGTGCGCGAAGCTCTGCAAACCGCATCCACGCCGCAGCCACCACCGGTGGTGGCCCAGTCCGGTACCACGGCGGCGCGGTGATGGCGACGATCTCCGTCCACGTCGTCTACTGGTCGCCACCCGGCAGCGCCGCCTTCCCATCGACGTACCGCTCTGCGATCGACGGCTTCCTATCGGACGTCGCGAGCGCGACCGACGACGCCGAGAACGTGTTCGCCGTGGCGCGCGAGTACACCGACCTGGCCGGGGACGTCGCCGGTCAGACGACGCGGTTCGCCGGCTCGATCGTCGACCACACACCGGTCCCGGTCGGCTGTGATGCCGTCCCCTCGCCGCAGCTCTGCTTCTACGTCGGCGACGGCATCACGCACGTGACCAACCTCGTCGCTGCCCGGCGCTGGCCCGTCGCCGGGTCCACGCTCGTCGTCCTCCTCCTGCCACCCGGTTTCGAGGCCTGCGAGGTCACCGACGGGCCGAGCCTCTGCACGAACAACGGCTTCTGTGGATACCACTACTTCACGAGCAACCGGACGGTCTACGCCGTGATCGGGTTTCCGGGCGCGAGGTGCCGCGCTTCCTCGACACCGACGCTACCGACGGTATCGAACGAGGACGCGGCGATCGGGGTGATCAGCCACGAGCTGATCGAGGCCGAGACCGACCCCTACCTTGACGGGTGGTGGACGACCAACCTCTACAACATGGAGGTCGGCGACCTCTGCGCGTGGAAGTTCGGAAGCTTGCTCGGCACGCGAGACGGGACGCCGGCGACCGCCTACAACCAGCGTATCGGTGCCGGCCGCTACCTGCTTCAGAGCGAGTGGTCGAACCGCGGTAACGGCTGCATCCTCCACACCCGCCCACCCGACCCACCGACCGCCCTCGGCGTCGCGCCCGAGGGCGGCGGCGCGGTCGTGACGTTCATGCCGCAGCCGGAGAGCGGCATGGCGACCATCTACCGCGTGCACGTCGATGGCCAACCCGACGTCCTCACCGGCCGCAGTCCGGTCGTGCTTACCGGGCTCACGGACGGCACGACCTACCGGATCGCGGTCACGACGGAGGACCCGCTCGGCACCTCGCCCCCGGCCGTCGCGAACGTCGTGGTCGGCGGCGTCCCGGCCCCGATCCCGGGCGTGCCGTCGGTGACGCCGTCCCTCGACGGCGTCACCGTCGGCTTCGCGACACCCGACGACGGCGGGTCGCCGATTCTCGGCTACGACGTCATCGCCATGCCGGGCGGACGGTCCGTGACCGGCTCCACGAGCCCGGTGACCGTTGACGGGCTCCGCAACGGCGTTGCCTACACGTTCACGATCGTTGCCCGGAACGGTGTCGGCTCGTCCCGCCCAAGCCTCGTGAGCAGCCCGCCTGCCGCGCCCTACGGCGTCCCGCCCGGGCCAACGGCTACCGTGGCCCCGATCGGGTTCGGGCTGAACATCGTCGCCCGCATCCCCGGCACGCTCGCCGGCGCACCCTACGGCCTCGACGTGACGATCACGCCGGGCGGCGCGACGCAGCACCTCGACTACCTGTTCTACGCCGAGGGCGTCTCGACGACCTTCACCGGGCTCACCCCAGGCGTCGCGTACACCCCCACGATCGTCGCGACGAGCGCGTGGGGACAGACCGCGCCCGTCGCCCTCCCCGCCGTGACGCCCTACGGGGTACCAGCGGCCCCGTCCGGCGCGACCCTCTCGATCGGCCCGACCGCGATGCACGTGCAGGTGCTGCGCTCACCGGCGGACGGCTCGCGTCCCACCTACGAGGTGGCCATCGAGCCAGGCGACGTCACCCGGACGACGACGACCACCTCCGTCACCTTCCCGGGCCTCACGAACGGCCAGACCTACGCCGTCCGGGTGCGCGCCGTCGATGACGCCGGGACGTCCCCGTGGCTCGACGCCGGCTCGGCGACCCCGATCGACGTCCCGACGCCCCCAACCGCGCCGGCGATCGGCGTCCGCGAGCACGCGCTCGTCGTCTCGTGGGGCCGGCCCTTCTCCGACAACGGCTCACCCGTCACCGGGTACGACGTCACCGTCCGGCCCGGCCGCACCGTTCACGTCGTTGGTCGGACGACGGCGATCGTCGACGGACTCCGCGCCGGCACGGGCTACGCCGTCCAGGTGGTCGCGCGCAACGCGGCCGGGCTGTCGACGCCGCTCGACGCAGGCACCGCGATCACGCTCGCGCGCGCCTCCGCTCCCCAACGCCTCCGCGCCAGCCGGCGCGGCGTCGTCGTCTCGGTCACGTTCGCCGCGCCCGCCAACATCGCCGCGGCACGGACGACGGCCTACCGCATCATCGCCAGCGCCGGGCGACGCCGTGTCGTCCGGCGGACGACACGCGGGATCGTCACGCTCCGACTCGTCCCGGGAACATGGACGATCCGCGTCGTCGCGCTGGGCACCCTTGGCGCGGGCACGCCGAGCCGGGCGCTGCGCGTCGTCGTGCCGTAGACCCCCTACCCCGAAAGGACAGACTTGCCGAACGCGAACGTGTGCGCGTAGTGCCCGTAGGCCCACACCGTCAGGGTGACGCCCTCGTTCGATGACTGGATCATCAGACCGTTGCCGATCGCGATCGCTGAGTGGTCGACCTCCTGCCAACGAGCCTTCCGCCCGCGCGGCGAGAAGAGCAACACGTCGCCAGGCCGAACGCGCGACGGCGGCAGCTTGCGCGCCTTCGCCGTCGTGGAGGCCATGTCGTAGGTCGTTCGCCCGCCGAGCCGACGACCGGCAGCGCGCGAGGCTCCCGGTGCGTACGCCATCGTCCGCCACACGAGACCTGAGCAGTCATAGCCCCCATGCAGCTGGAACCCGGCAGGGCCACCCGTCGTGTCGTCCCAGGTGCCACCCCAGACGTAGGGACGACCGATCAGGCCGACGGCGCGATCGATAACGCGATGGCGCTCACCCGTCGTCTGCGGTAGCGAGGCGATCCGCGCGACGACCCGCGCGACGCTCGTACGATCGACGCCGCCGAGCGCGACCGCGGTCGTGTAGGCGGCCTCGGCCCGCGTCGCGATCTCGAAGTCTGCGAGCTCGAGGGCATCGTCGGCAGCCGGATGGTTGTAGCGCAGGCTGAGCAACCGCGCGACGATCTCCGTTCCCGCATCGTCCCGCGGGAGGTAGCCAGCCGCGACGAGGCCATCATGCGCCGCCTGCGCGGCCGAGGAGAGGCCGTATGCCTGGACGAACGCGGCATCGAGCTCGCCGATCGTCGCCGGCTCGCCGTCTAGCGGCAGGTCGGTCGTTGCGATCGACCCAGGAACGGAGCCCCAGACGAGCAAGGCAAGGGTGGCGTGGTCGAGCGGACGGTCGGGCCCGAACGTGTCGACGGTCGTGTCCGGCAGAAGCTGGGCCGCCACCACCGCCTGCACCGAGGCCGACGCCCAGGTCGAGGCGGATGCCGACGAGACCGCCACGGCGGGCGCGGCGATCGCGACGCCCAGCGCGAGAAGAGTCCTCCGGATGTGACGGCGGGCCATGCGGGTCGTATCGTCCGCGATCGCGCGGCGCTTGAGCCCCGTCTGGGTCACACCATCCACCCGGGCAGGCGCTCAGCCAAGCTGGGCGAGCGCCTGCGCGAGATCAGCGATCAGGTCGTCGGCGTCCTCGCAGCCGACGGCGATGCGCACGAGGCCAGGTGGAATCCCAGCAAGCAGCAGGTCATCCTCCGACAGCTGTCGATGGCTCGTGGAGGCCGGGTGGCTGATCCCGGAGGAGACGCCACCGATCGACGTGACCCGTTCGATCAGCCTCGTGGCGTCCATCAACGCCTCACCGCCGGCCCGGCCGCCACGCACCTCGACAGGAAGCACCGCGCCGAAGCGGCCGTCGAGAAGACGTGCCGCGAGCCCGTGCTGGCGATGCTCCGGCAGGCCGGTGTAGGGGACCGCAACGATCTCCGGACGGCCAACGAGCCAGCGGGCTAGCGTGAGCGCGGTCGCGCACTGTCGATCGACGCGCAGGGACAGCGTTCGCATGCCCCGGCGAAGGAGCCACGCCGAGTCCGGGTCGGCGATCCCTCCCGTGTCGACGATGATCCGGTGAACACTGTCGATCGTCGCGCGGTCCGCACAGACCGCGCCGGCGGTCACGTCGTGATGCCCGTTGAGGAACTTCGTCGCCGAGTGCACGACGACGTCAGCGCCGTGCGCGAGCGGGCGGCAGAGAAGCGGCGTCGCGAGCGTCGAGTCGACGACGAGGCGGCCGCCGGCGCCGTGCGCGATCGCCGCGAGGGCGGCGAGGTCGGCGACGACACCGCCGGGGTTGGCGATCGTCTCGCAGTAGACGACGTTCACGCCGCCACCGCAGGCCGCCTCGACCGCCGCGAGGTCGGTGATGTCAACGACCGTCACCCGCACGCCAAAGCGCGGAGCGATCGTGTCGCGGATCAGCGACGCGGCGTTGCCGTACGCCTGGATCGCCTGCACGAGGTGCCCGCCGTTCGGCAGCAACGCCACCAGCGTGGCGTGGATCGCGGCCATCCCGGACGCCGTGAGCTCGCAGGCACCGGCGCCCTCAAGCTCGGCGATCGCCGACGCGGTCTCGAGCACCGTCGGGTTGCCGAGCCGCCCGTAGAGGTAGCCCTCCTCCTCGCCCGCCATCACGGCGGCAAACCGCCGGGAGCTGTCGAACCGCCCGATCACCGACCGCCGCAGCGATCCGACGGCGTCGTCGCCAGCCTGTGAGCCGGCGTGAATCGCGCGCGTTGACGGTCCCTGTTCCCAATCCATGTCGGCACCGTACCGCGGCGCTGCGCCGCGCTCGTGGGAAATGTCGTGTATCGTTTCAGTGAATCGATACACAAGGGAGCGCGCATGGCGACGATGACGGAGCACGGCACGCAGGACGCGGCGACGGAGACGATCGTCCCCGGGCTCTGCGGCGTCTGCTCGGCCGGCTGCGGCGTCGACGTCATCCTCACGGCCGGTACGATCACTCGACTACGGCCGCGCAAGCAGCATCCACGCGGGATCGTCTGCACGCGGGGGACGCGCGCTGCCGAGATCGTCGCCAGCCCCGGTCGGCTGCGCTACCCCCAGCTCCGCCAGGCCGACGGCACGCTCGCCCGCGTCAGCTGGGACGAGGCGTACACCTACCTCGTCCGGCGTCTGCGCGAGATTGCCGCAGAGCACGGCCCCGAGGCGATCGCCACCTACAGCGGACGGGGAAACTTCGAGTTCGGGCTGAACGAGCAGTTCGCACCCGAAGGGCCAGCAGAGTCGTCCGCGAACGCCGTGCTCTTTCCCTTCGGGTCACCAAACGCGACGGGTGTCGGCTCTCTGTGCTTCGTCAGCTACGGCATGATCGCGCCGCGTTCCTGCTTCGGCGAGGTCGATCGCGACCTGACGACAGACCTGGAACAGGCCGACCTCGCGCTCGTCTGGGGCGCGAACCCGGCGACGGCATCGCCACCGGAAAACCTCGTGCGCCTGAAGGCGCTCCAGGCCCGCGGCGGACGGGTCGTCGTCATCGACCATCGAAGGTCAGAGACGGCCCGAGCGCTGCGAGCAGAGTGGGTCGGCGTCCGCCCGGGCACCGACGGAGCGCTCGCGCTCGGGATGATCGGCGTCCTGATCGAGGAGGGCCTCTTCGACACGTCCTTCGTCGAACGGTGGACGCATGGCTTCGCCGAGCTGACGGAGTACGTTCGCGCGTTCTCGCCGGAGCAGGTGGAGCTGATCACGGGCGTTCCTGCCGCGACGACGCGCGAGCTCGCGCGAGCGATCGCCGCCGCGAACGGTTGCTCGATCCTGATGTACACCGGCCTCGAGTACTCGAACAGCGGCGTGCAGGCGATCCGAG
Organism: Actinomycetes bacterium; assembly: GCA_025360225.1. GTDB lineage: Bacteria > Actinomycetota > Thermoleophilia > Gaiellales > F1-60-MAGs149 > JANYCN01. The sequence continues at coordinate 49,716 of JANYCN010000018.1, read as the reverse complement.
CCGTGCTGACCCTTCAGGCGATCGCCGGACACCTCGACGCGCCCGGCGGCCGGCTGATCCAGATGCCGGACCGCGCACGGCTCGGACGCTCAACGACGCCTGCGCCGGTCGGCCGGCGCCCCGCGATCGGGTCGGCCGAGTTCCCGATCTACCACGAGGTGCGCAACGAGGCGCACGGCCTGCTCCTCCCGAAAGCGATCCTCGAGGGTGACCCGTACCCGGTGCGCGGGATGATCGTCAGTGGCGCGTCGATCACCACCGCCTGGCCAGGCCCGACGCGGTGGCAGGAGGCCCTCGCCTCGCTTGACCTGCTCGTCGTGATCGACCGCTTCCCGACCGCCGATGCACGCCACGCGCACCTCGTGCTGCCGGCGACGACGATGTTCGAGATCGAGAGCTACCAGGAGTACCACGGCAGCGTCGAGCTGCGTGGTCGCGTCGTCGAGCCGCTCGAAGAGGCCCGCAACGACGCGATGATCTTCGCCGAGCTCGCGGCGCGGCTCGGGTACGGCGAGCAGTTCCCGCAGACGGAGCGTGAGCTGATCGAACGTGGCTTGGCTGGCACGTCAATCACCTACGAGGAGCTTGCAGCGAGCCCGAACGGCGTCGCGCTCCACGTGCCCGAGCGCCGCTACCGGAAGTGGGAGACCGGCGAGCTTCGCGCCGACGGCACGCCAGGGTTCAACACGCCGACTGGACGGTTTGAGATCAGCTCTGAGTGGTTCCGCTCGCACGGGTATGAGCCGCTCCCGGTCTACACCGAGCCACGCGAAGGCCCTCTTGCCTCGCCGGAGATCGCCGAGCGCTTCCCGCTCGTCTTCAACTCGGGCGCGCGCACGCGATCGGACTTCCGCAGCCAGCACCACAACATCACGACGCTCGTCGACATGCAGCCCGCGCCCCTCGTTCACCTGCACCCGCGCGACGCGGCAGCGCGCGGCATCGCCGACGGCGACGAGGTCGACGTCCTCACCCCGCGTGGACGCGTCCCGTTCGTCGCCCACGTCAGCGAGGACATCGTCGCCGGCGCCGTTGAGGCGAACATGGGCGGCGGCGGACCGCTCGGCCCCGCTGCCTGGCAGGCGGCGAACGTCAACGAGCTGACCGATCCCGAGAACGTCGACCCGATCTCCGGCTTCCCCGTCTACAAGGCCCTGCTCTGCGACGTCGTGTCGCGCGGCGCGACAGGCGCGTGACCCGCGGTAGAGCGTAGTACGCTCCATCGTCATGATCGAACCCGCTGACATCGACGGCCTGATCGGCGAGGCCTGGTCGGGAACCGTTCCAAACGGCTCGCACATCAACGTCGTCCTCGCGCGTCGAGGATCGGCCACCGCAGCGGTCGCGACCTCCGCGTTCGCCTCACCGACGCCCGGCCACACACCGGTCCTCGTCTGCCTCGGCGGCGGCTCGCCAGTCTGGCCAGCAACGATCATGATGAACAAGGCGACGGCGACGGCTGAGCTGCACCAACGCCTCACCTGGGGTGCTGCTCAGCTCGGCATCGGCGAGGGCGTGATGGACGCCGTCGAGGAGGGACTCGTCGCCGCCGACGCGGAGACGGTGCTGCTCGTCGCCGTCTGGGTCGACCCGAGTGCCGCTGACCACACGGCGCTACGCGCGGCGAACCGCATCGCGATGCGCGACGCGATCGCCCGCGCGATCAGCGGCCCGCTGACCGGCGAGGTTGACGCGCTCCTCGCCGCCCGCGGAACGGTCACGAACGCGTTCTACGACGGGGAGTGACGCGTGCTGATCACCGCGATCGAGACGCGCACCTATCGCCAGGTGCTCGACCCGCCCTTCCCCGCGGCCTGGGACCCGATCCCGCGTCGACAGGTGCTGTGCACCCTCGTCATCGTCCACACCGATGTTGGCATCACGGGATACGCCTCTGGTGGCGACGGCCTCCCAGACCGCGAGCTGCTGGAGCGCTTCCTCGTCGGTGTCGATCCGCGCGCGAGCGACGTTGTGAACGGCGTCTGCGCAACGATCGACTTCCATGGTGGGAGATGCTGGGCGGTCGACGTTGCCTGCTGGGACATCGCAGGGAAGGCGGCGGGACTGCCGCTGTGGCAGCTGCTCGGCGGACGACGAGAGCGCATCACGGCCTACGCCTCGTCCGGCGCGCTGGTCGCGCCGGAGACCCGAGCCGAGCGGGCGGTTGAGCTCGCTGATGCGGGTGTTCGGGCGCTGAAGATCCGCTTCCACCACGCGGACTGGCGCGATGATGTGGCGGTCGTCGCGCGGGTCCGAGCGTCCGTCGGCGACCGGCTCGAGCTGATGGTCGACGCGAACCAAGGGTGGCGCATGCCGGGCGACCTCACGCCGCGTTGGGACGTGCCGACCGCCGCACGCTGCGCTGCCGCGCTGCACGAGCTCGGTGTCTGGTGGCTGGAGGAGCCGCTCGCGACCGACGACCTCGACGGCTATGCCGCGCTCCGCGCGCTCACGCCGATCCGGATCGCCGCGGGCGAGATGGTGCGCAGCGAGGCGAACGCCCGTGATCTGATCGAGCGCGGCAAGATCGACGTCGTCCAGTGCGACGTCGTGCTCTCGGGAGGCATCTCTGGCTGTCGCCGGGTCAGCGCCCTGGCCGAGCTGCACGGCCGGGCGTGGTCGCCACACAGCTGGTCGAGCGGCGGCGTCGGGTTCGTCGCCAACCTCCACGCGGCGTGTGCCTTCTCCGGCCACCCGTACTTCGAGGTGCCGTACGACCCGCCAACGTGGTCAACGGCGCGCCGCGACTTCCTGCTACCGGCGACGGTGGAGATCGCGGCGGACGGAACGATCGCACCCCCGCCCGGCCCCGGGCTCGGCGTCGAGCCCGACCTGGCCGCGCTCGAGCCCTACCGCATCGCGTAGCGGACGTCGGCGAGCCGGATCGCGCCCGAGAGCAGCGCCCGACCGACGACCACACCATCAGCCCCGGCATCGCGGGTGGCGAGGACGTGCTCGACGGTGCCAATCCCGCCGCTTGCGAGCAGCACGCCGGAGGTGGCTGCCCTGACCGCGGTGAGCTGGCGCACGTCATGGCCGGCGAGCGTCCCGTCACGCTCGATCGCCGTCACGAGGAAGCAGCCAACGCCACGCGCCGAGAGGTCGATCACCGCGTCGACGACGGCAACGCCCGAGTCCTCCTCCCACCCGGCAACGCGGACCGAGCCGGCCAAATTGTCAGCAGTGACGCAGATACGCGAGCCGTGGCGTCGCACCGCCTCGTCCAACAACGTCGGCTCGCGAAACGCCATCGTCCCGACGAGCACGCGGTCGACACCCAGGGCGACCGCGTCGTCGATCGCCTCCACGGTGCGGAAACCGCCGCCAACCTGGAGGACGCCGCCGGTCGGTCGTTCCCGCGCGAGCCGCTCGATCAGGGCACGATGCGCGTCGGGGCGCACGCCCGTGCGAGCCGCATCAAGGTCGATGACGTGCAGCGAGCGAGCACCCTCACGCCAGAAGCCACGGGCGATCGAGAGCGGGTCGTCGCCGAAGTCGGTCACGGCGTCGAACCGTCCCTGGACGAGGCGTACGACGCGGCCGTTGACGAGGTCGATTGCCGGGATCACCTCGAACGCCACGCAGGCATCGTACGCTGCGTCGGGATGGCCTTCCTCCACACGCTCTCCGCGCGCGTCGCGTCGTCTCGCGCCGGCGCGGCGCTGTTCTCCCGCGCCCTCCCGGCGCTCGATGCCGCGTTCGCCCGCGCGACCGGCGGGCGACGGAGCTTCTCCGAGCTCGTCGGCGGCGTTGAGGTCGTGTGGCTCACGACCCTCGGCGCCCGCACCGGGCTGGAACGGACGGTTCCGCTCCTTGCACTGCCCGAGGGAGATGAGCTCGTCGTCGTTGCCTCGAACTGGGGCAGCGGCCGGGTGCCTGCCTGGAGCCTGAACCTCATCGCCAACCCGGAGGCGTCCGTCATGCGCCGCGGCGTCACCCGTGGCGTCGTCGCCCGTGCCGCGAGCACCACCGAGCGCGATCGGCTCTGGCCGCTGCTCGACGCGCTCTATCCGGGGTACCGTGTCTACCGGCTGCGAGCAGGTCGCGAGATCGCGCTCGTGCTGCTCGCTCCGCTCTGAGCGTGGCTCGGGGGCAGCACGCGAGCTCAGTCCATCATGCTAACATGGCATCATGGAATCGTTGGACGATGACCTGACGCGCCTCTGCACCGGCATCCTCGCGCTCGAGACGGTTGCCGAGGTGCGGGCCTTCCTCCGCGACCTCTGCACGATCGGTGAGCTCGCGGCCCTCACCCATCGGCTCTCGGCGGCTCGCGCGCTTGCGATTGGCGGACAGACGTACGCCGAGATCGCCAGCGAGGTCGGCACGTCGACGACGACGGTGACCCGCGTCGCGCACTGGCTCAACCACGGCGAAGGCGGGTACCGGCTCGTTCTCGATCGCGTGGCGGACGCGTCGTGAGCTCGCGACCGCTGCGGATCGCCCTGCCGTCCAAGGGGCGCATGGCAGAGCCGGCATACCGCCTGTTCCGCGAGGCTGGCATCGCCTTCGAGCCGGACGGTCGACGGCTGCGTCTGCCGCTCCCCGAGCACGATCTCGAGATCCTCTTCGCCCGCGCCGACGACATCCCCGTCTGGGTCGAGGACCGCGCGGTCGACTGCGGCATCGCCGGTGCAAACCAGGTGATCGAAGCTGGCGTTGTCGTCCAGACGCGCCTTGCTCTCGGGTTCGGGCGCTGCCGGTTGGCGCTTGCGGCGCCGGCCGAGAGCGCGATCCGCGAGGCGCGTGATCTGGCGGGCCTCCGCGTCGCAACCTCCTACCCGCGCACGGTCACCGCCCACCTCGCGGGCTACGGCGTCGCGGCGACGTGCATCCCGATCAGCGGCTCGGTCGAGCTCGCACCGGCCCTCGACGCCGCCGAGGCGATCGCAGACCTCGTCTCGAGCGGCGACACGCTGCGTCAGAACGGCCTCGTCGAGGTCGAGACGGTCCTCGTCTCGGAGGCCGTCCTCCTCTCCCCCGTCGCGCTCGACAGCGCGACCGAGGAACGGGTCGCGGAGCTCGAGCTCGTCCTCGCCTCGGTGCTCGCAGCTCGCCCCAAGCGGTACCTGATGCTCAACGTCCACGACGACCAGTTGCCCGGAACCCTCGCGTTGCTGCCCGGTATCGATGCGCCGACCGTGCTCGAGCTCGCACGGCCCGGCATGCACGCCGTGCACGCGGTCGTCGACGCGAGCGATATCGTCCGGCTCCTCGCACCGCTCAAGCAGGCCGGAGCCACCGGCATCCTCGTCCTCCCGATCGAGCACCTGATCCCGTGACCGAACAGCTTCTCACCCATGTCCGGCCCGAGCTGGCCCGCCCGGCCCCGTACCGCTGGCAGGACAACGTGCCGGCTGGCCCTGTCAGCAGGTTCGACATGAACACGCTGCCGCTCTCCCCCGCCGCCTGGCCGCGCATCGCCGCCGAGGTCGCGAGGCTCGAGGCGTGCGCGTACCCGGAGGCGACGTATCGGCCGCTGCGCGAGGCGATCGGGCGGTACGTCGGGCTGCCTTGGACGCAGATCGTGCCAGGGGCCGGCTGCGACGAGGTCCTGTTGCTCGCCGGGACGCTCGCGATGGGCCGCGGCGACACTGCCCTTGTTTGCAAGCCGACCTACCAGATGTACTCCGTCGCGACGGCCATGGCCGGCGGCACGCTCGTTGCGCTGCCGCCAAGAGACGGTCTCGCGCTCGATCTTGAAGGGCTCCTCGAGCGAGCCCCGGGCGCCCGAATGATCTGGCTGTGCTCGCCGAACAACCCTACCGGCGAGGATGTGCCAGCGGCGACCGTCGCGGAGCTCTGTGCTGCGTGCCCAGGGCTCGTCGTCGTCGACCAGGCCTATCTCGAGTTCGGCGGCATCGACCACGCTCCGCTGATCGCCGAGCACGACAACCTGATCGTCTGCCGGACGTTCTCCAAAGGCTGGGCGCTCGCGTCGCTACGCGTCGGCTACGCGCTTGCCAACCCGGCGATCGCCGGTGCGCTCGACGCGCTCCGACCGCCAGGGTCGCTCTCGCTTCAGGCCGCGACCGCCGTCGAGCTCGCCCTTAGCGAGGTCGAGGAGATGCGCGCCGACTGCGTCGCGTACGTTGCCGAACGCGGTCGTCTTCGGCGGGCGCTGGCTGCCGCGGGGGCTGAGGTGCTCGCAGAGGCCGGGCCATTCGTCACCGTTCGCACCGTTGCCTCGTCTGACGATGCCTGGCAGACGCTCGCAGACGAGGGACTCGTGGTGCGCACCTTCGGGCACGAGCCGCTCCTTGCCAATGTGATCCGCGTCACGGTGCAGACGCCGCCGGAGAACGACGATCTGGTGGCCGCGATCGCCGCCCTCACCGGCGGAACACCGCCGGCCCCCGAGCCCGTGCCCGTCGAGCACGACCGCCTCTGGGGACGCCGCGGAACGGTGCGACGCGCGACACGGGAGACGACGATCGCAACGAGGCTCGTGATCGACGGCAGCGGGACGTGCACGATCGACACGGGCCTTGGCTTCCTCGACCACATGCTCCACGCCCTTGCCTTTCACGGTTGCATCGATCTCGACCTGCAGGTCACCGGCGACCTCCACGTCGACGAGCACCACACGACCGAGGACGTCGGCATCGCGCTCGGTCAGGCCCTCGACCGAGCCCTCGGCGCGCGGCAGGGAATCGCCCGCTTCGCCGACGCCTCCGCACCGCTCGACGAGGCGCTCGCAACGTGCGTCATCGACCTCGGTGGACGCGGCGTCTCGGTGATCAAGCTCGCGCTCTCGGGGCAGCCCGTCGGCGGGATCGCGGCCAGCCTGTGGCCGCACATGCTCGACTCGCTCGCGCGTGCCGCTCGCGTCAACCTCCACCTCAGCGCGACCGGCGACGATGACCACCACATCGTCGAGGCGGCGTTCAAGGCGCTCGCCCGCGCTCTGCGGATCGCCTGCGCCGCCGACCCGCGACGGGCCGGCGCGGCTCCCTCCACGAAGGGGGTGCTGTGAGCGAGGTCGTCATCGTCGACTACGGATCTGGCAACGTCCGCTCGCTCCGGGCCGCGTTGGAGCGGGTCGGAGCAGAGGTGGTCGTCTCGGGCGACCCGATGATCGTGGCCCTCGCCCCACGGCTGATGGTGCCCGGCCAGGGTGCCGCCGGCCCGGCGATGGAGACGCTTCGGCGTACCGGTCTCGAACGTGCGATCCGCTCCGCGCTGACGAGCGGCGCCTACCTGCTCGGCGTCTGCGTCGGCCTCCAGCTGCTGTTCGAGTCGAGCGAGGAGCAGGAAACTACCGGTCTCGGCCTGCTTCCTGGTCGCGTCACACATCTCACCGGCGTCGCCCTGCTGCCGCACATGGGCTGGAACGACGTCGTGCCGGTCGGCCCACCCCACCCGCTGGCAGCCGACCTGCCGGCATGCGCCTACTTCGCACACTCCTACGCGATCGTCGATCCCGGTCCCTGCACGGTCGCAACGACGGAGGTCGACGGCGTGACGTTCGCGAGCGTCGTTGCTGCCGGTCGCGTCGCCGGCGTGCAGTTTCACCCGGAACGATCAGCCGCGGCGGGCCAAGCGATGCTCCGCGGCTTCCTGAGCTGGTCGAATGCTGCGTAGACGCATCATTCCGTGCCTCGACGTGTCCGCCGGCCGTGTCGTGAAGGGCGTGAACTTCGTCAACCTCCGCGACTGCGGCGACCCCGTCGCTGCCGCCGTGCGGTACGCCGCCCAGGGGGCCGACGAGATCTGCTGGCTGAACATCACCGCCGACAAGGAGAGCTGGAGCGCCCTTCTCCGCCAGGTCGAGCAGGCCGCCCGCGAGGTGGACGTGCCGGTCACCGTTGGCGGCGGCGTGAGCGAGGAACGCCACGTCCGCGAGCTTCTCGGTGCGGGCGCCGACAAGGTCTCGATCAACTCCGCCGCACTCCGCAGCCCGGCTCTCGTGCAGGAGTGCGCTGAGGCGCACGGCTCACAATGCATCGTCGTCGCGATCGACGCGTGCCGATCCGCCGCCGGCTACCGCGCCCATGCTGCCGGCGGGCGTGTGGCCACGGAACGCGACGCGATCGACTGGGCCGAGGAGGCCGCCCGCCTAGGCGCGGGCGAGCTGCTCGTGACGTCCATGGACGCGGACGGGACCGGCGCCGGCTACGACCTCGAGCTGCTCGGTGCGATCGTCGACCGCGTCGCCGTCCCCGTGATCGCCTCCGGTGGAGCGAGCGGCCCAGCACACATCGCCGAGGCCCTCGCGCGGGGCACGAGCGCCGCGCTCGCCGCGACGATCTTCCACGACGGTACGTTCACCGTTGCGGAGGTGAAGGCCGAATGTCGCAGGCGTGGACTGCCGATGCGCTGATCGCCACCGTCCGTTGTGACGCTGACGGTCTCGTGCCATGCGTCTGCCAGCACGCCGCGACCGGAGAGGTGCTGATGGTGGCGTGGGCGAACGCCGACGCTCTGCGACGCACCGTCGAGGGAGGCACCGCGACGTTCTGGAGCCGCTCCCGCGGTGAGCTGTGGGAGAAGGGCGCGACGAGCGGAAACCGGCTGATGATCGAGGCGATCCGCGTGGACTGCGACGCGGACACCGTGCTCTACGAGGTGACACCGGAAGGCGCTTCGTGCCACACCGGGTCGCGGTCGTGCTTCGGTGAGGACGGTGGCGGCGTGCTCGCCAAGCTGAGGGCCACGATCGTCGAACGCGTCGGGGCCGACGCGGCCGAGAGCTACACCGCCCGCCTGCTTGGCGCGCCACGCGCGCACGTCGCCCGGAAGGTCGGTGAGGAGGCGGCCGAGGTGCTGACGGAGGAGCCCGGCTCGGCAGCGCTCGTCGGCGAGGTCGCCGACCTGTGGTTTCACTCGATGGTGCTCCTCGCTCGCGACGGGCTCGATCCGCTCGCGGCGCTCGAGGTGCTCCGCGCCCGCCACGCCCGCTAGCCTGTTGACGTGGCGCTCGAGCCGATCACGCTACCCGACGAGGACGCTCTGCAGACGACGTACAGCGCCGGTCTGCGCGCGTCCACGGGCTGGCGCCAGGGTCGCATCGCGGCGGTCGGCGGCGGCCTGGTAGCTGGTGCTCTCCTCGGTGCCGCCGCGGCAGGACCGGCTGGGCTCGCTGGCGGCGCAGTCGGCGCTCTGCTCGGACTCGCCACCTGGGCGCTGCTGCTCGCTCGAGCGGCACGCGGACGCGCCCGCGCCGACGCCACCGCCGCGTGGACGAGCGCGCGCGCGCTGACGTTCAGCGCCCAGGCACCACCGTTCACGGACACGCCGTTCCTCCGCAGCGGCTACCGTCGCGAGTACGGCGTCGCATACTCCGGGATCGTCCAAGGTCACGCCGTGTCGCTGTTCGCATTCACCTACGTCACGCGCGAGACGCGAACGTCCACCTCGACAGACGCCAACGGACACACGACGACCCGCACGTACGAGGTCGACGTCGACCACGACTTCACCGTCTGTCGTGTCGACCTCCCCCACCCGGCGATCCCCCGGCTCGTCCTCGAGGAGCGCGGCGGGCTCTCGCTCCGGGTGTTCGACAAGGTCACCTCGGCGGTGACAGACGGGCGAACGGTCGAGCTCGAGTCGGTCGAGTTCGCCAAGCGCTACCGCCTCACCGTGCAGGACGCGACCGATGACGTGGCGCTCCGACGGGTCTTCTCGCCGGCGACGATCGTCTGGTTTCTCGACCACGGTCCAACGCACATGGAGGTCGAGGGTGGAGCCCTTGTCGTGCCGATCAACGGCCACATCGGCGACCCGGACGACCTCGACGCCCTCCTCGCAAACGGCATTGACATCGCGGATGAGATCGGTCCACAGCTCGCCTATTTCAAGTAAATTACCTGCCATTGACGCTACACCCTGGTGCCAGGTACGAGCTGTCGCGTCCCCTGCGTTTGAGCCAAACGCTACAGCTCGTGCCTGGCACCATGGTGTAGCTTCTGACCCAGCTGCTCTACCCTTCAACCATGGCGATCAGTGACGAGCTCCGTGGACTCCTGAGCGACCCTCGGCAGGCCTCGATGTTGCGGGAACGCGCCGACCGGGTCCTGCGCGCCCCCGTGACCATCTTTACCGAGGGCGACATCATCGCCGCCTGGAGCCCTCTCGTCGGCGCCGACCTGTCGCGCGAGCTGTTGAACTCGCTGGCATTCGCCGAGCGGCTCGACCGTGAGGAGTTCGCCCTGATCGGCGAGCTCGCGTTGATCGCGGAAGACTGTTACCGCGCGTGGTCCGCTGAGGTCGACACGGACGGCGCCGAGTGGCGGCAGCTGCAGTGGTCCTACACGGAGCGCAACGACCATCGCTCGATGCTCGTGCAGGTCGGCCGCTGGGACGGGGAGGTAGCGGCGATCCGGACGTCCGGCGAAGGCCTCTCACGCCTCATCCGCCGGCTCTGCCAGGCGCAACGCGAGTTCGCGACGAAGGGGGGCGCGTTCGACAACGACGAGCTCGCCCGTGCGCTCAACCTGATCGCCGAGACGATCGCGATGGGCGAGGACGCGCCGCCGCCAAGCTGACCGGCAGCGCTGCCACACTGCTCACATGAGCATCGTTCAGATGGCAGATGTCGGTCCGCGGCACGTCCCACAGGCCGGCCTCCAGGCCACCTGGCAGAACCTCGGCCAGGCTGCAGGAAGCGTTCGCGTCGGGTTACGACGGATTCGCGTGCAGCCGGGCCAGCGCTCGACGCCGTGTCACGCGCACGCCGCGGAGGAGGAGATCTTCTACGTCCTCGGCGGAAACGGCCTTCTCTGGGAAGATGGACGCACGACCGCCGTCGGCGAGGGCGACTGCATCGTCCACGTCGCCGGACCGGTGGCGCACACGCTGCGCGCCGGCCCGGACGGGCTCGACCTGCTGGCGTTCGGCGAGCGCCGCACGGCCGAGCTCTGCCCGTTGCCCCGAACCGGCTGGGCGTGGCTCGGCGATCACTGGGTCGAGGCGGGCGGCGGCTCCTCGCCATGGGATCGCGAGGCCTCGCTCCCGGAACCACCCTTTCCCGAGCCGGGCGAACGAGGGCTGAACGTGGCGCATCGAGACGCCGTCACCGCCATGACGACCGACCGACCGCGTTGCGCCGCCGCAACCCGACCGCTTGGCCGTCACGCCGGTGCGCAGACGACCGGCCTCAACCACGTCGTGATCGCTCCAGGCAGGCTGAACTGGCCCGAGCACTGTCACTCGGCCGATGAGGAGCTGTTCGTCGTGCTCGCCGGCAGCGGCACCGTGCTGCTCGGCGACGCCACGCACGCAGTGACGGCAGGGTCGGTCATCAGCAGACCTGCCGCGACCCGCATCGCCCACGCGTTTCAGGCCGGCGCCGAGCCTCTGAGCCTGCTCGCCTACGGGCAGCGCGACCCGAACGACATCTGCTACTACCCGCGGTCGAACAAGATCTACTGGCGGGGCGTTGGCGTCATCGGTAGGGTCGAACGCCTCGACTACTGGGACGGAGAGGACTGACGCTGGTTCCGCCACGGCTGGTCGTCGACGTCCCGAACCGGGTCGTCGGGTGCTGGATACCGGTTACATCCATCCGATAGGCAATATCTTCGCGTTCCGGCCTGCATTTTCTGTCGTTTTCAGTACGGTGAGGTGCGTGGCGTCGCGGAAGTCGCCACCTGACGAGGGGGATGTACGGAGCGATGACGATGACCGAGGACACGCGCGGATTCCGGATGAACGCCTGCGCGAGCCCGCTCGTGCTGGGAGGCGTCGACTCGTTTCAGACGATCCCGTCGGTGACGGGCGTCGCCTTCCTTGCACCGCCGCGCACGCTCGACACCGTCGACGTCGACGCGCCGCGCGGCACCATCCAGCCGGGGCAGTACTTCAGCGCCCGCTACATGAGCAACGCCGGGTGGCACCGGGCGTCGTTCCTCGCGCTGACGTCAACCTCGCTCCCCGGGATGCGCGAGCGGGTGACGATCCGCATGCTGCACGAGCCGAAACCCGCATCAGAGCGGGCGCATCGGCGCGAGAAGATCGGCATCCAGCTCACGGGACAGGTGAAGAAGGGCGGGGCGCTCGCCGCTGGCGCGGCAGTCTCCGTCGAGGTCGTCGACGCGTCCGCCGGCGGCGTCTGCGTCGAGACGGGCGCAAAGCTCGCCACCGGCGACGTGCTCTTCCTCGAGGGGCCGAAGCAGCCGGAGGCTGGCGCCGACTTCGAGGTCACCCGCGCTGACCCGACGGTGCGCAACCGCTACGGCGGCAGGTTCCTCGAGGAGGCAACTGGCAAGGCGATGTTCGAACAGCTCGTCGAGGCCGCCCAGGAGCAGCGTTCCGCCCAGCGCACGCGCGCGCCCGGCGAGAAGCCCGTCGCTCCTCCCGAGCACCAGCAGCAGCAACGCGGCATGCACCACCGCGACGAGCGCTAACGCTCACAGGTCGCGGGACAGAAGGTCCTCAACCGACTCGCGACGGGTGATCTCCCGCGCCTCGCCGTTCTCGACGAGCACTGCAGCTGGTCGACCGAACAGGTTGTACGTCGAGGCCATCGACTGGTGATATGCCCCCGTCACGGGGACGACGACGAGGTCGCCGGAACGGGGATCAGGAAGGGCGACGCTCGTCGCAAGCACGTCGCCAGACTCGCAGTGACGCCCGGCGACGGCGAACGTCCCGGTCGGCGGCGCGAGGAGACGCGTTGCGATCGCGGGGGCGTACCGCGCGCCGTAGAGGGCGACGCGCGGGTTATCCGCTAGGCCACCGTCGACGGTCACCCACGTCGTGCCGGCCGACGTCTCCTTCACCGTGCGCACGCGGTACAGGGTGACGCCCGCCCGAGCAACGACGGACCTGCCGGGCTCGACGAGGAGCTGCGGCGCGGCGAGACCGTGGGAGGCGAAGGCGGCGAGGACCGCCTCGACGAGTGCAGTCGCGTACCGGCAAGGGTCAGGTGCGTCATCTCCGGGAACGTAGGCAACGCCGAGCCCCCCGCCGAGGTCAAGCACGGATGGCCTGTAGCCGATCCGCTGACAGAACGCGGCGCACCACCCGGCCGCCGACCGCAACGGCACGGAATCGACGACCTGGGAGCCAAGATGGACGTGCAGCCCGCGCAGCTTGAGGCCAGCCGGTAGCTCGGAGATCAACGCGGCGACAGCGTCGGGCTCGAGCCCGAACTTCGAGCCCGCGTGACCTGTCTGCACCTTCTCATGGGTGTCAACGCCGATGTCCGGCGTGACGCGGATGAGGACCGCCACCTCGACCGACCGGGCGCGGGCGAGGGCGCCTAGACGCTCGGCCTCCTCCCGCGCATCGAGGACGACGAGGCCGGCGCCCACGTCGAGCGCAGCGGTAAGGTCGTCGTCACCCTTCGCGTTTCCGTGTACGACCATCTCCGAGCCCGCGAAGCCCGCAGCGACCGCGGCGGCGATCTCTCCTGCGGAGGCGACGTCGATCCCAAGCCCTGCCGCGCGCGCGGCGCGGAGCACGCCCACCGACGAGTTCGCCTTCGCGGCGAAGATGGCCCGGCCGCCGACGGCGGCGAGCGGCCCGCGGTACGCCTCAGCCTGTGCTGCCAACGTTGCGGCGTCGTAGACGTATAGCGGCGTGCCGAACCGCTCCGCGAGCGTCTCGCAGTCAATGCCGCCGAGGTGGAGCCTGCCGGCCTCAATCGACGCCGTCAAGGGGTAGAGCGTGTCGATCATCGGCGGCTGAGGATCCGCTCGTCGAGGGCTGCGAGCTGTTCACGGAAGCGGGCTGGGCTGCCGGCGCCGACCCGCGCGGCGACCGCCTCCGCGGCGGTCGGCGAGAGAAATCGCTCCCCAGCGGCGATCCGGCGCGCAACCTGCTCGTGCGCCTCTCGGAACGGCATCCCGGCGCGCACGAGTGCCTCCGCCACGTCGGTCGCGACGACGAGGCCGTCGCCGGCGGCGGCAGACATCCGGTCGGTGTCGAACCGCAGACCGGAGTAGGCGATCGCGAGGATCGTCGAGCAGCCAACGACCGTGTCAACGAGCGCGAAGACGATCTCCTTGTCCTCCTGCATGTCACTGTTATATGCCAGGGGAAGACCCTTAACGACGCCAAGCAGCGCAGTCAAACGCCCGATCGAGACGGCCGACCGTCCGCGGACGTGCTCGGCGATCTGCGGGTTCTTCTTCTGCGGCATCATGCTCGACCCCTGAGCGACGCTGTCCGGCAGCTCGGCAAACCCGAACTCCTGGCTCGTCCACAGGACGAGCTCCTCTGCCATGCGCGAGAGATGCACCATCGAGAGCGTCGCCGCATACGAGAGATCAATAGCAAAGTCCCGGTCGGCTACTGCGTCGACGCTGTTCACGAAAGTCGCTGCAAAGCCAAGCTCGGCGGCGACCGAGATCGGATCGAGGGGCAGGCTCGACCCGGCGAGCGCGCCCGCGCCGAGCGGTGAGATGTCCGCGGCGACCCTGGCGGCAGCAACCCGTGTGACGTCGCGCTCCAGCGCCCAGCAGTGGGCGGCGAGGTGGTGACCAAGCGTGATCGGCTGTGCTCGCTGGACGTGGGTGTACCCGGGCAGAAGCGCGTCGCCGTCGGCCCTGGCGCGGGCAACGAGGGTCGTCTCGAGGCCGGTGATCGCGGCAGCGACGTCGTCGCACGCATCACGGCACCAGAGGCGGAAGGCGGTCGCGACCTGGTCGTTGCGCGACCGACCGGCGTGGACGCGTTTGCCAACCTCGCCGAGACGGGCGACAAGCTGACGCTCGATCAGCGAGTGGACGTCCTCGTCCGTCGCACCGGCGTCGAGGACGACGTCACCCAGCGCACCGATGATGGCGTCGGCGTCGCCCGGTGGGATGATCCCCTGTCGGCCCAGCATCCGCACGTGCGCGATCGAGGCGCGGACGTCGTGGGCGAGCAGTCGCGCGTCGACCGAGAGCGACTCGGAGAACACCAGGACACGCGGGTCAAGCCCGCCGGCGAGCCGGCCCCCCCACAGCGGGGAAGCGCCGTCAGCCATCCTCGACCTCGCCACGGAGACGCCGGCAGAGCGCAGCGAGATCGGCGCCGACGGCGGGCTCGCGAGCAATCAGCAGGATCGTGTCGTCGCCGCCAATCGTCCCGCACACCTCGTGCAGATCAGCCTGGTCGAAGGCTCGGGCGACAGGCATCGCCTGCGCGGGACGCGTACGCAGGACGCAGAGGTTTCCCGATGCCTCGATCGAGTACACGGCGGCCAGCGCGACCGTGATCACGCCGAGCGGGTCAGGCGGATCGTCCGCTGCCGGCAACGCGTACACCATGTGGCCGTTGCGCCGCACCCGCACCGCCCCGATCCGCTCGAGATCACGCGACACGGTGGCCTGGGTGACGGCGACACCCTGGCCCTCGAGCAGCTCGACGAGCTGAGCCTGAGAGGTGACCTCGCGCCGGTCGAGGATCGTTGAGACGAGTCGTTGACGCTCATTCATCGTGCATGAGTATACGCGTCGGTGCATAGTCATTCGGCGTTGCCCGCGCGACCTGGCGCGACTCGTCCATGACGGCGTCACACCTCCGTGCAACGTCGTGACAGGGCGCGCGGATGCGCAGCCCCCGCCGCGCGCCTTGGCTGCTGCGTTCGGCACATGCACGGTGTGCGACACCGCGCCACGTGCAGCGAGCGACGGCGCGAGCTGGGCGGTTTGCTCGCGCCAGCCGGTAGCGTGCAGGGCGATGACACGCGTACTCGTTCACCTTCCCGCCGGCGAGCGTGTCGGCATCGCCTTCTCCGGAGGCCTTGACACGTCCGTCGCCGTCGCGTGGATGCGCGAGCACGGCGCAATCCCGTACGCCTACACGGCGGACCTCGGCCAGTACGACGAGCCAGACGTCGCCTCGGTCCCCGGTCGAGCAGCGGCGTACGGGGCGGAGATCGGACGCCTCGTTGACTGCCGCTCCGAGCTCGTCCACGAGGGGCTCGTCGCCCTGCGCTGCGGCGCGTTCCACATCGCGAGCGGTGGACGCACCTACTTCAACACCACGCCGCTTGGCCGCGCGGTCACAGGGACGATGCTCGTCCAGGCGATGGGCGTCGACGACGTCTCGATCTGGGGCGACGGCTCGACCTACAAGGGCAACGACATCGAGCGGTTCTACCGCTACGGCCTTCTCGCAAACCCCGCGCTGCGCATCTACAAGCCCTGGCTCGACCCGGCCTTCGTCGACGAGCTCGGCGGCCGTCACGAGATGTCGGAGTGGCTCGCCGCGCGCGCGTTGCCCTATCGAGCATCGACCGAGAAGGCCTACTCGACGGACGCCAACATCTGGGGAGCGACGCACGAGGCGAAGCGCCTCGAACACCTCGACGAGAGCATGGAGCTCGTCGAGCCGATCATGGGTGTGCGGTTCTGGGACGCGAGCGTCGCGATTGCCACCGAGGACGTGACGGTGTGCTTCGAGGACGGCTGGCCGGTCGCGCTGAACGGCGAACGGTTTCCCGACCGTGTCGCGCTCGTGCACGCGGCGAACGCCCTCGGCGGTCGCCACGGCCTCGGCATGTCCGACCAGATCGAGAACCGCATCATCGAGGCGAAGAGCCGCGGGATCTACGAGGCGCCGGGCATGGCGCTGCTCCACATCGCCTACGAGCGGCTCGTCAATGGCATCCACAACGAGGGCACGATCGCTGCCTACCGCGAGGAGGGGCGGCGCCTGGGACGCCTGCTGTACGAGGGCCGGTGGTTCGATCCACAGGCGCTGATGCTGCGCGAGAGCCTGAGCCGCTGGGTCGGGCACGCGATCACCGGCGAGGTCGTCGTGCGGTTGCGACGGGGCGAGGACTACACCGTCCTGGCGACGCGGAGCGCAAACCTGACCTACCAGCCAGAGCGGCTGTCGATGGAGCGCACCGAGGATGCTGCCTTCGGACCGCTCGACCGGATCGGGCAGCTGACGATGCGCAACCTCGACATCGCCGACTCGCGCGGGAAGCTCGAGCTGTACGCACGAACCGGGCAGCTCGCCTCCGGCGAGGCGGCGTCAGGGCTTCTGCGGAGCCTCGACGCTCCCGCCGGCCGCCTCGAGGAGGCGTAGCAGCATCGCGTCCTGCGCCTCGAGGTGCGCCTGGATCTGCAACGCCTCGTGGAGCACCATCTCGGCGTCCCGGTAGGTCGCCTCGGCGCGCTTGTCAGCCGCCGCTGCCTGGACGTTCTGCCCGACCATGATGATGCTCAGAAGCACCAGTTGCAGGAACGTCTGGGCGACCCACGAGACGATCGTCTGGGCGCCGCCGCGGATCGCCGCCGGCAGGCTGATCAGGTCGAACGCTGCGAAGGCGTACGCGCACCACATCGATCCAACGACGCTGGTGATCCGCACGGCGAGCGCCGCGTTGAAGCGGGCAATCGCGCCTCCCTGCGCAAGCTGGTCGGCGACACGCGGCGGTCCGTCAGCATCCCTATGAGCGGCGTGAGGATGGGGGACGTGCTCGAAGATCGTTGCCATGGCCCGATCATACGGGCTCGACCGGCCGCTCCATGATCGACCTGACGTCGTCAAACAGCGGGTGGGCCGCCATCCCTTCGACCGGGACGGGGAGCGGGACGCGCCAGTTCGGATGCTCGTCGACGGTACCGGGAACGTTTGGTCGCTCGACAGCAGCAAGCGCGTCGTCAAGCGCAACACAGGTCAGCATGCTTGGCGTCCGTGCGAGGAACGTGTACATGCCGCGGATCGCGTCGCCGACCGGGTCGATCTTCGAGAGCGGCGGAAGCCGCTCGGCGCGAAGGCGGTCGCGGATCGCACGGCGCGTCTCCGCCTCGCCTCCGACGAGGGTGTCATACGCGCCTTCCGGCACGACGCCGATGGAACGGAGGTATGGCAGGTTCGTGTCGCCGATCAGTCCGGCAAGGGTCGGCATGTCGTGGGTCGTGACAGCGCCCATCGAGCGTCGCGGCAGGTTTCGAGCTCGTCGAGGACCCGAGAGAACGAGGTTGTAGGCGATCACGTTGCGGGCCGCCAAGGTCTCGAGCATCCCGGGCTCGAGGGTGCCGAGCGCCTCGCCGACAACGAGGCAGCGAGCACGCATGCTCTCCAGCGCCAGCACGCCGAGCAGGTCCTCGGCCGGGTAGCGGAGGTAGAGCCCGTCGGCGGGGGTGCCGCCAGCGGGGATCACGAAGAGGCGGAAGAACGCCATCGCGTGGTCGATTCTGAGCCCGCCCGCATGGCGCATGTTGGCGCGAAGGACCGCTGCGACCTCGTCGTACGCGCGCTCCCGGATCTGGGATGGCACGAGCGGCGGCAGCCCCCAATTCTGTCCGCGGATGTCAAGGAAGTCTGGCGGCGCGCCGACGGAGAGGCCCTCGGCGAGGACGCCCTGCAACGACCAGGCGTCAAAGCCACCACCGTCGACGCCGACAGCAAGGTCGGTGATCACGCCGAGCCGCCCGGAACCGGCCTGCGCGAGCTGCTCGTCGACCACCATCTGCAACCAGGCGTGATAGCCGACCTCATCCTGGTTTTCGGTCGCGAACGCGTCGAGCGCCGCCCCGTCGCCGCGGCGAAGGCTCTCCGGCCACTCCTGCCAGCCGCCCTGGTGGCGGGCTGCGATCACGCAGAACGTCGCGAACCGATCGAGGACAGGGTCTGCCGCCCGGAACGCGGCGAGGGCTTCCGCGCGCCCAGGGATCGCGCCGACCGCGCGGAACGCGCGACGCAGGATCTCGTCCTTGAGCTTGAACGATGCGTCGCGATCGATCCGAGCGTTCGCCGTCAACGCGCGACCTGCGAGAGCGGCATCGTCGGCCGCCGTTCGGTCGTCGCCGGTCAGGGAGCCGAACTCCGGCACCTCCTCGACCGCGATGTAGAGCGGGTTGCGGTAGCGTCGAGAGGAGGGCGAGTACGGGCTGTTCTCCTGATGGGTCGTCGGCCGAGCGGCGTGGAGCGGGTTCAGGAGCACGAAGTCCGGGCGGGCGGCACGCTCGCCGAACAGTCGCAGGTCGCCGAGGTCGCCGATCCCCCACGAGCGCGCGGAGCGCATCGCGTAGAGCTGGATCGAGTAGCCCCAGTCCCGTTCCCCGCCTCCGAGATGTTCCGGCAGGTAGCACGCGTCAGGCGCGACGGTCAGGACGCTCTCGCCGTCCGCGCCGACGATCCGGTGGTAGCCGAACGGGAGGTCGCCGGGGAGCATCGACGGCAGGGCAACCTCCTCGCCAGACTCCAGCTGAACACGTGCTCCGCGACGAACGAACGATCTCGGCCTGGCCGAGGAAACGACGAGCACCGGGGGCCATCGCTCCGCACCTCGTCGCCCGACGGGTTCGTCAGCGTTCACGCCGATCGCAGCGAGCACCGCGCGGAGACCCTCCGGGGTCGCGACGACCGGGCCGCGGCTCGCGTTGTAGGCTAGCTGGACGCCGTTCGCCTCGGCGAGCCGTCGGAGCGCGCGATCGTTCATACGACCGGCACCCCGTCCAGCTGTCGGCGGCCGTCTGCGGCGGCGGGAAGGTACAGGTCGTTCGTGTAGTCGCGGAGCATCCGGGCGCCGAGCACGGCTGGACCGATCGTCACGAGCGCCGTCGTCACCTTCTCGAGCCACGCTGAAGGGACGCCCGCGGCGCGCTCGTAGAAGAGCGGCACGACGGCATCCTCGAGCAGCGTGAGCAGCGCGTCGGCCTCCCACGCGTCGCGCTCGTCCGCCGTCAACGACCCGTCGGCGGATGGGATCGCCCAGCCGTTCTCGCCGTCGTAGAGCTCGTCCCACCAGCCATCGAGGATCGACAGGTTCAGCCCACCGTTCAGCGCCGCCTTCATGCCGCTGGTGCCGCACGCCTCGTGCGGGCGAAGCGGGGTGTTCAACCACACGTCTGCGCCCTGCGTCAGCGCCGCTCCGAGGTGCATGTCGTAGTCGCTCAGCAGGACGATCCGACCAGCCACCTCCGGGCTCGCCGCGAACGCCCCGAACGTCGCGAGCAGGCGCTTGCCGTCCAGGTCGCGGGGGTGCGCCTTGCCGGCGACGACGATCTGCACCGGACGGTCAGCGTCGTTCACCAGCGCGACGAGCCGCTCGCGTTCGTGCAGCATCATCGTGAGCCGCTTGTAGGTCGGCACGCGACGCGCGAAGCCGATCGTCAGGGCGTCCGGGTCGAGGTTCACCGGCCGTCCGCCGGCGCCACGGCCTGCGATCGCTGCCAACATCGAGCGGCGCTGGGCGGAGCGTGCCTGCCAGAGCGCCAACGGCGCGATCGAACGCGCGGCCGACCACGCGCCGGGAGCGGTCGCCCACGCCTCGCCGATCGCCCCGGCGAGGAGCGCCTGCATCGGCGCGCCGACCCACGTCTGCGGATGCACGCCGTTGGTGATGTGACCGATCGGCACGTCCGCCGGCTCGAGCCCGTCGAAGTAGCGGGCGAACAGCGCGCGGGACACGTCACCATGGAGCCGGCTGACGCCGTTCACACGCCCTGCGAGGCGGATCCCGAGCGCGGCCATGTCAAACGTGTCTGGATCGTCCGGATCGGCGCCGAGGGCGACGACTGCGTCAACCGACAGCCCTGTCTCGACCCCGTCCTCGAAGTAGCTCCGAACGAGCGCGAGGGCGAAGCGGTCGATTCCGGCAGGCACGGGGGTGTGGGTCGTGAACACCGTCGACGCCCGCACCGCTGCGAGCGCCGTCGCCGCGTCCACCCCACCTTCGATGAGGCCACGCATCCGTTCGATCCCCATGAAGCCAGCGTGGCCCTCGTTCGAGTGGAACACCGCCGGGGCGATGCCGAGCGCGGCAAGCGCCTTCACGCCACCGATCCCGAGGAGCAGCTCCTGCCGGAGCCGGTGCTCGTTATCGCCGCCGTACAGACGGTCGGTGATGTCGCGTTCGGCCTGCGCGTTCTCGGGCACGTCGCTGTCGAGCAGGTAGAGCGGGACGGCGCCAACGGCTGCGCACCATACCTGTGCGTGCAACAGAACGCCGTTCGGCAGCGGGATCTCGATCCGCGCGGCGGTGCGGGTGAGTCCGGCACGGCTCGGATGAAAGTCGGCAGCGTGCTCACGCTGCCTTCCAACAGCGTCGAGCTCCTGGCGGAACGCTCCGCCGCGGTAGAGCAGCCCGACGCCAACGAGCGGAATGTCCATGTCCGCCGCGGTCTTCAGGTGGTCACCGGCCAGCACGCCGAGGCCGCCGGAATAGATCGGGAGAGCCTGGTCGATTGCGAACTCCGGCGAGAAGTACGCGATCGGGCCGAGTGCGGGCGCGGAGCCACCACCTGCGGCGGGATGGGAAGTCATCGGCGAGCTCCTACCTTGTTCGTCAACGCCGAATCTGTAACAGCGTTTCTGCCTGGTGCAGCCAGCCATTCACGGAGCTCTAAGCCGCTACGATCTGCGGCAGTGCCGACCGTCGCCTGCCACGCAACGATCGCTCGCCCGCGTTGACCGGCGTCCGGGACGTTGCGGCGCGCGCGGGCGTGAGCGTCGCAACGGTGTCTCGTGTGCTGAACGGGCTGCCGAACGTCCGACCAGCGACGCGACGCCGGGTCGAGACGGCGATGCGCGACCTGCTCTACGTCCCACCGGGTCGAACACGGACGGCCGTCATCGGGCTGCTCGTACCCGACCTGCAGAACCCGATCTTCCCTGCGCTGGCGCAGGCGATCGAGACCTGCTCGGCCGACGCTGGCTTCGCCACGATCCTCTGCAACACCGCCTGCTCGCCGCGCGCGGAGAGCGCCTACGTGCACACGCTCCTCGCTCATGGCGTTGACGGGATGATCTTCATCTCGCCCGAGCTCGCGAACAGCGCCGCCGACCACAGCCACTATGACCGGCTCGTCGCTGAGGGGGCGCGGATCGTGTTCGTTAACGGCCCGGCTGATCGCAGCGACGTTCCGACCGTCGGCGTCGACGAGGTCGCTGCCGGCGAGCTCGCCGCCGAGCACCTGGTGGACCTCGGACACACGCGGATCGGCTTCGTCGCCGGTCCCGCGACCTACCGGGCGACCCGTGACAAGCTCGCCGGCCTACGGCGGGCGCTCGCGCATCGAGGAGTTGAGCCTGACACGCGCCTCGTCGCGATCGCCGACGGCTGGACGTTCGCCGACGGTGCGGCCGCGATGGACACGCTGCTCGCCGGATCGGTCAGGCCCACCGCTGTGATCGCCTCGAGCGACGTGATGGCGATCGGCGCGCTCGATGCGGCGCGACGGCGTGGGCTTCGCCTTCCCGTCGACCTGTCGGTCGTCGGGTTCGATGGTGTTGCGATCGCCGAGTTTACGACGCCGTCTCTGACGACCGTCGTCCAACCGACCGCGGCGATCGCCCGTGCCGCCGTCGAGCTCCTCGGACGGCTGATCGCAGAGCCCGCGGCCGAGCACCCCCACGCCGTCTTCCGACCACGGCTGGTGGCGCGCGACTCGACGACACCACCAGCCGCGTAGACGCTAAGGATCAGCGCTGTAGGAACACCGCGACGGTGAGGGCCGGCACCTTCAGCAGGCCGGCCTTCGCGGTCGAGCGGCGAGCGACGGGGTCGGCGCTGCGCGCCAGAACCGGGTGGAGGACGAGGGCGACCTTCGCGAGCGCCTTCACCGTCAGCGATTGAGCACTGGCGGACGCGTTGAACACGATGACGATCGACCGCACCTTCGGGTCGAGGTTGGCGAAGCCCTTGCCGACGTCTTGGATACGCATGACGATGACGCCCGGCGCGGCCTTCTTTGGGGCGAGGAAGGTCACGCGCCGCGACACCTCGCGACCGCTCCCAAGCCGGAACAGCGGCGAGGAGTACCGGATCCTGAGGAACTCGCGGAACCGAGCGGAGCTCGCGATCATGCTCGTCCGGGACGGTCGCAGCGAGACGTTCTGGAGGATCGTCGTCGCCCAGGAAAGACGCGACCCGTTATCACCCTGAGGTGGGAGACCGCGACCGAAACCGTTCGTCTGGAGCGTCCAGTCCATCACGTTGAACCAGTCGCCAGAGTTGTAGGAGTTCTTGTCGGTCGACTTGGAGCGAAGCACGTCGGATCCCGCAAGAAAGAACGGGATCCCCTGGCCAAGCTCCGGGATCGCCTGATCGAGGACCTGAGCGCGCACGCGATCCGCCATCGTCGTTGACCGGCGCAGCTTGAAGGCGAGGGCGTCGTACAGCGTCTCGTTGTCGTGGGCGTCGACGTAGGCGATCTGATCGGCAGGCGAGGCGGTGTACCCGGCGCCTGGGTGGTTGTTGTAGTTCACCTGGAATCCGCTCGTCACCAACCCCCCGCGATCGACGAAGGAGAAGTCGGCCATCTCGCCCGCCAAGCCGAGCTTGACGTTATCCGTGAGGTCGAGGAGCGTGCTTTGCTGCACGTTCGCCGGTCCGTTCACACCGTCGCCGTTCGGAGCCGTCACGAGCCCAGAACCGAAGCCCTGGCGGCGCGGGTTCGCGTCGAACGGCCCGCCGCCGCGAACGGCGTCACGGAGGCGATCGTCGAAGGTGGCGATCCCCGTGCCGGCCATGTTCACCTGTGTTGCCTGGACGAACCGCCGGTCGTTGGCGACGTCGTCGCCGAAGTTCCAGCCCTCGCCGTAGAGGATGATCGACCTTCCGTCGACCCCGTCATGCGCGATCGTCAACCCGTTCAGGTCGGCCCTGATCCGCAGCAGCAACGCCTTCGGCATGTGCCCCATCAGGTCGAACCGGAACCCGTCGACCTTGTACGCCTTCGCCCACGTGAGGATCGAGTCGCGGACGAGCCGGCCCATCATCCCTCGCTCGCTGGCGGTGTTCGGGCAGCAGGTGCTCGTTGCGATCGTACCGTCCGCCATCAGCCGTTGGTAGTAACCCGGCACGATCCGGTCAAGAACGCTGTGCGGATCCTGTCCGGCGGCGGACGTGTGGTTGTAGACGACGTCCATGACGACGCGGAGGCCCGCACCGTTGATGCCGGCAACCATGTCGCGGAACTCGAGCGACCGCGCGTCGCCTTCACCACGCACGGCGTACGACCCTTCAGGAACGGTGTAGTGCCACGGGTCGTAGCCCCAGTTGAACCCGTCGGCGTTCGCGAACGCGGTGATCGCGGTCTGCTGGTCGGGCGCGGCTGACCCGAACGATGCGAGGTTGTCGAACGTGTGCCAGGCGCTGCGAACCTCATTCACCGTCGCGAAGTCGAACGCTGGGAGAAGGTGCACGTGCGTGAGTCCGGCCTGGGCGAGCTGGCGGAGGTGCATCATGCCGGCGCTGGCCGGATGGCTGAACGCCTCGAACGTGCCCCGCTCGTTGGCTGGCACAGACGTGTCCGAGGCGCTGAAATCCCGTACGTGAAGCTCGTAGATCGACGCGTCGACAAGGCGTTTGAGCTGTGGCTTGGCGAGCGTCTGCCAGCCCGCGGGCATCAGGTCAGGCCGAGAGAGGTCGGTCACCTCGCTCCGCGTGCTGTTGAGCGCGAGAGCCAGCGACCAGGGGTCCGTGACGACGTTTGTGTCGAGCTTCTGATCGGCCGTGACGAACACGTCGACAGAGAACTCGTAGTAGGTGCGAAGCCACGATGCAGGTCCGGTGATCGACCACGAACCTGATGTGTCATCACGGCTCATCGGCAGCGTCTCCGTGGCCGCTGCCACCGCGTCCGGGAACCGTACGAGCGAGACAGATCGCGCCGTCGGCGCCCAGACGCGGATCGTCGGAACGTCGCCGTTCCAGCTCACCCCCATCTGATCCGCCGGTTGGTAGGTGTCGTCGAGAACCGGACCGAGCTGAACCGCCGATGCCCGGGCGAGCGTCGTGCCGTCCAGGTCGGTCTGCACCACGACGAGCTGGTCGCGAAGCAGCTCGCCCACCCGGTCGATCGCCGCCTGCGGCACCTGAAGCCCGACGTACCCGTCGAGGTACGCCGCCCCTTTCGAGATTGAGAGCGGCAGGGACGCGGCCGTCAGCGGGAACGACTCGCCACCAGACACCTTCCCGCGGCTCACCGAGATCAACGCGCCTGTCGGGTCAGCGGCGCGCAGCGTGTAGACGGTTCCGGCGCCTCCGTCATAGTGCCAGGCGATCCATCCCTTCGTGAGCCAGATCGCCTTCGCGACGGAGACGTCCGCATCGACCGTTCGGATCACCGGCACGCTGTACACCGCATGACCATCGCCGTCGGCGGTTCCCTGCGTGTACCAGACCTCGCCACCCGAGGCGGCAAGGTCAAGCGACTGGTCTGCGGGAACGTCCTTCGTATCGCCCTTGTGGATGATGTACGAGAGCTTCGACGCTCCCGCCGCGAGCGGGATCGTGTAGACGACGCCCCACGCGTCGGTGCCCGACCTCTGCAGCGGCGCGCCCCACGTCGTCGCGTCCGCGGCACCCGTCCACACGTGGAGCCCCCAGCCGTCGTACGTCGCGTCGGCGCGGCGATAGTGGATCACCACGCTGCCGTCAGCCCAGGCCCGCGACGGTCGAGCCGATGTCCACACATCTGACACCCAGACCTCGCCGAACAGGTGGCTGTCGACCGACGCGGCAACGCCGACCGGCGTCCCGTTGCGCGTCTCCTGAAGGCTCACGACCCCGGGCGTCGCGCCTACGCCAACGCGGAAGCTGATCTCACCAGCGGCGGCATCACCAGGCGTGACGACGAGCGCGCCGGAGGCGTCAGACGCCGTCAGCCCGACGCCCGACATGTCCGTCCCACGCACGTGCGCGAGGAGGTATCCCTGCGCCTCCACTCGGCTCCCGCGCGGCACCCCGGTGCTATCGAGCCAGACCTCGCCACCATCGGAGAGCGCCCAGGTCGCAACGGACGCAGGCGCGCCGGTTGCTGTGATCGTCATCGCGATGGCACCCGTCGGAACGAGGGCGGTCGCGAACCAGCCGTACTCGTCTGAGCCGGACACGGCGGTGGAGACGTCATCGGGCCCGGCCAGGAGATGTACGACGGCGCCCGACGGCGCGGAGCGCGCCGTTCCCGCAACGTGCACGACGAGAACCCCAGCAGCGGACGCCGTCGCCGGAACCACGAGCCCAAGAAGCCCTACGATCGCCGCGATGAACCGCCGGTTGCGTCGCCGTTGCACCATCATCGTCCTCCCCGCTGTGAACGAGGAGATAGTAGCGACCGACCTACCGGTCGTGCAGCGACCAGCCTACCGGTCGCCTACCGACCGACCTACCGGTCGTGTAGCGACCGACCTACCGGTCGTGCAGCGACCAGCCTACAGGTCGCGCAGGAAGCTTGGCACGTCGAGCACGTCGCGCGGCAGCTCGAACGCACCCGTGGTCGGCGACTGGTGAGCCGTCGGCTCCGGCAAGCGGTCGGTCGTCGGCATGACGGAGCGCTTGCTGCCATCGAACCCGGTGGCGATCACCGTGACGCGGATGTGGTCGCCGAGCGACTCGTCGACGACGGCGCCGAAGATGATGTTGGCGTTCTGGTCGGCGGCGCTCGCGACGATCTCCGCCGCGTCGTTCACCTCGAACAGCCCGAGGTCCGATCCACCGGAGATGTTCAGCAGGATGCCGGTCGCTCCCTCAACGCTCGCCTCGAGCAGCGGGCTCGAGATGGCGGCGCGTGCCGCCTCGGCGGCACGGTTCTCGCCAGCGGCGAGCCCGATCCCCATCAGCGCGCTGCCAGACTCCCGCATGATCGTCCGCACGTCGGCGAAGTCGAGGTTGATCACGCCAGGGACGGTGATCAGGTCCGTGATGCCCTGCACGCCCTGGCGCAGCACGTCGTCGGCGAGACGGAACGCGTCGACGATCGTCGTGCGCTTCTCGACGAGCGAGAGCAGACGCTGGTTCGGGATCACGACGAGCGTGTCGACCTTCGAGGCGAGCTCCTGGATGCCACGCTCTGCCTGCTCGGTGCGGCGGCGCCCCTCGAACTCGAACGGGCGCGTGACGATGCCGACCGTGAGCGCGCCGAGCTCTCGCGCCAGCTCGGCGACGACGGGCGCGGCACCGGTGCCGGTTCCCCCGCCTTCACCTGCGGTGACGAACACCATGTCGGCACCCTTCAGCGCCTCCTTCAGCTCGTCGCGGCTCTCGATCGCGGCCTCCCGACCGACGTCGGGGTTCGCGCCGGCACCGAGGCCGCGTGTCACCTTCGCGCCGATGTGCAGCCGCACGTCGGCGTCGGTCATCTGGAGCGCCTGGGCGTCGGTGTTCACGGCGATGAACTCGACGCCGCGAACACCTGCGTCAACCATCCGGTTGACGGCGTTCGAGCCGCCGCCTCCACACCCGACCACCTTGATCACTGCAACGTACGAGCCGCCTGCGTCGCGCATCTCCCTGTCCTCTCACCGTGGAACTTGAACGCTAACCCTCTACGTGAGCCTTCTACTCCCAAACGACAAAGGGCCCACCGTCAGAGACGGGGGCCTTCTGGAAGGATAGCAGATCGCCGTCCGACCTGTCAAGGGTCGATCTCACCTTCAACTGCACGATCACAGATGAAACCATCAATCTCATGTTTACCGTACGCCCGGAACGAAGAGGTCGACAACGAGGCTTGAGCCGACGGGTGGTTGTCCGCTGATCTTGCCGTTCGGCCGCTGCACGCCGCCGCCGGTTGCTGCATCGCCAACGAGCAGGCGCACGACGGGGTGCTCCGGCACGGAAACGTCGACGTATCGGGTCGGTTCTGGCGTGCCGTCGACGCGCGTCGGTCTGCCCTGGAGGATCTCGACGGCGAGGCCGAGCTTCGCGACGAGCGAGGCTGCGTCGCCGAGACGAACCTCCGTCCCGCCGCCGAGGCGGGCGACGAGACCGTCCTCCGTCTCCCCTACGCCGGTCGCGTGAAGCCGTGGATAGCGGAGGAGTGCCGCCGCGAGCACGAGTTGGTCTCCGAGCATCGCGCCCACGTCACCCCCCGCTCCCGGGAGGGTGGCACCGACCGCATCCAACGCCGGCAGCCGCGTCATCGACGTGGCCGGCCCGATCACCCGACCGGATACGGCAATCACGACCCGGCCAGCGGCCGTCGTCACCGTCGCGGCGGGAACCTCAGGAACGACCGCGATGCGAAGCTCGTGCGGAAACGCCCGATCGACGCGAACGGCCGTGACCGCTGGAAGCAGCGCCAGCGAGCGGGCGACGGTCGCCGGGTCGACCGCGAGGAGCCCACGGCCGGCGATCGCCGCCGCCGTAGCGGCGCGAACGTCATCGGCAACTGCCGGATCACCGGCACCGGAGACCGTGATGCGATCGACGGAGAACGCCGACGTCGCGCGGAGCGCGACATAGCCGCCCGCGGCGGAGGCCGCGGCGACACCAACGAGCGCCAGTTGCCGCGCTAGCACGCGCCCCCGCAAGGTGGCACGGCTCACCGGGCGGGGGGCGACGTGGGGGCGCGACCGGGTACCACGTGGGCTCGTGCGGCGGGACACGCAGCAACCGTTCGCCGCGGACCGGTCCTGTCCTACGTCGCGTCGTCCAGCGCGATCGCTCCAAGGAGCTCGACCTCGTGCTCAAGGTCGATGCCGTGCTCGTCGCGCACCCGCCGACGCGCCTCCCGCATGAGCGCGATGACGTCCGCCGACGTCGCGGCGGCGACGTTCTCGATGAAGTTCGCGTGGACGGGTGAGATCCGCGCACCACCGACGGCATAGCCCTTCAACCCGCACGCCTCGAGGAGCTGGCCGCTGGTGCGTTCACCAGGCGGGTTCTTGAACACCGACCCGAAGGTCCTCACCTTACGCGGCTGCGCCGCAGATCGGCGACCGTGCAGGAGCCGGATCGCTGCTCGCACCGTCGTCGTATCGGACGCTACAAGACGCAGGCGAGCGCCGGCAACGACCTCGCTATCGGTCACGTTTGAGCGCCGGTAGCGGAGGTCTAGCCCGCTCGCGTCGGCGGTGCGAGAGCCAACGGCCGAGATCACCGTCGCGTCGAGAAGGATCCCGCGGAGCTCCTGTCCGTACGCACCAGCGTTCATGCGTACGGCGCCACCGATCGTGCCCGGGATCGCACACCCGAACTCGACGCCCGCAAGACCCGCGTCGGTCGCCTTGCGAACGACGGCCGCGAGGCTAGCACCACCACCGCAGGTGACGACGTCACCCTCGACGACCGTGCCAGCCAGGCCCTTCTCGAGGCGGAGCACGAGCCCGTCGAACCCTTCGTCGGCGGGGAGGAGGTTCGAGCCAAGCCCGACGGTGCGCACGACGATGCCGCTACTCGCTGCCCACGCGAGGCAGGCCGCAAGATCGTCAAGCGAGGTGGCACGGGCGAAGTAGCGCGCTGGCCCGCCTGTCCCGACGGTCGTCAGGCGCGAGAGCGGGTAGCGCTCCAGGACGGCCGACGGCCGATCAGCCACCGACGACCGCCCGCGCCACCTGGTCGACCGGCCCGGCGCCAGCGCAGACCAGGAGATCGCCTGGTCGGAGCAGCTCGAGGAGCACGGCGACGCCCGCCTCGTACGTCGGCGCCCACCGCGCGTCGCACCCCTCCTCGCGGAGCATCGTGACGATCTGCTCGGCAGACGCGTCGGGCTCCGGTTGCCCCCGTGCGACGTAGGTCTCCGCCAGCACCGAGACGTCGGCGCCGGCCAACGCCACCGCGAACTCGCCGGCGAAGGCGCGCGTGCGCCACGGCATGTGTGGCTGGAAGTAGACGACCACCCGTCCGGCGGCCGCTGCACGCGCGGTGCGCACCGTCGCGGCAAGCTCGACCGGGTGGTGGGCATAGTCATCGATGACGCGCACGCCGTCGCGCTCGCCGATCACCTCGAACCGCCGCCCCGCCCCGATGAAGCGCGAGAGCGCATCGAACGCCCTAGCGAGCGGCACGCCGAGCGCCTCGAGCGCGAGGGCGGCCGCGCAGGCGTTGCCGGCGTTGTGCACGCCACCGACGGCGAGCTGCACGAGCGCCGGACCTCGCGACGGCCGGAACTGAACGCCATCTGCCGTCTCGACGACGTCGAGAGCACGGAGCCCCACCCCGGGCCCGACGCCAAACCGGGCGACGATCGCCGCGCTCGGGAGGTCGACACCGTCACCGAGAATGAGGGTGCCGGCACCGGGAAGCGTCGCCGTCCAGCTCGCCAGGAGCTCGACGACCTCCGCAACGCTCGAGTAGTGGTCGAGATGGTCGTGGTCAACGTTCAGAACGACGGCGATCGTCGCCGGTAGCCGAGCGACAGAACGGTCGGACTCGTCGCCTTCGGCGATGCAGATCCGCCCACCTCCCGACCGCGCGTTCGTGCCGAGCTGTCGCACGACACCACCAACCATGAACGTTGGATCGAGGTCGAGGTCGACCAGCGCGGACGCGAGCATGGCGCTCGTCGTCGTCTTCCCATGCGCGCCCGTGACGACGACGCGGGCATCGTGATCGGCGAGGATCGTCGCGAGCGCGTGCGAGCGGTGGCGGACGTCGATCCCGGCGCTCCGCGCGGCGACCAGCTCTGGTTCTGACGGGTCGATTGCCGTCGACACGACGATCTGGGTGGCGCCGCTGAGGTGGGCCGGGTCGTGCGGAGCGTCGCACGGGATCCCGAGCGCTCGCAGCTCCGCAAGCACCGGACCATCGATCCGGTCACAGCCCGAGACTGCGATTCCACGACCGTGCAGCACGCGCGCGATCGCGCTCATGCCGACGCCGCCGATGCCCACGAGGTGGATCACCGAGCGCCTCCCGCAAGACGGAGCAGCTCGCCAGCGACCGCGGCCGCGGCGTCCGGGCGCGAGGCAACGAGCATCGCCTGTTCCATCGCCGCCCTGCGCCCCCGGTCAGCGAGCAGGTCGTCGACCGCTGCCCGCAACGCCGTCGCGGTGAGCGTGCGATCGTCAAGAAGGAGCGCCCCGCCCGCCGCGAGGAAGTGTCGCGCGTTGCCCGTCTGATGGTCTCCCGCCGCCCCCGCCCAGGGAACGAGCACCGCCGCCCGCCCGGCCGCGGCGACCTCCCAGATGGAGCCGCCGGCACGGCAGACGACGACGTCGGCGGCTGCGACCAGCTCGGCCATCCGGTCGCAGTACTCGAGGACGCGGTAGCGATCAAACGGCACGAGCCCGCTCGCCTTCCCCCGCCCGGCAACGTGCATGATCGTCGGCCCGTCCGGTCGTGCCGTGCCGTAGGCGCTGGCGACAGCAGCGTTCAGCGAGCCGGCTCCGAGCGACCCGCCGAAGACCACGACGACCGCCGCGGCAGCGTCGAGCGCGAACGCCGCGCGCCCCTCCTCGCGGGTCGTGTTGACGAACGAGCGGGAGACGGGACGTCCGACGACGCCGTACCGCGGCGGTTCGCGCCCCGCGATCGGGTAGGAGAGCAACACCCGCCGAGCAAGCGGGGCCGCGAGGCGGTTCGCGAGCCCGAGGTGCGAGTCTGCCTCGGTGAGGGCCGCCGGGATCCGGAACGCCGCGGCGGCCGCAACCATCGGCCCGGCGACGTAGCCGCCACCGCCGAGCACGACGTCCGGACGAACGCGGCGGAGGATCGCCGCACACGCGAACGGTGCGACGGCGGCCTGGCCGATGGCGCGCGCCAGCCGCAGCGACAGGCGACGGTCGAACCCGGACACGCGAAACGGCTCGAACGGGTAACCGGCCGCTGGCACGAGCTGTGCCTCCATCCTGTCGGGTGTCCCGGCGAACACCACCTCGGCGCCCCGCGCGCGGAGCTCGTCGGCGACCGCGAGCGCCGGCGCGACATGGCCGGCCGTGCCGCCAGCAGCGATCAGGATCCGCGGGGCCACGCTCGGACGGTACTACGCCGACCTCGGGTTGGACGAATCCGGTAAACCGCCATAGACAGCCACGCGTCCGTCTGCTACGGTAGGTTGGCACTCCTCACCGGAGGGCGGTAGCGATGACGAACCGACTCGAGCACACCCCGCTGGCAACGACGCCGTACATGGCGTCCGGTTGCCGCTGGCTCGGGTCGGGTCGGCTCGCCGCGTAGCGTCACGCGTCGAGCCAATCGCGACCGCCGAGCCCCTTGCGGGCCACCGGTGAGGGACGCGTACGACCGTGCGCGTCCCGTGGCCCGTCCACACAACGTCACGGGAGTCACACGATGCTCAACGAGTTGCACGTTCAGGCAGCGCTCGCGCGCCACAACGAACGCCTCGCCGACGCCGAGAAGGCCTACCGTTTGCGCGTCAAGCGCACACGGCGGGTGCGGATCATCATCGGGCGGCGCGTCGGAAGCGAGCGGGTCCTGATCGCGGTTGCGATCGCCCGCGGGTCGTAGACCGTCTCGGGGTCGGCGTCAACCCCTGCTCGCGGCAGATCGCGAGCAGGACGCCGACGATCAGGAGCATCACGATCTTGCCGGAAGATCCGTAGGAGATGAGAGGGAGCGGCACGCCCGTCAGCGGGATGATGCCGACAACCGCGCCGACGTTGATCGCCGCCTGGCCGGCGATCAACGCGGTTGCGCCACCCGCGACGATCTGCGAGAACCGATCGCGTGCTCGCATCGCGATCGTGAAGCCCGCCCACGCAAAGAGCGCGTAGGCGAGGATCACGAGCACCGACCCAACGAGACCAAGCTCCTCGCCGATCACGGAGAAGATCATGTCGGTGTGTGCCTCCGGGACGAACTGGTTCTTCCCGGTGCCGGCGCCGATGCCGGCGCCGTTGATGCCGCCAGCGGCGTAGTGCAGAAGCCCTTGCGTCGTCTGCCACGACCCCGACCGATGCGCTGCGGGGTCGAGGAAGGCGAGGAAGCGCTCGCGCCGATACGCGGTCGTCATGATCGCCAGCAGACCGCCGCCGAGCCCGGCGCCGCCGAGCAGCGCCAGCAAGCGCATCGGCGTGCCCGCAACGAACAGCATCCCGAACACCATCACGGCGACGGCAATCGAAGAGCCGAGGTCGGGCTCCTTGAGGATCAAGCCGCAGGCGAGCACGGTGACGATCCCGATCGGACGAGCGATCTCACGCAGCGTCGATGGAGGTGTCTTGCGCGCGGCGAGGATCGCGGCGCCGGTGCCGAGGAGGCCGATCTTCACCAGCTCCGACGGCTGCACGGAGATTGGGCCGGCGGCGATCCAACGACGTGCGCCGTTGATATACTGACCGATTCCCGGGATGAGGACAGCGACCAGCAGCACGAGCGACACCAGCAGCATCCCCGGCCCGCCTACCTTCAGCCACCGCGGCTGGGCGCGCATCGCGAGAAGCATGACCACGACGCCGATCAGCGTGAAGAACACGCCGTGCTTGACGAAGTAGAGCGGGTCGTGGTGGTACTGCGCCGAGGTGAGCGCGAGCGGGCCAGAGGCGGAGAACACCATCACCTGGCCGAAGGCCGTCAGTCCGAGGGTGACGAGAAGGAGGATCTGACCTTCGACCGGTAGGTCTCGGCGCGTCCCACGCAGGAGCTGGTGGACGCGCGCCTCGGTTACGTCCTCGTGGAGCTCCCTGACCGTTTCAGCGCGCGCCACGATGGCGTCGTTCGCCACCACCCTCGCGTCCCCTCTCGGCGCGTCGCTACCGGCTCGTCAGCGCCGAGACGATCGCACGAAACCGCTCGCCGCGGTCCTCGTAGCTCGTGAACTCATCGAACGAGGCACACGCCGGGGAGAGGAGCACTGCATCGCCCGGGCCGGCGGCTGCCGAGGCGGCCCTGACCGCGGCGGCAAGCGTCCCGCACCATGCAACGGGAATGACCTCGCCGAGCAGCGGCTGGATGCGTTCGCCTGCGGGCCCGGTGAGGTACACGGATGCCGCAGAGCGCACGACACCCGAGGCGAGCGGCGCGAAGTCCGCCCCCTTGTCCGAGCCGCCGAGGATCAGCCGCACGCGACCAGCGGCGAAGGCCGTCAAGGCCTTCAGCGTCGCGTCGACGTTGGTCGCCTTCGAGTCGTTCCAGTACGTCACGCCGTTCACCTCGGCGACGAGCTCGAGCCGATGCGCCACCGGCACGAACGCTGCGAGCGCAGACCTGATCGCCTCCTCGCCCACGCCGACGGCCCGCGCGAGCGCGGCTGCGACGGCAACGTTCTCCCGGTTATGGTCGCCAACGAGCCGCGAGGTGGCGAAGCCGACCGCATCGGCCTCCTCGGCGTGCGCGACGATCCTGCGCCCATCGCCGGGCAGCGTCGCGAGGGCGGCGACCCAGGGGTCGTCACCGTTCAGGACGGCCACGTCAGCGGCGCGCTGGCGCTCGAAGATCCGCAGCTTGCAGCGGCCGTACTCGGCGAGCGTCCCGTGCCGGTCAAGGTGGTCAGGAGTCAGGTTGAGGAGCGCGGCGGCGTCCAGTCGAAGCTCGTGGACGTCCTCGAGCTGGAACGACGAGAGCTCGCAGACGACCGTCGTGCCCGGCTCGATCGACGGCGCAACGCCCGACAGCGCCACGCCAACGTTCCCGGCGACGGCGGCGATCATGCCCGACGCGCCGACGATCGCGCCGACGAGCTCGGTGACGGTCGTCTTGCCGTTCGTGCCCGTGACGCCCACGAGGCGACAGCCCGGCGGCAGAAGCCGGAATCCAAGCTCGATCTCGCTCCACACAGGGATGCGTGCTGCTCGCGCCGCGACGAGCACAGCAGCCGAGCCGTGGACGCCCGGTGAGCGGACGACGACCTCAACGCCGGCGAGCAGCGCCGCCGTGTCAACCGCTCCAAGCGCGAGCTCGACCGCACCGGGCACGTCAGGCTCGACGTCAGGTCGAGCGTCATGGAGACGGACCGTCACCCCTCGCGCGACGAGGGATCGCGCTGCGGCGACGCCCGAGCGCACCGCGCCGACGACCAGCGCGGAACGCAGATCAAGGGTCACCGTACTCCTTGAAGCGCACGTAGAAGAGCACGAAAGCCGCACCGACGCAGAGCGCGCTGACGATCCAGAACCGCACCATGATCCGTGTCTCGCTCCACGCCTTCATCTCAAAGTGATGATGGATCGGCGCCATCAGGAACACGCGACGCCCGAACCGTTTGAAGGAGATCACCTGCACGATCACGGAGAGCGCCTCGACGACACACACGCCAGCGACGATCGGCAGGAGCAGTTCGGTCTTCGTGAACACGGCGAAGCCCGCGACGGCACCACCGAGGGCGAGCGATCCCGTATCGCCCATGAAGACGTCCGCCGGGTAGCTGTTGTACCAGAGGAACCCGATACAGGCCCCAAGCAGAGCCGCCGCGAGGATCGTCAGGTCGAGCGACTCGTCGCGCTCGATCAACGCCGGGATGCACTGCACCGCGGTGATCGGATGACAACGGTGGAAGCTGCGTTGGAAGTACTGGTAGGCGACGACCCCCATCCCGGTGTAGACGAGCAGCATCAGCGTCGACACGCCGGCGGCGAGCCCGTCAAGACCGTCCGTCAGGTTCACGGCGTTCGTCGCTCCTAGCACCATGAGAAACACGAGGCCGTACCAGACAACGCCAAGCGCGAGGTGCCGATCGAGCACCGGGACGTAGACGGACGTCGAGATGTGCTGTCGGTGCGCGACGTAGGAGATCCCGGCGGCGATCAGCGCCTGGCCGATCAGCTTCCACCGGCCGCGCAGGCCGAGCGAGCGCTTCCGCACCACCTTCAACCAGTCATCCGCGAAGCCGATCGCGCCGCAGCCGACGACCGTCGCGAGCACCGCCCAGCTCCGCGTTCCCGTCCGGCTCGTGAGCGCGAGGAAGGCCAGGGTCGCGGAAGCGATGATCAGCAGCCCGCCCATCGTCGGCGTCCCCTGCTTCGCCTTGTGGTGCGCAGGACCATCCTCGCGGATCGTCTGGCCGGCGCGGAGCCGTTGCAGGAGCACGATGAACCGCGGCCCGACGACGATCGAGAGGACGGCAGCGAGAACGGCTGCGGCGAGGGCGTGGGTCACGTCTTCGACACGTTCGCCAGGGCCGTCGCGAGATCCTGCGCGACCCCCTCTAGCCCGACCGAGCGCGAGGCCTTCACCAGCACGCGATCGCCCGCGGCGACGATCCCGGCGAGGCGTTGCGCGAGATCGACGCCGACCGGGAGGTGGTGACATCGCACGCTCCGGCCAGCGCCTTCGAGGTATCCGTTGGTGCCATCACCGACGGCGACGAGCACCGCGTAGCCCAGGTCGACTGCCGCCCGGCCGACGGCACGATGGTAGACATCGGCATCCGGCCCGAGCTCCGCCATCTGCCCGAGAACGGCGACGAGGCGGCCGGAGCCACGTTCGGCGAGCGCCGCGAGAGCGGCGCGAGTGGCGGACGGGTTTGCGTTGTAGGCATCGTTGATCACGACGCCGCCGCCCGGGAGCGGGTGCGGCGCCGAGCGCCAGCGCTGAAGCCTGACCGAACGGACAGCAGCCGCGCATCGCTGAAGGTCGAGCCCGAGCGCGTGGGCCGCGGCAAACGCCGCAGCGATGTTCCGCGCGTGGTGCGCGCCAATGAGCGCCGTCGAAAGCTCGAGCGACGAACCACCGACGGCCAGCGTGACCGCCATCTCACCCTCACGCACGACCCGGTTGACGACGCGCACGTCGGCGGCCTCCGACTCCCCGAACGTCACGACCCGTCCCGGCAGGTGGTGGAAGGGCACGAGCAGATCCTCGTCGTCCGGCAGGATCGCGATCGCGAGGTCTTCGAGAAGCTCGGCCTTCGCCGCCGCGATCGCCGAACGGCTGCCGAGCAGCTCGATGTGGGCCTCGCCGACGTTCGTGATCAGCCCGACGCTCGGGCGTGAAAGCGCCACGAGTTCGGCGATCTGGCCCGGACCGCGCATCGCCAGCTCGCAGATTGCAACCTCGGTCACACCGTCGATCCGGGTGAGGGTGAACGGGACGCCAATCTCGTTGTTGTGACCATCGAGGGCGGCGACCGTCGTCCGCTGCGACGCACAGATCGCGGCGAGGACGTCCTTCGTCGAGGTCTTCCCGGACGAGCCCGTGACGCCGACGACGGTGCAGCTGAGCGCGGCGGCGCGGTTCGCGGCGCCGATCGACTGGAGCGCACCGATCGTGTCCGCCGCCTCGAGCACCACGCCACCCGGCCGCTGCCCGTCGGCGACGAGCACCGCGCTCGCACCCGCGGCAACGGCCTCGGCGACGTGGTCGTGGCCACCCCGAACAGCGACGAAGAGGCTCCCGCGGCCGACGAGCCGCGAGTCGATCGAGACGCTCTCGATGATCACCGTGGGATCGCCGGCAACGACACGACAGCCCGGGAGCGACCCCGCGGAGCACGGGATCATCCGAGCAGCTCCCGGACGACCGACCGGTCGTCGAACGGCGCGCGTACTCCGAGCAGCTCCTGGCCCTGCTCGTGTCCCTTCCCGGCGATCACGACGACGTCACCGACCCGCGCACGAGCGAGCACCTGCCGGATCGCCGCGCGCCGGTCGGGCTCAGCAGTCTGTCCGGGCGGCATGCCGGCGAGCACCGCGGCGATGATCGCCTCCGGGTCCTCGCTGCGCGGATTGTCGGACGTCACGAGCACGTCGTCGGCGAGGCGAGCGGCGATCGCACCCATCAACGGGCGTTTCGCGGCGTCACGGTCGCCGCCACAGCCGAACACCACGCGGAGCGAGCCGTGACAGAAGCCTCGGCAGGTGACGAGCACGCGCTCGAGCGCGTCGGGCGTGTGCGCGTAGTCAACGACCACGGTGAACGGCTGGCCGGCGTCGACCGTCTCCATCCGTCCCGGCACGCCTGCCACCGCCTCGAGCCCGCAGACGATCGCGTCGAGCTCCACGCCGAGCAGGTGTGCGGCGCTGGCCGCTGCAAGCGCGTTCGCAACGTTGAAGGCACCGGGCAAAGCGAGCGTTACCGGACGCCTCCCCTGCGGCGTCGTCAGCTGGAGCCGGGTGCCGTCAGGTCGGAGCTCCACGTTTGCGGCGGTGACGTCCGCGCCGATGGCCGTGGAGTAGCCGATCGTCGCCGACAGCCGGCGCCCGTACGGATCGTCCCGGTTCGTCGCGGAAGGACATCGCCCGTCGAACAGGAGGGCCTTTGCGAGGAAGTAGTCCTCGAGCGTCGGATGGAAGTCAAGGTGGTCCTGGGTGAGGTTCGTGAACGCCGCCGCCGCGAAGCGAACAGCACCGACGCGGTGGAGGGCGAGGGCATGCGAGGAGACCTCCATCACGCACGCTCGGTCGCCACCGGAGAGCATGCGCCGGAACGTGCGGTGCAGGTCGGTCGCCTCCGGCGTCGTGCGCTCGACCGCCTCAACCGTCCCGCTCACCCGCTGCTCGACGGTGCCGAGCAAGCCGCTCTGCAGTCCGGCGGCCTCGAGGATCGCATGGACGAGATAGCTCGTCGTCGTCTTGCCGTTCGTGCCGGTGATCCCGACGACACGGAGCTCGCGCGTCGGCTCGCCGTGCACGGCATCGGCCAGCCGGCCCATCGCCGCGCGGGCATCGGTGACGATCACCTGCGGGACGTCGAGCGCGAGCTCGCGCTCGCAGACGAGCACGGCAGCACCGTCGGCGAGCGCCGACGCAGCGTGGTCGTGGCCGTCAGTCACCGCTCCCGGGACGCAGACGAACGCCGATCCGACGCGCACGGCTCGCGAGTCGTGGGTCGCGTCGGTCACCAGGACGCCCTCGCGCAGGTGAACCACTGACCGGGCGTCGAGCCGGTCGATCAGGTCGAGAAGCCGCACGGTGCGGAGTGTAGGCGGCTGCGTCGGTGCTCCTCGGGTCGGTCAGCCACGGGTGCCTCCACCACGCGCGCTGCCCGGTGCTCGTCGTCCACGCCGAAGGCACGAGCGACTAACCGATCGTCGTTGGTCCGGACGGCGGTAAGCACGGCACGAACGCCGTCGCCTATGCCGCGAAGGAGGTGATCAGGCGCGGACGATCGCTCCGCGTCGTGCACGCGTGGCGCGTGCCCGTCGGCGCGGCGACGGGATCGATGGCGGGCGCGATCGCGCTCGACCCGACGCCGATGCGCGACGCCGCCAGCGCCACCCTTCGCCAGGCGTTAGACACCGCCCGCGCAGCGGCCGGACCGCTCGACGTCACGGGCGTCACCGTGAGGAGCGATGCGACCAGCGCGATCCTCGCCGAGTCAGAGGGGGCGTCGCTGATCGTCGTCGGATCCCGCCGGCGGGGTGACCTCGCGACGCCGGTCGCCGGCTCGGTCGGTCACGCCGTGCTCCATGAAGCGGTGGCGCCGGTGCTGTTCGTCTCGTAGCGCACGGGCGACGATGCCTGAATCGGCGTGATTGGTACGCCCAGGTGAGGGCGGCTGAACGCAGCGTCCGGGCTTGTCGATAGCCTTTGCTCGTGACGCTCCGGGCGACGACCGACCCCTCCCTCCTCCTGCGGGAGATCTTTGGCCACGAGGCGTTTCGGCCAGGCCAGGAGGCGGCGGTGCAGGCTGCTCTTGCCGGCCTGGACGTGCTCGTCGTGATGCCCACCGGGTCGGGCAAGTCGCTCTGCTACCAGCTACCCGCGCTCGGCGCCGCTGGTTTCACCATCGTCGTCTCACCGCTCGTCGCCCTCATGCAGGACCAGGTCGACGCGCTCGTCCGTCGCGGTCGCACGGACGTCGCCGCGCTCTCGTCAGCGACCGGCGCCGACGATGCACGAGCGACGCTCGAGGCGATCCGCACCGGCACGCTGCGCCTCGTCTACGTGGCGCCGGAGCGCTTCGCGAACGCCCGCTTTGCGGCAGCGCTCGCCGAGATCACCGTCGACCTGCTCGTCGTCGACGAGGCGCACTGCCTCTCCGAGTGGGGTCACGACTTCCGTCCAGACTATGGTCGGCTGGCGGCGGTGCGCGAGGAGCTAGGCCGCCCGCCAACGATGGCGCTCACCGCGACGGCGACGCCGAGGGTGGCGGCTGACATCGTTCGCCGGCTCGGTCTCGTCGACCCCGTGGAGGTACGCACCGGGTTCGACCGACCCAACCTGACCTTCGACGTCGCCCACGCATCGGGTGATCGTGGCCGCGCCGCGCTGCTCGCAGCCGGGCTGGCCGACCCGGCGAACCGGCCTGCGATCATCTACGCGCGCTCGCGTCGGGCGGTGGAGCAGATCGCCGAAGACCTCGGCTGTCTCGCCTACCACGCCGGGATGGGAGTGGAGGCGCGCCGGCGCACGCAGGAGCAGTTCATGGCCTCTGACGACGCCGTGATCGCCTGCACGAACGCCTTCGGCATGGGCGTGGACAAGGCGAACGTGCGCACCGTCTGGCACTGGAACCTCCCCAACGCGCTCGAGGCCTACTACCAGGAGGCAGGACGTGCCGGCCGCGACGGCGCACCGGGCCGCTGCGTCCTGCTCTACTCACCGAGCGACCGCGGCATCATCGGTCGGTTCATCCGTGAGGCGCGATTCGGCGCCGACCAGGTCGACACGCTGCTCGCCGCTCTCGCCGGCATCGCCGATCCAGACACCGGCGTGTTCCGCACGTCGCCAGGCGACCTTGCTGCGGCTGGCATCGGCGACGACTCGGACACGCGAGCGTGGCTCGCCGCGGCCGAGGTCGTCGGCGCCGTCGAGCTGTTCCCCGGCTCCGGCTCGGTCTGGCAGGGCCGGCTCCTCCTCCGCCGTCTCGGAAGCGGCCGCCGGCAAGGCGTCGAGACGCGCGCACGGGCGATCGAGCGTGTCCGCTGGGACCAGCTGGACGCGATGCAGCGCTACGCCGAGTCCACGACCTGCCGGCGTGCGACCCTGCTTGCCTACTTCGGCGACCATCGCGAGCCCAGCCCGACGGTTCGCTGCTGTGACGTCCACGACGGCGTCTCGGCGACGACGCCCCTCGACGACGACGGCCTCGTCGAGCTCGTCGTCGGCATCGCGACGACGGCCGAGCCATCGGTCGGCCGTGCCGGGCTCGACGGCATCGCGCGCGGTCTCGACGCCTACCGTGATCGCTACGGCGAGCACCCGCGTTTCGGTGCAGCGTCGCGGCATCGCCCGCCTCAGGTGCGTGCGGCGATCGGCGCCGCCGTCGCGGGTGACCTGCTGCGCTCGACCGAGGGACGCTACCCGCTTCTGCTGCCGCCCGGCCTCGCGCCACGACGGGGCGGCACCCCGGCGCCCGCGCCCGGTCGGACGAGGCGCGCGACGCCGCCGTCCGCCGACGCGACGGTCGACGATCACCTGATCGGCGCGCTGCGAACCTGGCGACGCGGCGAGTCGCAGGCCCGCGGCGTACCGGCGTTCGTCGTCGCCAACGACCGCGCGCTCGGCGACATCGCCGCACGGTTGCCGGCGACGTCTGGTTCGCTGCTCGCCTGCACCGGCGTCGGCGCGACCTTCGTCGAGCGCTACGGCGGCATCGTGCTAGCGCTGGTCGCCGAGCACCGACCAGCGCAGACGTGACCGTCGTCGTCCTCCGTGCACGCCTGCGCGCCCTCGCCGGCGGCGCGGCGGAGCACCGCGTCGTCGCCGTGGACGTGCGCTCGGCGATCACGGCGCTCGAGGTGCTCCATCCGAACGTCCGCGGCTTCATCCGCGACGAGCAAGGCAGGCTTCGCCAGCATCTGGCACTGTTCCTGAACGGCGAGCCGACGAGCCTGGAGGCACTGGTGGACACTGAAGATCGTCTGGTGGTGCTCCCTGCGATCAGTGGCGGGGAGGAGACGATCGAGCTGCTCGTCGGCACGAAGAAGGGCCTGATCGTCCTGCGCGGACGACGCGGCGGCACCCTCACGATCGCGGCGCGAGCGTTTCCTGGGCTGGTCGTCGACTACGCGATCCGCGACCCGCGCAGCGGCCGCTACCTCGCGGCGTGCAACGACGTGCACCACGGCCCACGGATCTGGGTCGCCGACGACCCGACGGGCGAG
The DNA here is from genome assembly GCA_025360225.1 of Actinomycetes bacterium. Lineage (GTDB taxonomy): Bacteria > Actinomycetota > Thermoleophilia > Gaiellales > F1-60-MAGs149 > JANYCN01. Next base: position 8,212 of record JANYCN010000018.1, on the reverse strand, counting down.
TGGCGCCCGACGAGCGGCCCGACGTTTCCCGAGAACGCCGGCGCGAGCGTCGAGCGGGTCTGGGTGATCGAACCTGGCGTCCGCGACGGTGAGCTATGGGCCGGCGTGGCACCAGCGGCACTGTTCCACAGCACGGACGACGGCGAGACGTGGGAGCTCGTACGGGCGCTATGGAACCAGCCGACGCGACCGAGCTGGAACCCCGGCGCCGGCGGGCTGATGGTGCACACCATCTGCCCGGTCGCCGACACGCCAGACGAGCTTCTCGTTGGCATCTCCTCGGCCGGGATCTGGCGCACCGCCGATGGCGGCGCAACCTGGACGATGGGGAACGGCGGCCTCGTCGCGCGCTACCTGCCTCCCGACATGTCGCCGGTTACCGAGTTCTGCATCCACCACGTCGAGCGGTCTCCGGTTGATCCAACACGCCTGTTCATGCAGTTCCACGGCGGCGTCTACCGGTCAGACGACGCGGGACGTTCGTGGATCGCGATCATGGCTGACCTACCGGCCGACTTCGGCTTCGTGCTCGTCGCTGATCCCCGTGATCGCGACCGCGCCTGGGTGATCCCGCTCATTGCCGACGTGGATCGTGTTCCTCCTGAGGGACGGCTTCGCGTGTACCAGACGCCTGACGCCGGCGTGACCTGGCACGGACACGGCGACGGACTGCCGCAGCAGGACGCTTACCAGGTCGTCCTGCGCCAAGCGTTCTGCCACGATCGCGGCGAGCCCCTCGGCCTGTGGTTCGGCGCCACCTCGGGGGAGGTCTTCGGCTCGATCGACGAGGGCGTCACGTGGCGTGTCGCGGCAGCAAGCCTCCCGCCCGTGCTGAGCGTACGCGTGGCGTGAAGGCGCTCGTCAAAGCAGTGCGCGGACCTGGGCTCGAGCTTCAGGACGTCCCGGAACCGACGATCGGCATCAACGATGTCCTGATCGGCGTACGCCGCACCGGCATCTGCGGCACCGACCTGCACATCGACCGGTGGGATGCCTGGGCGGAGCGGACGATCCCGGTACCGATGGTCGTTGGTCACGAGTTCGTCGGCGAGATCGTCGCGACCGGCGCGAACGTCGCTGACTTCCGGGTCGGCGACATCGTCAGCGGCGAGGGGCACGTCGTCTGCGGCCGCTGCCGCAACTGCATGGCGGGCCGCCGGCAGCTCTGCGCCCACACCTCTGGCATCGGCGTCAACCGTCCCGGCGCGTTCGCCGAGCTGATCGCGCTGCCACAGACGAACATCTGGCATCACCGCGATGGCATCGATCTCGACGTCGCAGCGATCTTCGACCCCTTTGGCAACGCCGTGCACACCGCCCTGGCGTTCCCCGTCCTCGGCGAGGACGTGCTGATCACCGGCGCCGGACCGATCGGCTGCATGGCGGCGGCGGTCGTCCGACACGCTGGCGCCCGCCACATCGTCGTCTCTGACCCGAACCGGTACCGCCGCGAGCTCGCGATCACGCTCGGTGCGACCGCGACGATCGACCCAGCGGCGAGAGCGCTCGATGACCTCCAACGCGAGCTCGGGATGTTCGAAGGGTTCGACGTTGGGCTCGAGATGTCCGGCGCTGCGCCGGCGCTCCACGCCATGCTGGCAGGCATGGCGCACGGCGGCAAGATCGCAATGCTCGGCATCCCGACCGTCGACATCGCGATCGACTGGAACCAGGTCGTGTTCAACATGCTCACGATCCGCGGCATCTACGGTCGCGAGATGTACGAGACCTGGTACCAGATGAGCGTGCTCGTTGAGGCTGGACTGGACATCGCCTCAGTGATCACCCACCGCTACCCCGCGTCGGCGTACCGTGAGGCCTTCGCGACAGCACACTCAGGGTCGTCGGGGAAGGTCGTCCTCGACTGGAGCGACGCCTGATGGACGCTGCGTTGCGTCGCGACGTTGCCGGGCGTCTCGCCGAGCTCCGTGCGGCTGGTCTGGAGAAGCGCGAACGTCCGCTCGCAGGCGCACAGGCGGTCCACGTGCAGCTCGGGCCGGAGACCGAGGTCGTCAACCTCTGTGCAAACAACTACCTCGGACTTGCGAACCACCCGGTGATCGTCGCCGCGGCGCACGATGCGCTCGATCGTTGGGGGTTCGGGATGGCCTCCGTCCGCTTCATCTGCGGCACACAGGAGCAACACCTGGAGCTCGAGCGGCGGCTCGCGGACCTGGTGCACGCCGAGGACGCGATCCTCTTCCCATCGTGCTTCGACGCGAATGGCGGCGTGTTCGAGGCGCTGTTCGACGAGCGTGACGCGGTGATCTCCGACGCCCTCAACCACGCGTCGATCATCGACGGCATCCGTCTCTGTAAGGCTCGCCGCCTCCGATACGCAAACCGCGACGTTGGCGAGCTTGAGCAGCGTCTGATCGAGTCCGCCGATGCGCGTCACCGCCTCGTGGTGACCGACGGCGTCTTCTCGATGGACGGGTACGTGGCGCCGCTCGCGGCGATCTGCGACGTTGCGGAACGCCACGACGCGATCGTCATGGTCGACGACTCGCACGCCGTCGGCTTCACCGGGCCGGGCGGCGCGGGGACGCCCGCCGCCTGCGGCGTCGACGGACGGGTCGACATCATCACCGGCACGCTCGGAAAGGCGATGGGTGGCGCGGCTGGCGGCTACGTCGCGGCCTCGAGCGAGGTCGTCGCGCTCCTCCGCCAGCGTTCGCGTCCCTACCTCTTCTCGAACAGCGTCGCGCCGGTGATCGTCGGTGCAACGCTCCGCGCGCTCGACCTTATCGCAGCCGGAGACGACCTTCGCGACCAGCTAGCGGCGAACGCGGAACGTTTCCGCCAGAAGATGACCACGGAGGGGTTCTCGCTGCTCCCCGGCTCGCACCCGATCGTGCCGGTGATGGTTGGCGATGCCGGCGAGGCAGCGCGTCTCGCCGCCGCGGTGGTCGCACGCGGCGTTTACGTCGTCGCCTTCTCCTATCCCGTCGTGCCGCTCGGTCAAGCGCGGATCCGCACGCAGATGTCAGCTGCCCATACGCCAGCCGATATCGACCGTGCTGTCGCGGCGTTCGTCGCCGCGCGCGCCTCCGTCATGCCCGGGTGATCGCACCCTCCGACGCCGACTGAACCAGACGCGCGTACTTGTGGAAGACGCCTGAGGAGTAGAGCTCCGGACGCGGCGTGAAGTCACGCAGGCGGTCGGCGATCTCCTCGGCGCTCAGCTCGACGTTGAGCTCGCGCTGCGCGATATCGAACACGACGACGTCGCCGTCGCGAAGTGCGGCGATCGGCCCGCCGAGCTGGGCCTCAGGCGTCACGTGCCCTGCCATGAAGCCGTACGTTGCGCCGGAGAACCGCCCGTCAGTGAGAAGCGCGACGTGCTCGGACAGTCCCTTGCCAACGATCGCCGCGGTGACGTGGAGCATCTCCCGCATCCCCGGCCCACCGACAGGGCCTTCGTAGCGGATGACGACGACGTCGCCCTTCTCGACCTGCCCCGCCTTGACCGCGGCGAAGGTCTCCTCCTCCGAGTCGAACACCCGCGCCGGGCCTCGATGGTAGTAGCGATCATGACCCGAGAGCTTGACCACGCAGCCGGTCGGTGCGAGGTTGCCGCGTAAGATGGCGAGACCGCCGCGGTCGCGCAACGGCGTCTCGATCGGCAGCACCACGGGCTGTCCCGGGGTCTCGACGACCGCGTCGGCGATCTCGCCGATCGTTCGTCCGTCGACCGTCAGACAGTCGGCGTGCAGGAGGCCGGCGCGCTTCAGCTCGCGGCCGATCAGCGCGACGCCGCCGGCGTCGTACATGTCGGTGGCGACGAAACGTCCGCCTGGCTTCATGTCGACGATCGTCGGCGTGCGCGTGCAGATCGCGTCGAAGTCATCGATCGTGAACGGTACGCCGAGCTCTCGAGCGATCGCGACGAGATGCAGGACGCCGTTCGTCGAGCCGCCGGAAGCGGAGACGGACATTGCTGCGTTCTCGATCGCCTGTCGCGTGATGATCGACGACGGGCGCACGTCGTCGCGCACGAGACGCATGACGATCTCGCCGGCGCGCTCGGCAGCGTCGCCCTTGCCGCGATTGACCGCGGGGATGCCGTTCAACCCTGCCGGGGAGATGCCGAGGAACTCGAGCGCTGTTGACATCGTGTTCGCCGTGAACTGCCCACCGCACGCGCCCGCACCCGGGCAGGCGGCGGACTCAATGGCATACAGCTCGTCCGCGTCGATCTTCTTAGCGGCGTACGCACCGACAGCCTCGAAGACGTCCTGCACCGTCATGTTCTTCCCACGGAAGGTGCCCGGGGCGATCGAGCCGTTGTAGAACGCGAGGGCCGGGATGTCTAACCGGGCGATCGCCATCGTCGCGCCGGGCAGCGTCTTGTCACAGCCGACGATGCAGACGAGCCCGTCGAACAGGTGTGAGCGGCACATGAGCTCGATCGAGTCAGCGATCACCTCGCGGCTGACGAGCGAGCCTCGCATGCCGGATGATCCCATCGTCACGCCGTCCGACACGGAGATCGTGTTGAACTCCATCGGCGTGCCGCCCGCCTTGCGGATGCCGTCCTTCACGCGCGCCGCGAGCTCGCGCTGGTTGAAGTTGCACGGCATCGTCTCCGTCCACGTCGTCGCGACGCCAACGATCGGTCGGGCGAGGTCCTCATCGGTGAACCCGATCGCCTTCAGCATCGACCGAGCAGGGGCGCGGTCAGGACCGTCCGTGATCGCGGCCGAGTACCGTTTCGCGGGATCAGAGGGCCGATCGTATGGGTTCGTCATCGTGGCGTGCAGTCTACGAGGTGGCGGACGCGGTCGGTGCGGTCGGCGACGCTTCCCGCGATCGCCTTCTCGTCCCGCGCATCGTCCTGTACGCTCTCGCCCATGGCGACAGGCTTTCTCTGGGACGAGCGGTACATGTGGCACGACTCGCGGACGTGGACGGACTTCGCGGCACCCGACCTGCTGCTTGAGCCCGAGCCGTCGCTCGAGAGCGTCGCCACGAAGCGACGCTTCAAGAACCTCGTCGACGTGAGCGGGATCGCACCGCGCCTGACGTGGCTCGACGCGCGCCCGGCGACCGTCGCTGAGATCGAGCGCTTGCACACGCCCGGCTACGTCGCACGCATCCGCGAGCTTTCGACCGGCGCGGGCGGCGAGGCCGGTGATGGCACGCCGTTCGGGCGTGGGAGCTACGAGATCGCGCTGCTCGCCGCAGGTGGCTGCATCGTTGCCGTCGACGCGGTGCTCGACGGCAACGTCCGAACGGCGTACGCGCTCGTCCGCCCTCCCGGACACCACGCCGAGGCCGACCGCGGCCGCGGCTACTGCATCTTCGGCAACACCGCGATCGCCGCCCTGCACGCCCGCCACGCCCGAGGCCTCGAGCGTGTCGCGATCGTCGACTGGGACGTTCATCACGGCAACGGCTCGGAGTCGGCGTTCGAGACTGACGCGACCGTCCTGACGATCTCGCTCCACCAGGAGAACCACTACCCGGTCGGCCGCGGGCTCGTGTCCGACAACGGTGTCGGGCAGGGCGTCGGCGCGAACGTCAACGTCCCCCTCCCTGCTGGTGCCGGCGGAAACGCCTACGCTCTCGCCTTTGACGAGGTCGTCATCCCAGCCCTGGAGCGCTTCCGGCCTGATCTGATCCTCGTCGCCTCAGGCCTTGACGCGAACGCGATGGATCCCGGCGCGCGGATGAACCTCACGCCCGCGTGCTATGCGCGGCTGACGGCAATGCTCGTCGACGCCGCGGAGCGTCTCTGCGACGGGCGCCTGGTCCTCTGTCACGAGGGCGGCTACTCGTCGCTCTACGTTCCCTACTGCGGCCTCGCGATCCTCGAGCAGCTGACCGGGTTTTCCAGCGGCATCCCGTACGCGACGATCATGGACGGCGACCCGGCGTCAATCGCCGTGCACGAGCACGAGCGCGCGGCGGTCACAGCTGCTGCCGTGAACGTGGCGCGCGTCCCGAGCCGCTAGTGGTGTGATTGTGAAATGGCGTGGTCATCCGACTGCCTGGATCGTGGGCTTCGCGGGAACGCCGCGCGCCGCTTGCACTTAGCGTGTCAAGGCCTTCGCCTTGACACGCGTGCGAGCGGGCGTGCTATCCAGCACGCCCGCGATCAGCAAGCCCTGCCCGACGCGCAACGCTCCCGCTCGCTCCAAGACACCCAATGACGATGCCATTTGACAATCAGACCACTAGAGCTCCGTGCGCTCCACGAGGCGGGAGGCGTAGCACTCCATCGTGTCACCCTCGTGAATGTCGTTGTAGTTGTGCAACAGGATGCCGCACTCGAAGCCCTGCTTGACCTCGCGAACCTCGTCCTTGAGATGGCGCAGCGTGGCGATGCCGCCGTCGTAGACCACAGCGCCGTCGCGCAGAAGGCGAACCCGGGCACCGCGCTGGATCACGCCGCTCGTGACCATGCAGCCAGCGATCGTGCCGAGGCGCGAGACCTTGAACAGCGCGCGGACCTCGACCTCGCCGAGGATGTCCTCGACCTCCATCGGCTTCAACAGGCCGACGAGCGCTGCCTGGACGTCCTCGGTCAGCTGGTAGATCACGCGGTAGGTACGCAGATCGACGCCCTCGCGCTCGCTGAGCTGCTTCGCCTCGGTGTTCGGCCGCACGTTGAAGCCGATGACGATCGCCTTCGACGCGGCGGCGAGCATGACGTCGGACTCGGTGATCGAGCCGACGCCGGTGTGAATGACCCGCACGGCGACCTCGTCGTGCTTGATCTTCTCCAGCTCGGAGACGGCGGCCTCGACGGAGCCCTGCACGTCGCCCTTGATGATCAGGTTGAGCTCGCGCACGGCTCCGTCTTGCAGCCGCTGGAAGAGGTCCTCGAGCGAGACCGTCTTCGAACGCCGCGCAAGCGACTCCGCGCGAAGGCGCGCCGCGCGCTTGGCAGCGACCTGACGGGCGACTCGCTCCGACTCGACGACGCGGCACAGCTCACCAGCTGGCGGCGGCTTGTCGAACCCGATGATCTCGACGGGAGTCGCCGGACCGGTCTCGGCCACCTTTTCACCATGCTCGTTGAGCATGACGCGTACCTTGCCCCACGCGTCGCCGGCAACCACGGCATCACCGGCGCGCAGGGTGCCGCGCTGAACCAGCATCGTTGCGATCGGCCCGCGGCCGATGTCGAGCCGCGACTCGATGATCGGCCCGGACGCCGTGGTGTTCGGGTTCGCACGGAGCTCGAGCACGTCAGCCTGCAGCAACAGCATCTCGAGGAGGTTGTCGAGCCCGAGCCGCTGTTTCGCCGAGACGTCGACGAACACCGTCTGCCCACCCCACTCCTCGGGCTGGAGCCCGTGAGTGACGAGCTCGTGACGCACGCGTTCGACGTTCGCGCCCGGCTTGTCGATCTTGTTCACGGCGACGACGATCGGCACCCCGGCGGCCTTCGCGTGATCCATCGCCTCGACGGTCTGGGGCATGACGCCGTCATCGGCAGCTACCACGAGCACTGCCACGTCGGTCACCTTCGCGCCACGCGCACGGAGAGCCGTGAACGCCTCGTGGCCGGGGGTGTCGAGGAAGGTGACCTTCCGTTCGCCGAGGGCAACCTGATACGCGCCGATGTGCTGGGTGATGCCACCCGCCTCGCCATCGGCGACGGACGTCTTGCGGATGGCATCCAGCAGCGTCGTCTTGCCATGGTCGACATGGCCCATGATCGTGACGACGGGAGCGCGTGGAAGCAGGTCCTCGTCGGCGTCCTCGAAGACGATATCGGTCTCGTCCTCAGCCTTCTGGACCGTGATCTCGCGCTCGAGCTCGGCGCCAATCAGCTCGATCGCGTCGTCGGAGAGCGACTGCGTGATCGTGATCATCTCGCCGAGCGTGAACATCAGCTTGATGATCTCGGCGGCGGAGATGCCGAGCTTCTCCGCGAGCTCCTTCGCGGTGACGCCCGTCGGAACGGTGACGGGACCGGTCGGGCGAACGATCGGCGCGCGCTCGGTGCGCTCACCGCGGGCGTCGCCGCGCCCGCGGACGTTCTTCTCGCGCGGCGCGCGGGCGGCCTGCGAGTCGATGACGACGCGCCGACGCTTGCCCTGCGGGACGCCCCGCTGCGGGCGTGCGCGGTTCGCCGCCGCGCCGGCTGCGGGTGCCGCCGGCGCGCCGGCTCCGGGCGTGCCAGGTGCGGGACGCGGGGCATCGGGGCGCGGAGCACGCGGACCGAGACCGTCAGGACGCGGAGCGCCCGGCGGCAGAC
>JANYCN010000078.1 GCA_025360225.1 Actinomycetes bacterium | reverse complement strand
ACGCACCCTGAGGTGGGGCCGTAGCTGGCTTCGGCGCCCCAGCGGTCGGTGTAGTTGAAGATGCCGGTGACGGAGTAGGAGTAGGTGCCGTCCGCGAGGGCAGGGACGCTCGTTCCGGTGAGGATCGTCGCGCCTGTGGCGTTGGCGGGTACGGTGACGTAGGTCGACCAGGTCACGCAGCCGGCGCCTTGGTAGATGTCGAACTCGAGCACCCCGGTACCGCTGCCACCGACCGGGTTGTGGTAGACAGCCGAGTACGTCGGCGCCGCTGAGACAGAGCCGGCCGTCGGCGACATCGCCGTCGGCAGCGTCGGCATGCCGGCGTACGTCACGAGCATCTTCGGGACGTTCGATGTCGAGTCAGCCGAGCTGAAGCGCTTCCAGGTCGCGGTGTCCGTCGTCTCGCTCGGCGCCGACAGGTACAACCCGAGGTTCGACGACGGCGTCGTGACCCAGCTCTGCACGAGATCAGCAAGCGACGACCCCGCAGTGTCGTTGCAGGGATCAGTCTGGCGCAAGCGGATCGTCGATCCGCCGCTCGGAAGCCCGTTCCCCGGCACAACGAACACCTTCGCTGTCGACGTGTGCCCGGTCGTCGTGCAGTTCGTGATCGCCGTCGCGCACGCCGAGTTACCGACGCTCGCGGTCATCTGCGCGTACACCGTCGCCCCGATCGCCGGCTTCGTCCCCCACACCACCTGCGACCCCTGCCACATCGTCGTCGGCGACTTGATCGTCACCTGACGCGGCAAACAACTCGACGAGTAGTACTCAAAGAGATCCAACTGCGCATCGATGATCACCGTGTTCGGATCAGCAGCCCACGCCGGGGTGACGGCCGTCGACCCGGCACTCGTCGCTGTCGCCGGCCCCCAGAACGCCAACAAGCTCCGAGCGATGTCCGGCACACCATTCGTATCCTTGCCATACGTCCCGACCTTCAAGTCCGTTGAGCTGACGTTGTTCCCGCTATACCCCGACCCGGACTGCACGAACGTGTCCATCTTCGACGCATACGACGTCGCCGGATCAACGATCACCGGATACACCAACCCCGGCCGATCAAAGAACGCCATGTCCAGCGTCTCCTCAATCACCGGCCCCGACACCGTCTGCACGACATGCGTCAACACCGCCACCGACACCGGCTCATCGGACAGCGCGCCACGGCTCGAGTCGATCATCACCGCCGGATCAGCATCCGCCCTCACCACCCCCGACGCCGTATCAACAAGCTCGATCGACCCATCCGCCACCGTCCGCACCGACAACCCCTTCAACCCCAACGGGATCCGAAACACCAACGCCGCCGCCGGCCTGGAACGGATCACGAACGACTGCTCAAACCCCTCAAGCAACGCCTTCAACTCGAGATCGACCCCCGGATACACGTTCGCGTACGTCGCCGTATCACCACGAAGCGTCGGCACCGGAAGCGTCTGAAGCCAGCCAAGCGCGACCTGATCACCACCGGTCGTCAGCTTCGCCACGTACCCATCAAGACCACCATCACTGAACACCACCGACGCATCGATCCGCCGCGGCGCGATCACCCCGCTCCCCATGACCAGCGTCGCATCGACCGGCGACCACCCCGACACGCTCATCGAGTCCGGCTCCCGCACCGGCCCCGCAGCCAGCTCACTCGTCCGCGAACCATCCGGATTCACGAACTCGGCATACGTCCTCGACAACGACGACGACAGCAACACCGGCTGACCAGAAGCCACCGCCAACGAAGCCGCCGCCTCCACCGACGCCGCCACCTGCGGATGCACCGCCAACGACGACTCAGACCCCCACGCCACCCCCGAACTCAACCCCAGCAAACAGACGACGAGCAAGAGAGAGAGAGAGAGAGAGCAGACCGACCCGGACAGGACGAACACCCACAACGCCCTCCTCATTCGAAGCATCCGGCCGCAACGCGACGCCGATTACAGGGACTCTACATCGCACCAAAACCCCTGTCAAGAACCAATAATGACAATCCTGTCATGAAGCGATGAAGTCCGCGGCGCCTCCTCATATCGACTCCATCAGCGCGAGGATACACCGACTGCGCCGCCGGAAACCGCCGGCATCACGGCGCCAGGCTCACCCATCGTTCGGCCGGCGGGCAGGTGCGAGCGTCACGACCTGCCCGGCGAGGACCCGCGCGTCCTGAAGGTCGTGGGTGACGATGACGTGCGGCACCGCGAGCTCACCGAGCAGCGCACGCAGCTCGTCGCGCACCACGCCACGCGTGTCGGCGTCGAGGGCGGAGAGTGGCTCATCGAGCAGCAGGACACGCGGATCGCGGGCGAGGGCTCGGGCGAGCGCTACACGCTGGCGCTCGCCGCCAGAGAGCGTCGCCGGCCGCGCCTGCGCAAGGTGGGCGATGCGGAAGCGATCGAGAAGCTCCTCGACGCGCGCCGACCCGCCGTAGGCGACGTTCCGTCGAACGGTCAGGTGCGGGAAGAGGGCGTAGTCCTGAAAGACCATGCCGACACCGCGGTGCTCGGGCGCCTGATCGACGCCGGCCGCCGCGTCGAACAGTGTCTCCTCGCCGAGAGCGATGACGCCGCTGGCCGGGCGGTGAAGGCCGGCGATCGCGCGCAGGACCGTCGTCTTGCCCGACCCGGACGGCCCGACGAGCGCGATCGAACGCCCGCTGAACGCGGCCGCTAGCGTGAAGCCGCGGAGGGGGCAGGCGATGTTGACGGCGAGCGCGTCCATCCGGCCATGACCTTTGCAGAGACGAGGATCGCGGCGCTGAGGCAGACGAGGAGCGCGCCGAGCGCGAGCGCGGTGTCGATGTCGGCATCGAGCGCCTCGTAGATGGCGAGCGGGAGCGTCTCGGTGACGCCGCCGACGCTGCCAGCGAAGAACAGCGTTGCACCGAACTCGCCGATCCCACGGGCGAAGGAGAGAGCGAGGCCCGCTGCGAGCCCTCGAGCGGCGAGCGGCAGCACGACGCGCCGCAGGGTTCCGGCGGCTGACACGCCGAGCGTGCGCGACGCGTCGACGAGAGCAGGGTCGACCGCCTCGAAGCTCGCGATCGCCTGACGGACGTAGTAGGGCATGGCGACGAACGTCACGGCGACGACGACGGCGACCGTGGAGAACGGGAGAACGAGTCCGAGGGCCGCAAGCCGCGCCCCGAGCATCCCCTGCACACCGAACGCGGCGAGCAGCCCGATGCCGGCGACGGCGGGCGGCAGCACGAGCGGCAACTCGACCAGCGAGACGAGGACGAGATGGCCGCGAAAGCGTCGCGACGCAAGCAGGTACGCCGTCGGCGTGCCGACGAGGACGATCACCGCCTGGGCGGCGGCGTTGGTGAGCAGCGACACCCGTAACGCGGCCGCCACGGCGTCGGCGCGCAGCAGCGACGGGACGCGGGCGAGGGGGAGCTGGGCGAAGATCGCGACGATCGGCGTCGCGAGGAACACGAACGTGACGAGCGCAGCCCCGCCGAGAACGAGCCCGAACCCCCGGTTCGCGCTACGGGGTCGTCGGAAGCCCAAAACCGTACCTGACGAGGACCGCGCGTCCCGCCGGACTGGTGAGCTTCGCGATGAACGCCGCCGCGCCGGTCGCGTCGGCGCCGTCGCGTTTGACGGCGCAAACCTGGTACCGGACGGGCGGCTGGAAGCGCGCGGGGATCCTGATCAGGTGGAGGCGACCCGAGGCCGCCTTCCAGTCGGTGAGGTAGACGAAACCCGCATCTGCCGACCCGAGCGCGACCTTCGCGACGATGCTCTTGACGTCGGGCTCGCTCGAGACGACGTTGCGCTTGAGGATCGCGCTGAGCTTCATCGACGCCAGCAGGGTGCGCGTGTAGGCGCCGATCGGCACGCTCGCGTTGCCGATCGCAAGCCGGCGGCGCTTGCCGGTAGCGAGACCGTTGATCGATCGGAGGTGCGCCGGGTTTGCGAGCGGCGTGACGAGGACGAGGACGTTCGTGGCGAAGGTCACCGGTGCGCCGCACTTGCCAGCCAGGTAGAGCTTCTTCGCGTACTTCGGGCTCGCGGACGCGAACACGTCGGCGGGCGCGCCGGACTCGATCTGGCGCTCGAGCGTGTCGGAGGCGAGGAAGCTGTACGTCGCTGTCGGGTCGATCTCCCTGAACGCCTTCGCGAGGGACGAGGCACCGTAGACGGTGACGGAACCGGCGGCGGTCACCGCCACGCAGAGGGCGACGAGGCCACCGAGGAGGAAGGAGCGACGGATCATGAGCGGACGATACCTCGGAAATGCCGAGGTATCAACAGGAAGGAACGGGGCCTTCTAGGAGCCGTTCTCCGCCAACACCTCGATCGGCGGACAGGTGCAGACGAGGTTCCGATCGCCGAACGGACCGTCAAGACGCCGTACCGGCGGCCAGTACTTCCCGCCGTAGAGGCCACGCACCGGGTACGCCGCAACCTCGCGTGGATAGGCGTGTCCCCAGTCCGTCGCCGTCGCCATCTCGGCCGTGTGCGGCGCGTTGCACAGCGGGTTGTCATCGGCCGGCCACTCGCCGGCGGCGACGCGGTCGATCTCGCTGCGGATCTGCACCATCGCCTCGCAGAAGCGGTCGATCTCACCGCGGTCCTCGGACTCCGTCGGCTCGATCATCAGCGTCCCGGCGACCGGGAAGCTCATCGTCGGCGCGTGGAAGCCGTAGTCGATCAGGCGCTTCGCGACGTCATCGACGGTGACGCCGGTCTCCTTCGTCAGCCCGCGCAGGTCGATGATGCACTCGTGCGCGACGAGGCCGTTCTGGCCCGTGTACAGCACCGGGTAGTGGTCGGCAAGCCTCCGGGCGATGTAGTTCGCGTTGAGGATCGCCACCTGCGTCGCCTTACGCAGGCCGTCCGGCCCCATCAGGCGGATGTAGGCCCAGGAGATCGGCAGGATCCCGGCCGATCCCCACGGCGCCGCTGATACCGGACCCGGGCCGCTCGCCGGGCCGGCTGCCGGCTGAAGCGGGTGGTTTGGCAGGTGCGGGCGCAGGTGGCCGCGAACGGCGACCGGCCCGACGCCCGGGCCACCACCACCGTGCGGGATGCAGAACGTCTTGTGCAGGTTCAGGTGCGACACGTCGGCACCGAACTTGCCCGGCTGAGCGAGCCCGACGAGCGCGTTCAGGTTCGCGCCGTCAACGTACATCTGCCCGCCAGCGTCGTGCACCATCGCGCAGATGTCGGAGACCGCCTGCTCGTACACGCCGAACGTCGACGGGTAGGTGATCATCATCGCCGCGACCCGTGCGCCGTGCTCGGTGATCTTCGCCTCGAGGTCGGGCACGTCGACGTTGCCGTGCTCATCCGTCGCGATCACGACGACGCGCATCCCTGCCATGACCGCGCTGGCGGCGTTCGTGCCGTGCGCGCTCGACGGGATCAGGCAGACGTCGCGTTCGACGTCGCCACGGGCACGGTGATAGCCGCGGATCGCGAGGAGGCCAGCGAGCTCGCCCTGCGAGCCGGCGTTCGGCTGGAGCGACACCGCGTCGTAGCCGGTGATCGCGACGAGCCAGCGCTCGAGGTCGCCGATCAACGACAGGTAGCCATCGGCCTGGTCGAGCGGCGCGAACGGGTGGATCGAGGCGAACTCGGGCCAGGTGATCGCCTGCATCTCGGTCGTCGCGTTCAGCTTCATCGTGCACGACCCGAGCGGGATCATCGAGCGGTCAAGCGCGACGTCCTTGCCGGAGAGCTTGCGCAGGTAGCGCAGCATCTGGGTCTCCGAACGGTGCGCGCTAAACACCGGGTGGCTGAGGAAGTCGCTCGAGCGCACGAGCGCGCTCGGAAGCGCGTCGGGCGTCGCCGCATCGAGGGCGTCGACGTCGCCGTGCACACGAAAGGCGGCCCAGATCGCCTCGATCTGCTGGCGCTCGGTCACCTCGTCAACGCTGATCCCGACGGTGTCAGCGTCGACGCGACGAAGGTTGATGTTGCGCTGGCGTGCCGCGGCGATCACCGCGTCGGCGTGGAACGGCACGCGGACGTGCACGGTGTCGAAGAACCGCTCGTGCACGACGGTCATACCACCTTGGCGGAGCCCCTCGGCGAGGATCACCGCGAAGCGGTGCACGCGACGGGCGATCAGCTCCAGGCCCTCGCGCCCGTGATAGACGGCGTACATCGACGCCATCACCGCGAGCAGCACCTGGGCCGTGCAGATGTTCGACGTGGCCTTCTCGCGGCGGATGTGCTGCTCGCGCGTCTGCAACGCCAGACGCAGCGCAGGGGCGCCGGACGCGTCGATCGAGAGCCCGACGAGCCGTCCGGGCATCGCCCGTTCCAGACCGGCACGCACGGCCATGTAGCCGGCGTGCGGCCCGCCGAAGCCGACGGGCACGCCGAACCGCTGCGACGTGCCGACGACGACGTCGGCATCCATCTCACCGGGCGGCGTGAGCAGCACCAGCGCGAGCAGGTCGGCGGCTGCACAGACGACCGCGCCGCGCTCGTGCGCCGCGTCGATCAACGGGCGCAGGTCAGCGACCCGGCCGCTGGCGCCCGGGTACTGCACGAGGACGCCGAACGCATCGCCTTCCGGCAGGCCAGCCGAGAGGTCGACGACCTCGACCTCGATCCCGATCGGCTCGGCACGGGTCCTGATCACGGCGATCGTCTGCGGCAGAGCGTCGGCATCGACGAGGAAGCGGTCGCTCTTCACCTTGCTCGCGCGGCGCGCGAGCGTCATCGCCTCCGCCGCGGCCGTCGCCTCGTCGAGCATCGAGGCGTTCGCGAGCGGGAGACCCGTGAGGTCGGCAACCATCGTCTGGAAGTTCAGCAACGCCTCGAGCCGGCCCTGGCTGATCTCGGGCTGGTACGGCGTGTAGGCCGTGTACCAGGCGGGGTTCTCGAGCACCTTGCGCAGCACGACCTGGGGCGTGTGCGTGCCGTGGTAGCCGAGCCCGATCATCGACGTCATCACGCGGTTGCGTGAGCCCATCTCGCGCAGCTCGGCGAGCACGTCGATCTCCGGCAGCGCATCGGGGAGGTCGAGCGGGCGCGCCATCAGGATCGACTCCGGCACGGCGGCCGCCGCCAGGTCGGAGAGCGAGTCGTAGCCGAGCACGGCGAGCATCGCCTCCTGATCACGCTCGCCCGGACCGATGTGTCGACGCGAGAAGGGCACCGAGCCCTCGAGCTCGGCGAGGCTCAACCGCGTGCTCATGCCAGCGAGGAGACGTACGCGTCGCGCACGAGCAGGGTGTCAACGGCGCCGGGGTCGTCGAGCCGGACGCGGATCAGCCAGCCACCCTCGTAGGGCTCCTCGTTGAGGAGCGCCGGGTTGTCCGTGAGGGCCTCGTTGACGGCCACGACCTCGCCGGACAACGGTGCGATGACGTCGGAGACCGCCTTCACCGACTCCAGCTCGCCGTAGCTCGAGCCAGCCTCGACGGAGGAGCCGATCTCCGGAAGATCGACGTAAACGATCTCGCCAAGGGCGTCCTGCGCGTGCCAGGTGATGCCGAACACCGCGTCGTCGCCGTCGATGCGAACCCAGTCGTGCTCCGGGTGGTACCGGAGTTCGTCCGGGTAGCGCTCATCGCTGGTCATTCAGGTCTCCTCGGGATCTATGCATTCTCTGGCGAACGATACTACGCCGGCGGAGCGGCCCTTCGACCGCCGGCTAGGATGTTCGCGACATGCAGCTTGAAGGCCTCCATCACGTGACGTGCATCACGGGCGACGCTCCCGGCAACGTCGACTTCTACACCCGCGTTCTCGGCCTGCGACTCGTCGCGAAGACCGTGAACCAGGACGACACGTCCGTCTACCACCTGTTCTACGCCGACGAGGTCGGCTCTCCGGGCTCGGACATCACGTTCTTCGAGTACCCGGGATCGCCGCGCGGGCGTGCGGGCGCCGGCATGGTGCACCGCGTTGTCTGGCGTGTCGGCTCCGCGGCGTCGATCGCGTTCTGGGCGGCTCGCCTCGCCGACGAGGGCGTCGCGACGCGCGACCTCGACGGCGGGCTGGTGTTCGCCGATCCCGAGGGCCTCGGCCACGAGCTCGTCGTCTCCACCTCGACCGACGAGCCGCTGATGGGCGTCCACCCGGCGATCCCGCAAGAGCATGCGCTGCTCGGGTTCGATGGCGTCCGCGCGTTCACGGGCCGACGCGAAGGGTCGGTCGCCGTGCTCGAGCAGGTGCTCGGCGCCGCGGCGGTCGCGCCCCAGACCTACGAGCTGCGCGGGGCGCGACGGGGCGCGACGATCCGACTCGACGAGCCGCCGGACGCGCGGGGCCTGCAAGGCGCTGGCACGGTGCACCACGTCGCGTGGTTCTCCACGCTCGCCGACCATCAGCGCTGGCTCGAGCACGTCGAGTCGGGCGGGATCAAGACCTCGGGAATGGTCGACCGGCACTACTTCCGTTCGATCTACTTCCGCGAGCCGTCAGGGATCCTCTACGAGATCGCCGACGACGGCCCTGGCTTCACCCGCGACGGGCCGCTCGCGGAGCTCGGCGCGAAGGTGATCTTCCCGCCATGGCTCGAGCCCCGCCGTGCGGAGCTCGAGCGCCACCTCACCCCCCTCCCGACGCACGATCTGAGGAAGTAGGCGACATGCCCCAGCCGAGCTACGTCGCGGGCGTTGGCAGCCCGTTGCAGGTCGACCCCGCCCTCTATGGCCCGCTCGCCGAGGCCGTCGAGACGAGGACCCTGCTCGAGTCGTTCGTGATCCCGGTGCGCTCGGGACGCGCCTGGACGGCACCGGCTGGCTCGGTCGTGCGCTTCTCGACGGTCAGCGGTCCGCAGGTGCTGGACCTGAACATCTGGAGCGCAATCGACCCGCGCGAGCGCTTCTGGGCAGCACGAACACGGCAGTTCTACGGCGCGCACGTGACGACCGGGCACCGCCTGTGGTCGAACCTGCCGTTCCTGCGCCCGCTCCTGACGATCATCAAGGACACGCTCGCGTACGGGCTCGACGAGGACCGCGCCGGCGCCCACGACCTCCTTGGGACGCGGTGCGATCCGTACGTCAACCAGCTCCTGTCGGGCACGGCCTACGACCACCACTGCCACTCGAACCTGGTGCGCGCGGTCGCGCCGTACGGGCTCACGGAGTTCGACGTGCACGACGTGATCAACGTCTTTCAGGTGACCGGGCTGATGCCCGACGACGAGCGCTACTTCATGAAGACCTGTCCCGCGAAGGTCGGCGACCACCTCGAGGTCCTGTGCGAGACCGACCTGCTGATGGCGGCGTCCACGTGCCCGGGCGGCGACCTCTCGGTGCCGCTCTGGGGGCCCGATGCGGGCGGCGAGCCGAACTGCAACCCGATCGGCGTCGACGTGTTCGCGGTCGACCCCGCACTGCTCGCTGGCTGGAAGCCGTCCGTGCGGGCCGCCTACGCCGGCATGGAGAACGGCCGCCACGGGCTCTCCGCGCCGCTCGTCGGACCGCCGCTCACGCACGCACGCCCGGTGGCGCCATGACCGTCCTCGTCCCGGAGCTCGTGATCGACCAGACCGGCGTCCACCGCGACCTCGCGATCGTGATCGACGACGCGTCGGGCCTGATCGACGCGGTGATGGGCGCGGCGCACGCGCCGGCAGACGCGATCTACCTGCGGCGCACCGCGCTCGCCCCGGGGTTCGTGAACGCGCACTCGCACGCCTTCCAGCGCGACCTCCGCGGGAAGGTCGAGCGCGTCTCGAAGCTCGCCCCCGAGGACTCGTTCTGGACATGGCGAGAGGCGATGTACGCCGGCGCCGGGGCGATCGATCCCGACCGCATCCGCGACGTCGCCCGGCGCTGCTTCTCGCAGATGCGGAACGCCGGGTTCACCGCGGTCGGCGAGTTCCACTACGTCCACCACCAGCCAGACGGGACCCCGTACGGGAACCCGAACGTGCTCTCTGAGGCGGTCTGCGAGGCGGCGGAGGAGGTCGGGATCCGGATCGTGCTGCTCCTCACGGCCTACGAGCGCGGCGGCTTCGACCGGCCGGCGGCCGAGGGGCAGCGACGCTTCTGCGACCCCTCGATCGACGTCTACCTGGAGCGCCTGATCGCGCTCCAGGAGTGGGCGGCCGACCGGCCGCTGGTCACGGTTGGCGCGGCCCCGCACAGCGTGCGGGCCGTTTCGGAGGGCTGGCTGACGCGGATCGCGGAGCACTGCGCCGACCACGACCTGGTGCTGCACGTCCACGCCGACGAGCAGCCGCGCGAGATCGAGGAGGCCCTCGACGCAACCGGGCTGCGTCCCGTCGAGCTGATCGAGCGAGCCGGCGCGCTGTCGGCCCACACCACGATCGTCCACGGGACGTGGTGCGACGAGCACGAGATCGCGCTGCTCGCGGCCGCGCGGGCATCCGTCTGCGCGTGCCCGACGACGGAAGCAAACCTCGGCGACGGCTACCTCCCCGCTCGGGCCTTGCTCCAGGCCGGAGTGAGCGTCTGCATTGGATCGGACTCCAACACGATCATCGACCCGCTCGTGGAGGTTCGCGAGCTGGAGGCGATCGCGCGTCGGAGCGCGGTGCGGCGTAACGTCCTCGTCCGCGAGGGCGACGACGGGCCGACCGGCTACGTCCTCGACGCGGGCTGGTCGGCTGGTGCGCGTGCGCTCGGTCTGCCGCAGCCCCGGATCGAGACGGACGCGCCGGCCGACCTGATCGCGCTCGACCTCGACCACGAGGAGATCGCCGGCGTCGCCGACGCCGACCTGGCGGCGGCGATCGTCTTCGCGGGCTCCTCGGCGCTGGTCACGCGCTCGTGGATCCGAGGACGGTAGTCGTCGGCGCGGAGCCTGGCCCCTTCCGACCGCCGTCTCAAGTTGGGCGCGCTCGTTTCCACACCTACTAACGTACGAGCGCGCTAACCCGACGGCTGCACGTCCTGGTGTCTCCGGAGCAGCACCGCCGCCTGCAGCGGTACGCCGTGGCGCGCGGCGTCTCGATGGCCGAGGCGGTGCGGGACGCGATCGATCGAGGAGCGGGGCCGGCACCCGAGCGACGAGCCGCCGCGCTGCACCGGATGTTCGCCGCACCACCTGTCGAGGTGCCCGAGGACGTTGCGGAGCTCGACGCGATCGACGATGAGTGATTCCGCGAGCGCCTCAGCGCAGCCCGACGCCTACGCCGGAGCAGACGGCGGCGCGTGGAGCGAGATCACGTCGGAGTAGACGAGCCGGCGGCCGATCGATCGGCCGACGACGGCGTGGCCGCGGCGGTCGTCGCGGATCTCCTCGTACTGCTCGATCACGATCCGGCACGGGCCGCCGATCGGCACCTGGATCTGGCCGAAGCGCCAGATCGCCGAGCCGTCCTGGGCGAGGCTCCCGGCGAGGACATGGGCTGATCCGACCGCCCGCCAGCCAAGCGTGGCGTCGCTGATCGAGGCGTCACGCTGCTCGAGGATCGCGACCGCGAACCCCGGCCCGTCAATCGCGCTCACTCCAACACCGCCCGCGGTCGTGTACGACGGGCCCGTGACGGTGATCGACTCGATCAGCGTGTCGCACGACATCACGATCGTCGCGGAGCGGGTCGGGGCGAGCTGTAGGAAGTCGACGAGCACGACCCGCGAGAGCTGGGTGTTGGCGCCGATCGAGCTCGGCTGGTAGCGCGCCACGGCGAGCCGGATGAACGGCATGTAGGCGAGCCCGGAGTCGATCGGGATGTCGCAGAACCAGAGATCCTGGCTCGCGTCGTACTCGACGTTGTGACCGACGGCGCCGGCCCAGACCGAGGGGAGCTCGGCGAGGTGCAGCTCACCGTCGTACGCCACCTGCGCGGGGAATGACCCGACGGTCGGCACGTGGCTCGGAAGGTTCGGGCCGGAGAACACCGGGTCGTGGCCCCACTGGCTCACGAACGGTGCGAGCGCCGGCGCTGGTGCGTCGCCGGCGATCACGACGCCGAGGAGCTCGCCCTCGCCAGAGGACCACCACGGACGGTTCAGGTAGACGCGGACGCCGGCCCGGACACGCTCGCTGGTAACGATCAGGTCGGCCCCCTTCGTGACCGGCGACCAGGCGCTGATCGGGACGACGTAGGCGACGTCCGGGGACTGCGGGCGTGCGCTCGAGCGCACGCTCACCGTCGCGTGGGCGTCCTCTGGCGTCTGGCGCGTGACGGGCGGGAGGAACTGGATCGCAACGTCCCCACCGGGGGCCGCAACGAACGTGATCGAGCCAGCGATGTCGTCGGTCGTGTAGTCCGTGCCGGCCAGGAGCGTCGTGCTCCCGCGCGTGACGACGGTGCGATCGGGCGCCAGACCACGCGCGTCGATCACCACGGTCGTTCCCGCGCCCGGCGCGGGCACCGTCGTCGTCTCGAGGAAGTGCTCGGCGAACCGGCTCG
>JANYCN010000044.1 GCA_025360225.1 Actinomycetes bacterium | reverse complement strand
GTCTGGAGCGAGCGGGAGCGTTGCGCGTCGCGCAGGGCTTGCTGATCGCGGGCGTGCTGGATAGCACGCCCGCTCGCACGCGTGTCAAGGCGAAGGCCTTGACACGCTAAGTGCAAGCGGCGCGCGACGCTCCCGCGAAGCCCACGACCCGGCACGCAGAGCGGGCCGGATCGTGGTCGCCGCAGCTCGCTGGCTGAGCCACCCGACGGGTGGCAGAGCCGGCAAGCGCAGGACGATCCAGGCGCGCGAATGACCACGCCATCACAATCAGACCACGAGATCTAGCCGGCCGCGGCTCGAGGAGCCTTACGCGAGGTGAAAGTACAGGGCGTAGAGGAGCTCGACGACAGGGTTCGAGGTGTGCACCGTCACGCCACTCGGTACGTGCAGAAGCGCCCCCGAGTAGTTGAAGATCACGCGCACGCTGGCGGCGATCAAGCTATCCGCTACGGGCTGCGCAGCGTTGTCGGGCACCGCGAGCACGCCAACGATGATGTTCCGCTCGCGAACGACCTGATCGACGCGATCGAACGCCAGAACCTCGACGTCGCCGACGCTCGTGCCGATCTTCGATGGGTCGGTGTCAAAGATCGCGACGATGTTGAAGCCGTTATCGGCGAAGATCGACGAGCGGCTGATCGCCTGCCCGAGGTTCCCGGCGCCGAAGACGGCGATGTTGTGCTGGCCGGCGGCGCGAAGGATCCTGCGGATCTCGCCGATCAACGCGTCGACGTTGTACCCCACGCCGCGCTTGCCGAACTTGCCGAAACCGGACAGGTCGCGACGGATCTGCGTCGCGTTGATGTGCGTGAACTCACTGATCTCCTGCGAGGAGATCGCGTCGTGGCCCATCTTCCGGGTCTGCGTAAGGACCTGAAGGTAGTGAGAGAGGCGGGCGGCGACGCCGACCGTCAATCGCTCGGGTGCCAATATGTTCCCCTCCTCGGGACAAAAGACTCGAACTTGTGACCGCACAAGGGAACGTACACCCTCTGTAGCTGCAAGCTATCAGGCCGCACGATCGTCAGAGCTTGTGCGACCTCAGCGGGAGAGCTGACGCTCGAGACGCGTCCGGAGATCGTGCTCGTCGACGTAGAACTTGAACGCCAACACACCATCGATCTCGACGACTGGCAGCGACGTGCGATACCGCGCCTCGAGCTCCTCGCTCGCGGAGATGTCGACGTGCTTGGCGGAGAGCCCCATCTGCGAGCAGACCTCGTCGACGGTTGCGATTGCCGGCTCACAGAGGTGGCACCCGGCCGCGTGGAGCACGACGACCGAGACGGTCATCGCCACGGGAGCGGCTGTTCGACCCGCTCAACGCGTCCGTTGCGATCGACCACGCTAACGAGCACGGCATACCGTCCCGATGGCAGGTGCCGTCCGTGACGGTCGACGGGCCTGAGCCGAAGCCGGAACCGACCGGGAAGCACGTCACGAGCCGCGTAGACGTGGGACAGCACCCGTCCCCCTCGTACCACGTCGACCGTGACCATCGCCACGCTGTGCACCTCGAGGCCGCCGCTGACGGGGAGCGACACCGCGCCAACGCGAACGTCAACGCCGCCTGCGGCGGGCGTGACGACCACGAGGCTGGTCAGGTCGGGCGCGCCGTCGATGATCGCGAACGGGACGTGCTGGCTCGGCCCGTCAGGCACGTTGACGACGATCCAGCCGCCGACGACGCCGTCTGAGGGCGCCTGGCCGTCGACGGTAACGGTCACCGGGAGGCG
This sequence comes from Actinomycetes bacterium, assembly GCA_025360225.1. Taxonomy (GTDB): domain Bacteria; phylum Actinomycetota; class Thermoleophilia; order Gaiellales; family F1-60-MAGs149; genus JANYCN01. The sequence continues at coordinate 19,995 of JANYCN010000044.1, read as the reverse complement.
CACAGTTGCGTGCGGGCCGAGAACGAAGGCACCTGGTTCGACCGTGACGCCGAGCGAGGTGTTCGGCGAGGCGGCGTCGCGTTGAAAGCCGAGGGTAACGGACTCGGCCCGGCCTGACCGGTTGGTCACCTGGAGCGACGTCGTCGTCGGCACGCCGGCGGTTGCAACGCCGAACGTCAGGGTGGCCGGTTGAAGGTCGAGCACCGTGGCGCTCGCAGCGTTCGCATCGGCCTCTCCCCCGCCCTGCGCGCCCACGGCCGCGACGGTTGCCGTTGCGTCCGCGACCAGGCGGCCGGTCGAGACGATCGACGATCGAAGGGCAGCAGACGTCCAGTCCGGGTGGGCAGCGGAAAGCACGGCGACGAGCCCGGCGGCCTGCGCCGCCGCAACCGACGTTCCCGAAACGGAGACCCAGCCGACGAGTGGTTGGGCGGCAGACACGGCGACGCCCGGCAGCACGATGTCGGGCTTCACGGCGCCGAGCTCCGTCAGGCCCGTCGCGGAGAACGGGGCGATGGTGTCGACCGCCGCGCTTGGTGTGAGCGTTACGGCGCCGAACTGGATGGTGATGTTCTCCCCCGTCGCAAGGCGGCGGGAGGCGGCCAAGGCGACGCTCGCCGGAACGTTGATCACGGGGACCGGGAGCCGATCGTCGGCGCCCAGCGCTCCCGCGGGTAGGGGATCGTCGCCGTAGAGGAGCAGCGCCGCGGCGCCGGCGGTCGCAGCCGCTGCGAGCTTTCGACGGACGTCGCCACCGTCACGGGGGACGAGCACGGCGGCGCCCTGCACCGTTGAACCACCATCCACGCCGAGGTAGTCGGCCAGCGCGGCGCCCGCGTCCGGCGTTGCACGCGCGTATCCGACGATCCCGCGCAGCGGCAGGGTGACGCCGGGCGGTGGTGACACCAGCCCACCCAAACTCGTGTCGAACGCCGCCCGATAGCCGAGCCCGGCGACGTTCACGGTGATCGACGGGAGCAGCGACCGGCCATCGGTCGCACCGACCGTGAGCGCCGCGGGCGCCGCGCCTGGACTCCCGATCGTGCCCCGCCCACCCGCTCCGGGTCCGTCGTTGCCGGCGGGCGTAACGACCACCGCCCCGAGGGCGGAGATCGCCGCGATCGCCTGCGCCTCAGGCGCATCATCGAACCCTGCGAACGGTGCGTTAACGGCCGCCAAGACGACGCGTACGCGGTCGCTCAGATTGCCGTCACCGTTCGGATCAGCGGCCAGCTCGAGGCCCGCGAGCAGGTCGCCGGTGGTTCCTGTCAGTGCGCCGTCGGCGCCCGGGTGAAGAATCGGGATGCTCAGGATGCGCGCGGCGCGAGCGACGCCGCCGAGGCCGGCGGGGCCGGCGGCACCGGCCGCGATCGACGCCATCGCCGTGCCATGGTCGAGCGTCGAGGTATCGCCTGCCGGTAGCGGCGCGGCTCGATCGACCTTGCCGGCGAGGGATGCCGTCGTATCGTCAACCGGGCCGTCAAGCACCGCGATCACAACGCCAGCACCGTCGCCTGCGAGGCCCGAGTGCACCGGTGCCGCAGCCGCTCCGATCGCCGCCGCAGCATCAGACGCGATGCTCGTGGCCACGAGCGAACGCACCGGGTAGACGCCACGGACGCCTGGAGCGTGCGCAAGGGCCCAGCGCTCGTCTGCAGGAACGGTGGCCTCAACAGCGAGGATCACCCGGGTGAAGCGGCGAAGCACCGACACGTGAAGGCCGCGTCGTGTGATCCGGGCGAGCAAGCGGTCAGACTCGCTCGTCGCGGCGATGGTCGCGTCGCCGCTGCCGGTTGCCGCCGGGCGTAGCGCCGCCGGCGGTGCGTCGAGAACGACGATCACGGTCGTCGGCGACTGGGCGGCCGACGGCGAACCGATCAGGTCAGCCCAGTCGGCTGGTGCCGCAGACGCGGCCGCCGCGGTCGCGAGCAGGACCGTGGTCGCCGTTAGGGCACCGTATCGATGAACGAGTCGCATCTACAGGGATTTTACCTTGAGGGTGGCGCGCGGGTAGGCGTCGATCGCGAGCAGCGCCGGGAACGGCTGCGGTTCGAGGAAGCGTGCCGCTGAACCGATCATCGCCGCGTTGTCGCCGCAGTAGGCGAGCGGCGCCACGCGAACCGTGATCCCCGAGCGTTCGGCGAGAGCTGCGAGCCTCGCGCGGAGACGGCCGTTGGCGGCGACGCCACCGACCACCCCGACGCGCTGGTGACCCGTCATCTTCAGCGCCCGCTCCAGCCGGGAGACAAGGCTCTCGACGATCGCCTCCTGGTAGCCAGCGGCAACGTCAGCACGGTCATCATCGCTCGCCGGCGGCCGCGCAGCGAGGCGCGTCGCGAGCGCTGTCTTGACGCCCGAGAACGAGAGGTCGAGTCCGTCCCGGCCGGCCATCGGGATGGTGAAGGTTGCCCGGGTCGCCCGCCCATTGCGCGCGAGCGCCTCGATCGCGACGCCGCCCGGGTAGCCGAGCCCGAGCAGCCGGGCACCCTTGTCGAACGCCTCCCCGGCGGCGTCATCGAGGCTTCTCCCAAGCACGTGGAAGGTGCGGTGGTCGCTGACGTCGAGCAGCAGGGTGTGGCCGCCACTCGCGAGAAGGCAGAGGAATGGCGGCTCGATGGCGTCCGGACCGAGGAAGAGCGAGGCGACGTGACCGTGGAGGTGGTCGACGGCAATCAGCGGCTTGCCAGCGCCATATGCGTACGCCTTCGCTGCCGAGACGCCGACGAGGAGCGCGCCGATGAGACCCGGTCCGACGGTGACGGCGACAGCGGTGACCTCGGCCAGCGTCACGCCAGCGTCGGCAAGCGCGGCCTGGACGACCGGGCCGACGAGCTCGAGGTGGCGCCGCGAGGCGACCTCCGGCACGACGCCACCGAAACGGCGGTGCAGGAGCGCCTGGGAGGCGACGACGTTCGCGAGGACCGCGGTGCCATCGACGACCGCTGCGCACGTCTCATCGCACGACGTCTCGATCGCGAGAATCACGACGGTTCCGTGTCGCGCCACATGATCAGCGCGTCCTCGCGGTTGTCGGTGTAGTACATCCGGCGGGTGCCCGTCGGGACGAACCCGAGCCGCTCGTAGAGCCGGATCGCACCGTGGTTGGAGACGCGAACCTCAAGGGTGTACCCCCGCGTTCCGTCGAGGCGGGTCGCGACGAACAGGTCGCCGAGCAGCATCTCCGCGAGTCCACGCCGCCGGTATGGCTCATCGACAGCGACGTTCATAACGTGCCACTGGTCGACGTAGCGCGAGACGATGACGTAGCCGGCTAGCCGGTCGACGTCGAACGCGCCAAAACACCTCGACGTCGGCTTCGCGATCTCGCCTGCGAACATCGTCCGCGACCAGGGCGTCGGATACGCCCGCCGCTCGACCTGCTCGATCAGGCCGATGTCTGCCAGCCTTAGCCGGCGCAGCTCGATTCCCTCGATCACGCCGGAACCGTTGCGATCGCATCGGGGTCGCGCAGGTACGTCGGCGTTGGTGCGGCCCCGGCGAGCGCGGCGAGCGCGAGCGCACCGGCGGACACGACGTGTCGGGCTGCATCGTCGGGAACGACGAGCCCGGCAGCACGGAAGACCTCGCGGTAGCGCAGGGCGCCATCACCGACGACGACCGTGTGCGGAGCGAGCGCCTCGGCGAGCGCAGCGGGCGACCATGCCCGGTCTGCCCGGCCGGGGGCGCGAACGAACACCTCGCCCCTGCGTGCGTCGATGACGCCGACCGATCCGACGTCTCGGCCGTGAAGGACGCCGGCGAACGTTGTGACTCCAGCAATTGGCTTGCTCGTCGCGGCCGCGAGCGCCGCCGCGGTCGCGATCCCGATGCGGATCCCCGTGAACGATCCGGGTCCGGTGCCGACCGCGATCAGCTCGAGCTCGGCGAGCGTGAGCGCGGCATCGTGGAGGGCGCCGTCGACGAGGCCGAGAACGGCGCGAGCGGCCTCTCCCGGTGCGTCAAGCGCGTGCTCGGCGAGAACGACGCCGCGATCGCTCACCGCGGCGCAGGCACGGTTCGTTGCTGTGTCGATCGCGAGCACGGGCATGCGGCAAATCCTACGCCACGACGATCGTGCGGCCGTGCTCTCCGGCAATGGCGACGGTCACAGTCCGGGTCGCGGGCGGCAGCATGCCGCGACCACGATCCGGCCACTCGACGAAGAGCACGACGTCGTCGCTGAGGTAGGCGTCGAGGTCGACGAGCTCCTCTGTGGTGAGCCCCGCGGAGCGGTACAGGTCGAGGTGGGCGACGCGCACGCCTGACACCGCTGTGTAGAGGTGCGCCACGGCGAACGTTGGGCTCGTCACGTCCTCGACCACCCCGAGCGCGTGGCACGCGTGACGGACGAACGTCGTCTTGCCGGCGCCGAGGGGGCCGACGAGGTGGATCACGTCGCCCGCCGTCAAGCCGGCGGCGAGGCGAGCGGCGACCGCGGCCGTCCCTCTCTCGTCGTAGACGACCAGCGGGCCGTCGTCAGCGTCCGCAGCCGCACCCGCCGCCACAGCAGCCCCCGGCTCGCGGCGCCGCCGCGCTCGTGCTGGCGGCCGGCACGTCGCCGCCGCCGCGCGAGCGCTGGAAGCGAGAGAGGAGCTTCTCGAGGTCAGTGGAGGTGCACGACGGGCAGGCGACGATCGTCGTGCCGCTCGCCGAGACGAGCTCCTCGAACACGTGGTCGCAGCCGGTGCACTGGTACTCGTAGACGGGCATGTGGAAAAGATAGCGCCGCTGCGATACGGTACGCCCCGAGGACTCCATCCCCGGAGGGGTACCGCTGTATGCGCACGCTGAGGACGACAAGAGAGGTTCGTGCGGCCCTCTGGGGCGCTCGTCAGGCCGGCCGGAGGATCGGCCTCGTGCCGACGATGGGCGCCTTCCACGATGGCCATCTCAGCCTGATGCGGACGGCGCGCAGCGAGTGCGACGTCGTCCTCGTGTCGTTGTTCGTCAACCCGACCCAGTTCGGTCCAGACGAGGACTATCACCGCTACCCACGCGATGAGAGCGAGGATGCCTCGCTGGCGAGCGACATCGCCATCGACTTCCTCTTCGCGCCGTCGAACGAGGAGATGTATCCGCCAGGATTCGCCTGCGTGATCGATCCAGGACCCGCGGGCCAGGGACTGTGCGGAGCGCACCGGCCGGGCCACTTCACCGGTGTCGCGACGGTCGTCGCCCGTCTTCTCGGCATCGTCGCTCCGGACGTCACCTACTTCGGTCTCAAGGATTTCCAGCAGGTCGCCGTCGTCCGCCGGGTCGTCGCCGACCTCGCGATCCCGGTCGAGATCCGCGCCCTGTCGACGGTACGCGAGCCGGACGGGCTGGCGATGAGCTCGCGCAACCGCCTGCTCGAGCCTGAGGCGCGCGAGCGTGCGGCGGCCCTGTTCGCCGGGCTGCGCGGCGCTGTGGAGCGATACGCCGAGGGCGAGCGCTCGCCGGCGCGCCTCACGGCGGTCGTGCGGTCGATCGTCGGCGAGGCCGGCCTCGACCTAGAGTACGTCGATGTCCGTGACGCTGAGACCCTCGGCAGCTACACGCCCGAACGCTCGGCGGTGCTTGCGATCGCTGCGCGGGTCGACGGCACGCGGCTGATCGACAACGTCGTCCTGGTGCCTTCCGGGAACGTCGTCCCCGGTCGCGTCTCCCGGCCATGGGCGGGGGGCACGGCGTGAGCACCCGTCCACGCCTGCCGGTGCCGGGAACGCCGGGGCCGGGCAAGCTCGCGCTGCCCGAGCTCGTTGTGATGAAGACGGAGCGGCGTCCGATCGTGATGGTGACGGCTTTCGATTACCCGAGCGGTCGGATCGCGAGCGACGCCGGGGTCGACCTCGTCCTCGTCGGCGACTCGGCGGCGATGACCGTGCTTGGACACGACTCGACGGTGCCGGCGACGATGGACGAGATGCTGATGCTCACGCGCGCCGCGGCGAAGGGGTCGACCCACCCGCTCCTGATCGCTGACATGCCGTTCCTCTCCTACCAGATCGACGACCGCGACGCGATCGTCAACGCTGGCCGGTTCGTCAAGGAGGCCGGTGCCGACGCCGTCAAGATGGAGGGTGCCGGGACGACGTGCTCGCGAGTTGCCGCCGTCGTCGCCGCCGGCATCCCGGTGATGGGGCACATCGGGCTCACGCCGCAGACGGCGACGGCGCTTGGCGGCTATCGCGCACAGGGGCGCAGCGCGGCGAGCGCCGTACGGCTGCTTGAAGACGCTCTCGCCGTCGAGGCCGCTGGTGCCTTCGCGGTCGTGCTCGAGTGCGTGCCCGCGCCCGTCGCGCGTCACGTCAGCGAGCTGCTGACGATCCCGACGATCGGGATCGGTGCTGGCGTCGGCTGTGACGGCCAGGTGCTGGTGTTTCACGACCTGCTCGGGCTTGGCGCGAGCAAGCCGCCGCGGTTCGTCCAGACGTACGCCGACCTGAACGGTGTTGCCGTGGCGGCGATCGCACGGTATGCCGCTGACGTGCGGACCCGTCGGTTTCCCGAGGAACGTCACACGTACGCCATCGCCGACGAGGAGCTCGCCGCGTTTGAGGCGTCGCTCGACGTGGCGAACCCGCTGTTTGACTGACGTTTGCCGCGCCCGATCGGCAGCCCCAGTCGATGCGACTGTTGACTGGCTCTTGGGCTAGTGGTGTGATTGTCAAATAGCCGCGCCATCGGGTGTCCGGAGCGAGCGGGAGCGTTGCGTGTCGCGCAGGGCTTGCTGGAGCACGTGCAAGCGGCGAGCGACGCTCCCGCGAAGCCCACGGCACGGCGCGCTCAGCGCGTCGGGCCGTGGTCGCTGCAGCTGGACGGCGGAGCACCCGACGGGTGACGCAGCCGGCCAGCGCAGGACGATCCAGGCAGCCGAATGGCCACGCCATCTCGCAATCAGACCTCTAGGCCTCGACCAGCTCGATCCGATATCCGTCCGGATCGCGGACGAAACAGATCCGGTTGCCGCCTTCGCGGATCGTGTACGGCGGACGCTCGGGCGTGATCCCCTTACCGGCGAGGGTCGCGAGCGTGCCGTCGAGGTCGTCCACCGCGATCGCGATGTGGCCGTACCCCGTCCCGATCTCGTACGGCTCGGTGCGACCGAGGTTGTACGTCAGCTCAAGCGGCAGGTCAGGCGACCCGGATGGCGTCAGGAAGACGTTGATCGCCTCGTCGCGGATCGGCACCCGTCGCTGCTCGATGAACCCGAGGCCGTTGGTGTAGAAGTCGACGGAGCGCTCCACGTCGAGGACGCGGTAGCAGGTGTGGGCATATCGCATGCGCTGCAGCGTAGCGGTCAAGCCTGTGCCCAGGCGAGCGCGGCGACGCCGATCGCCGAGGTCGCGACGCCGACGACCTGGAGACGAGTCAGCCGCTCGCGGAGGACGACGAGCCCCGCGATGGCCGTGACGACCGCGGACTGCGTCACGAGCACGGCGGGGATCGCGACGCCATGGCGGCTCGCGAGCACGTAGAACGCGAACCCTCCCGGTTCGAGCACGGCCACGGCGACGACCGCCGGGACGGCCGCGCGTGGGATCCGCAGGCGCCCGCGAAGCGCGACGGGGATCGCGACGACGACGACGCCGATCGCGCGGGCCGGGATGACGACCCACGCCGCGCCGATCGGTGCAGCGTGTGCGGCGGCGACGAACCCAACAGCGAACACGAGGCTCGCGCAGACGGCGAGCGCGACGGCCAGCCGCGGGTTCGGTGACGGCGCCGTCCCACCGTCGGGCTTCCTGGATGCCGCGACGACGCCGAGCGCGATCAGCGTGAGCCCGAAGACGGCCCCGCCGCGCAGGGACTCGCCACCGACGACGACCGAGTAGATCGCCGCCAGTGCCCCGTCCGTCGCGACGATCGGGGCGACGACGCCGACCTTCCCAACCGCGAACGCCCGGTAGAGGATCCCCAGTCCGAGCAGCGTCGCGGCGCCATTCAGGGCGTCCCACGCCCAGACCGACGCCGCCACGTCGGGGACTCCCACGACGATCAGGAACGGCGCGACGATGACGACACCGATCAGCGTCAGCCATGCGAGGACGGTCGTCGATCCGACGCCGCGGGCGCCGTGCGCGGCAGAGACGCCGGCGCCACCCCACGCGAGCGCCGCCGCGAGGCCGAGCAGGACCGCGGTCAGCGCGCCTTCATCCCGTGCACCGGTCGCCCGAGCGCCTGCCACTGGAAGATCGACATCGCCGGCAGCACGTCGTCGTAGCTCAGGATGCGCGGGTTACGGCCGATCTCCTTGCACTTTGCGGCGATCATCAGAAGGTCATCCTTCGACGGGGCGACGATCACGAAGTGCGCGCCGGTCACCCACTCGAACACCGCCTCGCACGCCGGACATGGCCAAGGATCGGTGCGGATCCCGTACCACTCCCCCTCGCTGGTGTCGACCCCCTCGAAGTCCTCGATCTCGTCCTCCGACCAGACCGTCTGATCGGACCGCGTCGGCGTGATGATCGAACCTGGACGGTGTTCGAGACGCATGGCGGCATGATGCCGGAGATGCACGACGACCCGCCCCGTCGAGCGCTCCACGCCGCCCTGGCCGCCCATCCGCCCGCCGACGCCGCGGAGGCGCGCGACGTCGAGCGCGTGATGGCGCTCCTCGAGACGAGCAGGCGCGCGTTCGACCGCTCCCACTTCATGCCGGGCCACGTCACCGGCTCGGCGTTCGTCGTCGACGCGCTGTCGGGCCGCGTGCTGCTGCACCACCACCGCCGCCTCAACCGTTGGCTGCAGCTAGGCGGGCACGACGACGGCGAACGCGACGCGCTCCAGACCGCGCTGCGCGAGGGGCGCGAGGAGTCCGGCCTGACGGATCTCGCGCCGCTTGACGGGCGCATCCTCGACGTGGACGTTCACGTCATTCCGGCTGGACGCGGTGAGCCGGAGCACGAGCACCACGACGTCCGCTACGCCATCGTCACACACGCCCCGGCGTCGTTGACGATGGACGCCGCCGAGTCGAAGGCGCTGGCCTGGCTCACCCTCGACGAGGCGAAGGCGCGCATGAACGAGCCGGGCTCGAGCCGCGCGCTCGCCAAGCTGATCAGATGAGGAGCTGAGCCGAAGCCGTCTCCCGCGGGCCGCCGAGCAACGGCAGGAGGAACCGGCCGGTGTACGACGCCTCGACCTGGGAGACCGACTCTGGCGTGCCGGTCGCGATGATCTCGCCGCCGGCGTCGCCGCCCTCAGGGCCGAGGTCGATCACCCAGTCAGCCTGCTTGATCACGTCAAGGTTGTGCTCGATCACGAGCACCGTGTTGCCCGTCTCGACGAGCCGCTGGAGCACCTCGAGCAGCTTCTCGATGTCCGCCAGGTGAAGGCCGGTGGTTGGCTCGTCAAGGACGTACAGCGTGCGGCCGGTGGCGATCTTCTGCAGCTCCGTTGCGAGCTTCACGCGCTGCGCCTCGCCGCCTGAGAGGGTCGTCGCCGGCTGACCGAGCCGGACGTAGTCGAGCCCAACGTCATGCAGCGTCTGCAGCCGCCGATGGAGCTTCGGGATCCGCGAGAAGAACTCGAGCGCCTCCTCGACGGGCATGTCGAGCACGTCAGCGATCGACTTACCCTTGAAACGAACGTCGAGCGTCTCGCGGTTGTAGCGACGCCCCTTGCAGACCTCGCACGGCACGTAGATGTCGGGCAGGAAGTGCATCTCGATCTTGATCTGGCCGTCACCCTTGCACGTCTCGCAACGACCGCCTTTGACGTTGAACGAGAACCGCCCTGGCTTGTAGCCACGGACCTTCGCGTCCGGGCTCGACGAGTACAGCGTGCGGATGTGGTCGAACAGCCCCGTGTAGGTCGCCGGGTTCGAGCGCGGCGTCCTTCCGATCGGCGACTGGTCGATGTCGATCACCTTGTCGAACGCATCGATCCCCTCGATCCGCGTGTGCGCGCCGGCCTTCATCCGCGCGTTGTGCAGACGGTTCTTCATGGCCTTCAGGACGACGTCGTTGACGAGGGTTGACTTGCCGGAACCGGAGACGCCCGTCACCGCGACGAACCGCCCGATCGGGAAGTCCACGTCGATCGACTTCAGGTTGTGTTGCCGCGCGCCGCGGACGGTGAAGACGTCACCGACCGGTCGACGTGGTGGCACGGCGATCCGACGACGCCCGGAGAGGAACGCGCCAGTGATCGAGCCCTTCACCCGTGCTACCTGCTTCGGCGTGCCTTCCGCGACAACCACGCCGCCGTGCTCGCCTGCGCCCGGCCCCATGTCGACGACCCAGTCCGAGGCGCGGACGGTGTCCTCGTCGTGCTCGACGACGACGACGGTGTTGCCGAGGTCACGCAGCCGGTAGAGGGTGTCGATCAGCCGGTGGTTGTCGCGCTGGTGCAGCCCGATCGACGGCTCGTCGAGGATGTAGAGCACGCCAACGAGATGGGAGCCGATCTGCGTCGCGAGTCGGATGCGCTGAGCCTCGCCGCCCGAGAGGGTGCCAGCGCCGCGGTCAAGCGTCAGGTAGCCAACGCCGACGTCGACGAGGAACCCGAGCCGTTCGCGGATCTCGCGGAGGATGCGCTCGGCGATCAGCTCCTCCGTCGGAGACAGGCGCAGCGACCCAGCCCAGGTGAATGCCCCTGCAACGCCGAGGCGCGAGACAGCATCGATGTTGCGACCGTCGATCGTGACCGCGAGCACCTCGGGCTTGAGGCGCGCACCCTTGCAGCTGGCGCACGGTCGGAGCGTCATGTACTCCTCGATGCGCTCGCGCTGCACCTGGCTCTCGGTCTCCTTGTAGCGCCGCGCGAGCCCGGCGACGACGCCTTCGAAGGCCATCATGTACTGGCGCTTGCGGCCCTGTCGGTTCTTGTACGTCACCATCACCCGTTGCCCACCCGTGCCGAACAGGAAGAGGTCGCGCTGCTCCTGCGTGAGCGTTGACCACGGCGCCTCGGCGTCGATGCCGAAGTTCTCCGCGACGGCGAGGATGGCGCTCTCGTAGAAGCTCGATCCGGTCACGTTCCACGGCGCGAGCGCTCCGCCGGCGATCGTCGCGTCGGCGTCGGGCGCGATCATCTCCGGGTCGAGCTCGGGTGTCGCACCGAGGCCATGACAGTCAGGACACGCCCCGTGCGGCGAGTTGAAGGAGAACACGCGGGGCGCGAGCTCGGCGAGCGACACGCCGTGCTCGGGGCAGGCGAAGCGTTCCGAGTAGGTGGTCGTCGCGCCGTCGATGACGGCGACGTCGATCAGCCCGTCGGCGAGCTGGAGAGCCGTCTCGACGGAGTCCGCGAGGCGCTTGCGCAGGTCGTCCTTCATGATCAGACGGTCGACGACGACGGCGATCTCGTGGTTGAGCTTCTTATCGAGCTCGATCTGCTCCTCGAGCAGCCGGGTCTCGCCGTCGACCTTGACGCGCGTGAACCCCTCGCCCCGCAAGCTCGCAAAGAGATCCTTGAACTCTCCCTTACGGCCACGTACCACCGGTGCGTCGACCGTGAACCGCGTGCCGACCGCGAGCCGCATCACCTGGTCAACGATCTGCTCAGCCGACTGGCCAGCGATCGGCCGGTTGCAGTGCGGACAGTGCGGCCGACCGACACGGGCGAACAGGAGTCGCAGGTAGTCGTACACCTCGGTGACGGTGCCGACGGTCGACCGCGGGTTGCGCGAGGTGGTCTTCTGGTCGATCGAGATCGCCGGCGAGAGACCGTCGATCGAGTCGACGTCGGGCTTCTCCATCTGCCCGAGGAACTGGCGGGCGTAGGCCGAGAGCGACTCGACGTAGCGTCGCTGCCCCTCTGCGTACAGGGTGTCGAACGCGAGGCTCGACTTGCCCGAGCCAGAGAGACCCGTGATGCAGACGAGGCGGTCGCGCGGGATGCGCACCGTGACGTTCTTCAGGTTGTGCTCACGCGCACCGTTGATCGAGATCCACTCGCTGGCCACCGCTGGAGGCTACCAACTGGATCAGACGTACGTACGTTCGGGTGGCGCGGTATCGCGACCTTCGCGCGACCGGTTCCGCTACATTCGCTGTCGAAATCGTGGCTGGAGGCCGACCGTGAACGATGCACAGCGAACGACGTTTGCCGCTCTCGCCGACGTGCTGATCCCGGCGACCGACGAGATGCCGTCCGCGAGCGCGTCGGAGGTCCACGGCAAGTGGCTCGACCGGGCGCTCAAGGCTCGCCCCGAGCTAGAGGCGCCGCTCGAAGCGCTCTGTGATGCTGCGCACGGCAAGGATCCCAACGCCGAGGCACGACGGCTCCACGCTGACGATCCGGACGCGTTCAAGGTTCTCGGCACCTGCGCCCAGGGCGCGTACTACATGAACCTGCGCGTGCGCAAGCGGATTGGCTATCCCGGACAGGGCAACCGCGCCGCCTTCGATGGCGAGTGGGAGTTCGACCTGCGCGACGGCATCCTCGAAGAGATGATCGCCCGCGGGCGGACGTTCAAGACTCCTGCGCCATCTGCGCCGGTCGAGCCGCCGACGCGCCTCCAGGTGCCGCTCGGCGTCGGTGACGTCGCGGACGTGCTGATCATCGGCGCCGGGATGGGTGGCTCGGTCGCTGCGCGCTACCTGAGCGAGGCCGGCTTCAGCGTCGTCTGCCTCGAGCAGGGGCCGTGGTACAACGCCAGCGACTTCCCCGGCGACAAGCTGGAGTGGGAGCTCGCCGCAGACGGGCACTGGAGCCCTGACCCGAACGTGCGGATGCACGCCGGGGACTACCCGCTCGAGGTGTCAGAGACCCCGATCAGCCCCGTGATGTTCAACGCTGTCGGTGGCTCGACGGTGCACTTCTGTGCACAGTGGGTGCGCATGCGCCCCGGCGACTTCAAGGTACGCACCCTCGACGGCGTCGGCGCTGACTGGCCGGTGTCCTACGAGGAGATGAAGCCGTTCTACGAGCGCATCGACCAGGACAACATGATCTCGGGGATGAGCGGTGACCCGGCCTACCCGGCAGGCCCGAACCCGCTGTTGAAGCCGATCCCCGTCGGCAAGCCAGGGCGAACTGCCGCGATCGGCATGAACAAGCTCGGCTGGCACTGGTGGCCGGCAGCGCACGCGATCCGCTCGGAGGCCGTGGGACACCTCGCGGGCTGCGAGCGAAACGGGACGTGCATGTGGGGCTGCCCGAAGGGGGCGAAGAGCTCGACCGACACGACGATGTGGCCGTCCGCCCTCGCCCACGGCGCGAAGCTGTACGACCGCGCCCGCGTGCGGGAGATCACGGTCGACGGCAACGGTCTCGCGACCGGTGCAATCTGGATCGACCGCGACGGCGTCGAGCACCACCAGAGGGCCGCGGTGGTGATCGTTGCCGGGAACGGGATCGGCACGCCGCGTCTGCTGCAGCTGAGCGCCTCGAACCGGTATCGGGATGGGCTCGCGAACTCGTCGGGACTCGTCGGCAAGAACCTCATGCTGCACCCGTACATGAGCGTCTACGGCATCTACGAGGAGCAGCTCGAGGGCTGGGTCGGCCCGTGGGGAACGCACCTCCTGTCGCTCGAGTTCGCGGACACGGACGAGTCGCGCGGCTTCGCGCGCGGCGCGCAGTGGGACGTGATGCCGCCTGGCGGGCCGCTGTTTCACCTCAACCGCTTCGACGATCGACCGTTCGACTCACGCTGGGGCTCCGGGATCCACGAGATCATCCGCCGCACCTTCGGGCACGGCTTTGACTGGGGCATCGGCGTCGAGGACCTGCCGTACGAGCACAACCACGTCACCCTCGACCCGCACCTGACCGACCAGAACGGCATCCCTGCACCGAAGGTGCACTTCACGGTGGACGAGGACGTGAAGCGCAACCTCGCCTTCCAGCTGGCGCGCGCCCGCGAGGCGCACGAGGCCGCTGGCGCGATCGAGACACACGAGATCGACTGGTCGCAGTGGGGCTGGCATCTGCTCGGCACGGCGCGGATGGGCGACGACCCGCGCACGTCCGTCGTCGACCGTTGGGGGCAGGCGCACGACGTGCCGAACCTCTACGTGATGGACGGCAGCGTCTTTGCGACGTCCGGCCCGATGGCGCCGACTGCGACGATCGCCGCGAACGCGCTGCGCTGCACGGTGCGGCTGATCGAGCGCGCGAAGCTCCAGCGGACGGGCGGCTAGCCGGGGCCTCGGGCGGCAGCGAACCGACGCTCGAGCTCATCGACGGTGTCGGTGCCCATGACGGTAGAGAGGGCGCAGAGCCCGTTTCCGCCGACGAGCAGACCACCGCGGTAGAGCCGCCACCAGTCAGCCGCGCCGTTGAGGTCGAGGAGGCGGAACAGCGATCCAGAGCCCGAGACCGCGTAGCCGAGCGCCGCGACCCGCTTGCGAAGGTCGTCGCCGTACGCGTTCAACCGAGCGATCGTCGGCTCGTCCAGCAGGTCGAGCGCGGCCGTGCCAGCGGCCGCGCTGAGCGGGTTGGCGCTGAAGGTTCCGGCATGCGCGAGCGCTCCCGGCTCGCGCGGGTCGAGCACCGCCATCACGTCCTCGCGCCCGCCCCACGCGCCAACGGCGAGCCCGCCACCGATCACCTTGCCCATCGTCACGAGGTCGGGACGAAGGCCGTAGCGCTCCTGCATCCCGCCGACCCCAAGCCGCAGGGTGATCACCTCGTCCACGACGAGCAGGACGTCGTGCGTCGCGGTCACGTCACGCACCAGCGCCACGAACGCGGGGTCGAGCGGGCGCAGGCCGGCGCGGTTTGGCATCAGGTCGAGGATCACCGCAGCGAGGTCGCCTCGTGCCGCCGTGACGGCGGCGGCGAACGCCTTCCCGTCGCCGACAGGGACGGTCAACAGCTCGCTCGCCGCACCGGGTGTCAGGCCGCGCGCGCCGAGGTCGAGCACGCCGTCGTAGTTGCCGTGGTAGGAGCCGGCGAAGCGAAGCACCGTCGTTCGCCCGGTGAATGCACGCGCGGTGCGCAGCGCCATCATCACTGCCTCTGATCCCGAGGTCGTGAAGCGAACGCGCTCGACGGCGGGAACCCGTGCACAGATCCGTTCCGCGAGCGCGACGTCGTGTCGCGTCGGGAGGCCGAAGCACGCACCGTCCGCGAGAGCTGTTGAGACCGCTGCGCCGATCACCGGGTGACCGTTACCGTGCACGAGCGCGGTGTAGTTGCCGTGCAGGTCGAGGACCTCGTGGCCGTCGACGTCGCGGACGACCGCGCCCTCTCCCGACGCCGCGTACGGTGGCACGGGAGGGATGTAGAGGGTCGACCGGGTGTTACCGCCCGGCATCACCCTGACCGCGCGGGCGAACAGGTCGGACGAGGTCACGGCGAAGCGTTCGGGCGGACGTGCGTCGTGATCAGGTCGGAGACGCGCTCGGGCGTCGGAACGAAGGCTAGGCGGCTGCGTCGGCCACGCGAGCTGATCTCGATCGTGCCGTAGCCGAGGAGGCGCCCGACGACGGTTCGTCGTACCTGAACGCGTTCGATGAGGGTGAACGGAACGATCTCGGTGTTCACACGGAGGCGCCCGCTGACGATCGACACGCGGTCGCGATCGACGCGAAATCGTGTCCGATCCCAGTCCCAAACCCGTCCAAACAGCCGTCCGATCGCCGCCAGCGCAACGAGCGCGCCAACGATGGCGAGCGCCTTGGTCGCGGAGCCGGTGGAGCTGAGCGTCCGCAGCGCCACGAGCACCGCAGCAAACGAGATGGTCGCCAGCAGCGCGATCGCGAGCGGCCACGCCAGGGAGGCGGTGTGCGGACGGGTCTCGAAGAGCGGTTCACCCATCGTCCGCTGTTTCGGCACTGCAGGGTGGAGCCCTTCCGGCTACCGTGCGATGCATGAGCCCACTGATCCCGATGGTGATCGAGCAGACCGGTCGTGGCGAGCGGTCGTTCGACATCTACTCCCGCCTTCTCAACGAGCGGATCGTCTTTCTGGGCACGCCGGTGTACCCGGAGATGGCGAACCTGATCGTCGCCCAGCTGATCCACCTCGAGTCCGACGACCCGGACAAGGACATCTCGCTGTACATCAACTCGCCCGGTGGCGACGTCTACGCGGGCATGGCGATCTACGACACGATGCAGTTCATCAAGCCCGACGTGCAGACGATCTGCTTCGGGATGGCGATGTCGATGGGCGCGATCCTGCTCGCCGGCGGCGCCGCGGGCAAGCGGATGGCCCTGCCGAACGCGAAGATCATGATCCACCAGGGCTCGTCCGGCTTCCAGGGCCAGGCGACCGACATCGAGATCCACGCGCGCGAGGTGCTGAACGTCCGCGCCCGCATGGACGAGGTGCTTGCCAAGCACACGGGCAAGACGGTCGAGCAGATCCACCACGACACGGAGCGCGACAACTTCATGAGCGCCGCCGCGAGCGCCGAGTACGGCATCATCGATCGCGTCGTCGACCGCCGTTGACGACTCCGGGTGTCGGCTGATGGCCGTGCTCTCCGAAGCGGTCCGAGCGAAGCTCGAGCGACCGCTGTTCTGGCAACTGGCGACGATCAACGCGGACGGCTGGCCGAACGTGAAGCCGGTCTGGGTCGGGCTCGAGGGCGATCGGATCCTCGTGAACACGGGCAAGGGCTGGACGCGGCACGCGAACGTGCTGCGCGACCCGCGCGTGACGCTTGCGATCGCCGAGCCCGACAACCCGTACGAGCGCGTCGAGATCCGTGGCGTCGTCGGCGAGATCGTCGAGGGTCGGCGCGGCTTCGACCACCTTGACTCGCTCGCGCAGCGCTACCTCGGTCTCGAACGCTACCCGTGGCTGCGCGAGGGCGAGGTGCGGATCATCCTCGTGATCGAGCCGCGCCTCGTCATCCACCACTTGGACGACGCCGACCCGTCGACGCTCCCGGTCGCCTGAGCACGGTGCGCGGCAGGCGCCGCCGGGAGTGTCGCAGGGCGTCGGCCAGGGCCGCTCCGGCCGCGTCCGTGAGCGGCGCGCCGTGACCGCAGGCAACGGCCTCCACGGGGAGCGCGCCAAGCTGGCTGCGCGGCGGACGCAGGCGCAGGACCGGGTGCACGCCGATCGGCTCCGCCGGGTGGCGGAAGTAGCCCGCCGTGCCGAGCGCCTCGGCGATCACCAGCAGTCGCCGGTCGGGCAGGTACAGCGCCCCCTCGCGCCAGCCGGGCATCGCCGGGATCCGGATCCACGTCGCGCCGGGGACGGCCGGGTCGCCGGCATAGCCGGGTCGGACACCCACGCCGCAGCGGGCGGCGAGCGCGTCGCAGTCGCGCCCGTGCCGGTCGAGGAGCCGAACGACGGCGACGACGGGCGGCAACGCCTCGAGCGCCGCATCGAGCTCCGGAGCGCCGACGGGATCGATCAGGTACGTGCCGCCGTCGGCCACGAGCGCCACCGACGCCCGCTGCATGAGCTCGGTCGGGTGCGCGACCCAGGCGAACGAGCCGTCCGCGCCGAGCGGATACGTGAGCAGCTCGTGCACGATGCTCGCACTCTACCCGGCGCGTTCCGACGATCACCGGCGACCCCCACCGGCGGCAGGCCCGCCGCGGAGGACTCGTCTGCGAGGCGGGCCTGGGATACTGTGAACCTGTGACAAACATCACGGTGACGGTCCCGGACAGCGTCTACCGCGATGCTCGCGTCGCGGCGGCGGAACGCGGCCGCTCGGTCAGCGCGCTCGTCGCCGATTGCCTGCGCTCACTGTCAACCGACGCAGCGCGGTTCGAGCGGCTTCTTGAACAGCAGCGCGAGGTGCAGCGTGAGGTGCGCGGGTTCAGCGCGGAAGATCGACTACCCCGCGACGAGGTGCACGACCGCGCGGTTCGTTGATACGAACGTCGTCCTGTACGCGATCAGTGCGCGGGAAGCGGAATAGGCGAAGCGACGAGTGGCCGAGGCGATCCTGGAAACGGGGGACATCGTGCTCTCCTCGCACGCGCTCGGCGGGTTCTACGTCCAAGCCACGCGAGCCTCTCCGCGAACGCGATTTCGCCGGACCTCGCCCGGCGTTTCGTCGAGAGCCTGACGCGATTTCCGGTGGTTCCTGTGACGGAGGAGATCGTGCTGCGCGCGATCGCCCTCCAGCAGCGGCATCGCATCTCCTACTGGGATGCCGCGGTGATCGAGGCTGCGCGAGCCGCCGGGTGCGACGTCGTCCTCTCCGAGGATCTCGCGGACGGCCACGATTACGATGGCGTCACCGTGCGCAACCTGTTCCTCGACGCGGCGTAGAGCAAGGGCGACCGCTGAGCGCTGGGGTGCGCGGAGATGCCTGCGCTGCGTCTTCTGCGGCACTGTGGCGGCCGAGGAGCGATGACGAGCCCCCAGGGACCGGCGTTCCACTCGTCCTCGCAAGCAGTGTCGCGGTGCGCAGTTGGAAGCGCGGGGTCGTACTCGCGGAGTGCGCGTCGTAGTTGTAGGCGACGGCGTCGTGCTGAACGCCTGTAGCTTGCGGCAGCGAGACTCCAACCGCGGTCAGGCCAGTGAGTGGAACAAACACCCCGATGAACCAGGAGAGCAGGGCTCGACCAACGGGGATGCATCGATCTCGACGGCTCACAAGACAACTAGCCGGAGTGAGTCGGGCGCGGGCCGCCGTGTCACTGGTCCCGAGTCTTCACGGTAGATCTCGAGCTCGTTTAAGCGTCCGTCAAGCACGTGAACCAGCACGTGAATCGTCGTCCCGTCCTCGTCTTCCGTCTCGGCCTCGACGGGGATCCTCCGCACGACCTCCGCTGGCCGGCCTTCGACTCGGACGAAGGCGAAACTGCCGTTCGCATCGAGGCTGCGCACTCGTGCTTCTTGCGTCTGCTGCATTAGCTCGGAGCGCCCAGGGAAATCCGCTCGGAAAAGGGCAGCCAGGACGTTCCTTTCGTCATCAGCGAGCGGCCGCACTTCGCCGGGCGACGGGCGATTTTCGCTACTTGGGCACATAGTAGGTACCCACGTTGATCACGTTGATGGTGCCGTCCTTCAGCGTGTAGGCGCGGTACTCGATTATCTGCCCGTCGACCGCGACCCGTCCCCAGAAGCTCCCGGTTGCGCTTGCCGTCGCGATCGATTGCTCAACCTGCGCCTTGATGGCCGCATTCACCGCAGCCTCGTCCAGACCGGTTCCGGCGAGATGTCGCGCACCATGGCCAAAGGTGATCTTCGCGGCGTCCGCACCGCCCTCTGCGGCAACGAATGCGGTGGAATCGCGCGACCTTGGGCCGGACTCGTCATCGCTGGGCGTGAACGCCGGAGACTGCGACGTGGCGCTCAGAGCGACGACTGGAGAGCGCGCGGCAGCAGCGGTCGTAGTCGGATGACCAGGCATCCGAACGATCGCGGCACTCGCTCCAGTCGCTTGCGTCGCCGCCGATGTGGGAATCGTTCCGATGAGAAGCGTCAGAAGCAGGCCGACGACGACTGCTCGAACCGCAAAGCCGAAGCGCAACAGCCCGTCGCCGGCCCTCGTCATAGTCGCGACTCCCAGCCCGGGTCAACCGCGAACAGGGCATCACCGATGTCGGTCGGATGGCAGCCTCGTTCGACCAGCGCGTCGATCAGGACGCGCAGCTCGAGTGGTTCGGAGCGCCATCGACGCCCGCCCCCATGGGGTGGCGTTACCTCGACCTGGTAGAGGCCTCCGACGCTCGTGACGACGATCGGCATGCTCAGTCGCCTCGGAGTCGGACGTAGTTCGTATACCCACGCTGGGCGATCTGATCGAGCTCCATCTGGTAGTAGGGGCTCGTCGCGTTCGGGTAGTTCGCGCGCCCACGGGCCGCGCCGCAGTCGTAGATGCGGCAGCCCTCATCCATCTTCTCGTTGATCCATCGCCGGTTGTTCGCCATCCACTCCGACGGATCGGCTGGCGGCGGGTCGTAGTAGTCCGCACCCAGCTCCTTCGCCTTCGGAATGACGCGACCCTCCATGTCTTCACCGATGACGATCGCACGCTCGCCGGCGCTCGTTCCCGCCTCTGCGGCAACGAAACCGACGATCAGCGCCACGCTCCCACCCGCCCTGCGAGGGCCCGAAGCCCTCGCTACCGACGA
Organism: Actinomycetes bacterium; assembly: GCA_025360225.1. GTDB lineage: Bacteria > Actinomycetota > Thermoleophilia > Gaiellales > F1-60-MAGs149 > JANYCN01. The sequence goes on along the minus strand of JANYCN010000044.1, from coordinate 64 downwards.
GAAGACGGACGGTGTCGTCGTACGCGTAGCCACAGTTCCAAGCGCCGAACCAATTGACGAAACG
>JANYCN010000088.1 GCA_025360225.1 Actinomycetes bacterium | reverse complement strand
GTGGGGGTACCGCCGCCGATTGCTGTCTCCCCCACCGCCCGCGCGCCGATCAGCCCTTGATGCTCTGCCAGGCGGCGAGCCAGTCGCCGTAGCCCTTGCAGGTCTTGCCGCGGCTGTCACCGCAGTCGGAGAGCGGCACCTTCCAGAACGCGACCGCCTTGTAGAACGACTCGTCCTTGACGTGGAACTGGTCACAGAACGTCGCGTCGCCCTTCGCGATCGTGTCGCAGGCCGTCGGATTCGCTGGCGCCTCGCCGAACCACGTCGCAACGGATGCCTGGACGTCCGGCTTGGTGATCCAGTCGAGCCACATGTACATGCAGTTCGGGTGCTTCGCCTTCGCGTAGACCATCCAGGTGTCCGACCAACCGGTAGAGCCCTCGCTCGGCACGATCGCCTCGACCTTGGGGTTCTTCTTGTCGAGCAGGATCAGGTTCGCGATGATCTGCCAGGACGTGCCGATCACCGAGTCGCCGGACGCGAACGCGCTGATCTCCTTCGTGTAGTCAGACCAGTACTGCCCGACGAGCCCGCGCTGCACCTTGAGAAGGTCGACGGCGGCCGTGAACTGCGCGTCCGTCAGCTCGTACGGGTCGGTGATCCCGAGCGCCGGCTGGCTCTTCGACAGGTAGAGCGCCGCATCGGCGATGTAGATCGGATCATCGTATGCGGTGACCTTGCCCTTGTACGGCGAGTTCGCGTCGAACACCGCGCCCCAGGAGGTCGGCGCCGGGTTGACCTTGTCGGGCCGCCACATCAGCAGGTTGGCGCCCCAGCCGTGCGGGATGCCGTAGTGGACGCCGTTGTAGGTGTTGTACGCCTGGTCCTTGAGGAACGGCGACAGGTCGGCGTAGTTCTTCACGAGGTCGACGTTGACCGGCGCCGCGTCGCCGGCGAGGATCAGCCGGGTCGAGGCGTTGCCGGAGGCGGAGACGCCGTCGTAGGAGCCGGTCGCCATCAGCTTGACCATCTCGTCGGAGGTCGCCGCAACCTTCGAGTTGACGATGCAACCGGTCGCCTTCTCGAACGGATGCACCCAGTCGTAGCTCTTGTCGCTCGCTCCCGACTCCGCGTATCCCGCCCAGTTCACGAGGTTCAACGCACCCTCGCCGGAGCCGACGGACGTCGGCATGACGCCGCCGAGCGGCGGCGGCGGCGTCGTGTGCGTCGAGCTCGCACCGCCGCCGGTCGTTCCCGCCGGGGTCGAGCTGTCGGACGAGCCGCACCCGGCGGCCGCCAACGCGATCGCAAGGGTGGCGGCCACCCCGAACGCATGCCGTGCTCTCATCTGGATCCTCCTCCAGTTGCCTGTTCGTTGTTCGCCCGCAGGGCGAGGACGTGCGAACGATGGAAGGCGAGGCGCACGCGTTGCCCACGCCGCTCAAGCGCCTCCATCGAAGATGTCGCGACGTTCTGTTGCGTCACGACGAGCTGCGCGCCAGCGTCGATGTCGACGTGAAAGCGCGTGTCCGAGCCGAGGTACACGACGCTCACGATCGTGCCGTCGACGACGACGTCGCCCGGTGCCGGAACGTCGTCGTCGCGCATCATGCGCAGCTTCTCGGGACGCACGGTGAAGAGCCCGCCGTTGCCGAGAACGGTCTCAGCAACGGCGCCGTCGAGCAGGTTGGACGTCCCGACGAAGCCGGCGACGAAGACCGTTGCCGGCCGCTCGTAGATCTCCGCCGGCGTGCCGACCTGCTCGATGCGGCCGTCGTTGAACACGGCGATCCGATCGGCCATCGTCAGCGCCTCGTCCTGGTCGTGCGTGACGACGACGAAGGTGATGCCGACGTCGCGCTGGATCGCCTTCAGCTCGACCTGCATCTCCTCGCGCAGCTTCAGGTCGAGCGCGCCGAGCGGCTCGTCGAGCAGCAGCACGCGCGGCCGGTTCACGAGCGCACGCGCAAGCGCGACGCGCTGGCGCTGGCCGCCGGACAGCTCGTTGGGACGACGAGCGCCGTAGCCCGCGAGCCGCACGCTCTCGAGGGCCTCGTCAGCGCGCCGCGCGCGTTCCGCCCGGGGCACGCGCTTCACCATCAGCCCGTACTCAACGTTGCGCTGCACCGACATGTGCGGAAACAGCGCGTAGTCCTGAAACACCGTGTTCACGTCGCGCGCGTGAGGCGCCAGCCGCGAGACGTCGACGCCGTCCAGGTGGACGGTGCCGGAGGTGGGCGCTTCGAAGCCGGCAATCAGACGTAGCGTCGTCGTCTTACCCGACCCCGACGGGCCGAGCATCGCGAAGAACCCTCCGTGATCGATCGCCAGATCGACTCCATCGACCGCCGTCACCGCGCCGTAGCGCTTCACGACCCCGACGAGCTCGATCGCCACCCGTCCGCTCACCCGTCTCCTGCCCTTCCCTCGGCGACCATCATACCGACGCGATGCTCAACCGCGCAGCGCGAACCACGCCGCGCGCCAGGACGCGTACCCGTCGGGCCGTCGGGCAAGGTGGATCGCCGCGAGCAGCGAGCGGTCGTCGAGGCGCAGGGCGTGACAGACGGTCGCGCCAACGGCGTCACACGCCTTGTTGCTGGTTGGCGACCCGCCAAGCGATCGCGCGAGCGTCGTCTGGACGATCGGGTCGGCGACGTACTCGAGCCACCGAGCAGCGCAGACGGGATGCGTCGCGCGTACCGGCTCGGCGAACCACGCCGACCAGCCGGTCGTCGGCCCGGCGGGCACGAGGCTGGCAACACCGGACGGGACGAGGGCGGCGACCGAGGAGCGGGCCTTCGCAACGGCGATCTTGCGCGACGCGAAGAGGCCGCCAAGGTCAGCCGGCGACGTCCAGTACCCGCGCACGAGCGGATGCTGTCGCTCGAGCAGGTGCCGCGCGGCCTGAAGGTCAGCCGGCGCGAGCGCGTACGGGTCGCCAACGCCGACCACGAGCGCTGCGGTGGCGAGCTCGAGCGGCGAGTCCGGCACGACGATCCGTCCGGTCAGCGCCGGGTCGTACAGCGTCGCCCAGCCGGCGGTCGGCGTCACGGGAAGCTCGGCCGGTGCGTAGAGCAACACGTCGGCGCCCCACGCGACCGGGACGGCGTACCGCGTCCCATCGACGATCGCCGGCAGCCCGTCTGCAACCGGCGCCAACGCATCTCCCGCGCCGCCGGCATCCCCCGGTAGCGCCGCGAGGTCGCCTGCATCGACGAGGTCGCCGAGCGCCGTGCCCTCAAGAACGAGCAGGTCCGCCGCGCCGGACGGTTGGACGCTGACGCGACAGCCCGAGGCAGACTCGAACGCCCCGACAACGGTTCCCACGTCGAGCGGCAAGGAGGTCACGATCGCGAGCCTTCCCTCTCCGCGCGCGTCAGCGCCGACCGTCACGAGCGTCGGCGTCGGTCGGGTCGGTGCGGCGTCGCCGCACGCGGTGGCCGCGGCGACGAGCGCCACGACCACCAGCGCGCACGCAGACGTAGGAGCCCGTCGAAAAAAGCTCGGTGCTGTCGCATCGGCTGGGAGAGACCTCCGCGGCTCCCGGTCTTCGCGGGGGTGGCGGCCGCCACCCCCGCTCGATCCCATCCACGCGCCAGAGCCAACCTTTCTTGACGGCCTCCTACACCGTGGCACTCGCAGCGAGGAGCGAGGCCTCGAGGATGGCCATGCCCTCCTCGACGTCCTCGTCCGTCGCGACGAGCGGGACGAGCACGCGGATGCAGTTGGAGAGGACGCCAGCGCCCATGATCAGCAGACCGCGCGTTCGCGCGATCTCGATCGTCTTCGCCGCCAGAGCCGCGGCAGGCTTCTTCGTCTCACGGTCCTCGACGAGCTCGATCGCGAGCATCGCACCGAGCCCGCGCACCTCGCCGATCGAGGGCACGCGCGAGGCGATCGCCTCGAGCCGTGCACGAAGCTTCGCGCCGAACGCGACGCTCGCGGCCTGGCGCTCCGGGTCGAGCACCTCGTCGAGGGCGACGATCGCCGCGGCACAGCTGATCGGGTTGCCGACGTACGTGCCACCGAGACCGCCAACGTGCACGGAGTCCATGATCTCCGCCTTGCCGGTGACGCCCGCGATCGGCATGCCGCCACCCATCGACTTGCCCCACGTGATCAGGTCGGGCTCGACGCCCCACCGCTCGATGCAGGACGGGGTGCCGGTGCGCAGCATGCCGGACTGCACCTCATCAGAGATGTAGACGATGCCGTGCTTCGCGCAGAGCTCGACGAGGCCCTCGATGAACCCGTCCGTCGCCGGGTGGAAGCCACCCTCGCCCTGCACCGGCTCGTAGATCATCGCCGCGACGCCCGACGGATCGACCTGGCTCTTGAGGACGCGCTCGACGCCGGCCAGCGCCTCGGCGGTACCGATGCCGCGGTACGGGTACGGCGCGGGCGCCCGGTAGATCTCGGGTGCGAGCGGTCCGAACCCCTTCTTGTACGGCATCGCCTTCGCCGTCAGCGACATGCCCATCAGCGTGCGACCGTGGAAGGCGTTCTCGAAGCAGATCACCGACTGCCGGCCCGTGTGGTAGCGGGCGATCTTGATCGCGTTCTCGACGGCCTCGGCGCCCGTGTTCACGAGCAGCGCCTTGTGCGGACCTGCACCCGGGTGACAGGCGATCAGCCGACGACACACCTCGAGGTACGGCTCGTACTGCGCGATCGAGTAGCACTGATGCAGGTACAGCTCGGCCTGCTCCTTGATCGCCGCGACGACCTTCTCCGGCGTGTGCCCGCCGTTCAGCGTGCCAATGCCGCCGACGAAGTCAATGTAGGTCATGCCCTCGATGTCGGTCAGGCGCGCGCCGTGAGCGCGCTCGACGAACAGCGGGCTGGTGGCGATGCCGCGCGCGACGAGTCGCTCGCGTTCGGCCTGCAGCTCTGCGGTGCGGGTCTTTGCCCGCTGGTCGATCGCCATCGAATCCTCCTGGTTGGAACGGTCCGAGTATACGGCGCCCCGCGGCGGAAGATCGCCATCTTGGATAGATCCGTGACCGTCTCGTACAATCCGTTCAGACAAATATCTACACTCTGGAGCATTCTTGATCACGATTGCCGAGCTGGAGCAGCTCGATACGCTCGACCTGGCGCTCGTCGCCGGGCGTTCGGGCTCCAGCAGATCGATCCGTTGGGTCGCGTCAAGCGAGCTTGCCGAACCAGCGCGGTGGCTACGAGGCGGCGAGCTCGTCCTCACCACGGGGCTCGGACCAGCCGCCGCAACGTCGCTTGACGCGTACGTCGAGGGGCTCGCAGCCGCCGGCATCGCCGGCGTCGGGTACGCCGTCGGCATCCATCAGCAAGAGGTGCCGAACGCGCTCGTCGCCGCCGCCGAGCGGCACGGGTTCCCGATCCTGCGTGTCCCATACGCAACGTCGTTCGTCTCGATCACCGAGGCGGTGATGACGCGCATCGTCAACGAGCAGTACGCTCAGCTCGAGCGAGCGATGACGCTGCACGACGCGCTCGTGCGGCTCGTGATCGATGACGCCGGGCTCGACGCGATCCTCGCCGCGACCGCCGCCGCGATCGGCGGCGAGGTGCGAGTGATCCCGACCGGGCCTGGCCCCACGAGCAGCGATGACGCTTCGATCGTCACGCTCGAGGTTGGACTGTCTGGCTCGGGTGGAACGTCGCTCGTCGCCCGCCTGCCGCGCGCCGCGCGCGACTGGGACAGGGCCCAGCTGCAGCAGGCGCGCACCGTCGTCGCGCTCGAGCTCGCGAAACGCTCCGCCGTCGCCGAAGCCGAACGGCGCGTCAGTGGCGACCTGGTCGACGACCTGGTCAGCGGCTCCCTTGAGGAGAGCGCCGGGCGACGACGCCTTGGAGGGTTCGGGATCGACGAGACGGCCGCCCTCGCGGTCCTCGTCGCGCGGCCGCCGTCAGCCGCGCTCGCCGCCGAGCTGCGCGCCGGCGCCCTTGTCGCAGCCGGTAGCGGTGCGATCGCGACGATCCGACACGGCGAGGTCTGCCTCGTGCTCGCCGTGACCAGCGACGCTGACGCGGTCCGGCGCGCCGTCGACATCCACGAGACCCTCGCCCGCGCTGGACACCAGGCGACGATCGGCGTGAGCCGGGCGCACCCGCGGGTGCGCGGCGTGCGCGAGGCCTACGACGAGGCCTGGTACGCGCTCGAGGCCCGCGCCGGAGCCGGCCGCTCGGCGCCCCGTGTCGCCACGCCGCGAGATCTCGGCTCCGTCGGGCTGATCCTCGCCCTCCAGGACGAGCGCGGCCTGCAGCTGTTCGTCGAGGCGACGCTCGGTCCGCTCGCCGCCCCGCAGCGTGCCACCCACGCGGTGCTGCTCGAGGCGCTCGCGAGCTTCATCGCCTGCAACGGCCACGTCTCCGCAGCCGCCGAACGGCTCGGTGCCCATCGACACACGCTACGCCACAGGCTCAAGCGGATCGAGGCGATGACCGGACGCCGGCTGGACGACGCCGACGATCGCCACGACCTGTGGCTCGCGCTCCGAGCCCGCGACGTCCTCGCCCGATCGCGATCGGTTCCACCCGCGGCGAGGGTCTGACTTGCCGGCGTCAAGGGTCTGAGATACCCTGACGGCCGGTCATGAACGCGCTGCCTGCTGATCACCGATTGCTCGTAGGCCCTCGCGCGTCCGTCCTCGTCCTCGTCATTCCCACCGCCTAGATCCGGGTCACGCAGGCATGGCGAGACTCGGATCCGCAAGGAAGGTTCACGCATGAGCTACAGCATTGCCGTCCTGCCGGGCGACGGGATCGGCCCGGAGACCATCAGCGCCACCCTCGGAGTGCTCGACGCGACGGCAAGCGCGTTCGGGTTCGCCTACGAGATCGAACGCTTCGCCTTCGGTGGCAACGCGATCGACAGCGATGGCGACCCGTTTCCCGCCTCGACGCGCGCCGGTGTTCGTGCCGCTGACGCCGTGCTGAAGGGCGCGATCGGCGGCCCGAAGTGGGACGACGGCGCGGTGCGCCCGGAGATGGGGCTCCTCGCGCTGCGAGCGCATCTCGACGTGTTCTGTAACGTCCGTCCGGTGCGCCGGTGGACGACCCGCACGTCGTCGCCGTTGAAGCCGGAACTGGCGGAGGGGATCGACATGGTGATCCTGCGCGAGCTGACCGGTGGCCTCTACTTCGGCACGAAGGAGCTTGACGCCGACCATGGTCTCGACACGTGCGCCTACACGCGTGCGGAGGTCGAGCGGATCGCGCGGCGCGGCTTCGAGCTCGCGCGGACGCGCCGCGGCCTTCTCTGCTCGGTCGACAAGCAGAACGTGCTGTCCAGCTCCAAGCTCTGGCGCCGGGTCGTGCTCGAGCTCGCCTCCGAGTACCCCGACGTCGAGCTCTCCCACCAGCTCGTTGACTCGATGGCGATGAAGCTCGTCGAGCAGCCGGCCGCCTACGACGTGATCGTCACCGAGAACATGTTCGGCGACATCCTCAGCGACCTCGCGGCGTCGATCGGCGGCGGCATCGGCCTCGCGCCGAGCTCGTCCGTCTCGGGGAGCGGGCCGGGGCTGTACGAGGCGATCCATGGCTCCGCGCCCGACATCGCCGGCAGCGGCAGGGCGAACCCGACGGCGACGATCCTGTCGGCCGCGATGATGCTGCGCGACCTCGGCGAGAGCACAGCGGCGGACGCCGTCGAACGGACGATCATCCGCCTCCTCGAGACGGGGCCGGTCACGCCGGACCTCGGCGGGGATGCGACAACCGAGTCGTTCGGAGCTGCGGTCGCTGCCGCCGTTCCGAACGCTGCAGACGAGGTGGTGGCTCGATGAGCGCGACAAACCCGGTGCCGGCGATGCCGGACGCACGGAAGCGGACCACGACGACCGGCGAGATGACCGGCGCCGAGGCGGTCATCCGCTGCCTCGAAGCGGAGGGCGTCGACATCTGCTGGGGCATCCCCGGCGGTGCGATCCTGCCGCTCTACGACGCGTTCGCCCGCGTCGAGCACACCGTCAAGCACGTGCTGGTGCGCCACGAGCAGGGCGCCGGCCACATGGCCCAGGGGTACGCGCGCGCCACCGGACGCGTCGGCGTCTGCATCGGCACCTCCGGCCCAGGCGCGACGAACCTCGTGACACCCGTCGCCGACGCCTTCCTCGACTCGACGCCGCTCGTCGTCATCACCGGCCAGGTGCCGACGCACCTGATCGGGTCGGACGCGTTCCAGGAAGCGGATACGACGGGGATCTTCATGCCGATCGTCAAGCACTCCTACCTCGTCACCGACGTCCGCGACATCCCGCGCGTCTTCCGCGAGGCCTTCCACATCGCCTCGACCGGTCGACCAGGCCCGGTGCTCGTCGACATCCCGAAGGACATCGCAAACCAGACGCTCAACTTCACCTACCCCGAGACCGTCGAGATCGCTGGCTACAAGCCGAACCGCACCGGCCACCCGCTGCAGGTCGAGGCGGCGGCCGAGGCGATCGCCCGCTCGCGTCGCCCGGTGCTCTACGTCGGCGGTGGCGTGCTGAACGCCCACGCGACGGACGAGCTGGCGACGTTCGCCGAGGCAGTGCAGGTGCCGGTGGTGACGACGCTGATGGCGAAGGGGGCGTTCCCCGACTCCCACCCGCTCTGCGTCGGCCTGCCCGGAATGCACGGTTCGAAGTTCGCGAACTGGACGATGAACAAGGCCGACCTGCTCGTGACGATCGGCGCACGCTTCGACGACCGCGTCACCGGCAAGCTCGACACGTTCGCGCCGGGCGCGAAGATCATCCACATCGACATCGATCCGGCCGAGATCTCGAAGAACCGCCACGCCGACATCCCGATCGTCGGCGAGCTGAAGCAGGTGCTTCCGGCGCTGACCGCTTCCTACCTGGAGCTGCGCTCCCAGGATCGCATCGTCTCGAAGCGCGAGTGGAAGGACCAGGTCGAGGAGTGGCGCTTCAAGCACCCGTTCCGCTACCGACGCGTCGGGCCGCTGAAGACGCAGTACGTGATGGAGCGCTTCCGCGACCTGCTTGCCGACCGCGACGTGATCTACACGACCGGCGTCGGCCAGCACCAGATGTGGGCGGCACAGTGGCTGAAGATCGAGCGGCCGCGCCACTTCATCACCTCCGGCGGGCTCGGCACGATGGGTTTCGGCGTCCCGGCCGCGATCGGCGCACAGATGGCGTTCCCGGAGAAGACCGTCGTCAACATCGACGGCGATGGGTGCTTCCAGATGACCGCCCAGGAGCTCGCCACCGCGGTCTCCTACAACGTCCCGGCGATCCACGCGATCCTCAACAACGGCTGGCTCGGCATGGTGCGCCAGTGGCAGCAGCTGTTCCATGACGAGCGCTACTCCGAGACGCTGTTGAACGCGAACCTGCCCGACTACGTGAAGCTCGCGGAGGCCTTCGGGGCCCTCGGTCTCCGGGCCGAGACCGAGGAGGAGGTCGACGCCGTGATCATGCAGGCGGTCGAGTCGCGCCGGCCATGCGTGATCGACTTCCGCGTCGACCACGACGAGAAGGTGTATCCGATGGTCCCGGCAGGCGGATCGTCGGCCGAGATGATCGACGAGCCGTGGGACAACGAGTGGGTGGAGGACGGGGTATGAACCACACCTTGAGCGTGCTGGTGGAGAACCAGCCCGGCGTGCTGACACGCGTCGCGAGCCTGTTCGCACGGCGCGGCTTTAACATCGAGAGCCTCGCCGTCGGGCCGACGGAGCGCGAGGACTGGTCGCGGATCACGCTGCGCGTCGACTGCAGCCAGCACTCGATCGACCAGGTCGTGAAGCAGCTGTACAAGCTGATCAACGTCCTGAAGGTGAACGAGATGACCTCCGACGACGCCATCGAGCGCGAGCTGATGCTCGTACGCGTGACCGCCCAGCCGAAGGACCGCGCAGACATCATCCGCCTCGCGGAGGTGTTCGGCGGACGCGTCTGCGACGTCGGGCCGACCTCGCTCATGTTCGAGGCGATCGAACACCCGGACACGCTCTACGCGTTCGAGGAGATCCTCAAGCCGTACGGCATCAAGGAGCTCGTTCGAACCGGCCGCGTCGCGATGCGGAAGGCGACGACCGAGCGCACCCGTTCCTCCCGGATGAGGGTGCTGGCGTAGCCTGCGCGCCGCCAGCCTACAATCGACGCCATGCCGAAGCTTTTCTACGAGTCCGACGGCGACTTCAGCGTCCTCGCGGGCCGCAAGATCGCCATCATTGGGTACGGATCACAGGGGCACGCACACGCGTTGAGCCTGAAGGACTCCGGCGCCAACGTCACGATCGGGGTGCGCCCCGGATCGGACGGTTGGCGTCGCGCCGAGTCGCACGGCTGGGCACCACAGTCGCCCGTTGACGCCGTTCAGGGCGCAGACGTGATCGGCCTGTTCGTCCCCGACCACATCCAGAGGTCGGTCTGGGAAGCCGTCGTGGCGCCGGCCCTACGCCCCGGCACGACGGTCCTTTTCGCACACGGGTTCTGCATCCACTTCGGCCAGATCGTCCCGCCAGCCGACGTGAACGTGATCATGGTCGCGCCAAAGGGCCCCGGCCACCTCGTCCGGCGCCTCTACAACGAGGGCGCCGGCGTGCCCGCCCTGATCGCCGTCTACCAGGATGCGACCGGGGACGCTCGCGCGACCGCGCTGGCGTGGGCGATCGGGATCGGCTCCGCGCGTGCCGGGCTGATCGAGACGAGCTTCCGCGAGGAGACCGAGACCGACCTCTTCGGCGAGCAGGCCGTGCTCTGTGGCGGCACGACCGAGCTGATCAAGGCGGGGTTCGAGACGCTCGTCGAGGCCGGGTACGCCCCCGAGGTGGCCTACTTCGAGTGCCTGCACGAGGTCAAGCTGATCGTCGACCTGCTCTACGAGGGCGGCATGGACTGGATGCGCTACTCGATCTCCGACACGGCCGAGTACGGCGATCTCACGCGCGGCCCGCGCGTGATCAACGCCGCGTCGCGCGCCGCGATGAAGGAGATCCTCGTCGAGATCCAGTCCGGCCAGTTCGCCCGCGAGTTCGTGATGGAGAACCAGACCGGTCGAAGCACGATGAAGATGCTCCGCGAGCGCGCCGCGCGACACCAGATCGAACAGGTCGGCGGCGAGCTGCGCTCGATGATGCCGTTCGTCTCCCAGGCACGCAAGAACGCCGAGGAGGCGCGCTAGTGGTGTGATTGTCAGATGGCATGGTCATCGGGTGTCTGGAGCGAGCGGGAGCGTTGCGCGTCGCGCAGGGCTTGCTGATCGCGGGCGAGCTGGATAGCACGCGCCGTTCCCGCGAAGCCCACGATCGGGCACGCAGAGCGGGCCGGATCGTGGTCGCCGAAGCTGGCAGGTAGAGCCACCCGACGGGTGGCAGGGCCGCCAAGCGCTGGACGATCCAGGCAGTCGGATGACCACGCCATCTCACGATCAGACCACGAGCTAGGAGCCCGTCAAAGAAGGTCGGCGATGGCGCGTGGGTGGGATCGAGCGGGGGTGGCGGCCGGGAGCTCCCACCCACGCTCGGTTAGCCGCGCTCGCGGATCCCGGCCTGGATGCGTCCGAGCGCGATCTGGACCTGGCCGGCTGGCAGCAGCTCGTTGTGGATCGGCGAGACGACGAACTCCGTTAGCAGTCGCCCGAGCAAGGCAGCACAGGACGGGTGAACGGTCGACTCGCTCCGGCTCAGGTGAAAGGCGATGGCGATGAACGCAGCGCGGTGCTCGCGAACGCGGGAGTAGCAGGTCGTCGCGCTCGGGCTCGCTGGCTCCCAGCCGTCAGCCTCCAAGACGAGGCGGACGACCGAGCGGGCAAGGACGACCCGGGCCTCCATCGTCACCCGACGTTCGGCCGCGACACGGACCTCGTCGATCCCGTAGGCCGAGCGCTGGTGCACGAGCCGGGCGATCAGGGCCACGCGGTCAGAGCGCGCGTAGAGCATGATCAGCGCGCCCGTGACCGAGCCGGCGAGGACGGCGCCCCCGAACGGACGGTTGCCAACGACGACCAGGGCCACGCCGAGAACCGCGGCCGCCGCCGAGCCGAACCGCGCCTCGCGGATGCGTCCGTGTAGCCGCTCGAGGGCAAGCCGAGCCAGGAAGGGATCGACGGCCTGGTCGTGCACGATCGAGGCGCGCTCTGCCACATCGTCAATGTCGGCACCGGCGGTGCCGTCCTGTACCCTCTGACGGTGCGCCGTTCGCTCCTCCTCGCCCTCCTGCTGGTCGCCGCAAGCGGGTGCGGCAGCTCGCCGTCGACCCCGGCGACGTCCGCGGCAGCGAGGCCTCCGGCCGGGTCGCTCGCAGCGATCATCGGCCTTCCCGGTGGGTCCAAGGCGGTGCAGACGACCGACCTGCTCGTCACGAGCGGTCGCGACTTCGTCGTCGGCTCCCAGCGCGTCGGCATCGCGTTGCTCGCCAAGGATGGCTCTGTAGTGAGCCCGGACGGCGACGCGATCGACCTGTACGTCGCGAGGGACGCGCTCGCTCCGGCTCTCGGTCCGTTCCACGCCGTCTACGCACCGCTCGGGGTCGATCCGAAGGACGCGCCGCTGAAGGGCGTTCTTGTCACGCACATCGTCGTGCCGACGGCCGGCTCGTACTTCATCGCCACGCGGTTCACCGTCGGCGGCAAGACGTTCCTGGCCAGTGGCGGCGCCGCGATCGCCACCGTCGGTGCCACTCCAGCGATCGGCGCGCGAGCACCGGCGTCGGACACGCCGACGCTCGCGTCGACAGGCGGCAACCTCAAGGCCCTCACCACCTCGCTGCCACCCGACCGCTCGCTGCTCGTCTACTCGATCAAAGGCTCGCTGAAGGCGCACGTGCCGTTCGTCGCAGTCTTCGCGACGCCGCTCTACTGCGCGAGCCGTCTCTGTGGGCCAACCGTCGACGTCGCCTTGGCGGCGCAAGCACGGATGAAGGGGACGCGTGTGCGCTTCATTCACGTGGAGATCGACAAGGACCTCAACCCGGCCGAGGGTCCGAATGCCTGGGTTACCGAGTGGGGCCTGCCGAGCGAGCCGTGGGTGTTCGTCGTCGGCGCCGACGGCAAGCTCGCAGCGAAGTTCGAGGGCGCCGTCTCGGTCGACGAGATCACCCGAGCGGCGCAGGCCGTCGCCGGGTAGCGGGCATCTCTCGCGCGACCAAGTAGCGTACGCGCCGAACCCGCCAGTTGGAGAAGACCATGGCTAGCACCGCAACGATCACGACGTCGCTCGGCACGATCGAGCTCGACCTTTACCCGAACGAGGCGCCGAAGACCGTGGCGAACTTTGCTGAGCTTGCCGGCAAGGGCTTCTACGACGGCCTGGTCTTCCACCGCGTGATCACCGACTTCATGATCCAGGGAGGCTGCCCGCAGGGCACCGGCACCGGTGGACCTGGCTACCAGTTCGCAGACGAGTTCAACGCCCACCGCGTCGACCGGGGCGCCCTTGCGATGGCCAACGCCGGACAGAACACGAACGGCTCGCAGTTCTTCATCGTCACGGCGGACGCCTGTCCGTGGCTCGACGGCAAGCACACGGTGTTCGGTCGCGTCACCGCTGGGCAGGAGGTTGTCGACGCGGTCCAGGCCGTCGACCGGGATCGCAACGATCGGCCGAACACGCCGATCACGATGACGATCACCGTCGGCGAGTAGCTAGTGGTCTGATTGTGAGATGGCGTGGTCATCCGACTGCCTGGATCGTCCTGCGCTTGTCGGCTCTGCCACCCGTCGGGTGGCTACGCCGCTCAGCTCCGGCGACCACGCCCCGGCCCGCTCTGCGTGCCGGATCGTGGGCTTCGCGGGAACGTCGCGC
>JANYCN010000061.1 GCA_025360225.1 Actinomycetes bacterium | reverse complement strand
GGGTTGGTCGGGGGCCGGGCCCCCCCCCGGCCACGAACGACGCTCGCAGGGTGGGGGCTGGCGGCTACCGTCCGCTTCAATGGCGTTCGTCGTGGTGTTCGTGGGTGGCGTGGTCGGGACGCTCGCGCGGGCGGGGGTGCTCGCGGTCGTGCCGACCGGTGCCGGCTGGCCGTGGGCGACGTGGGTTGCGAACCTCGTTGGGGCTGCGTTGCTCGGTTCGATGAGCGTTCGTCGCTCCAGGCTGCTCGGTTCCGGGTTCTGTGGGGCGCTCACGACGTTCTCAACGTTGCAGCTTGAAGCGTTGCGCATGCTTGACCGGGGACAGGTGGGTCTCGCGGTCGCCTACGTCGGGTCGAGCGTTGCGTGTGGCCTCGTGCTCGTTTTCGCTGTGCGGCGGCTGTCGTGGGCGTGACGGGTTGGGTGCTGCTCGCGGTCGCTGGCGGCGTTGGCTCGGCTGCACGGTTCGGGGTCGGCGAGGCCTGTCGTCAGCGCCTCCCGAACGTTCCCGTCGGTACGCTCGTGGTGAACGCGACCGGGGCCTTCGCGCTCGGGTTCCTTGCCGGGTCAGGCGCCGGCGAGGCGACTGCGCGCGTCGTTGGCACAGGGTTCCTCGGCGGCTACACGACGTTCTCGACGTGGATCGTCGAGTCCGCTGAGCTCGAGCGGCGTCGGGCGGCGGTTAACCTTGTGGTGTCGCTGGCGCTTGGTCTGGTCGGCGTCGCGGCGGGACGTGCGATCGCCCGCGGGTGAGGGCGTACGTGCCACTAGCGATGATCACGGCGGCTCCGCCAAGCGCGACGGTGTTCGGCCGATCGCCGAACACGACGTAGCCCCAGACGATGCCGGAGAGCATCGCCGTGTACTCGATCGGCGCGATCGCCGACCCGCCGACGCGGTAGGCGTTCGAGAGCAGGGTCGATCCTGCGGCCGCGATCGGTCCACACAGCGCCAGGAGCAGCAGGTCGCGTCCCGACGGCGTCACCCAGCCGCGCAGGAGGAAGTGCAGGCTACGATCTCCGGCCCCATCGTGCGCGAACGGATGGACGGCGAGGGCGATCATCGCGGCACCGAGCCCGTACAGGAGGTTCTGGTGGAAGGCCATCGCGACGGCCGGTGTCCCCTCGCCGATCCGCCGGGCGAACAGCTGCGCAGCGGCGTAGCCAAGCGCCGCTACCACCGGCAGTGTGGCACTCCAGTGAAAGAGACCCCCTCCTGGGCGCACGATCAGGAGCACGCCACAGAAGCCGACGGCGACCGCACCCCACTGGTGGCGGGTCGGCCGCTCGCCGGTGATCGGACCGGACAGCGCCGTCAGGAACAACGGTGCTGTGAACCACAACGAGATCGCGCTCGCGAGGGGCAAGCCGGCAAGGGCCATGTAGTACGCGCCGTACGACACGAGCAGCAGCGCGCCGCGGCCTGCGAGCGCGCGCCAGCTCGCGTCCGACCTCCGTAGACCTCCGGCGCGGCGGACAACGACGTACAGGATCGGCGTAGCGACGAGCGAGCGGATCGCTAACGCCTCGTGCACGGGATAGGTGCCCGACAGCCACTTCAGGATCACGTCCTGTATGGAGAAGATCGCGATCCCGACGCTGAGCTCGACGGCGGCGCGCGCGTGCACCGATCCCAGCGGGTTCACGCCACGGACGTTACCGGGTCCGGAACGCGACGACGAGGCTCTGGAGCGTCTCGGCCGTCCGTGCGAGCTGGTTCGCCGATGCCGCGATCTCCTGCGTCGAGGCGCTCGTCTGCTCGGTCGAAGCCGACACCTGCTCGGTCGCCGCCGACGTCTCCTCAGCGACGCTCGCGATGTCTCCGAGCGCTGCGTGGACGGCGGTGATCTGCTCGGCGATCTGCTCAAACGCGGCGATGGCCTCCTCGTCGACGACGCGCACCGCCTCGCTCGACGCGGCCTGGATCTCGCCGACGAGCGTCGCGATCGACCCGGCTGCGCGCTGGGACTCCTCGGCGAGCTTACGTACCTCTTCAGCGACGACCGCGAAACCGCGCCCCTGCTCGCCGGCGCGCGCGGCCTCGATCGCGGCGTTCAGGGCCAGAAGGTTGGTCTGGCCGGCGATGCCACTGATCGTCGAGACGATCGCCGAGATTGAGTCCGACTTTCCGTCGAGGTCACCCATCGCAGCCGCCATGCGCGCAGCCGTCGCGGAGCCGCGGTTCGCCGTCTCGCGGGCTTGCTCTGCTGTATCCCGCGCGTTAGCAACCATCTGCGCCTGGCGCTCGGCGCCCTCAGCGACCTCCGCAACCGCGTGGGCGATCTCGCCGACGGCGCGCCCCGACTCCTCGCTCGTCGCCGCCATCTGCTGCGACGCGGCTGCGACGCTGCCGCTCGACACTGAGATCTCGCTGATCGTCTGGGAGAGCCGTTCGCGCATCTGGTTGTACGCCTGGACGGACGCCACGAACGACGCGCGGATCGCGTTCGCGCTCCGTCCGGCGTCGCCGATCTCGTCGTTGCCCGGGGCATCGATCGACGCCGTTGTTGGCTGAACGTCGACGGTCAGATCGCCAGCGGCGACGCGCTCGAGTGCGCTGCGCAACTCGACGGCGCACCTGTTCGCAAGCCCGCCGAGGCAGCGGTTGACCTCAGCGAGGCCGCGCCGGATCGAGCGGCTGATCGCCAGCGCGCAGCCGATCGCGACGAGGACCGCGATCCCGGCCGCGACCGCGAGCGCGATGTAGGAGGTGCTAACCGTCGCGTCGAAGTCGGCGCGCTTGGCGGTGATCTCGTCCTTCGCCTGACTGACGTAGTCGTCGAGCTGCTTCGAGAGCGCGTTCATCGAGTCCGCGCTCGTCCCCGTTGCAAGCCTGTTCGCCTCGTCGATGTGCTTCGCCTGCACCGCCGCCCAGATCTGGTCGTCGACCTTCAGGTAGGCCGCGAGGCTGGTCGCGATCGACGCGACGCCGGCGAGGTCCATGCTGTCCGTCGACACGGCCTTGAGGTCGGCGAGCGCCGCGTTCGTATCCTTCACCGACTGCTCGAACGCGGGCCTGCTCTTACCACCGTCGGCGGTGTACTGGTTCGCGAGCGCGTCCATCGTCGGCACGGCGACCTTCAGCGCGTACGCCTTCTCGGTCTTCACAACCGAGGTCGTGAGAATGTCCTCCGTCACCGTTGCGAGCGACGACATCGCCCAGACCGCGACAGCGATGCATACCGCCAGGAGCGCGACCACGACGCCGTAGGAGATGCCGAGCTTGGCACCGAGCTTGCGGTTACCGAGCGCACGGGACAGGGACATGGGGGGCCTTTGCATCGTGATGAAATTTGACCTATGGTCGCGTACCCGCCCTGTATCGGAACCGTGGCATCACAGCTTGAGTGGTTCGACCGTTACCGCGTCGCCGAGGCTGATCTGACCGCTGGTGACCGCGACGGCGTTCAGCGCGAGCCGACCACCGAACCGTTCACCGATGTCCTTCAGCACCCGTGGATCACGCTCGAGCGTGTCCGGGTCGATCGTCGTCATCGGACACCGCGCCCGGAGCGAGTCGAGCAGGATCCGGACCGCGCCGACGCGCAGCGTCGCTCCCGGCCATCCGCGTTCGCTGACCCCCTCGACCCCGCCGACCACGATGTTCGGGCGGAGACGCCGACCGTCCCGGCCGAACGCGGCGATCGCGCCGTCGGTGGCCACGAGCAGCGGCAGCACGTCGAAGCGCTGTGGCGCCGGCGCCAGCTCGAGCCAGGCATCCGCCCCGGCGACGGACCGGAGGCGCCGCAGCACCTCGCCGTCGTCCCACGCCAGCCCATCGACCAGCACCGCTCCGTCCGCCGCGGTCGTGCCGCGCAGGCCGAGCATGCCGTGCTGTCGCCTGCTCGTGCGCACGCCCTCGGGGCCGCGAACCCGGACATGTCGGTCTCCCTCGACCCCGGCCGGGGTGACCTTGGCCGCCTCGATCCGCTCGCCCGCGAACGACTTCACGGGGTAGCGCCACAGCTCCTTGATGTACATGTTCATGCTGTACCGAACGTTCGGTACACTACATTCATGCCCGACGTGACCGATGCGATCCTCGACACCTTCCTCCGCGACGGATACGACGGCGCGTCGCTCTCGGCGCTCTCTGCCGCCACGGGGCTCGGCCGCGCGAGCCTCTACCACCGCTTTCCCGAAGGGAAGCGGGCAATGGCGCTCGCGGCGCTCGACCGGGTGAACGAGCGCTTCGGGGTCGAGGTGATCGCGCCGCTCCATGCGTGCGGCCCTCCTCAGGAGCGGATCGACGCGATGCTCGCCGGGCTCGACCGGTTCTACGACGGGGGCCGGCGCGCGTGCCTGCTCGAGCGGCTGATCGCATCCGCCGACCGGGATGCGTTCCGCAGGCCGCTGGTCGCGACGCTCCAGGCCTGGACCGATGCCCTCGGGCTCGTCCTGGGCGACGCGGAGCGCGCCGTCGATGCCGCGGCGGCGATCGAGGGAGCGCTCGTCGTTGCCGCGCTTGGCCGTCCGACGGTGTTCGCGCGCACGCTCGCGCGGCTGTCGAGCGAGATCCTCAGACGATGAACGTCTCGGTGCGCTCGATCCCGTCTGCGAAGCGGTCTACCGTAAACGACGACATGTCGATCGTCGGCGCCGCTCCCACGTAGAGCTCCGCGAGGTACTCCCCTACCGCCGGCGCTTGCTGAAACCCGTGACCAGAGAAGCCGGTGGCGTACAGGAACCGTGAGAGCGTCGCCGACTCGCCGACGATCGCGTTGTGGTCGGGGCTCTCGTCGTAGAACCCCCACCAGCTCGACTGGATCGGCAGCTCGCCAATCACCGGCAGCCGGTGGAGCGCGTGAACGGCGACCTCCTCGACCTCCGCCTCGCGGCCACCGAAGACGAGCCCCGGGCCCTCGCGGTGGCTGTAGAAGCCCGTTGCGAAGTCAATTGTCAGTGGCATCGTGTCGGATAGCCCGCCGTTCTCTGGCGAGAACCACATGTGTCGCGGCATGCCGTGCACTGGGATGTCGATGCCTGCGAGCCGACCGATCTCTCCCGACCAGGCGCCGGCGGCGCAGATCACGGTTCCGGTCATGATCGTGCCGGCCGACGTCCGCACGGCAGAGATCCGGCCGGCCGCGTGCTCGATGTCCGTGACCTCCACGCCCTGAACGATCCTGACGCCGAGCGCCGCCGCCGCCGCTGCGTAGCCCTGGGTGACCGCCTCCGGGCTCATGTGTCCGTCACGTGCACAGTACGTCGCCGCGATCAGGTCGTCGACCACGAGCTGCGGCACGATCGCCTTCGCCTCGGCTGGCGTGATCAGCTGCGTTGGGACGCCGAGCGCGTGCTGGACCGCGAGCGCCGTCGTGAACGTTGCAAGATCCGCCTCGTCGCTCAGCAGGAACAGGTAGCCGGTCTGGTGAAACGCGATGTCAGGCACGAAGTCGACGTGCGCGCCGATCAGCTCGTTCCATCGTTCGAGCTCGGTCAGTCCGCGTGCGCCGATGCGGACGTTCAGCTCGTCGCCGAACTGCAGGCGGATGCCGCCGGCAGACTTCGCCGTCGACCCGCCGGCGAGCTGCCCACGCTCGACGAGCACGACGTCGGTGGCCCCTGCAACCGCGAGGTGAAACGCCGTGCTGGCGCCGACGGCGCCGCCGCCGACGATCACGATCTCGGTGCTACGGGGGATCTCCGCCATCGACCTGCAAGAGTACGTGACGGTGGATCCTGCGGTCGTGGTAGCCGATGCCCTTGCCGCTGCTGGCACCCGGACGCTGTTTGGCGTGCCGGGGGGTGGCGCGAACCTCGACGTGATCGGGGCCTGTGCGGATCGTGCGGTGGGCTTCGTTCTCGCCCACGGTGAGACCTCTGGCGCGATCATGGCGACGGCGTTCGCCGAGCGGTCGGGGACGGTCGGAGCCTGCATCGCGACGCGGGGGCCAGGCGCGGCGAGCATGGTGAACGGGGTCGCGAACGCGCAGCTTGATCGCATCGCGCTGGTCGCGATAACGGAGGCGATCGCCGACGCCGATCGTCACGTCACGCACCAACGAATCGACCACCGAGCCCTGTACGCGCCAGTTACGAAGGGTCGCCTCACCATCGGGCCGGGCGGTGCCCATGCCGCGAGGGCTGGCGTCGCTCTCGCCACCGCGCCCGCGCCGGGAGCGGTGTTACTGGACTGCTCTGCGGACGCTCGGTCGACCACGCCTCCACCCGTTCCGGTGCCTCCGCTCGTCGACCCGGGGGTGGTCCTCGCCGCCGCGGCGCGTTCCCGGCGCCCGGTCCTCGTCGTGGGCGTCGGCGCGCGCGGCGAGCACGAGGCGATCGGTCGGCTGGTTGCGGGCACGCGCATCCCGGTCCTCGAGACGTATGCTGCGAAGGGTGTCGCGCCGGCCGCGAACGTGGCCGGGCTGGTGACGGGCGGCACCCTCGAGCTCGACGTGCTCAATGCGGCCGATCTGATCGTGGCGGTGGGGTTCGACCCGGTCGAGCTGATCCCGGCGCCGTGGCGAGCGGGCACGCCGCTCGTCCACGCGGCGCCGACGATGCTCGACGTCCTCGCGCTGCATGACGCCTGGGAGGAGGCGCCGGCGGACGCTCTTGACCGTGCGCTGGCGCGGCTCGTCGCCCCGGTTTCCGGCCTCGACCCGCGGGTCGTCGTCCTTGCGGCCGCGGCGACTCACGCGGGCGCGCTCGCGACCGTCGACGCTGGTGCGCACATGCTGGTTGCGATGCCGTTCTGGCCCGGTCGCGCGTTGACGTCAAGCGGCCTTGCGACGATGGGGTTCGCGCTTCCGGCGGCGATCGGTGCCGCGCTCGCTCGTCCCGCTGAGCGTGTCGTGTGCCTGACCGGAGACGGCGGCCTGGGGATGTGCCTCGCCGAGCTCGAGACCCTCGCGCGTCTGGCGCTTCCGGTCACGGTCATCGTCCTCGACGACGGCGCTCTCTCTCTGATCGAGATCAAGCAGCGGGCGACAGGGCACGGCGGAGCGGGGGCTGTGCGGTATGGCGAAATCGACTTCGCGGCGGTCGGCCGCGCAGTCGGCATGCAAGCATGGGACGTCGCTGATGCGCCGTCGCTAAGGGCCGCTCTTGCCGCCGCTTCGGGTTTGTCCGGCCCGGCACTCGTCCGTGCACGCGTCGATCCCGCTGGGTATCCAGCTGTCCTGGCCGCTACCCGCGGCCGTCAACGATCGTCGCTACCACCGGCAGGGTGATCAGGTCGTCCGCCGAGACGTCCACCGGATCCTCCGCGAAGCACGACAGGTCTGCCCGGTAGCCGGCGGCGACGCGTCCCGAGACGTGCTGTTCGCCGATCACGCGCGCCGCTCCAGTCGTGTAGCCGTGCAACGTTTCCAGCGCTGTCAACGCCTGGCCCGGCGTGACGGGGACCGCGTCGGGTCGCCCTGGCTCGCGGCGAAGGCGACACCAGGCCATTCCTCGGCGTGGGTCGAACCGCGCGACCGGCCAGTCGGAGCCGAGGGCGAGCACCGCGCCGGAGTCGAGCAGGTCACGCGTACGGAACGCCCTGAGGGCGCGCTCGTCGCCGAGCGTGCAGCTCCATGGATCGGTTCGCTCGCCGGAGTTGTTCTCCATGTGCAGCGGCTGCATCGAGGCCGCGACGCCTTCTGCGGCGAAGCGGGGAAGGTCGTGGTCCTGAAGCGTCTCGATGTGCTCGATGCGGTGCATCGCGCCGCCGGCGGGACGACCAGCTCCCTGGTACGCATCGAGCGCGGCGCGGACCGCGCGGTCGCCGACGGCGTGCGTGATGCACTGGAAGCCCGCATCGGCGAACCGTCGCACGACGGAGGCGTAGCGATCCGGATCAGGCCAAAACGACGTCACTCCGCTGCCGTTCGTGTCGGGCTCGTACAGCCATGCGGTCCCGGTCTCGACGACGCCGTCGATGAAGAACTTCGCTGCCCCAGCCCGCCAGAGCCGCCCATTCGCGTCGCGCCGGCGTAGGTCCTCGTCGACCTGCTCGTCGGAGACGTCCGGTTCCTGATGGAGGGGCAGCACGAGCCGCAGGCTGAGCCGGCCCGACTCCTCAAGCTCACGACACACGTCGCGCAGTCCGAGGTGACGCAGCATGACGTGCCCGCCGGTTAGGCCCGAGGCGTTCATCGCAGCCATCGCGAGGGCGTACGCGTCAAGCTTCTGCGCGTGCGTCAACGCCGGCACCACGGCGTAAACCGGTGCCATGGCGGCGCCCTCGCGGAGCTCGCCGGTTGGAACGCCTCGGTCGTCGCAGACGATCTCCGCCGTCTCATCGAAGGTTCGCGGGCCGTCAACGCCAGCGATTCGCAGCGCCGACGGTGTCGCAAGGGCTGTGTGGAAGTCGAAGAACGACAGGATCGTCGGGTTCTGCCCAATGGCCGGCTCGAGCAGTTCCCCGTCGATGCCCGTGTCGCGAAACGCCTCGTACGCCAACGCGTGGCCGAACACCCATGCACCAGGCCCGACGCGTTGGCGTTCGCGCCTCAGCGCCGCCAACACCTCGGGGAGCGTTCGTAGCCCCGTCAGATCTGCCCCGTTCGTCAGTTCCGCCCCGTGAAACGGGTGAATGTGCGCGTCCGTCAGGCCCGGCACGACCGCTGCGCCGTGAAGATCACGGATCGTCGTCGTCGCGTCGCACGACTCGCGGACCTCTGTGTCGCTGCCGACGGCGATGATCGTTCCGTCGCGCCACGCGACCGCTGTCGCGTACGGACGAGCAGGGTCAAGCGTCCGGATCCGCGCTCCCACAAGCGCCCCGTCCGCGAACGCGCCGCTCATGCGGCGTGGGCGCCGCGCACCTGCACGGCGAACGTCGCCAGCTTGCGCGCACCGTCGGCCAGCGTCGCTGCGAGCAACGGGTACGGCGTCGCGTTCGGGATCCCGTCAAGCGGGCCCAGGATCGGATCATCGTCGAGGAGCATGTTGAAGAGATAGCGGATCGGCTGGTCATGCGTCACGACGAGCGCTGGCGTCGGAGCGTTCGCCGCCAGCCAAGCAAGACCCCTCGCGTAGCGTTCCAAGGCATCCACCCGCGATTCGCCCCCGCCGGCCGGCGCTTGCAAGACGCCGTTCGTCTCGCGCCACTTCCGGTAGTCGTCACGAGGACGCGACTCGAGCTCTCCGAGCGCGATGTCGTCCAGGTCGCGCAAGGGCTTTCCAATGCACGTCGGCGCCATCAATGCGAGGCTCTCGACGGTCCGGGGAAACCTCGTCACGAACACGCTGCGCCAAGCGATCGCCTCGATCAGCGGCGCGAGCGCCGCGCACTCTTCCCGCCCCCGCGCCGACAAGCGCACGGGAACGCTCGGGTCGCCGTTCAGCAGGTGCGACTCGTTGTAGGTTGTCGACCCGTGCCGAACCACGACGACCTCACCCGCCGTCAGGGAGACGATGCCCGGGATCACCTGCACCGTCCCATCATGGGGCATGTGGGTGCTTTGCGCTAGGAGGGACGTTCATTCGCACCGAACGCGCCGTGCACTTGGAGATCGATCGCCCGCTCGAGCGCCTTGGACAGACCGCTCCGGTCGGCTCCAGTCCACTTCGAAGAACGGCGCACACCTTCCGGATAGCCCATGATGGTCGTCGACCACACCGGCTTGTACTCCGATGCCGCTCCGGTCGCTCGAGCCGCGCGTTCTTCAGATGCCGAGACGTCGGGACGGGAGGCCGATGATCACCGACGGTCACCGAGGAGCGCAGCGACTCCCGCAAGCACGACGGCGACGAGTGCGCCGAACACGAGGATCGCGACGACGCCGGAGACCACGATAAAGAGCACGGTGCCGATTGCGACGAGGGCTTGTGCGAACGCGAGCGTCCACGAGATCTGCCGAATCGTGTACGACGGGACCTTTGGCGTCACCACGAGGTGAAGCGCGATCGCCGCGGCCGCGACGGCCAGAAGGCCGGTCTTCGACACGTCAAAGGACCACAGCACGGCCTCGGCAACGGCGAGCAGTGCGGCTATCCGCATCCGTTGCCGACGCAACCATGGGCGCTGGGCCGGGCTGGCTGACCCAACGATCCGGACGTCGGCGGGGTTGACCTCGATCCGCTTCACGACACGAGCAGCGTAGCCGCTCGTGTCCACTGGGCCCCGGGAAGGTCATCCGCTGCGGCCTGCGCCTCGTCGAGTTCACGGAACACCCCGAACACCGCTGACCCCGATCCTGAGACGGCTGTGGCGAGCGCTCCTCGCCCTGCGAGCCGCGTCCGCAGGATGCTGCACGCGGGTTCAAGGCGTTCGGCTACGGCGCCAAGATCATTCTCGACGACCGCTACGAGTTCGTCGAGCGTCGTCGGGATCGCAACGTCCGGATCGAGCTCGCGCGACGGGCGATACCCGTCGTACACGTCGCGTGTGGCGAGTGGGCGCCCGGGGTATGCGAGGACGATCGCGCAGGGCGGGAGTCCCACCACCGGGGTCACTGCCTCTCCGCGGCCACGGGCGATGGCGACCGGTGGGCCAAGGAAGAACGGCACGTCCGACCCGACGCTTGCTGCGATCGTCGAAAGGACGGAGTCCGCGACCGGGTGTGGGAGCATCGCGTTCGCCGCCTTCAATGCCGCGGCAGCGTCGGACGATCCGCCGCCGACGCCGGCGCCGACCGGCAACGCCTTCGTGATCGCGACTCGGAAGCCCCCTCCATAACCTGCGGCCAGCGCGAGTGCCTGGAGTGCCTTCGTCACGAGTGTGTCACCACCGACGATCGCAGGGCAGCGAACGACCGTCGTCGCCGAAGGCGTTAGCGCGAGCGTGTCGCCTACATCGACACGTGCCATCAACGAGACGACGTCGTGGTAGCCATCGGCTCGTCGAGCACCGACGCGGAGCACCAGGTTGACCTTCGCGGGGGCCCGTACGACGGCTCCGACTGACACTGCCGTATGGTAGGCGGCTGGGTGGTGGGGGTCGTTCGATCGCCCGCCGTGTCTGGTGCAGTTGGACGTGGTCGCGGAACCGGCAAGCCACGCTTCCAACTTGAGAATCCCGCCTTGGACGTGTCCGTGGCGGGCTCGGGGGACTGGTGGTCGCCGCGTTTGTCCGTTTCGTGGTCTCTGGTATGCGACGGTCTGGTCGGTCGGTTCGTTCTCGTATCTCTGCGTCCCAATTCGCGCGTGCTTCGCACTGTCCCGCTTCAAACTATCTGGCAGGCCGGTTATGAGGGCATGATCGGCGTCTGAGCTGGAGGTGGGTGGATGGGTCGGCCGGCGGTGTTCTCGGTGGAGACGAAGGCAAGGATCGTGTTGTCGATCCTTGCCGGGGAGCAGACGGTCGCGCAGGCAGCGCGGCAGGAGAAGGTGTCCGAGCAGTCGATCGGGAGGTGGAAGGCGGAGTTCCTGGAAGGCGGCCGGACGGCGCTGGTTGCTGGCCGGTCGGGACCGTCGACGCGCGAGCAACAGCTCGAGGCAGAGGTGACGGAGCTGACGCAGGCGCTGGGAGAAGCGCACGTGCAGCTGCGGGTGTGGCGCAAGAGCGCGGAGGGCCGCTTGGGCCCTTTGAAGAGGTCGAGGTGATCCGTGTGGAGGCGGGGATGCCGACCGCGAGGTTCTGCCTGCTGGTCGGCATCCCCGAGCGTTCCTATCGGCGCTTCCAGGCCCGGCGTCGTGCCGAGGCGCCGCCGCGTGGGCCGTGGCCGACGCCTCGGCGCCGCTTCTACCGCGGCGCGATCGTCGCGATCGCTGAGCGCTACCCGGCGTGGGGGCACCGCAAGGTCTGGGCGCTCGCGCGCCACGACGGCCACCAGGTGACGACCTCCACCGTGCTGCGGATCCTCGACGACGCCGGCCTGGTCTTGAAAGCCGACTATCAGCGTGAACGACGCGAGCATGCGAAGACCCGCAAAGCCGTGTTCGCGCGCGTGCCGACGGGGCCGAACGAGGTCTGGCAGCTGGACTTCTCCGAGTACGAGACGACCACGGGCGGCGTCTGGCGTGCCGGCGGCGTCGCGGACTACTACTCGAAGTACGAGTTCGGGTGGCGCCCTTCACCGACCGCGAACCAGCATGACGCCGTCGCGACGCTCGAGGCCGCGATCGCCGAGGCGGAACGGCTCGCCGGTGTCTCCCTCGCTGCGTTCTTGACCGACCCGGCGACGGGCGAGATCCGGCCGATCGTCGTTGTCACGGACAACGGCGGCCCGTTCCGCTCGTTCCGTTTCGAAGCGTTCATCACCAGCCGTCCGGAGCTTTGTCACGTCCGCACCCGCGTCAGGAGCCCTGGCCAGAACGGTGTCCGCGAACGCGCCTTCGGCTCCCTCAAGTACGAATGCCTCTACCGCGCAGAGATCACCGACGCCGTCACGCTCGACCGCGAAGCCGAAGCGTTCCGCATCGAGTTCAACACCATCCGACCGCACGAAGCGCTCGCCTGGAACCGCCCGCTCGACGTCCACCAACGCCACGCCGACCCGACGATCCCCACCTTTCAAACGGCCGAAACCCTGCCAATTTCTTGACGCGGGACACCGCGTGACGCGGCCGTCGCGGAGGGCGACGCTTGTCCGAGGGGTCGCGTTGGGTTCTTCGCCTGGGCGGCGGGAGATCCAGCGGCGTTCGCGCCACCAGCGTCGGATGGTGTGCGGGCTTGGTGGGTTGGTGAGGCCTGG
>JANYCN010000045.1 GCA_025360225.1 Actinomycetes bacterium | reverse complement strand
TCGCACCTTGCCGGGGCGGCGACGCGGCGCAGGCCCACGACGCGGCGGCGCGCGCGCTCGCGGCCGCCCTGCACGGCGGCGGCGGGGTGCCGATCGAGCGCCTGCGCCGGCGACGCGCGCGCCTGGTGCTCGACCAGCGCTTCGAGGAGGCTGCCGCCCTGCGCGACGCTGAGGTCGCGCTCCGTGCCGCGGGTGGGCGTCTGCGGGCGGTCCGTGAGGCACGCGCGCTGCACGGCGTTGTCCTCGCGCCGCACCGGTCACCGGGGCTCCTCGCGGCGTTCGCCGTCGCCTTCGGTCTCGAGGTTGAGCGTCGGGCGATCCCGCGCACCGGGGAGGGTCGCCTTGAGGCCCGCGCGCTCACGGTGACGGTGCGTCACGCCGTCGATGCTGGCCCGGGCGTCGACGGTCCTGCGGCCGTGCATCCGGAACGCCGCGACGAGGCACTGCTGCTCGCCGAAGCGTTCTCGGGGCGCATCACCGGTGTCGCTTCGGTGCGCTACACCGGCGCCGACGACGTGTTCGGCACGGCGGTGCGCAACGCGCGCGCTCGGGTGCCGGCCGCGTAGAATCCCGATCACCGATGCGCGCACCGTTGCACTTCGCCGATCGTCTCGCACGGCGCGTTGAGGACGCCTCCTCGGTGCTCTGTGTCGGGCTCGACCCGCGTGGGCCGTTTCCTGATGCCTGCACGCGAGGGCTGCGGCCCGACCGCTCCGGTACGGCGCGCGCGATGGAGCGCTACTGCATCGGCTTGATCGAGGCCGCCAGCGCGGATGCCGCCGCCTTCAAGCCGCAGGTCGCCTTCTTCGAGGCGCTCGGCGGCTACGGCATCACGGCGCTCGAGCGCGTGTGTGCGGCCGCCCAGGCGGCCGGCGTACCGGTGATCGCTGACGGCAAGCGCGGCGACATCGCCTCGACCGCGGAGGCATATGCCGCAGCGTGGCTTGCCCCGCGGCTCGGTGGCGAGGCACCGGTGGCGGACGCGTTGACGGTGAACCCGCTGCTCGGTGCTGACTCGCTCGCGCCGTTCGCCGGTGTCGCTGACGTGCACGGCGGCGGGCTGTACGCCCTCGTGCGGACGTCCAACGCCGGGTCGGCGGACGTGCAGGAGCTCCTCCTCGTTGACGGCGCACCGCTCTGGCATCGCCTGGCGACCCTCGTCAGCGCGCTCGGCGCCGGTCGGATCGGCTCCTCCGGGCTCTCCTCGATCGGCGCCGTGATCGGGCTGACGCAGCCCCACGCGCTTACGGAGGCGCGTCGGCTGATGCCGCACACGCCGCTGCTCGTTCCCGGGCTCGGCGCCCAGGGCGGGCGTCCCGAGGATGCGCGGGCGGCCTTCGCTCCGCATCCGGCCGGTGCGCTCGTTAGCGCCTCGCGTTCGGTGATCGAGGCGTGGCGCGGCGAGCCGGGAGACTGGCGAGACGCTGTCGCGGCGAGCGCGCGTCGCCATCGCGAGGCGCTCTGGAAGGTCGCCGTCGATGCCAGCGCGTAGAGGCGCCTCGACGACCTCGGTCTGGACGTTCGTCGCGCCTGGAGCGCTCGTCGTCGCGGTCGTCGTCGTCGGCGTCGTCCTCGCAGGTGCCTTCCGGCGTCCAACCTCTGCGCCGTCGTCGCCGTCAACGCCGGTCACGCTCGTCAGCTCGACGGGGACGGGAACGGTGATACCGCCGACGAGCTACGTGGTCAAGACAGGCGACACGCTGAGCGCGATCGCCGCGCGGCTCGGCATCGACATCGCGGCGATCATCGCCCTCAACCCGAAGCTCGATCCGCAGCGCCTCCACCCTGGAGACGTGCTCGCCCTACCGTGAGCGCGTGAGCGAGTCGCCGTAGCGGACGCTCGCCAGCGCACAGCTCGACGTGTAGTCAAGCAACGCGTCGCAGAGCAGCAGGGCGCCGAACAGGAGCAGCGGCGCGTGTCGCGCGTCGTGGATCGGGACGAGGAACAGGCCGTAGGTGACGATCGAGACGAGGAACAGGGAGAGGAACGCGACCAGCGTTACCCGCCACGAGACCGTGCTCGTGTGGACGCTCAGGCGAATCGCGTCGACCGCCGACCGCCCTTCGAAGACGATGATGTAGTCGGCGTAGGCGAAGAGCAAGAACGCCGTCAGCGCGGTGACGAGCCCCATGATCCCGGTCTCGAGGAACACGAAGGCCTCGGCGCCCAGGTAGATCACGGCGATCCGACCGAACGCCCGAAGTCCGGGCCACCAGACGAGCGAGCCGACGGCGAGCGACCGGATCATCGCACCACCGAGCCATGCCCGCACGAGCGCCTGGCTGATGAGGAAGATCACGCCCCAGACGACCGCGCTTGCGTGCGCGCCCTTGCCGAGGAGGTCGAGCATCCGCGTCTCCGTGAAGGCAGCGTCACGCACGAACCCGTCGACGTCGGCGGTCGTGCGTGTGGCGAGCACGAACGGCACCAGCAAGGGCAACTGGAGGATCACCGAGACGACGGGGAGCACGAGCAACGGCTGGCGATCGGCGATCACCCTCGCGGCCTGTCGGGCCCACGTGCTCATCGCCGGCGCACCGGCAGCGTTGCGGGCCACCGGCGGAGTGTAGAGGGGTAGGGTTCCGCCGTGCTCCGGCTCCCCATCGTTGGCGTGCTGCTCGCCGTGGCGCTCGTGCTGGGCATCCCTCCCGAGCGCTCGCCCGCTGCTGCCCGGCGCAGCCTGGCGGCGTTCATCGTCGTCGATGCCGCGACCGGGCAGGTCCTGGCGTCGTCGCACGCGGCAGAGCGGCGGCCGATCGCCAGCATCACGAAGCTGATGACGGCGTATCTGGCGATCCGCGCCGGGGCGCTCGGCCGGACGTTCGTCGTGCCGCAGAGCGCCACCAGGCTCGGCCAGTCGACCGTGCGCCTTCGGGCGGGGCAGCGCGTCTCCGGACGCACGCTGCTCGAGGCGGTGTTCGTGCCGAGCGCGAACGACGCCGCTGAGACCCTCGCGGTGGGGGTGAGCGGGTCGCGTGCAGCGTTCGTGCTGCTGATGAACCGGACGGCGGCGCGGCTCGGGCTGCACAACACGGTGTACCGGTCGCCCGACGGGCTCGACGCTCCCGGCCAGAGATCGAGCGCCGCCGACGTCGCGCTGCTCGCGAGGCTGCTCGTCGCCGACGAACGGGTGCTCGCGATCGCCAGCGAGCGGTCGATGCGCGTCGGTGGCGCTCGCTACGTGGCGCGGAACACGCTGCTTGGGCACTACGCCGGACTCGACGGTCTGAAGACGGGGCATACCCGCACGGCCGGCTGGTGTCTCGTCGCCACGGCTTCCCGCCAGGGGCGCCGGGTGATCGTCGTCGCCCTCGGTGCACCGGATCAGTCGACGCGCGATCGGGCCGTGCGGCGCCTGCTCGACGCGGCGTTCGGTGGTCGTCGTGGACACGTGCCCCGCGACGGCGCGGTGCCGAGGCGCGTCCCCGTGCTCCGCGCCGGGACGCAGGTGGTGCGCCTCTCGGTCGCGTTCGGGGACTCGGTCGCCGTCGCCGTCGCGCGCGATCTCCTCCTCGATCCTCAGGTCCGCGGCCGCGTCACGTTGCGCTACGTCGTGCCGACGCTGCTTGCCGCTCCGGTTGACGTCGGTGCGACGGTCGGCGCCGTCGCGCTCCTTCAGGGGGGACGGGTCGTCGCCCGTTCGCCGCTGATCGCCGCCGGCACCGTCGCTGAGCCGGGAGGCATGGAGCTCCTCGGATGGCTCCTCTCGCCGCTCCGTTCCGGCTGATCGGCCGGCTATCCTCCGCGGCGTGATCGTCACCGTCACACCAAACGCCGCGATTGACAAGACGCTGAAGGTTGCGAACTTCCAGCTCGGTCAACGCCACCGCTGCCAGCGCGGGGAGCTCCTCCCTGGCGGCAAAGGGATCAACGTCGCGCGGGCGCTGAAGCGCCTCGGCGAGCCGGTCGTCGCAACCGGGCTCGCTGGCGGCCGAACGGGGACGTTGATCGTCGAGGAGCTGACGCGTGAGGGGATCCTCAACGACTTCGTGCGGATCGCCGACGAGTCGCGCACCACGACGGTCGTGATCGACCCGACGGTCTCGAAGCAGTCGGAGATCTTCGAGTACGGCCCCGAGATTGACGCAGGCGAGCTCGCGATCCTCTCGGAGAAGCTGCGCTACCTCGCGGCGAGCGCGACGGCGATCGTGCTCGCCGGGTCGCTACCACGCCGTGTCGATGCTGACTGGTACGCCGCGACGATCCGCGACCTGCGCCGGCGCGACCTCGAGCTCGTGCTCGACTCGGAGGGCGACCCCTTGCGCGTCGGCATGTCGGCCCAGCCGGACTGGGTCGCGCCCAACCAGGGAGAGGCGGAGGAGGTCTGCGGCCACGAGTTCTCGACCGATGCCGACTTCGCCGGTGCGTTGGAGGAGATCGCTGACCTCGGGCCGCGCAACGTGTTGATCACCCGTGCGTCGGGTGCCTTCGCGCTCGTCCGCGACGGCCATCGAACACGGCGCTTCAAGGTCGAGATCGACCCGGTCGAGCCGGTCTCGACGGTCGGCTCCGGCGACGCGCTGCTCGCCGGGTTCATCGCCGCGCGCGTGCGGAACCGCCCGATCGAGGAGTGTCTGCGCCAGGCGGTCGGCTGTGGCACGGCGAACACCGGCTCGATCGGTGCCGGCCGCTTCGAGGCGCGCGACGCCGTGCGCTACGCAGCGCTCTCGCGCGTCACCGAGCTGGCGTAGCGCTCGGTCGGCGGCGGCTGGCCGGGCAGCCCTGTCCGGGCGCCCCGGTACGATCCCCGAAAGACGCGGGAGAGCACCACGTGGAGATCGAGATCGGGCGCGGCAAGAAGGCCCGCAGGGCGTACGGGCTCGACGATATCGCGATCGTTCCTTCCCGCCGGACGCGGGACGCGGAGGACGTCGACATCGGCTGGAAGCTCGGGCGTCACCTCGTTGAGCTCCCGCTGCTCGCCTCGGCGATGGACGGCGTGGTGTCGCCGACAACGGCGATCGCGATCGGGCAGATGGGCGGCATCGGTGTCCTCAACCTCGAGGGGATCTGGGGACGCTACGAGGACGCCGGCTCGATCCTCGAGGAGATCGCGTCGCTTGAGAAGGGCGAGGCGACCCGGCGGATGCAGGAGATCTACCAGGAGCCCGTGAAGCCCGACCTGGTCGCGATGCGCGTCGCCGAGATCAAGGCGTCG
This sequence comes from Actinomycetes bacterium, assembly GCA_025360225.1. Taxonomy (GTDB): domain Bacteria; phylum Actinomycetota; class Thermoleophilia; order Gaiellales; family F1-60-MAGs149; genus JANYCN01. The sequence continues at coordinate 29,985 of JANYCN010000045.1, read as the reverse complement.
GGCGTCGTCACGGCGGCGTCGCTCACGCCCCAGCGAGTCCGCGCGCTGCACGGCGTCGCGCTCGAGGCGGGACTCGACGTGCTCGTGATCCAGGGGACGGTCGTCTCCGCCGAGCACGTCTCCTCTGTCGTGGAGCCGTTGAACCTGAAGGAGTTCATCGCCGGTCTGCCGATCCCGTGCATCGTCGGCGGCTGTGCGAGCTACCAGACGGCGCTGCACCTGATGCGGACCGGTGCGGCAGCCGTGCTCGTCGGTGTCGGCCCGGGCGCCGCGTGCACGACGCGCGGTGTGCTCGGCGTCGGCGTGCCGCAGGCGACGGCGATCGCCGACGCGGCCGCCGCGCGCGTGCAGCACCTGATCGAGTCCGGGCACTACTGCAACGTCATCGCTGATGGTGGGATGCGAACCGGGGGTGACATCGCGAAGGCCGTCGCCTGTGGCGCCGACGCGGTGATGGTCGGCTCACCGCTGTCGCGCGCCTACGAGGCGCCCGGACACGGCTATCACTGGGGCATGGCGACGTTTCACCCGACGTTGCCGCGCGGTGCACGTGTCAAGACCGACCAGGTCGCGACGCTCGAGGAGGTCGTCCTCGGACCCGCCCGCGAGAACGACGGCACCCTGAACCTGATGGGGGCGTTGCGTACCTCGATGGCGACGTGTGGCTACGAGACGATCCACGAGTTCCAGAAGGCCGAGATCATGTTCGCGCCGGCGCTGATGACCGAAGGCAAGAAGCTCCAGCGCGAGCAGTCGATCGGGATGAGCCGCTAGTGCCCGTGGAGGATGGCGTCGAGCAGGAGCGCCCCGTGCTGGTGCTCGACTTCGGCGGGCAGTACGCGCACCTGATCACGCGGCGTGTCCGCGAGCTGCGCGTGCTGTCGGAGCTCGTGGCACACGACGTGACGGTCGACGAGCTGCGAGCACGTAACCCGCGCGGGCTGATCCTCTCCGGCGGGCCCGCCTCGGTGCACGAGGCGGGGGCGCCCGCCCTCGACCCGGCGCTGCTCTCCCTCGGGATCCCGGTTCTCGGCATCTGCTATGGCATGCAGGCGATGGCGCTCGCGCTCGGCGGTGACGTTGGGCGCACCGGTGCCGCCGAGTTCGGCAAGGCACCGCTGACGGTCGAGCCTGGCGCGTTGCTGTTCCGTGACCTGCCAGCGGATCAGACGTGCTGGATGAGCCACAACGACTCGGTGACGCGTGTCCCGGAAGGCCTCGGCGAGACCGGTCGATCCGGCAGCGGCGCGATCGCCGCGATGGAGTCCGTCGAGCGTGGCCTCTACGCCGTCCAGTTTCACCCGGAGGTGGTGCACACCCCGCACGGACAGGACGTGCTGCGGAACTTCCTCCTGCACGGCTGTGGCGCTGACGGGACGTGGACGCCGGCGCACGTCGTCGCCGAACAGGTTCGCCGCATCCGTGAACAGGTTGGCGCCGAGCGCGTGATCTGTGGGCTCTCGGGCGGCGTCGACTCGGCCGTCGCCGCGATGCTCGTGCACCGCGCCGTTGGCGACCAGCTGACGTGCATCTTCGTCGACCACGGGCTGCTGCGCGAGGGGGAGGCCGAGCAGGTCGTGGAGCTGTTCGGCAGCCACTTCGCGGTGCCGCTCGTCCACGTGCAGGCGCAGGAGCGGTTCATCGCGCTCCTCGCGGGGGTCACCGAGCCGGAACAGAAGCGGAAGATCATCGGCGAGACGTTCATCCGCGTGTTCGAGGAGGAGTCACGAAAGCTCGACGGCGCGCGGTTCCTGGTGCAGGGCACGCTCTACTCCGATGTGATCGAGTCGGGCTCGCGGACGGCGGCGAAGATCAAGTCCCACCACAACGTCGGTGGGTTGCCGGAGGACATGGAGCTCGAGCTCTGCGAGCCGTTGCGGCTGCTCTTCAAGGACGAGGTGCGCAGGGTCGGCGAGGAGCTCGGGATGCCGGAGCGGATGGTCTGGCGCCAGCCGTTCCCGGGCCCGGGCCTCGCGATCCGGATCATCGGCGACGTCACGCACGAGCGCCTCTCGATCCTCCGGCACGCCGACGCGGTGCTGCAGGACGAGATCCGCAAGGCGGGCTGGTACAACAGGGTCTGGCAGAGCTTCGCGGTGCTGCCGTGCGTGAAGTCCGTCGGCGTGATGGGCGATGCGCGCACCTACGCCTACCCGATCGTGATCCGGGCCGTGACCTCGGACGACGCGATGACGGCCGACTGGGCGCGTCTGCCGCACGACCTGCTCGCGTCGATCTCGACGCGGATCATCAACGAGGTTCCTGGGGTGAACCGGGTCGCGCTCGACATCAGCTCGAAGCCGCCGGGGACGATCGAGTGGGAGTGACCGACGGGTCGTGATCGACGACCGTGAATCGCTCTATGACGACGTGATCGACGCGTACGGCGCCTACAGCTCGTCGCTGTACGTCGGTGCGCCGGGATCGCTGCGTCATGCCGGCAGGGCCTGGTTCGCGCTCGTCAGCGGAACATCGAGCGGTGAGCTGAACGTCTGTGCGATCGGGCCAGGAGCCGCGGCGGACGCGGCGGCGACGATCGTGGCGGCGCTCGGCGAGCTTCCCGCGATCGTCTCGGTCGCTCCGGCAGCCGCGCGAGCGGCCGGGTCGACCCTCGCAGCCGCAGGGTTCGCGCTCGCGAACGCCGCAGAGCCCGTGATGTTCTGCGACGACCTACCCGTGCAGGTCGCCACCGCGTTTCGGCTGCGCGTCGCGGCACGCGACGAGATCGCCCTCGTCACGGCCGCGATCTCCGACAGCCACGGCGTGGCGCAAGGCCTCGTTGACGCCACCGTCGGCCGCGGGTTGCGCGCCGGCGAGGCGATTGCCTGGGTCGCGTGGGATGGTAACGAGATCGCCTCGACGGTCACGGTGACGCCGGGCGACCGGTTCATCGGGGTCAACGAGATGATGACGCCGCCCCGCCACCGCCGGCGCGGGGCCGGACGAGCCGTGCTGCAGGCGGCGCTCACCGCGGCGTGGGAGCCTGCGACGGAAGGGGCATACCTGCTCTCGAGTCCGGCCGGCCGGCCGCTGTACGAGGCGTTTGGGTTCCGCGCCCTCGGCGAGTCGATGACGTGGGTTCGTGGAGCCGACGACGCGACGCTGGCGGCGATCGGCAACGCCATTTCCTACAACAGTTCGGAATCAATCATCTAGTGCACCGTCTCGAAGGTACGTGGCTGTTGGAGCGCGACGGAGCGGCGTTTGAATCGCGCCCGGCGCTACGAGCGATCGGAGGCCCCCGCTGCTGGTGGCGCGAGGCGCCAGACCAGCAGCCGTGCGACCGCCGCGACGACCACCAGGAGCACGGCGCAGAGCGTGAACGTGCTCGGTATCCCGCGCAGGTCAGCAAGGCGCCCGGCGGCGAGCGCTCCACCCGCGTACCCCCAGATGTTCAGCATCCGCCCGGTCGTGCCGACGAGGCTCTGCAGGTCCATCGGCGCCCGTCGCTGGCGCGCGGCCGGAAGGATGCTGCCCAGCGTCATGTTGAGGAACCCGAGCGGCAGCAGAAGCAGCGCGGCGACGACCGGCACCCTCGTGTGGGCGAGGGCGAAGAGCACGGCCGCAGACACGGTGCAGAGGAGGACGAAGAGCGGCCCGTCGCCGAAGTGCCGGTCGAGGCGGGGGAGGGCGAAGGGGACGAGCAGTCCAGCGGCGCCGTAGCAGGCGAGCGTGAGCCCGGCGGCACCGGCGGTGAGCGCGAGCGGGCCGTGCACGAAGGCTACGGCAAGGCCACCGAACGCACCGACGAGGAGGTTCCAGAGCAGGCCGACAGCCGTGAAACGACGCATCACGCGGTCGCGGAGGAGGAAACGGAGCCCGTGTTGGACACGCTCCAAAGGAGACGCCGTCGCGTCGGGGCGTGCCTCGACGGCCTCGCTGAGCTGGCGGGCGAGCGCGATCGAGATGGCGTAGCAGCAGGCCACCGCGGCGAGGGTTGGCGTCGGGCCGACGGCGGCGATCACGGCGCCACCGAACGCCGGCCCAGCAAGGAAGCCCGCCGACCACGTGGTCGTCAGCGCGCCGGTCGCTCGCACGATGCCGTCGCGGCCGACGAGCGTCGGGACGGCACCGAAGATCGCCGCGTCGCCGACGACCCTCGCGCAGCCGACGGCGAGCGCGACGGCGACGAGGAGCGGCGTCGTGACGGCGTCGAGGACGGCGGCGATCGGAATGACGGCAAGCGCCAACGCCTGCAACGCGTACGAGGCGACCAGCATCGTCCGGCGCGACGCGTGGTCTGCAGCCATCGCGGCGGGAATCCCGATCAGCGCGTACGGGCCGATCGTCGCGGCGAAGATCACCGCCGCGCTGCCCGGCCCGCCGCCGTGCTCCAGCACGAGCCATGGGATCGCGACGCCGGCGACGCCGCCGGCCGCTGACTGCACGCCCTCGGCGGCGAGCATGATCGAGCCGTCGCGGGTGTCACGAAGACGCGGTGCGGTCATCGACCGTCAGCCGCGAAGGGACGCAGCGGTGAGCGCGATCACGGCAGCGTCGCCCGGTTCTGGCGTCCATGGCAGGACCATGCCGTCCTGTTCGTACCGTGGGATCACATGAATATGGAAGTGAAAGACCGTCTGCCAAGCCCCTGCGCGGCAGGAGTTGATCAGGTTCACGCCGACCGCTTCGAGCTCGTCGACCGCGCGCCGCGCGAGGACCTGTGCGACCGCCGTGCACGCCGCGAGATCGCCCGGCGTGATCGCCAGGAGGTCCTCCGCGTGCCGCGTCGGCACGACGAGGCAGTGGCCCGGCGTCGCTGGGTTGATGTCCATGAAGGCGACGACGTCGTCGTCGCGGTAGACGATCGTCGCGGGGATTGAACCGGCAACGATCGAGCAGAAGAGGCAGCCCACGGGTTGGAGTGTGCCACCGCCGCCCGCCGTGGGAGCCCCTGCTATAGTCAGCCCGTGCCGCGGCGCGGAGCTTCTGCGCTGTGCCGTCCTAGGGCCCGTCAAGGGTCGAACCCGAGTAGAACGAGTCCGATCGCCGTGCCGCAGAAGACCTACAACGCAAAGCCCGGAGACATCGAGCGCTCCTGGTACGTCGTCGACGCCGAGGGTGAGACCCTCGGCCGGCTCGCGACGCGGATCGCTGACACCCTCCGGGGCAAGCTCAAGCCGCAGTACACGCCCCACATCGACACCGGCGACTTCGTCGTCGTCGTCAACTGCGAGAACGTTCGCGTGACGGGTCGCAAGATGGAGCAGAAGAAGTACTACCGCCACTCCGGCTACCCGGGTGGGATCAAGGAGCGCACGCTCGCCGAGCTTCTGCGACGCCATCCCGACGACGTGATCCGTCACGCCGTGAAGGGGATGATGCCGAAGAACCGCCTTGGCCGCGCGCAGCTCAAGAAGCTGAAGATCTACGCTGGCGCAGCGCATCCGCACACCGCCCAGCAGCCAAACCCGCTGCCGTAGGTACGGGGCGAAGGAGACTTACGTGGCAGACGAGAAGGCAGTCTACTGGGGCACGGGCAAGCGCAAGACCTCGGTCGCGCGCGTGCGCCTGGTGCCAGGCGCCGGTACCTACACCGTGAACGGCCGGTCGCTCGCGGAGTACTTCCCGCGCCAGAGCGACCAGCTTCTGGCGCTCTCGTCGATCGTGCACGCCGGGCTTGGCGAGCACTACGACATCATCGCTCGCCTGCATGGTGGCGGCGTGACTGGCCAGGCTGGCGCGCTGCGCCACGGCGTCGCCCGTGCCCTCTGCGAGGCTGATCCCGCCCTGCGCACGTCGCTTCGCGCGGCTGGCTTCATCACGCGCGACGCGCGCGAGGTCGAGCGCAAGAAGGCCGGGCTCAAGGGCGCCCGCCGCCGCCCGCAGTTCTCCAAGCGCTAGCGTTCTCGTTGCGAGCTGGCGTGGTCATTCGGCTTCTTGGAGCGCCCGATTCGGCGACCGCTCGTTCCGGCCGCTGCGACCGCCACGCCAGCTCGCTGGCGCGCCACTAGGCTCGCGCCATGGCGCGCCACTACTTCGGCACCGATGGCGTTCGCGGGCTCGCGAACGAGTTCCTCACGCCCGAGCTCGCGCTCGGACTGGGGCGTGCCGTCGTCCGTCTGTCGCTCGCGGCCGGCGTCGCCCGTCCGCGGGTCGTTGTCGGTCGCGACACGCGCCGGTCGGGCACGATGCTCGAGGATGCGTTGTGTGCCGGTATCGCCTCGGCTGGTGGCACCGCGCTCCGCGCCTCGGTGATCCCCACGCCCGGCGTCGCCTGGCTCGTGCGTGACCTCGGTGCAGACGTCGGTGCGGTGATCTCGGCAAGCCACAACGCCTACCCGGACAACGGCATCAAGTTCTTCGGCGCCGACGGCTTCAAGCTGACGGACGACCAGGAGCACCGGATCGAGGCGCTGCTCGGTGAGCACGACGATCCGCCGACCGGGTACGGCGTCGGTGTGAGCGAGCCGATCGCTGACGGCGCCGCGCGCTACGCCGCGTGGGTCGCGAGCGTCGTCGACACGCCGCTCGGTGCGATACGGGTGGTGGTTGACTGCGCGCACGGCGCGGCGTCGCCCGTCGCTCGGGAGATGCTCGACCGTCTCGGCGTCACCTACGAGCTGATCGCGGCGGCGCCAACGGGCGTGAACATCAACGTGCGCTGCGGGTCAACCCATCTCGAGCACGTCGCCGCCGCCGTCGGCGCTGGCGGGTACGACCTCGGCCTCGCCTTCGATGGTGACGCCGACCGGCTCCTGTGCGTCGACGGCGCGGGGGAGCGCGTCGACGGCGATCACCTGCTCGCGATCCTCGCGACCGACATGATCGCCCGCAACGCGCTCCCGGGCCGGGTCGTCGTCGTCACGTCAATGGCGAACCTCGGCCTGCACCGGGCGCTCGAGGCGCTTGGCTGCGAGATCGTCGTCACCGACGTCGGCGACCGGTACGTGCTCGAGGCGATGCGGGCACGCGGCGCGGCGCTCGGGGGTGAGCAGTCCGGCCACGTGATCGCGCTCGACCACGGCACGACGGGCGACGGGATGCTCACGGCCGCGCTCCTCCTGGGAGCCCTCGCGCGCGCCGGACAGACGCTCGCCGATGCCGCCGCGGTGATCCGCAAGTACCCGCAGCGGCTGATCTCCGTCCGCGCCGATCGCACGAGACTGGCCGACGCAACGGCGGTGTGGGACGCCGTCACCGCGATCGAGAGCGAGCTTGGCAGCGAGGGACGGGTCGTGCTGCGCGCGTCCGGGACGGAGCCACTGGTTCGCGTGATGGTGGAGGCCGCCGACCACGAGACCTGCACGCGGCACGCGGAGACCCTCGTCGCCGTCGTCGAGGCCGAGCTCGGGCTGTAGCGCAGGAGCACGGCGGGTACCGTTCGGCGGGTAGACTCCGGGGCGTGTGCGGGATCATCGGCTACACGGGCCCGCGGGCCTGTAAGGGGCTGCTCCTCGACGGGCTCGAGCGGCTCGAGTATCGCGGCTACGACTCGACCGGGATCGTGCTGCTCGAGGAGGACGGCCTGGTGCGTGACCGCACCACGGGAAAGGTCGCCGAGCTTCGTGCGCTGGTCGGCGCGAACCACTCGTCCGCCCGGCTCGGCATGGGGCACACGCGATGGGCGACGCATGGTGGCGTCGAGGACCGCAACGCCCATCCGTTCCTCTCGAATGACGGCCGCCTCGCGGTGCTGATGAACGGGATCTTCGAGAACTACGTCGATCTGCGTGCCGAGGTTGCCGCGGCGGGCCACGAGCTGAGCTCCGAGACCGACACCGAGGCGCTCGTGCACCTGCTTTCGGAGGTGTACGACGGTGACCTCGTCGAGGCAGTCCGTCGCGTGTACCCGCGGCTCGAAGGGCACTTCGCCTTCCTCGTGATGGCGGCGGACGAGCCCGAGCGCATCGTCGCAGCGCGCCACGCCTGGCCACCGCTCGTCGTCGGGAGGGGCGACGGTGAGACGTTCATCGCGAGCTTCCTGCCGGCGTTCCTCGAGCAGACGCGTCAGGTGCAGTACGTCGTCGAGGACGAGGTGGTCGACGTCTCGCCGAGCGGTGCGCGCTTCTGGCCGATGGCGGGCGGGCCGGCGATCGAGCGGGAGATCGAGGAGGCCGACGCCTCGATCGAGGTCGCCGAGAAGGGCGGCTACGAGACGTTCATGCTGAAGGAGATCTACGAGCAGCCGACGGCGATCGCCGACACGATCGGCGAGCGCTACCGCAACGGCGCGCTGCACCTCGACGGGATCGGCCTCAGCGACTCAGAGCTCGCCTCGGTCAACCGGGTGCTGATCGTCGGCTGTGGCACCGCGCTGCACGCCGGCCTCGTCGGGCGCTACCTGATCGAGGAGTGGGCGGGGATCGCGACGGAGGCAGACGTCGCGTCCGAGTGGCGCTACCGCAACCCGGTGTTCGACCCGTCGACCCTGGTGCTTGCCATCTCCCAGTCCGGTGAGACGGCAGACACCCTGGCCGCCATGCAGCTCGCGCGGGAGCGTGGCGCGAAGGTCGTCGTGATCACGAACGTCATGGGGAGCGCTGCGACACGCGCCGCTGATGGCGTGCTGTACACGCGCGCTGGGCTCGAGATCGGCGTTGCCTCGACGAAGTGCTTCACCGCCCAGGTAACGCTCCTGACGTTGCTCGCCCTGCGCCTCGCCCAGCTGCGCTGGCGACTTTCGCCCGAGCAGGTGAGCGCGATCGGTAGCGAGCTGGCGCGCCTTCCCGAGCTGGCGCAGCGGGTGCTCGACGACCCGGCGCTCGAGGCGAAGGTCGACATGATCGCGCGGCGGTTCGCGCACGACCGCTTCTTCCTCTTCCTCGGCCGGCACATCGGCTTCCCGATCTGCCTCGAGGGGGCGTTGAAGCTGAAGGAGATCAGCTACATCCCCACCGACGCCTACCCGGGCGGCGAGATGAAGCACGGCCCGATCGCCCTGCTCTCCGATGACACGCCGGTCGTCGCGGTGGCGACGGACTCCCACGTCTTCGAGAAGATGATCTCGAACATCCAGGAGGTCCGGGCGCGCAAGGCGCACGTGATCGCGATCGCGACGGAGGGGAACGACGCGATCGCGATCCACGCCGACCACGTCCTGTACGTCCCGCGGACGATCGAGGAGCTCCAGCCCGTGCTCGCGGTGATCCCCTTGCAGCTGATCGCCTACCGGATCGCCCGCACGCTCGGGCTGGACGTCGACCGTCCGCGGAACCTGGCAAAGACCGTTACGGTCGAGTAGCCACCGGCTCCCGGCCTCCCAGGTCGCCCTCGATCGAGATCGTCGGCAGCCAGTGCAGGCCGCGCGGGAGGTACCAGTTCCGGCGCCCGAGGAGCTTCATCGTCGCCGGCACCAGGATCGTGCGCACGAGCGTCGCGTCGAGCAGCACCGCGACCGCGAGCCCGAAGCCCATCTGCTGGAACATCACCAGCTGGCCGGCCGCGAAGCCGCCGAACACCGCCACCATGATCAGCGCGGCACCGGTGATCAGCCGGGCGCTCGACGTGATGCCGAAGGTGATCGAGTCCTCGACGTCGCCTGTTGCGAGCCAGCGCTCGCGGATGCGTGAGAGCAGGAACACGTGGTAGTCCATCGAGAGCCCGAACAGCACCGAGAACAGGAACAGCGGCAACCACGCCTCGATCGTCGGCACCTGCTGGAACCCGAACAGGCCGGCGAGGTGTCCCTGCTGCATCACGAACACGAGCACCCCGTAGGCCGCCCCGACCGAGAGCAGGTTCATCGCGATCGCGACGAACGGCACCACGATCGAGCGGAACGCGACGAGCAGCACGAGGAACGAGAGCGCGAGCACGATCGCGAACACGATCGGCAGGTACGTGTCGACGATGTCGAAGTAGTCGACGCTCATCGACGTCGAGCCGCCGACCGGCGTCGTCGAGACGGTGCGGAGATGCCGGATCGCGTCGACGGCAGCGAGGCTGTTCGGGTCGAGGTTGATCGGGATCTCGAGCACGCCGTTCACGAGCGCCGGCGTCCCGTAGCGCGGATCGCCGGTGATCGCCGTGGCGATCTGCCTCGCCTCGTCCGGGCCGGTGACCGGGATGTCGGCTGGCGCGATCCGCCCGACCGAGAACCGGGACTGGAGCACGTCGTAGGCCTGGCGGGACGGCAGGGACGACGGGAGGGTCGAGACGCCCGCCGTGCCGGTGCTGATCGAGAGGTACGGGATCGCGGCGAACCCGAGAAGCCCTGCGGTCACGAGCAGGCTCACGATCGGGCGGCGCATCACGCCCGTCACGGCGCGTCCCCAGAAGCCGCCGGTGCGCATCCGGCGCAACCCGCTCGGAACGAGTCGGCCGACGGAGCCACGCTCGATCCGGTCGCCGAGCAGGCTCAGCACCGCCGGAACGAGCGTCAGCGCCGCAGCGATCGCGGACAGCACGACGAGGATTGCACCGGCGCCGAGGCTGACGAAGATCGACGTCGGCACGATCAGCATCCCGAGCAGCGCGACGATCACGGTCACGCCGGAGAAGAAGACGGCGCGGCTCGCGGTCTCGCCGGTGCGGTCGATCGCGGCCAGCTTGTCCAGGCCCGCCGCGCGCTCCTCGCGGAACCGCGACACGATGAACAGGACGTAGTCGATGCCGACGGCGAGGCCCATCATCGTGATCATGTTCGTGACGAAGAAGGAGAGCGAGTAGAACTCGCCGACGATCGCGGTCAGCGCGAGCGACACGACGATCGCGACGATCGAGAGCATCAGGGGGAGCAGCGCCGAGACGAGGGCGCCGAACACCAGGAGCAGGATCAGGAGCGCAACCGGGATCCCGATCGACTCGCCGGTCGAGAGGTCGGTCTGCGAGGTCGCGTTGATGTCGTGCGCGATCGAGGCCTGGCCGGTCATGTGCGCGGTAAGGGTGGGGGTGTTGGCGGCAGCGACGACGGCCAGCACCTGGTCGACCGAGTCCTGCGCCTGCTTGAGCGTGCCGGCCATCGCGACCGGCACGAGGATGTCGGTGCCGTCCGCCGAGACGAGGCTCCGGTCGCCACCCGCGAACGGCGTCACGACGCTGCTGACGACCGTCGGGCCGAGCGCCTCGACTCCTGCCGCAAGCGCGACGACGGCGCGCTTCGTCCGGGGGTCGGTGACGCCGGCCGGAGCGTGGACGACGATCGTCTCGACGACCGCGGCCGGGGCGTGGGCGCGCGCGGCGATCAGCGCGGCAGCCTGCTGGGACTCGGGCGTGCCGGTGAAGCCCTGCTCGGTCGTGAGGACGCCGGCGAGCATCGTGGCGATGATCGCGATCGACGCAACGAGCAGCGCGGCCCAGATCGTAATCACGCGCCAGGGGTTACGCGCCGAGGCCGACGCGAGGCGTGGGGGCGAGAGCGGGTTGATCAAGGGAGCCTCCTGGATACCGACTGGTTGGTAGGTTATTCGGGGAAAATGAGGTCAGACCCGGGCGCCGACCGCGCGCAGGCTGAAGGTGATGTGGGCGTCCACGTCGCGGAGCATGCGGCCGTCGCCCTCGAGATCGGAGAGCTGGTCGGCGCCGACGAAGGCGCCGACGACGTAGCGGGCGGCCGCGCCGAGATCGATCGACGGGTCGAGGTCGCCCTCGTCGCGCGCGCGGCCGAGCAGCTGCTCGGTCATCGCGTACCAGCCGCGGAAGTGGTCGGCATGGCGCTCGAGCCCTGCCTCGCGTGGCAGCTCCATGCACAGCCGCCCGATCGCGGCCTGCTCCGGGTGGCTCGCCTTCATCTCCGCGAGGGCACGCACGATCACCCGGATCTCGTCGACCGCGCGCTCCTGCGGCCGCACCGACGCGAGCAGCTGGCCGTGCCAGCTCTCGTGCAGGTGGTCCAGGACCGCGAGGGCGAGCGACTCCTTCGAGTCGAAGTGGAAGTAGAACCCGCCCTTCGTGAGGCCGGTGTCGCGGATCAGGTCGTTCAGCGACGCTCCGGCGTAGCCGGACTCGGCGAAGTGCCGTGCGGCGACCTCGACGACGCGTCGGCGGGTGTCCTCGCCCTTGTCCGTTACGACCATGACCGGAGTGTACAGACCGACCGGTCGGTTTGTCAAGCGGTGATCGCGTACCAGGCGCCGAACAGCGTGCCGGCCGCCGCCAGGGCAGGCGTCGCGCGGTCGAGCATCGCCGGGCTACGGGTGCCAATCGCGACGGCGAACCCGGCCGAGAGCAGCGCCATCGACAGGGCCGCGAACCCGGCGAAGAGCACGAGCGCTGCGAAGGCCAGGAGCGGGCTCGCGATCGACGCGAGCAGCAGGACCCCGATTCCAGCCGACCCGCCCATCCCGTGCACGAGGCCGACGGCGTACGCCGCCTGCGGCGTTCGCGCGCGACGTGCGGCCGGCCGGCCGCGGCGGAGCCAGAGCCGGATCGAGAAGGCGACGATCAGGAGGCCGACGGCGATCGTGCAGGCGCGGCGGGCATCGGTCGGCAGGTAGCGCGCCCCGACGACGACCGGCGTGCCGAACGCGACCAGCGACGTCGCGTGCCCGGCGCCCCAGGCGATCCCGATCCGGGCTGCCCGCCGGACACCTGCCCGCTGCTCGCCGGCGAGCAGCGCGACGAGCGCCGCGACGTGGTCGGGATCGGTCGCGTGGCGCAACCCGATCAGGATCGCGATCACGGTTGCGAGCAGCAGCGCGTTCCCGGAGCCAAGGCCTGCGAGCCACCGATCGAGGACCTCCACGCTGCCGAGTGTAGGGGAGGCGTACACTCCTCGCCATGCGACCTCGGATCGTCGGCCCGGCCGACCGGACATGGCTCACCCGCCCCCACGAGCCCGGCGAGCCTGCCCGCCACGTCGCCGGGCTGAGCGACGCGCTCGGGTCGACCCACGTCCGCGCGAACGTGTGGCGGTACGAGCCAGGCGCGGGGGGGCGACGACACCGCCACGCCACGCAGGAGGAGACGTTCGTCGTCCTCTCCGGGACGCTCTCGATCTACCTCGGCGAGCCGCCCGTACGCCACGACGTCGCGGCTGGCGGGGCCGTGAACGTGCCGGCCGGAACTGCCGTGCAGTCCGCGAACCACGGCGACTGCGACCTCGTCACGCACGTCTACGGCTACCCGCCCGAGTCGGTCAACGCCGAGATCCTCGCGAGCGCGAAGGGTTGACCTTCGTCGGGCTTGACCTGATCGAGATCGACCGGATCGCCGCGGCCCTCGCGCGGCACCCCGACCGGTTTCGCGCGCGCGTCTACACCGCGCTCGAGGTCGCCGAGTGCGAGCGTAAGCCAGACCCGGTGGAGAGCTACGCCGGGCGCTTCGCCGGGAAGGAGGCTGTTGGCAAGGCGCTCGGCCGCGGCGTGCCCTTCACCTGGAGCGAGATCGAGATCGCTGGGCGCGGGAAGCCGCAGGTGACGCTCTCCGGGTCGATGCTGGCTGCCGCCGAGAGGCTTGGCGTGACACGCGTCGACCTGTCGATGACGCACACGCGCACCACCGCAGCGGCCGTTGCCGTCGCTGTCCGCGATCCCTCCTGACCGGGTGGCACGGGATCTCAGCTGCTACAGTCTGTAGCAGTGGAGCGCACCATTGCCCAACGCGACCTTCGCAACGACGTCGCGGCGATCCTTCGCGACGCTGAGGCCGGGACGCGGTTCACGATCACGGTGCACGGCAGGCCGGTCGCCCGTCTCCTGCCGCTCGTAGCGTCACCGCCACCACGGGTCGACGTCGACTGGGCGACGTTCATGGGCATCTTTGAGACGCCGGTGGACGGCGCGTTCGGTGCCGACATCGACGCCGGCGAGGCGTCGATCGACTGGGATGACGAGCCGGAATGGTGAAGCATCTCGCCGATACCTCCGTTCTCATCGCGGCGGGGCCGTTCGGTGGTGGCGGTGAGGTCGCGATCTCCGTCGTCACGGTTGGTGAGCTGCGATCTGGCGTCTTGAGTGCCCGCGATGCGCGGACGCGCACGCTCCGCGACGCGCGGCTCACGGCGATCCGTACGGCGTTCCAGGCGATCCCAGTCGATGAGGATGTAGCTGAGGCGTATGGAGCGGTCCACGCGCTGGCACGACGACAGCGTCGTCAGACGACGTCTGCCGACCTGCTGATCATCGCTACCGCCTCGGCTACCGGGCGAGCCCTGCTCACGCGGGACCGCGCACAAGCCCAGCTCGCGTTCGCGGCCGGTCTGACGGTCAACCTCGTCGGTGACGAGGCGTAGCGGCGGAGCGCTACCTCTTCTTCGCGACGACGCGCTTGCGCTTGACGGCGACCTGCGGGCCACGGGCAACGATCCCGGCCGCGTTCGACTTCTTGCGCGCTGCGGTGTTCGTGTGGAGGGCCTTGCGGGCTGCTGCCTTGTCGATCAGCCGCACGAGGGCGACGTGCTCGACGGCGATCGCCTCGGCGTCGCCAGTGTCGACCTGCGTCTGCAGGCGTCGGAAATAGGTCTTGATCGCCGAGCGGTACCGGAGGTTCTCCAGGCGCTCGCGCTGCGCAACGAGGATGCGCTTCTTCTGCTGCTTGATGTTTGCCACTTCCCGAGAACGCTACCACAGGATCCTTCGACGGTAGCCGGGTGCACCCGTCGGCTGGCGTGCGAAGATCTGCGCGATGGAGCCGCGCCGCCTCGGGATCTCGACGCTGTTGTTCAGCGCCGCGACGGGGCTCTCGCGGGTCATCGGGCTCGTGCGCGAGGTGGTGGCCGGTCGCCTGCTCGGCGTGGAGGGGCCGGCGAGCGCCTTCGTGGCGGCGAACAACGTGCCGAACACGGTGCGCTCGCTCGTCGCCGACGCTGCTCTCGGCGCGTCGTTCGTGCCGGTCTTCAACGAGCTGCTTGAGAACGACGAGGAGGAGCGCGCCTGGCGTGTCGCCTCGACGGTCCTGACCGTGTCATTTGCCGGCCTGTCGGTGATCTCCGCCCTTGGTATCGTCGCCGCCCGGCCGATCCTCAGGCTCTCGGGGTTCCACGGCGCGCAGTCCGACCTCGCGGTGCACATGGCGCAGGTGCTGTTTCCGATCGTGCTGCTGCTCGGGCTCTCCGGCGTCGTCAACGCGATGCTGTTCTCCTTCGGCGAGTTCTTCGTCCCGGCGATCGCCCCCGTTGCCTGGAACCTCGTGATCCTCGGCTTCCTCGCATGGGCGTGGCTGACCCATGCCGGCGCCGCGCACGGCACGGAGCTGATGGCGATCGGGACGCTCGTCGGTACGGGCGTCCAGTTCCTCATCCCGCTGCCCTGGCTGCGTGGTCGGGGCGGGCGCCTGTCGCTGGCGTGGGGGGTGCGTGACCCGGCCGTCCGCCGGATCTTCGTGCTGATGCTGCCGATCGCTCTCGGGCTCGGCCTGATCAACATCAACCTGACGATCGCGACCTTCATGGCGACCCACATCGGCGATGGGCGGTACGCGCCGAGGGCGATCGACGCTGCGTTCCGGGTCTACATGCTGCCGCAAGGGGTCTTCTCCGTCGCCGTCGCCGCGGTGCTGTTCCCGACGCTCTCCCGGCTCGTGGCGGCCGGCGACCTGCGCGCGTTCCGTCGCCAGATCGCCAGCGGCGTGCGGCAACTGGCGTTCGTCCTCGTGCCCTCCGCGGTGGTCTGCGCGGTCCTTGCCGAGCCGATCATTCGCCTGCTCTTCCAGGGTGGCCAGTGGACGCCTGACCAGACCCCGGGCGTCGCTCACGCGCTCGTCGCGTTCAGCATCGGCCTCGCGGCGAACGGGGCGATGCTGCTGCTGAACCGCTCCTTCTTCGCGCTCCAGCGCCCGTGGCTGCCGACCGGGATCGCGCTCGCGAACCTCGCCCTGAACACCGTCCTGAACGTCGCCTTCCTGCGTTTCGGCGTCTGGGGGATCCCGCTCGCGACCTCGCTCACGAACGTCGTCTCGATCGTCCTGCTGTGGGTGCTCCTGCAGCGCCACGTCGGCTCGCTCGAGGGCTATCGCACCGTCCGCTCGATCGTCCGCGTGACCGTCGCGTCCGGCGTCCTGGCAGCCGTTGCCTGGGGCACATGGCGTGTCGTAGACGGGCTCGTCGGCCGGAGCCTCCCCGGCCAGCTGCTGAGCGTGATGCTCGCGTGTACGATCGGTGGCGTGGCGTACCTCTGGGTGGCGAAGCGAACGCGGATCGAGGAGGCGCAGATCGTGGTCGGCATCGTCCGGCGACGGCTCGCCCGCGCATGAGCGTGATCGAGACGCCACGGCTCCTTCTGCGTCAGGTCGTCGAGGCCGACCTGACGGCCCTGCACGCGATCCAGGCGCTTCCGGACGCGACGCGGTGGCTCTACTGGGAGCCACGGACGCTCGAAGAGGTGCGTGCCAACCTCGCGCTCCGGCGCTCCGACCCGGCCGTCGTGCATCGCGGGATCGTCGTCCGCGCGACCGGGGAGCTGATCGGCGACATCGGCCTCCATCTCGGCGAGCAGGTGCATCGCGGCGCCGAGCTCGGGTACATCCTCCACCGCGATCACCACGGGCACGGGTACGCGACCGAGGCCGGCCGGGCGATCCTTGCGCTTGCGTTCGGCGAGCTCGACCTGCACCGCGTCTGCGCCCGGCTCGAGCCGCGGAACACGGCGTCCGCCCGCGTGCTCCAGCGACTCGGCCTGCGCCGCGAGGCGCTCCTGATCGAGAACGAGTGGGTGAAGGGTGAGTGGCAGAGCGAGGCGATCTACGCGATCCTCGCCTCGGAGTGGCGGGCGTGATGCTGCCGCCGGGATACCGGATGCGCGGCCCCGAGCCCGGCGACGCCGCGCACGTCGTCGCGATCGTGAACGACGAGGCGCGTACGATCGCCGGCGCGGTGACGGTTGACGTCGACCGGCTCGAGCGGATGTGGTCGTCGCCTGGCGTCGACCGCGAGCGTGACGTCGCGCTCGTCGTGAACGATGCCGACGTGGTGTGCGCGATGCTGTACTGCTCCTGCCAGGCGCCGTACCTGCGTGTCCGCTTTCGCGGCGCGGTGCGCCGAGCCGACCATCACCAGGGCATCGGTGGTGCGCTCGTGGCGGAGGCGGCGGTACGAGGCTCGCGCTTCCGCGGGCTCGCCGGTGGCGCGCCGCAGGTGCTCCAGGGCTTCACGTTCGTCGGTGATCGGCGAACGGACTCCCTGATGACCGCCGCCGGGTTTCGCCCGGTGCGCTACTTCCTCGAGATGGAGCGGGTGTTCAGCGAGGTGCGCGAGCCGGCTGGAGTGGTCGACGGCGTTGTCATTCGCCCGTACCGCTCGTCGGACATCGAGGCGGTGCACGCCTGCATCGCCACCGCCTTCGACGATCACTGGGGTGACCCGGAGCCGTCGTTCGAGGAGTGGCGTCGCGGCGTCGACGACACCTCGTTCTGGTCGGTCGCCCTCGTCGACGACGCGATCGTCGGGGTGGTCAGCGCGGCCGGCGGCCGACCATCGGACGGCGAGCGCGGCTACGTCGGCGAGCTCGGCGTCCTGCCCTCGTGGCGCGGGCGAGGTGTCGGCGAGGCGCTCTTGCGCACCGCGTTCCGCTCGATCGAGGCAGCCGGGTTGCCGGCGGTCTGCCTGCACGTCGACGGCGCGAGCCTGACCGGCGCGACGCGTCTGTACGAGCGTGTCGGGATGCGTGCGCGGCCTTCGTACATGTGGTGGGAACGCGCATTCGATGGCACCAACGCAGTACGCTGTGACCGGTGGACCAGTCCCTGATCCGGAACTTCTCGATCGTCGCGCACATCGATCACGGGAAGTCGACGCTTGCTGATCGCATCCTCGAGCTGACGCACACCGTCACCGAGCGGGAGATGCGCGACCAGCTGCTCGACTCAATGGACATCGAGCGCGAGCGCGGCATCACGATCAAGGCACAGGCCGTGCGTGTCCTCTGGCAGTACGACGATGCGACGTACCAGCTGAACCTGATCGACACCCCGGGTCACGTCGACTTCACCTACGAGGTGTCGCGTTCGCTCGCCGCCTGTGAGGGCGCGTTGCTGGTCGTCGACGCGGCGCAAGGGATCGAGGCGCAGACCGTCGCGAACGCCCACCTCGCGATCGATAACAACCTTGAGATCGTGCCGCTGGTGAACAAGATCGACCTGCCGGCGGCCGATCCCGATGGCGCTGCGCGGGAGGTTGCCGACTTCCTCGGCGACAAGCCCGAGTCGGTGTTGCGGATCTCCGCGAAGTCCGGCATCGGCGTCGCCGAGCTGCTCGACGCGATCTGCGAGCGGATCCCGGCACCCGACGGTGATCGCGAGGCGCCGGCGCGCGCCCTGGTGTTCGACAGCGTCTACGACCAGTACCGGGGCGTGATCGCGTTCGTGCGGGTCGTCGACGGGCGGTTCCGGAAGGGCGAGGCGATCACCGCGATGGCGCACCCGACGCGGTTTGACATCGAGGAGGCCGGGGTGATGTCGCCGGTGCGCACCCCCGTGCCGTTGCTTGAGGCGGGCGAGGTCGGCTACATCGTGACCGGGTTGAAGGAGGTCTCCGACCTGAAGGTTGGCGACACCCTGACGAGCGTCGCGCGCCCTGCCGAGGCGCCCTTGCCGGGGTACGTCGACGTGAAGCCGATGGTCTTCGCGGGGATCTTCCCGACCGATGGCGAGCAGTACGCCGACCTGCGCGACGCGCTGGAGAAGCTGAAGCTGAACGACGCGTCGTTGCAGTACGTGCCGGAGACGAGCCAGGCGCTCGGCTTCGGCTTCCGCGTCGGGTTCCTCGGGCTGCTGCACATGGAGGTGGTGCGCGAGCGGCTCGAGCGCGAGTTCGACCTCGACCTGATCGCGACGACGCCGAACGTCGAGTACCGCCTGACGACCGTCGCAGGCGAGACGGTGACGGTCAACAACCCTTCCGAGATGCCGGACTCGAACAAGATCGATGAGCTGACGGAGCCGTTCGTGAAGGCGTCGATCATCGTGCCGAAGGAGTACGTCGGCACCGTGATGGAGCTCTGCCAGGATCGCCGCGGCGAGTTCGACCACATGGAGTACCTGACGCCGACGCGGGTCGCGCTCACCTACCGGCTGCCGCTCGCGGAGATCGTCCTCGACTACTACGACCAGCTGAAGTCGCGCACGAAAGGGTACGCGTCGTTCGACTACGACGTTGCCGGCTATGGCGCGTCGAAGCTCGTCAAGGTCGACATCCTGCTGAACGGCGAGATCGTCGACGCGCTGTCGCTGATCGTGCACGCCGACAAGGCCTACTACTCGGGTCGGGCGCTCGTCGAGCGGCTGCGCGCGATCATCCCGCGGCAGATGTTCGACGTGCCGATCCAGGCGGCGATCGGCTCGCGCGTGATCGCGCGGGAGACGATCAAGGCGAAGCGCAAGGACGTGCTGGCGAAGTGCTACGGCGGCGACATCAGCCGCAAGCGCAAGCTGATCGAGAAGCAGAAGGCCGGCAAGAAGCGGATGAAGCAGGTCGGCTCCGTCGAGGTGCCGCAGGAGGCGTTCCTCGCCGTCCTGTCGCTCGACGACTCGAAGTAGGCGAGCCGCGGTGGTGTGGGGTTGGGCGTTCCCGCGGTGCGCTCGTCGAGGGAGTACCAGTGGCAGGCGTCAGGTATGACCCATCGCTGCAGGAGCTGAGGAGAGGCGACCGCCAGGTCGAGGCGTGGCAGGCCGAACTGCTGCGCAGCGGTGAGCGGATCGATGCGGCAGTGCTCGAGCGGCTCGAGTTGACGGCGCGGACATGGGCGAGCCGGCTCAACGACGCGCCGCCACCAACGCTCGGGCCCAGCGCTCTCTCGGAGATCCGACGGATCATCATTGGCGGCTACGAGCGGGTGCTCGACGCAGACGGCCGACCGCTCGACGTTGTCGACGACCTCATGATCCGGGCCGAGGCGATCCGCCACGTCTTTCGCGACAGCCTCGATGCCGACGTCGGTGTGGCAACCGGCGACGCGCACGTCGCGATGGACATGCTCGATGGATGGCTTCCGGGCGTCCGCGGGGTCGAGCTTGCGGAGCTTCTCGACCGGTCACCACGTCAGGTTCAGCGCTGGCGGAGCACGGGCGGCGTGGCGCCCAGGCGCCTCGAGCTCGTCGTCCGCCTCGTCGCACTTCTCCGTCACGGTTGGACGCCGAACGGGATCATCGCCTGGTTCCGACGTCCCCGAGCCGAGCTTGGAGGCGCCGCGCCGATCAGCTTGCTCGATGACGAAGACGCTGGCCACGACCTCGTCGAGGCCGCCCGCCGGGGCCGTGCCCAGCACGGGTCGTGACAGGCACGGTTGACCTCCGCGGCCGGGCCGCGTTTCGCCTCTCGAACTACGACACCCCGTTCCGGGCGCGCCCGAACACGTACTCCGGGCGGTGGCACACGCAGGAAGACGGCCCAACGCAGTACCTGTGCCTCGAACCAACGGGGGCGTGGACGGAGGCGGCTCGTGCGGAGGGTCTACGCACGGAGGACGAACTCGCCCTCCTGCGGACGCGCATCTGGGTCGTCTGGTTGGACACGACAGGGTTGGCGGACTACTCCACCTTTGACGCGGCCGACCGCGCTGGCTTCCCGCCGGATGCCCTGGTCGATGAGGATCACGCACGGTGCCAGGTCGAGGGGGCGAGACTCCGTTCGCTCGGATACTCCGGCGTCGTCGCACCCTCAGCGGCCTGTAGCGGCGGCACGAACGTCACGCTGTTCGGCGCGCGGTACCTCGCCGCCTGGGGCACGCCGGCACGGCTTTCATCGGCGATCCAGGGTGCGATCGTCGCTCGAGGCGCCCCGGAACAGGGGATCACCAGCCACGTTCGGCACCTCGGCGAGCAGCACGCCGGCCTTGCCGCCTATCGGAACCGTCAACCGCCGGATGCCCCACCGGCCGCCGACGCGCTGCTCTGACGTCCTCCGACCTTCGTCACAGCCAGCGCGCGAGCTTGAACGCCGTGACCATGCCGATGCCGAGCGCGGCGAGGAAGCCGGAGACGATCCAGAAGCCGTGCATGTGCCCCTCGAACGGCACGCCGGTGTTCATGCCAAACAGACCGGTGACGAAGGTGAGGGGCAGGAACAGCACCGTCAGCACCGTCAGGATGCGCAGGATGCGGTTCTGCTTCTGGTTGATGATCGACTCGTTCGTCGTCTCGAGGCCGTCGATCACCTCCTTGTAGTTGTCGAGCACGTCCCAGATGCGCTCGGAGGAGTCGACGAGGTCGTCGTAGTAGATCTCGAGATCCTCGGCGAGGAAACGCACGGTGTCGCGCTCGAGCAGCCGGAGCACCGGGCGCTGCGGCTTCATGATCTTGCGGTACGCGATGATCTCCTGCTTCGCGTTTGAGATGTCGCGCAGGACGCGCTCGTTGCCGTCAGCGAACATCACGTCCTCGATGTCGTCGAGCTTGCGCCCGATGTTGTCGAGGATCGGCAGGCAGTAGCGGTACATCGCGTCCAGCACCTCGTATAACAGGTAGCCGGAGCCCTTCGCGAACCACTCCGCGCGCAGCTCGTCGTCGGCCTGCAGCCGGGCGAACATCGCCGCGATCGGCTTCAGCGGCACGTTTGGCAGGGTGATGATGTAGTCGCGCCCGATGAAGGCGTTCAGCTCGGCCGCGAACAGCCGCTGCTCCGCCTTGTCGTACCAGGGGAAGTGCAGCACCGTGAAGATGTAGTCGTCGTAGTCGTCGACCTTCGGCCGCTGGCGGCGGGAACGCACATCCTCGAGGTCGAGCTCGTGGAACGGGTACTCCGCGTCGAGCCAGTCGACCTCAGCGGCGCCGGGCGACTCGATCTGGATCCAGCGGATCCCTGCTTCCTCGAGCACGCTGATCTTCGGCTCCGACGGCCGCGGAGCCGTGATCGTCACTGCGCGATGTCGTCGTGGGCGGATTCGTGGCATGTCGGGAAGCTGAGTCGGGCATCGCGGGGGCTGATCGGAGTCTACCCACTACCATCTTGTGGTGCGCTCGCGTCGGGTCATGCTTGCCCTCCAGGGCCTCGTCCTCGGCATCGTCGCGATGCTCGTCGGGTTCGAGACGCATCGTTCCTGGGGCCAGCTTCGCCCGCGCCTTGCGAGCATCGACCCGCTCGCCGTGACCCTCGCAGCAGCGGCACTGACGGCGTACTACCTGCTGTTCGTCGTGGGTTGGATCCTCATCCTCCGCGCGTTCCGGCTGCGCCTCTCCTACGCCGAAGCGGTCGGCGCGGAGATGGTGTCGATGCTCGCGAAGTACGTCCCGGGCGGGGTGTGGACGCCGATGGCGCGCGTCGTCGCCTGTCGTCGACGCGGGCTCGCCCCCGGGCCGGTGCTCGCTTCGATCGGCTACGAGGCAGGGCTCTCCGCGATCGCGGGCGTCGTCGTGTTCGCGCTCGCGCTCCCGTTCGCGCCGCACGTCTCGCTCCCCGTGCCGTTCTGGGCGCTCGCCGGGTTCGCCGGCCTGCTGGTGGTGCTCCTGCACCCATCGATCTATGGGCGCGTCGCCGACCGCGCCTTCGGACGGTTCCAGGACGAGCCGATCCCGCGGCTGCCGTTGCGGGCAGCGGCGCCGGTGCTCGGCTACTACTGCCTCACCTGGATCGTCGGCGGTGTCGCGCTCCTCGAGATGGTGCGCGCCGTCGGACACGCACCGCTCGCCGCTGTTCCATATCTCGGCGGAGCGAGCGCCGTCGGCGCGATCGTCGCCGTTCTGGTGGTCGTAGCGCCGTCAGGGATCGGCGTCCGTGAGGGAGCGATGTACGCCCTCCTCCTGGCCTACACCGACACGACCTCGGCGCTCGTCGTCGTCGCGCTCAACCGGCTCTTGATCACGGCGGTCGAGGCCGGCCTGCTTGGCGCTGTCGTGCTCGCGCGTCACTGGCGTGGCCGCGCGCCGGGCGGGGAGCGCCCACGGCGCGTCGTCGAGGACGACGCGGGCGCAGGGCTTCCCGTCGAGGTCGTCGCGCGCCGGCGCGCCGTGGAGGTCGCGGAGGCCGATCGTCAGGCGTGACGCCGAGGCGGAGCCCTCGGCGTAGCTGTAGGTGTTCGCGGAGGCGCAGCGCATCGCGATGCCATCGAAGACGCGACCGATTTTCGGCGCCCGGAAGAGGCCCTGGACGATCGGCAGCCGCGCGCCAGAGATGCCGATGCGGTGTCGATCTCGCGGGCGAACGTCATCGTCGCCGCCGGGCTGGAGACTCGGTGATCCGGTGGATACCAGATCACCTCGCACGCTGGGCAAGCAGTGCTTGCCCAGCTCTCGTCCCGACCTGTCGGGCGAGGTTCAGACGCCGCTCCGCAGCGCTCGAACCGCCACGTATTTTCGAGACGGTGCAGTCGCGCGCACGACCCCCGCAGCGACGCCGAAGCGGAACGCGTCGGCGCCTTGCGCGCTCGCCGTGACAGCGAGCAGCGCGACGAGCGGCGCAAGGACCCGGACGAGCCGGCGAGGGTGCTACATGGCAGCATCCTACGCTCGTGCGAGACAGGCTGCGACGGCGAGAAGGACGACGGTCGCGGCGAGCAGCGCGAGGGTGCGCTCCGCGGCGTCAACGCCAGCCTGCACCGCCGGCGTGACGGCCTCGGGTGGCAGCACGCGCCTGACGCGACGGACATGGGTCGAGAGCGCTCTCTGCGCTGCGGCGAGGGCGGTGCCTGCGAGGGCGCCGACGACGGCCGTCGGCCGAACGGCGCCGCACTGACCGACGTACCCGGCAAGGACCGGGAAGCCACCCCAGACGAGGGCAAACACAGCGTCGGTGTGCAGGCGCCCTCGCCAGAGCTCGAGGTTGTAGGCCGGCACGGCTGCCGCGCCCACGAGCGCAAGCACGCCGACGAGCGGCCCGACGACGATGGTGCCGGCGATGCCGATCGCCGTTGCGCCGGTGAGCGAGCCCCACCCGACGGCGTGCAGGACGACGTCCGGGATGCCTGTTCGCAACGGCCGGCCGTGCAGCTCGTCGAAGGCGTGCGCGGCGACGCCGACGGCGAGCAGGAACGCGAGGAGGCAGAGCGCGAGGCGACCGATGTCGAGACGGGGCGCGAACGCCGCGCCGATCGCAACGGTCGCGAGGTGCCACGCCGTGTACGGCGGGTGCAGCAACGTCACGTAGTCGCGCCACCCGCCTGCCGGAAGCGCGTAGAACGCCGGCCGGGCACGACGCACTCGCGCCGGGTCGTCACCCGGCACGGCGGCCCCAGACGACGACGCCGCCGCCGACGCTCATGCGGCGGTAGGTGACGTCCACGAGGCCGGCTCGCCGAAACGCCTCGGCGAGCTCTGCCGGCGGGTAGCGACGTCCGAACGACCTGATGCTGGCCCGCAGGAACCGGCCGACGTCCTCCCACGCGGGGCCGATCAGGCGGCCAGCTGCCGGTAGGCCGATGCCGGTGTACAGGTCCCAGAGCGGCCTGACCGGCCACGGTGGGACGGCGAACTCGAGGTAGCCGACCGGGCCGCCCGGCACGACGACGCGGACCAGCTCGCGGAGCGTCGCCTCGACGTCGTCGACGTAGCGCAAGAGGTAGGTGGCTGTGAGGGCGTCGAACGAGGCGTCAGCGAACGGCAGCGCCTCGGCTCGTCCCTCGACGAGCGTGACCGCCGCGTCGGCGGCCGTGCCGGAGAGCCGCTTGCGCGCTCCTTGCAACATCTCGACGGACTGGTCGACGCCCGTCACGCGACAGCCGTAGCGGGCGACGAGCGCGCGGCTCACCATCCCGGTGCCGCAGGCGACGTCGAGCACGTGCTGGTTCGCCTCGACCGCGACGTGCGACACCATCGCCCGTCGCCAGCGCGGGTCCTGGCCAAGGCTGAGCACCGTTGCCCAGCGGTCGTAGTCATCGCCGAGCCCGGCGAAGAGCGCACGTCTCGTCGACACGATGTCGTTGGCCATGACGCAATACTAGTGGTGTGATTGCGAGATGGCGCGTTCATTGGGTGGCAGTCGGATGACCACGCCATCGCGCAAACAGACCACCACGGGCATGACCGCGCGGACGCAGGCCACCGATGCGTTCTTCTCGCGCGCCGGCGCCTTTGCCTTCGTCGACCCCCAAGAGAGCTACGACGTGTCGTCGTTCGCGCCGGCCTCGCTTGTGCGCGAGGTCGTTGACGGCGGAAAGCGCGCGACGGCGGGCCTCGCGATCGACTACGTCGACGAGCCTGCACCGCGCGTTGGTCGCCTCTCCGTCGTGCTCGACGAGCGCGGCAACCCCGCGTGCCTCTTGCGCACCGTGGAGGTGTTCCAGGCGCCGGTGCGCGACGTGCCGCTGACCTTCGGCTGGGAGGAGGGCGAGGGCGACCGCTCCCTCGCGTACTGGTCGCTCGTGCACGAGGAGTACTTCCGCGAGCGCTGTGCAGCGAACGGCGTCCCATACGACGACACCGTCCAGGTGGTCTTCCAGCGGTTCGAGCTCGTGTACCCGCTCGCGGTGAGCGGCACGGTCGTGATCGACGGTGCAGCCGTCGAGCACCGACCCGGAGACTCAGTCGCGATCACCGCGATCCGCGCCGGCCGGCACCCGGGCGGCGACGGCGGTCCGCTCTGTCTTGCCGGTGACTGCCCAAACTGTCTCTGCATCGTTGACGGCGTGCCGTACACGCGCGCCTGCCAGACGCCCGCGCGTCCCGGCATGGTCGTCGAGCGCCAACCAGCACATGGCGCGCCGGGCGTCCCAGCTCGCGCGCCGGGAGTCCCGATCGCGTTGCGACACACCCACGTTGACGTCCTGGTGATCGGTCGCGGGCGTTCCGGGCGCGACGCGGCGCGCACCGCCGCGGCCGGTGGCCGAACGGTACGAGCCGTCGACCAGCTCCAGGGAGAGGAGGCGATGGGGGTGTACCCGGCGGTCGTTGCTCTACGCACGCCCGGGGGGATCGAGCACGTCCATGCCAAGGAGGTGATCGTCGCGACCGGCTCCTACGAGGTGCAACCGGTGGCTGAAGGGGCGCGCCTCGAGGGGATCCTGACGCCGCGCGCCGGGGCGCTGCTTGCCGGCGCTAGCCTCCTGCCGACCGCCGTCTCCCGGGTCAGCCTGCCCGAGATGGTGCTTCGCTTCGAAGGTGACCGGCGGGTGCAGGGCGTGGTCGTCCGCACCGCCGACGGCGGCGAACGGCGCGAGGCGTGCGACGCGGTGATCGTCGACCTCGGCCGGCAGGCTCGTGACGGCCTTGCGCGGCAGGGCGCCGACCGCGTCGTCGGCGCGGCCGCCGCGACGCATCCGCTGCCGCCGCCGCCGACGAGCGGCGTCGTCTGCCCGTGCACGGGGACGACCGTCGACGACCTCGCGGACGTCTGGGCGCGTGGTTTCCACGACATCGAGCTTCTGAAGCGCGCAACGCTTGCCTGCACGGGAACGTGCCAGGGCGCGGTCTGTCTGCCACACGTGCGTGCCTGGGTTGGCGAACGCGCGGCGGTGCCACCGCCTTTCACGGCCCGGCCCCTGACGCGCCAGCCCACCCTGGAGGAGGCTGCTGCCGGCTTTCGCTTCCCACCGACGCGCCGCACCGCGCTCGACGAGGAGCACCGTGCACTCGGCGCCCGCATGGAGCGCTTCGGCGGCTGGTGGCGGCCTTGGAGCTACGGCGACACGCTCCGCGAGTACTGGGCGGTGCGCGGCGGCGTGTCCGTGATGGACGTCGGCACGCTTGGCAAGTCGCTGATCGCCGGCCCGGATGCGACGAGGTTTCTCGAGCGGCTGTACCCCTGCCAGGTCGGCGATCTCGCCGTCGGCCGGCTGCGTTACGCCCTGCTGTTGAACGAGGCGGGCTACGTGATCGACGACGGGTTGATCGCGCGGCTCGCACCCGACCGTTACGCGCTCACGTTCACCACCGGTGGTGGCACCTCCATCGACCCCTGGCTACGGGACTGGGCTGCTTCCTTTAGCGTCGACGTGCGGATCATGGACCGCACCGCAGCCGAGGGGGCGATCAACGTCACCGGACCGAACGCCGAGACGCTTCTCCGGCGTCTCGGCGTCACCGAGCTGCCACCGTTCATGGCCTTCGCCTCGAGCAGCGTCGCCGGCGTGCGTTGCCGGATCCTGCGTCTCGGCTTCACCGGCGAGGCCTCGTTCGAGCTGCACCACGACGCTGATCGCTCGGTCGCGCTGTGGCGCGCGCTGCTTGCCGCTGGCGAGCCGCTTGGCATCCGCCCGCACGGGCTTGACGCGCTCCTCACGCTGCGGCTCGAGAAGGGTCACGTGATCGTCGGGCAGGACACCGACTTCGACTCGACGCCGCGCCGGCTTGGGATGTCGTGGGCGCAGCGCAGCGAGAAGCCCGACTTCGTCGGACGCGCCGCGTTGGCACGCATCGACCCGCTCGTGCTCGACCGCTCGCTCGTGGCGCTGACGTTCGCCGGCGGCGCACCGCTTGAGGGCAGCGTCCTGCGCGCCGGCACCCGCGTCGTCGGGAACCTCACCTCCGCGCGCTGGTCGCCCGCGCTGCGCCTCACCGTCGCCCTCGGCTGGGTCGACCGCATCAACGGCGAGCTACCGGCCGAGGTCACCTGTGACGGGCGGGCGGCGTCCTTCGCGACGGCGCCCTTCTACGACGCGGTCGGGGAGCGGCTCCGTGGCTGACGCGCCACCCGTGGTCGCGATCGTCGGGATGCGCGTGATCGCCACGCCCCCGGCGCTTGATGCAGCGCGCTGGCCGTCGGACGCGATCGTGCTGCGTCTCGCTCCGGACGAGGTGTTTGCGATCGGCGCCGACGAGGTATCGATCAGCGACCAGCACGCGATCGCCGTCCGCGACGGAGGCGTCTCCGGCGCCTGGGTGCTCGACCCGGACACGCGCCTGGCGCCGCTCCTCGAGTGGCTCTTGCCGGTTGAGCGGCCGGCGCTGGCGAGCGGCGGGCTCCTCGGGCTTGCGACGCGGATCTGGGTCGACGACGATCGCGCGCTGGTGCTGGTCGCCACCCCGTTCGCCGCCGAGCTTGCGGAGCGTCTCGCGTGAACGAGTTCGTCGAGCGCTCGATCGCGATCGGCACCTCGTCGCCGCGTGCGAGCTACGACGTCGTGATCATCGGTGGCGGCGGGCACGGGCTCGCAGCGGCGTACTACCTCGCGACGCGTCACGGGATCACGAACGTCGCGGTGCTGGAGCGCAACACGATCGGCTCGGGGAACTCCGGACGCAACACGACGGTGATCCGCTCGAACTATGGCATCCCCGAAGCGGTCGCCTTCTACCAGCGCAGCATCGACCTCTACGAGGGCTTGGAGGTCGAGCTCGGGCGCGCGGTGATGCACCGCACGAAGGGTCTCCTGTGGCTCGCGCACTCGGAGGCGACGGTGCGGGCAGAGCGCGCGCGGGCCGCGATCAACAGCGAGCTCGGCGCCGAGACGCACTTCGTCACGCCTGAGGAGATCCGCAGGATCTGTCCGCAGATCGACCTCGACGGTGGTGGTTCCTATCCGGTGCATGGCGCCTCCTGGCACCCGCATGGCGCGACAGCGCGCCATGACCGGGTCGTCTGGGGATATGCCGAAGGAGCCATTGCGCGCGGCGTTCACGTCCACCAGGGCATCTCTGTCCAGGGTCTCACGGTGCGCGCCGGGCGCGTCGTCGGCGTGGAGACGAGCGCCGGTCCGATCGGTGCCGGCATCGTCCTCTCCGCAGTCGGCGGCCACGTCTCGACGCTGATGGCGATGGCGGGCGTGCGCGTACCGATCACGACCTACCGGCTGCAGGCAGCGGTGACGAACCACTACTCCGAGACGCTCGCGCCGATCGTGATCTCCAGCGACCTCCTCGTGTACGTGTCCCAGACGCCGCGTGGCGAGCTGTTGTTCGGTGCTGAGGTCGACCGTGCACCGACCTACTCCTACCGCTCCGACGTCGAGTTCCTCCAGGCCTGCTCGCTGCGGGCGATGACGCTGTTGCCGTTCATGCGTCGGCTGCGAGTTCTCCGTCAGTGGGCCGGCGTGTGCGACATGTCGCCGGACTACTCGCCGATCATGGGTGCGACCGGAGTGGAGGGGCTCCTCGTCACGACGGGGTGGGGGACGTGGGGGTTCAAGGGCATCCCCGCTGGCGGCGAGGCGATCGCCGAGCTCGTCGCGACCGGCGTCGTCCCGGAGCTGATCGCGCCGTTCGGGCTCGGGCGCTTCGCGGCCGACCGCACGATGGCCGACCGCGGCTCGGCGGGGACACACTGATGGCCTTCTGCATCGACTGCCCGAGCTGTGGCCCGAGGCCGGTGACGGAGTACCGCTACGGCGGCGAGGTGCCGCGCGTTCCCGCGGCTTGCCTTGACGAGGCGGCTCGTGACGTCGACCGCGTGTGGATGCGCACCAACCCGGAGGGGCCGACGACTGAGCGCTGGTACCACGAGCTCGGCTGCCGGCGCTGGCTGACGATCGTCCGCGACACGCGCACCGACGAGATCTCCTCGATCGTGCGATGACCGATACCTCGGAGACGCCGGCTAGCCCGCCCGTGCTCGCGTTCGTCGACGACGCAGGGTGGGAGGCGTGGCTCGAGTCCGCGCACGCGACGACCGACGCGATCTGGCTTCGACTCTCGAAGAAGGGGAGCAACACCGCGAGCGTCTCGGTGACCGCGGCGATCCGCACGGCGCTCTGCTGGGGATGGATCGACGGACAGACCCGCTCCGCTGACGCCGACTCCTACCTGACGCGGTTCACCCCTCGGCGGCGCCGCAGCCAGTGGTCGCAGGTCAACGTCCGTCACGTCGAGGAGCTGACCGCGACAGGAAGGATGCGGCCTGCGGGTCTCGCGCAGGTCGAGTCGGCGAAGGCCGATGGTCGCTGGCAAGCCGCGTACCCGCCGGCGTCGAGCCGGCACGTTCCGCCGGAGCTGCAGGTGGCGCTTGATCGGAGCCCTGAAGCCCGCGCCGCCTTTGCGGCCCTCCCGGCGGTCGAGCGGTTCGCCATCACCTATCGGATCCAGAGCGTGCGCCGACCGGAGACGAAGCAGCGCCACGTCGATGCGTTTCTCGCGGTCCAGGCGCCGCCGCACTGGTAGTGGTCGGATTGTGAGATGGCGTGGTCATGCGACTGCCTGGATCGTCCTGCGCTTGCCGGCTCCGCCACCCGTCGGGTGGCTCTGCCAGCCAGCTGCGGCGACCACGATCCGGCCCGCTCTGCGTGCCCGATCGTGGGCTTCGCGGGAACGCCGCGCGCCGCTTGCACTTAGCGTGTCAAGGCCTTCGCCTTGACACGCGTGCGAGCGGGCGTG
>JANYCN010000003.1 GCA_025360225.1 Actinomycetes bacterium | reverse complement strand
GATCTGATGACAAAGCGAGCAGGTTCGGGAGGAGACGGGCCTGCCGGCCGCGACCGTCCGAAGCCTCCTGCGGCGCGTCCCCCACGTCAGCTGCGGGATGCGCCGCGTCGTCGTCCGTCGCGCGGACGTCCTGCGTGTCCTGCGCGACGACCCGCCGAGCGCCGCTGCTACGCGGGAACGATGACGTGCGTGTACACCCGAAGCGTCGTCGCGGCGTTCGCGTGCCCGAGGCGCGCCGCGACGTCGGCCGGGCTCGCGCCGCCATGCACGAGCCGGCTTCCGTGGAGATGACGGAGGTCGTGCGGCGAGTAGTGCCTCGTGCCTGCGCGGACGCAGGCGCTCGCAAGCGCGTTCCGGAACGACGTGCCCCTCACCGAGAAGACCAGTCCCTCACCTGGTTCGTCGGCGAGCAGGCGGATCGGGTGGAGCCTCGTATCGACCCAACGAACGCTCGCCGTCCGCTTCGAGCCACGCACGAGGACCCGCTCGCGCTCAACGTCCGCCCAGTCAAGGCGGCAGGCCTCCTCGATCCGAAGCCCCGTGTCCTCGAGAAAGTCGAGCAGCCGGCGATGCTGCGCGGGCAGCGCGGCGGCGATCTGCGCGAGCTCGCGGCTCGAGGGAAGTCGGATGCGGACGTTCGCGGTGCGGCCCTTCGGCAGCTTCACGCTGCGGTGACGGGCCGCGTTCGGCTCCTGCCCGGCATGGTCGAGCACGAGGCGCAGGACGTGAAGGTAGATCCCGGTCGTGCTCGGCGCGAACTCGCCCGCGAGCTCCGCCACCCAGCCGCGCACGACCGCCGGGGTGACGTCCTCGACGCTCAGCGATCCGAGGTCGTCGACGATCCGATCGCACCGGCTCCGGTACTGACGGATGCTCGCGACGGCGAGGTCGACGCGGCTTGTCAGCCAGTCCCGAGCGACCGACGACACGGTCACGCGGCGCGCGGCAATCGTCGTCGTGACGATCCGCTTCGGATCGGGGATCCGCCCCTCAGCCCACTCCTCGCGCGCCCAGCGGGCACGTGCCCGCGCTTCGCGCTCCGTCCGGAAGACGCCGAGGTGCAGCTGCGCCCGGAACCGCTCACCATCGACCAGCGGCACCGGCGGCCCCTCCCACTTGACGTGGAACCGCGATTCCCCCGCCCGCGTCGTTCGCTTCACCACCCAGACGCTCGCGATCGCCCGAAAGCGTACGCCTCAACCGCTGCCCTGTCCAGTCCCCGCCCTACCCCAGATCTCCAAAAGGAGCCACAAACACGCATGGTTAAGCCAAATATCTTAGAAGAGCTGGTTCTCCCCGCCGAAGATCTCCGAGACGGAGCCCTCGCGGAAGATGTTGTCGATCGTCTGCGCGAGGATGCCGTCCACGGGAAGCACCACGACCTTGTCGGGCTTGCGCAGCGCGTCGACCGGGACGGTGTCACCGACGACGACGAGATCGAGCGTGGAGGCCTCGATGCGTTGCAGCGCCGGCTCGGAGAAGATCGGGTGGGTGGCGCACGCGACGACCTTTGACGCCCCGGCGCGTGCGACGGCCTCGGCGCCAGCGCAGAGCGTGCCGGCGGTGTCGATCATGTCGTCGGAGATGATCGCGACTCGTCCGCGCACCTTCTCGGCACCGATGATGTCGATCACCTCGGCGACGTTGTGCGTCGGACGATCCTTTGAGATGATCGCGAGCGACGCGCCGAGCATCTCCGCGAACTTCTTCGCGAGCTTCGTCCGGCCCGTGTCGGCTGACACGACGCAGACGCCCTCGCCAGCCATGCCCTGGTCGCGGAAGTACTGGGCGAACATCGGCAGCGCCGTCATGTGGTCGACGGGGCCGTCGAAGAAGCCCTGTACCTGGCCCGCGTGGAGGTCCATCGTCAGCACGCGGTCGACGCCGGCAGCCTCCAGCAGGGTCGATACGAGGCGAGCGGTGATCGGCTCGCGTGGCTTCGACTTCTTGTCCTGACGCGCGTAGGGGAACAGCGGCAGCACCGCCGTGATGCGCTTCGCTGAGCCGAGCTTCGCCGCGTCAACCATGATCATCAGCTCGACGAGGTAGTCGTTCACGCTCATGCCATCGGACGGTGCGAAGGACTGGACGATGAAGATGTCCGCCCCTCGGATCGACTCGTCGTAGCGCGCGTAGATCTCGCCGCTGGCGAACGTGCGCAGCGTCCGCGCGCCGAGCGAGACCCGTAGCCGGTCGGCAATCCGGATCGCGAGATCGCGGTTCGAACGGCCGCTGAACAGCAGCAGTCGCTTCGAGGGCGAGTAGTCGAGCGCCGTGTCCGTCATCGGCTGGCCGAGGGCGTCGCTCCCCGCGACCAGGTAGGAACTCGCAGCAAACAGCTGGGTCTCAGCCATCGTCACTCCTGGTTGCGTAGTCGTCGATGTTGACCTGCCGTGCACGCGCGACCGCGAGCGCGTCGTTGGGGACGTCGTCCGTGATGATCGAGCCAGCAGCGGTGTACGCGCCGTCGCCGATCCTCACCGGAGCGACGAACACATTGTCGCTGCCGATGTGGACGTGCGCGCCAATCGTCGTCCGCGTCTTCTGCCCACGGTGGTAGTTCGCCGTGATCGCACCGGCTCCGACGTTGCTCTCCGCGCCGATCTCGGCGTCGCCGATGTACGACAGGTGTGGGACCTTCGCGCCTTCGCCGACGGTGCTGTTCTTGATCTCCACGAACGTGCCGGCCTTCGCTCGACGGGCCAGCCACGTGCCGGGACGCAGGTAGCAGAACGGCCCGACCCGCGCATCCTCGCCGACCTGCGCGTCGACGAGCACGGCGTGCGGGCCGACTTCCGCGCCGCTCGCGACGTGCGTCGAGCCGCGCAGGACGCAGAACGGGTGGATCGTCGTGTCGGGCTCGAGCGTCACGGTCGGCTCGACGAAGGTCGTTGCCGGGTCGATGATCGTCACGCCGGCGAGCATGTGCTCCTCGAGGATCCGCGCGCGCAGCAGGCGATCAGCCTCGGCGAGCTCGATCCGCGTGTTGATGCCAAGCGACGAGGTCGTGTCGGCCGTGCGGTGCGCCGCGAGACGACCCCCGGCCTCGCGGATCGCGATCAGCGTGTCTGGCAGGTAGAGCTCGCCCTGCGCGTTGTCTGGCTCGAGGCGCAGCAGCGCGGCGCGCAGCGCGTCGGCCGAGAACACGTAGAACCCGGCGTTCATCTCCGTCAGATCGAGCTCGCCGGCCGAGGCGTCGCGCGCCTCGACGACCCGATCGACCGAGCCGTCCGCTTGCCGCACGACCCGGCCATAGGCGTTCGGCGTCGCGACGTCTGCGCTCAGGAGGGTCGCCGTCGCGCCGGTGGCGCGATGGTGGGCGACGAGCTCGGCGAGGAGCTCGGTGCGGATCAGCGGCGTGTCGCCAGACACCACGAGCACGTCTCCCACGAACGAGGCGAGCGGGGCCATGCCGCAGCGAACGGCGTCGCCGGTGCCGCCTGCGTTGTGTTGGATCGCAACACGCCCGAAGCTTGCGGCGAGCGTCTGCACCTCGTCGTGATCGGGTGGCGTGACGACGATGAGGGTCGAGGCGCCGGCGTCGCGCGCGGCGAGCAGCACCCACGCGAGGATCGGCCGTCCGCAGACGGGGTGCAGGACCTTCGGCGTCGCCGAGCGCATCCGCGTCCCGCGCCCTCCGGCCATCACGATGCAGGCGAGCTGCGGCACGTTCGGAGATACTAACGGGCGGAGCGCGAGGGCGAGGAGCCAGCGGTGTCTGTTCCGGATCGGCTCGACACGGTCGCGGTGGTCGGTAACGGGATCATCGGTCATGGCGTGAGCCAGGTGTTCGCTGCTGCGGGCCTCGACGTGGTGATGGTCGGCCGTAGCGATTCAAGCCTGGCTGCTGCTCGCTGCCGGATCGCGACCAGCCTCGCCGACTTCGTGCGCCACGGGCTCGCGACGACGGCGGAGGCCGACGCCACGCTTGCACGCGTGCGCGTGACGACCCGCCTCGAGGACGCGGGCGCCGCGCAGCTCGTGGTTGAGGCGGTCACGCAGGACGTCGCGTTGAAGCTCGCGATCTTCGAGCGGCTCGACGCGATCTGCGCGCCACCGACGGTGCTCGCCAGCTCCAGCGGGCAGCCGGCGAGCGAGCTTGTCGATCGCGTCCGCCACCGCGAGCGGGTGATCGCCGCGCACTTCTGGTTCCCGCCACAGCTGATCCCGCTCGTCGAGGTGTGCGCCGGCCCGGAGACCGATCCCGACGTCGTCGCGTTCACCTGTGACGCGATCCGCAGGGCAGGCAAGCGGCCTGCCGTGATCGACCGCGAGATCCCCGGTTTCATCGGCAACCGGCTGCAGTTCGCCCTGTTGCGTGAGGCCTGGGCGTTGTGGGCGAGCGGCGCCGCGAGCGCCGAGGCGATCGACCTTGTCGTTCGCACCTCGATCGGGCGTCGCCTGGCAGTGACCGGCCCGCTTGAGAGCGCCGACCTTGGAGGGATCGCCACGATGCATGCGTTCGCCGAGTTCCTGCAACCGCACCTCGACGTCGCGCCGCTCCCACCGCCAGCGGTCGAGCGGAGCGCGGCGACGGGAACGGGGGTGTACGCGATGGCAGACGACGTGCGCGCGGGGCTGTCGGCGGCGCGGATGGATGAGCTGTTTCGCTGGATGCTCGCCGACCAGGGTGGTGCTGCGTGACCTTCGAGACCCGGAAGCTGCCAGCGAGAGCGGACGTGACCGCTCCCGACGGCTCTGAGGTACGCGTGCTCGCGTCGACCGAGCGTGGCGGCATGGCGCAGTTCACGCTGCGGGCCGGCGCGGTCTCGTCCGCGGTCGTTCATCGAACGGTCGACGAGCTGTGGTTCGTCGTGTCAGGGCAGGGCTCGATGTGGCGATGCTGCGGCGACGACGAGGAGGTCGTCGGGCTCGTGCCGGGGACGTCGCTCTCGATCCCGGTCGGGACGCGCTTCCAGTTTCGCGCGGCGGGTGATGTCGCGTTGGTCGTGATCGGGGCGACGATGCCGCCGTGGCCGGGCCCGGAGGAGGTCGAGCGGATCCGCGGACCGTGGACGCCGACGGTGTTCGGCTAGCCAGACAGCCCGACGCTCGCGAGCGCGGCGAGCGCGCAGGCCTCGTCCTCGCTCGAGAGCGCGCCGGAGACACCGAGCGCCCCGACGAGCGCGCCGTCAGAACGGGCAGGCACGCCACCCGCGAACACGACCATCCGTCCGCCGACGGTGTTGGCGAACCCCCAGTCCTCCTCGCCGGGCACGGACGCCGGCCCGAAGGCGCCCGTCCGCGCGCCCCACAACGCTGCCGTGTAGGCCTTGTCCGTGGCGATCGGAAGCGCGCCGAGCGGGGCACCATCCATGCGCAGGGACGCGACGACGTGCCCGCCGCGGTCGGTGACGACGCCGGCGAACAGAAGGCCCACTCGCTCCCCGCCGGAGCGCACGCCCGCGAGGATCGCCAGGGCGAGATCAACCCCGATGTCCGCTCCGCCTACCAGGCCTTCCCGTGCCATCCCGGACCTCCGCTCGTTGACCGTTGCACTATAGGTTCACGACGTGGGACGTGGCCGGCGATGGCCGCGTGACCGCCTACACTGGGACTCGATTGGGGCGTGGCCAAGCGGTAAGGCAGCGGGTTTTGGTCCCGCGATCGAGGGTTCGAATCCTTCCGCCCCAGCCTTGCAGTGATGCGGGTTCGTGCGTGGTGGTGTCAGCGTCCATCGTGCGCCGTGTCCTTCCCCGTTTCCTTCGTTTCGCCGAACGGGTGCGGGTTGAGGGCCCGCTCGAGCATCGCCGTCTCGTGCGGTGAGGCGGCGTAGTGGGCGTAGATCAGGGTGGTCTGCAGGTCGCGGTGGCCCATCCACTGTGCCCGAACGGATTCGGTCCCGCGATCGAGGGTTCGAATCCTTCCGCCCCAGTTCCCGTCCGTCGAGTCCCAGTTGGAGGTTCGGCGGGATCCTCATCGGGTTGGGCACTGGAGGCTCGTGGGTGCTGGGGGGGTGGTCAAGGCCGCGATCGCCGCGTCGACTGGCGCGGTCGCGGTGCCGGTCGGCTCAGCTCTCGCGCCCTGGAAGCGCTCTCTCCCAGTGCGAGACGATGTAGGGCGTGCCCACGGGGCCGCCGACCATGAGGATCGTCGTCGCATCGACGAGCGCGGTCGCCGCACGGATCAGGGTTGGGTCGCGGACGAAGACGAGCGTCCCCGACGGGGCATCGATCGGGTCGCCGTCGATCGTGAAGGCGGCATGCCCGGTCATGATCACGAACAGCTCCTGGTGGCCGTTCGTTCCGTTCTCGGCGTCGTCGGCCTCGTGGTGCGGGACGACCATCTGGTCGCCGGCATTTCCGACCGCAGCGTTGACGCCGAACGCCGCGACGTCGAAGTAGCGGCGCACGAGATGGAAGTCGCAATCCGTGTTGTCCGCGTTTCCTGGATCGACCTGCGCCTGGGTGGCCATGTCCGTGAGGCGGGCGGAGCCGTAGGATGCGGTTCGTGGGTCTCTCATGTCGGCGATTATTCCATGCCGTCCGCGCCAAGAGGGGGCGGCGTCCGACGGCGTCAGCCGTGATCCGGAAGCGCTTCGCCGCTACCTCGACGACGCGTGACGCACACGAGACTTCGACCAACCCGCACTGCGCGTGGAATACCGTCGCGATCCCGACCCCCGGTCGAGTGCGGCGGCCGGATCGCCGACCGCGACGATCGCGATTAATTGGCCTGGTGTGATCGTCGCGTCTCAGCGCTTCGGGCGCTGGGGTTGCTCCGCGCTATGGCTGGTCGGGCGCCTGAGGCGACTCGATCTTCTGGCCGATCGCTGATCCCAGGGAGCGGTGGTCGCGGCAGTCCGGATCGCGTCTGGCGCGCATGCTCGATCCTCTCTGCCGCCGCTGCCGTCGATGTGGAGCTCGCCGAACTCTCGCCTTGCCTCCGCCGATCCAGCCGAACGTGGTACGGGGGCAGGATGGTGCGGGTGACGCGGTGGCTGCCTACTCGCGGATCGAGCAGGTTCGCGAATCCGTCGACAGGCTCGTCGGGCGGCTGTCTGCGGCGCTCGGGCGGGTCGGCCTCGTATCATGGAGCGATGCGTTCGGTCCTCGGCCGCGCCGTCGTGAGGCTCGGGCCCGCGCGACGGCTTGGGCTCATCCTCCTTGTCGTCGGGGCGGTCCCCGCCCACGGCGTCACCTGGCTCGCGGGCGCACCCGCGTCGTCGATCGTCGGGCTCGCGACGGTTCTGGTCGCCGCGTTGCTGCTGCTGGGCAACCCGCCGCTGCCGCGACCGCGCGTGCTCGTGTGGCTCGCCGCCGCGGCGCTCCTCGCGAAGCTCGTGCTCGTCGGCGCACCGCCGGCGGGGTTCGAGGGCTGCTACCAGATCACCACCAAGCCGCTCGCCCGCCTGCCGTACTTCCGCTGCGAGCGCTCGTACGAGGACCCGTTCGCACACGGTCGAACCCGCGTCGATCCGGCGATCGCCTTCTCCAGTTGGGGGGACAAGCCTGGCTTTCAGCACTCGAACTGGCAGCTGAGCGCCGTCAACTCTGATCGCTACGACTTCTATGTCCCCGACCCGCACGACCGCGATCGGCTGCCCTTCTCTGCCGTCTGGCGCGGACGCGTCGATGCGACGAACGGCGTCGTCGTCACCTACGTCGGCGCGGGTTCGTTGCAGCTCGGGCGGGAGGTCTACGCGCTGCCGACATCGACGGCCGGGAGGGTCGTCACGGCGCCCAGCCCGGGAACGGTCGACGTCGTGGTGCGCTACCGGTGGATGGGCGCCTCCTTCGCCACGACGCCGTTCGCGGCTGTTCGCCTGGCGGACGCGTCCGGCGCGCCCATCACCGTCGTCGGACGATCGGTCGGGGTCAGCGCGTTGGTCGCCGTGCTCGCCGTGTTGCTCGGCGCCGTGCTGCTCGGAGGGGCGTGCGCGCTCGTTCGCGACCTCGCGCGGTCTCGGGTGTCGCTCGTCATCGTGCTCCTCGTCGGCGCCACGGCAGCGGTCCTTGCGCTTCACGCACCGGCTCGCGTCGCACACCACCAGTCGCTCGTGTACTTCTTCCTCGCGGTCGTCCCCTGGCTCGCGGCGCGACGCACCATCACGTGGGCCGCAGCGTGGCGCGGCGCGCTTGTCGCGAACCTCGTCCTGGCTGCCGCCGTCGCGCGGATGCAGTACCACAGCGTCTTTGGCGGCGTCACCTACCTGGAGGGTGGGGGCGATCCCCTTGCCTACGAGTCGTTCGCGCGCGCGATCCTCACCGGCGGGACGCTCGGGGGCGGCGAGCACGTTTTCGAGTACTCGCCGGCGATGCGGTACTTCATGTACCTGCAACACATGGTTGTCGGTGACCGCGACGGACTGATCCTCGTCGCGGGCCTCGTTGGTGTCGCGCTTGGCGTCCTCTTCGCGTTCGAGCTGCTCGTGTTGCGTGATGGGCTCGCTGTCCGTGGGCGCATCGCTCGAGGGAGGAAGTCGCTTGCTCTGGGTGGCGCGCTCCTGGTGTCAGCGACGCTCACGTTCATGCTCGTCGCAACGGACGAGGTGTCGCTCGCACCGCACACGTTGCGTTCCGAGTCGCCGACCTGGATGCTCCTCCTCTTCGTGCTGCCCCTCGCGATCACGGCGACGAGCACCCGCGGCCGCCTCTTTGCCGGGACGCTGCTCGGGGTGATGTTCATCTTCCGGGCCGACCAGTCGCCGGGGCTTGCGATGATCGCCGTCGTGATCGTCGTGCGAGAGGTGGCGGCACGCTCCGCCTCAGGTGAACCGGTTCTGGTGCGGGTCGTCAAGGCGCTCCGTCTCGGCGTTCCGGCGCTGCTGATCACCCTGCTCCCCGCCGCACACAACCTCTACTTCGGGCACCAGCTCGTCTTCGTACCGACCTCGCCGCACATCCCGGCGGTGTACCCGTTGAGCCCGCTCGACCTGCTGCGCGCCGGTTCAGACCCGGCGGTTCGTGCGACCATCCGGAGCCAGCTTGGCGGCGTCCTGGTGATCCCGTCGTGGGATCGCCAGGTTCTCACCTCGCGGTTCTTCCGCCGCGCCTGCGAGGGGCTCCAGGTCTCTCTGTCCGTCCTGCTCCTCGCGGGCATCGCGCGACGGTTCCGCCGCTCGTGGACGCTCGCGCTGCTCGTTGGCGTTCCCGTCGCCTACCTCACCGCGCACGTGTTCGTCCAGGTGTACTACGCCTACCCGCGCCACATCGTTGCCGGGTATCTCGCCGGCTCGCTCGTGCTGCTCGCGGCCGTCGGGAACGGCCTGCGCACGCTCGCGCGCCCGGCGTGACGGAGCCTCGGGCTTCAAGCTAACCTTCGAGCTGAAGGTTAGCTTGGCGTGTGACAGCGACCAGCCTCCGGCGGCACGTCAAGCGACGGGTTGCGGTCGAAGAAGCCGAACGGCTTGAGCCAGAACGACACCGTGTCCGCCGGCATCACGGGCCAGTCCTCGGCGCGCGTGATGTGGTGGATGCCGAACACGTACCAGAGCACCACGTCGACCCCTTCGAGCGGTCGGTCCCGCTCGATCCAACGCGTGATCCCGGTATCGGTCCTGCTCTGCGTCGGGTAGTCGCCGGCGGGCCAGCGCTCGTCCGGCGCCTCGCGCGTCACCCAGAGGGCGTGCTCGATCACCGGCGCGCGCTGCACGACGGGTGAGGAGGGGGGAAGGAACGTCGGGATCGCGCCGGTCGGCACCAGCTTGTACGCCGTCGGGTCGCCGTGCGCGTTGCGCCGCGAGGCGCTCGCGACCTTCCACGCCCGCTGCGTCGACCAGTCGTAGTCTCTCGCCGACGCCGCTTCCGAGCGTACCGGCGTCGAGCGTGTCACCAGGCCGAGCCCGTAGGGGTTGTCGTCGCCGACCGGCATCGCGGCGGACTCGACCTCATAGACGGTGTTGTCCGGCCCGTCCACGTCAAGGTCGAGCCGGGCGACGATGAAGTGCTGATGGTACGGCGCGTAGGTGCGCTGGTCAACCATCGTGCCGTGGGGCGAGCGCTCGCCCTCCGGCAAGGCGGTCGTGACCATGATGCCGGTAGCACGCACCTCACACTCGATGTTGCCGTCCTGGTAGAAACGCCAGTAGACGAGGTACTCGTAGTTCGCCACCGTCGCGTGAAACGAGACGACGAGGCGGCGCATCCGCCGCACCTCAGCGCCCGCGTGATGGTCGACGTGCTTCCAGAGCACGGCGTTGTCCTCCTCGTGCAGGCAGATGGCGTTCGGGATCGTGTACGGCTCGCCGTGGGAGTTCGGAAGCACGGCATCGAGGTAGCGGATCTCCCCGAGGCAGTCGCATCCCAGGGAGAGGGACGTCGTCATCACGCCGAGGCCCCACTCGCCGACGTCGAAGGCAGTACGCGGCGCGTGATCGAAGCCCGGATCGCGGTACGGCACGACCATCTCGGCGAACGACAGCCGATGCGCGATCGGTCGGACATGCCCCGCGTCCTCGTAGCCGACCTGGTGCAGCACGAGCCCCTCGCGATGGTTGAAGCCGACCCGCATGCGCCACCGTTGCCAGCGCAGCTCGTTTCCATCGACGGTGAACGAGACCCCTTCAGGCTGGTGGATGCGCAGGGGCTTCAGATCGGCGCGGAGCGTCTGATCGGGGACGTGGGCCGGGGCGTACTCGCCCATCACCTCGGGCCGGCCGCGGTCGTAGACGTCCTGCAGCTCGAGAAGCTCCATCCGGTTCACGTCGACGATCGGGCGCAGGCCGCCGATGAAGTGCGCGTACGGGTTTGCGCCCGGCGCGCCCCGCACCCAGACGTCGCACCACGCAACCCGGCGATCGCGGTAGGCCGCAGGCGCAAGCTCGTCGCCGTACGCCCACGCGTCCACCAAGACCGTTGACATGTCGTCGATCCCGCGCCTCGCAAGCGCGGCGATCATGTCCGGGTGCGCGCGCACGAGCGTGTCGCACTCGTGGTACTCGTCAACGGTGAAGTTTGGCTGCACGCCCGGGCGCTCCGTGACGCCCGTGAGCCGGTCTGCCGTCACGTTCACGAGGCACTCGTAGGTCATCCCGGTCGCCCGGTTCCAGACGATCGCGAGCGCGTAGCGAGGGAGCGTCGCGCGTGGCTCCCACGTTGACAGCGCCGCCTTCGTCGGCTCGACGAGCCCGATCGATGCGAACCGCCACCCATCCCCCGGGGCGTGGTCGGCGCGAACGCGCGCCGCCACGAGCGTGATCTCGTCAGCGGTTAGTGGGTCGAGTGGGTGCATCGCGCAATACTGCCAAACCGCGCGCTTCGCGGCGGAGCGGGCACCACGCTCGATCATCGGCTCGCTGAGGAGCCAGAGGGGAGCTGGGCCGCACCGAGGCTGAGGTGATGCGAGCCAGGATCGGCGGCTGGTTGCCCGACATCGGCACGTCGGTGATCGCCGACGCGATCCTGCGAGGCCCGGGCCCGGGCGCCTCACCGTTGAGGCGTTCGCGATCGTGCACGGCCGTATCACGCAGCAGAGCCGCGCGAGGCGGCTCTGCATGAGCTCGAACGATGTTCCAGGGCCGCACGTTGGCCCCGAGGTTGTTGGGCGGCCTGAGGCGTGCTGACTACTGCTGGGCGAGCAGCTGAGCGGTGACCGCGATCGTCGCCGAGACGGCGCTGCGCTGGGGCATCGGTAGCCCGTTCAGCCAGCTCGAGGTCGAGCCAGAGGGCTCGTCGAGCATGTCGTCGACCTGGGCCTCGTCCCAGCCGAAGCGCGCCATCGCCAGCTTGAGCAGCTCGAGCGCGGCGGTGCTGGCACCGGTGGACGCTGCCACCGGCTCGCGGTCGTCGCCGGCGAGCACTGCGGCCTCGATGTCGCCCAGCGAGATGCCGAGCGCGCGGGCGATGCGGAGGATCTCGCCGATCGGCGGGCGCGTGACGCGCTCGGTCTCCCAGCCTTCGATGGTGCCGGGGCTCATGTCCACGAGCCGGGCGAGGCGGGGGCGTGAGAGGCCCGCGGCTTCGCGGCGACGCTGGAGGAGCTTGCCGAGGGTGAGGACGGAGACGGCTTCAGTCATGGCGGGGATGATAGCGCACTGGCTGCGGGTTCCGCAAGCGGCTCGCGTTTTCTGTAACAAATTTCGTTAGCAGGGAGTCTTCGGTCGGCGTCAAGTAGGCCTGCCCATCCCGGCCTAATCGTTTGCAGCGCCGCCGCATCTGGGCGGGGCGGGTCAGTGCGTCCTGAACCGGTCGACGAGCCGCTGCAGCCCCTCTGTCGTCGCGGCGAGCTGCTGCGCGCTCGCGGCGATCTCGCGGAACGTGCCGATCGCCTCCTCGTTGACGACCTGCACGAGCTCGCCGCTCGCGGTTTGGATCTCGCCGATCAGGGTCGCGATCGAACCAGCCGCCTGCTGCGACTCCTCGGCCGGCTTGCGCATCTCCTCCGCGACAACTGCGAACCCGCGCCCTTGCTCGCCGGCGCGCGCGGCCTCGATCGCGGCGTTCAGGGCGAGCAGGTTCGTCTCCTGGATCGCGGCGTTCAGGGCGAGCAGGTTCGTCTCCTGGATCGCGCTCGACCTGCCGTCCAGGTTGCCCATCACCGACGCCATCCGGGCCTCCGTCACCGATCCCGCGGTGGCGGTGCCGCGCGCCGGTTCCGCCGTGCCGCGAGCCTCGCTCAGCATCTGCACCTGGCGCTCGGCGCCTTCCGCGACGTCGCTGACCACGCCTGCGTTGTCGCCGACCGCGCACCCCGACGGGTCGCTCGTGGCGACCGTCGCCTCACGGATCACGTTCCCGCTCCGTGCAGCGTCGCCCATCTCATCCGCTCCCGCATCGGTGCTCGGCCGCGTCACCGGCGTCACTGGGAACGTCAGGTCGCCGGCCGCGATGCGCTCAACCCCGGTGCGCCGATGAGCCCCGCTTGAGCGAGAGCGTCAGCGCGATCGCGCAGCGCGGTGCGAGCACGAGGGGAGACCGGCGCCCGCGAGCGCGACGTTCGCCGTACGGGACGCCTCGGCCGCAGCCGGCGCTCGCTTGTCATGCCATCAGCGACCGCGCTCGCCGAGCGCCCGAGGCCGTTCGACATCACCGGGACGAGCTCGAACTCGCGCCCGGTCGGGTCGCGGCGCCGACGAACGCCGTCATCGTCGCGGCGGTCCATCGATCAGAACCGGAAGTCGGAAACGATCGCCTTCAGGAGCTCGGCGGTCTCGGCGACGCTGGTGGCCGCGCTGGAGACCTCGTGCACCGAGGCGCTCGTCTCCTCGGCAGCGGCGGACACCTGCTGTGCCGCGGCGCTCGTGTCAGCGCCGACGAGAGCGATCGCGTGGAGAACGGCGTCGATCTGGTCGGCCCCCTGCTGGATCGCCGCGAAGGCGTCGTGGCTCTGCTGGGCGATCTCCACGCCGGTCGACACCTGGCCAGCGGAGGCGCTTGAGATCGCCTCAGCCCGATCGATGCTGCTACGGATCTCCTCGACAAGGCGGGTGATGCTGCCGGTCGACTCGCGCGACTTGTCTGCGAGGTGGCGAACCTCGTCAGCGACGACGGCGAAGCCGCGACCGTGCTCA
Organism: Actinomycetes bacterium; assembly: GCA_025360225.1. Classification (GTDB taxonomy): domain Bacteria; phylum Actinomycetota; class Thermoleophilia; order Gaiellales; family F1-60-MAGs149; genus JANYCN01. The sequence continues at coordinate 7,198 of JANYCN010000003.1, read as the reverse complement.
CCCGCGCGCGCGGCCTCGATCGCGGCGTTGAGGGCGAGAAGCGCTGTCTGGTCGGCGATCGTCGTGATCGTGTCGACGATCGAGGTGATCTCTTCGCTGCGCCGTGCGAGGGCGCCCATCGCCTCGCCGACCTCGTCGGACGAGCTGCGCATGCCCTGCATCGCGGCGTCGATCGCCTCCGAGACGCCCATGCCCGACGTCGCCCGGTCGCGCGCCGTGGCCGCGTCCTGGGTCGCCTCGACGAGCATCTGCGTCTGTCGCTCTGCGCCGACGGCGACCGACTCGATCGCCCGCGCCGTCTCGTTGACGGCGGTCCCGACCTCCGTCGCGGACGCCGACGCCTGTTCTGCCACCGCGGCGAGGTCTCCTGCGGCGTCACCGATCACCTCGACGACCCGCCGCACGCCGACGATCGCGCGGCGCAGCGTGAAGACGACGGCGATCGCGAGAAGGGCAGCGACGGTCGCGGCGGCGTAGATCGCGATGGTCACCTGCCCCATCACGGTAGTCGCGTCGCGTCGGTCGCTACTCGCAGTCGCGCGCACTGAAGCGATCAGGCGATCGACGTTGGTCGCGGTCGTCGTGAACAGCTCGATCTCCTTGCCGAGCACGAGATCGTCGGCTGCCTTGATGGAGACCGGCGTCCCGTGTCGGTAGTCTCGGACAACCTCGGCATCGACCTGCATGAACTGCCGGAACGCCGCGTCCGCGGTGCGTGCTGCTGCGAGCTGCGACGTGTTGAGCGTGTCGTGCTGCAGAGCGGCGATCTCCTTGCTGAACGCGTCCGCGGACGCGAGGAAGGCCTTGCGGCTGTCAGCCGTGTCGGCAGCCGCGCCGGGCACCCCGCGCTTGATGTCGAACGCGTAGGCGGTCTGCCAGCCGTTGAAGTCGGCGGCGCGGAACTTCACCTGCATCGCGTCGTCGGTCAGCGTCTGCCCGTGCTCGAGGTTCGACACTCCGGCGTCGAGCCGTGACGATCCCCACAGGCCGATCGCCACGGTGGCGGCGAGGGTTGTGAGAAGGGCGATCGTGCCGGTGAGTATGCGGGTAGACGGGCGCATCAGGACCTCTCCATTCGTGCGATACGAGACGAGGGATCGACGCGCGAGCGGCCGTTCACAAGCCCTGCCGACTGAAAGCGGTGAAAGTTGATGCAGGTCACCCAATCGCTACCGTCCCCGCGACACCCGAGCGCGTCGTCGCTCTGGTGCAGCGTCCGGTGATTGCTGTGCTGATCGCCGGCGAGGAGCAAGGCTGGCGCAGCTCGCCCGGCCATGACGGGCGAGGTTCCAGGCGCCGCTCCGCAGCCGCGTCGATCGGTACAGAAATCCCGAAGGCTATGCTCGGGTCGGCCGCAGCAGTCTTGACCTGATTGGGCCGGCGACCGGTCGGGGGGTCGTGTCGATCGCTGAGAACCACGTCGCTCGAACGTAGATGCGGACGCTTTGAAAGGACTCCGGGCCGCGGGCACGTATCGTTTACATCGTGGCGACACGAACGGACATCAACGAAATCGAGCACGATCACCACGCCGCAGGGTTCGATCGCGTGTCGTGCTGCTTCGTCCGTGACGATCAGGGCGAGGTCGCCTTTCACAGCCTCGGGCGGGGCGCGGCCGAGGCGGTCTGTCCGGACGCCCTGAACGTGCCCGTCGGCACCGATGTCCTCGACCGGTCGACCGACGCGCACGGTCGCGTCGCGCTGAGCGAGCATCGCGCCCGCCTCCGACGCGGCCAGCGCTCGTGGGTGACGTTCGACGTGCGACAGGACGCTGAGGGCTTTGGCGTCCTCATCTGGAGCGATCCCGCCCTTGAGGTGGGGGGGGGCATCCCCGGATTCCTGTTGGTGCTTCAGCACGAGCGCGCCGCCGCCTCTGGCACAGCAGCCGGGCTCGTCGACGGGATCCACCTGGTGATCGCGCGCACGCCAACAGGGGACGTCGTGGTCGAGTCGAGGTGCGACGAGCGGCTCTCAGGCGTCGCGGACGCCCTGGCTATCGGCGGCGTGGCGCTGATCGAGGTGACCGCGCCGGAGGATCGCGACGACGCGGTGCACCTTCGTCACGGTATCGGCTCGCACGTTGGTCGGTTCCGCGCGCGCACCGCGACCGGTGTCTGCACGTTCTTCACGCACGTCTGCGAGCGGCTGGACGAGGCCGGGTTGCCGACCATTCATCTCGTGGTCATCGACGTCACCGACCCGAGCGGACCGGTGCCGCAATCTCCGCTATCCGCGCGCCGTCAGCGGGTCCTCGACATGATGGTGGAGGGTGCAACGACGCGGGAGATCGCGCGCACCATGGTGATCACCGAGGTGACCGTACGCAACCACGTCGCCGTCGTGCTCGCTGCACTCGGCGCGCACTCGCGCGTCCAGGCAATCGCCGAGGCGCGGCGACGCGGCTGGGTCTAGGGGTCTGATTTGCGAGATGGCGTGGTCCTTCGGGTGCCTGGATCGTCCTGCGCTTGCTGGCCTCGCGGGAGCGTTGCGCGTCGCTTGTACTTGCCCCAGCAAACCCTGCGCGACGGCGACGCTCCCGCTCGCTCCAGACACCCAATGACCATGTCATCGCGCAATCATCGGATGGGAGAGCCACCCACCCGAGGCGTGCGGTCTTCGCGGGGACGGGGCCGCCCTTTGCACTTGCCCCAGCAATCGCCGCAGGACGCCCGCCAGCCCCGCTCGGTCCCACCCACGCGCCATCGCCGACCTCGTTTGACGGGCTCCCAGGAGCCCGTCAGGTCGTGATCCCCGGCAGGTCGAGCCCCGTCGCGCGGGCGTGGTCAATGGCGGCCTCGTAGCCGGCGTGTGCGTGGCGCATCACGCCGGTGCCCGGGTCGTTCGTGAGACACCGCTCGACACGCAGCGCGCCGTCCGCGGTGCCGTCCGCGACGACCTGCGAGCCGGAGTGGATCGAGCGGCCGATGCCGACGCCGCCGCCGTGGTGGAGCGCGACCCACGCCGCGCCGCTCGCCACGTTCAGCATGGCGTTGAGGAGCGGCCAGTCGGCGATCGCATCAGAGCCGTCCTTCATCGACTCGGTCTCGCGGTATGGCGAGGCGACCGACCCCGAGTCGAGGTGGTCGCGTCCGATCACGACCGGCGCCGTGACCTCGCCTGACCGGACAAGGTCGTTGATCATCAACCCGGCGCGGTGGCGCTCGCCGTAGCCGATCCAGCAGATCCGCGCCGGCACTCCCTGGAAGGCGATCCGCCGTTGCGCCTGCCCGATCCAACGGTGCAGCTTCGCGTTGTCGGGGAACAGCTTGAGCATCGCTGCGTCGGTTGCTGCGATGTCATCAGGGTTGCCCGACAGCGCCGCCCAGCGGAACGGGCCGGTGCCGGTGCAGAACAGCGGGCGCACCCAGGCCGGCACGAAGCCGGGGAAGTCGAAGGCCCGCTCGTAGCCGTGCGCGCGCGCCTCGGTGCGGATGTTGTTGCCGTAGTCGACGACGACGGCGCCGCGGTCCTGGTAGCGCACCATCGCGGCAACGTGCCGCGCCATGGAGGCTCGCGCGAGCTCGATGTAGCGCGACGGATCGTTCCCGCGCAGCTCTGCAGCAGCCTCGAGCGACATGCCGTCGGGCACGTAGCCGACGAGCGGGTCGTGCGCCGCCGTCTGATCGGTGACGATGTCGGCGTGGATGCCGCGGCGCTCGAGCTCCGCGAACATGTCGACGGCGTTCATCACGACGCCGATCGACCGTCCCTCACCGGCGTCCTGCGCCTCCTTTGCCTCCCGCAGCGCGCTGTCGAGGTCGGGCGCGACGAGGTCGAGGTAGCGCGTCTCGACGCGTCGGCCAAGGCGCCAAGGGTCGACGTCAGCGATCAGGCAGACGCCGTCGAGCATCGAGACGGCGAGAGGCTGCGCGCCTCCCATCCCGCCACACCCGGCTGTGACGACGAGGCGGCCCGCGAGGGTGCCGCCAAAACGAGCCTCGGCGATCGCCGCAAACGTCTCATACGTCCCCTGCACGATCCCTTGCGTGCCGATGTAGATCCACGACCCCGCCGTCATCTGGCCGTACATCGTCAGCCCGAGCGCCTCGAGGCGGCGGAACTCCTCCCACGTGCCCCACTCCGGCACGAGGTTCGCGTTCGCGATCAGCACCCGTGGCGCCATCGCGTGCGTGCGGAACACGCCGGTCGGTCGGCCGGACTGCACGAGCAACGTCTCGTCGTTCTCGAGCCGCTTGAGCGTCGCGACGATGCGGTGGTAGTCGTCCCACGTGCGCGCCGCCTTGCCGGTGCCGCCGTAGACGACGAGGTTCGCGGGGTCCTCGGCGACGTCCGGGTCGAGGTTGTTCTCGAGCATCCGTAGGGCGGCCTCCTGCAGCCAGCCCTTGCAGCGCAGATCGGTGCCCTTCGCCGCGCGGATCGGTGTCGACGTGTCGCTCATGGCGCCGTCGAGATGAAGACGGTCTTCTGCTCCGTGTTATGCACGAGGCCCTCCATGCCGAGCTCCTTCCCGATCCCTGACTGCTTGTAGCCCCCGAACGGTGCCTGTGGGAACACGCTCGAGTTGGAGTTGACGCCGATCCCGCCCGTGCGCAACGCCCGGGCGACCCGCAGCGCGCGGGCGCTGTCGCGTGTCCAGAGCGATCCCGCAAGGCCGTACGGCGAGTCGTTCGCGATGCGGATCGCGTCGGCCTCGTCGCGGAAGGAGATCACCGACACGACCGGGCCGAAGATCTCCTCACGGGACGTCGTCATGTCGTTCGTCGCGCCAGCCAGCACCGTCGGGCGCAGGTAGGCGCCCGACGCCAGCGCGGCGTCGGTGGGACGCGTGCCGCCCACCTCGATCCGCGCTCCCTCCGCGACGCCCCGCGCGATCGCCGCCTCGACCGCGTCACGCTGGCCGAACGACACCATCGGCCCGACCTGGGTCGCGGGATCCTCCGGGTTGCCGACGATGATCGCGCGGGTCGCCCCGACGTAGCGCTCGAGCACCTCGTCGAGCACCGACTCCTGCACGATCAGGCGCGAGCGGGCGCAGCAGTCCTGACCGCAGTTCCCGAACACGCCAAACGGTGCCTGCGCCCCGACCCGGTCCAGGTCAGCGTCGGCGAACACGACGCAGGCGCTCTTCCCGCCGAGCTCGAGCGTCACCCGCTTGATGCTGCCCGCGGCCTTTCGCATGATCCCGGCGCCGACGGCGGTCGAGCCGGTGAACCCGACCTTGCCGACCAGCGGGTGTTCGACGAGGGCGTCGCCGACCGTCCCACCCGGTCCCGGCACGACGTTCAGCACCCCGGCGGGCAACCCCGCTTCGAGCGCGAGCTCCGCGTAACGGAGCGCCGTCAGCGGTGACAGGCTCGCGGGCTTCAGCACCACGCAGTTGCCGGCGGCGATCGCCGGCGCCGCCTTCCAGTTCGCGATGTTCAGTGGGAAGTTCCACGGCGTGATCAACGCCGCGACGCCGATCGGCTCGCGGAACGTCATCGCGACGCCGTCGCGGTCAACGGGGACGGTCGCGCCTCCGAAGGTCTGGATCGCACCGGCGTAGAAGCGCATCACCGTCGCGGCGTTGCCGACGCACCAGCGCGCATCACCGATCGCCATCCCCATGTCGCGCGTCTCCAGCAACGCGAGCTCCTCGACGTGCTCCTCGAGCAGGTCGGCCCAGCGGTGCAGAACCCTCCCGCGCGTGTGCGCGCTCGCCGTCGACCAGCGATCGAACGCCGCGGCAGCCGCCCGCACCGCGCGGTCGGCGTCCTCTGGCCCAGCGGAGGCGACCGTGCGGAACACCTCTCCCGTCGCCGGGTTGATCGTGTCGAACGTCGTCCCCTCTGCGGCGGCCACACGCGCGCCGTTGATCACGAGCTCCTCGATCACCGTCCGCTCCTCTCCGGTTCAGGCAGCAGCGTTGCAGAACCGGAGCGCCGTCACGGCGATCGCCTGGCAACAGGCGACGAGGTCGGCGATCGGCACCGACTCGCTGGCCGTGTGGGCGCGCTGGATCGAGCCAGGCCCGAGGCAGATCGCCGGGATGCCGGCCTCCACCGTCAAGGTCGCGCCGTCGTGCCAGTTGTCGAGGCCGCCGAGGCGTGGCGTGCGCCCGACCAGCGCCACCGCCGCGAGCGCTGCGACGACGAGCGGGTCGTCCTCGGCGACCTCTGCTGGCGGCACCTCTCCGACGACCCACTCGATCGTCGGCGGATGCTCGCGCAGCCAAGGGTCGGCCGCTGCGGCACGCACGATCCAGTCCGTGATCTCTGCCTGCACCGCCGACCCCCAGCCGGTCTCGTCGGCCGAGACTGGCAGGTACTCGACGTGACAGTCGAGCGTGCAGCTCGCCGGGTAGGAGACGAGCCACGCGCCACCGGCGATGATCGTCGGCACGCAGTCCGCGGCAGAGAGGTATGGGTGGCGGGGACGCAACGCCCACTCCTCGCGCAGGCGGCGGATCGACTCGAGGATGATCGCCATCTTCTCGATCGCGTTCACCGCGCCGCCGGCGTCCGGGTGGGCTGGTGCGATCCCGGCGTGCCCGGCCCGGCCCTGCACGGTGATCCGCGGAAGCAGGCTGCCGCGGCACGCGACCCATACCGCGAGGTCGGAGGGCTCCGGCACGATCGCGCCGTCCGCCGTTAGCGTGCGGGCTGACACGAGCCCTCCCGCCCCCGTCGACTCCTCCTCCGTCACCGTGTTGACGATCAGGTCACCAGCGAGGCGCACCCCCATCGCGGCCAGCGTCTCGGCGGCAAACACCATGCAGGCCACTCCGCCCTTCATGTCGCACGCCCCTCGCCCATGCACCGCACCGTCCGCCACCGTCGCAGCGAACGGCTCGTGCTGCCAGCCATCGAGCGGGCCGACCGGAACGACGTCGACGTGCCCGTTCAGGAGCAGCGTCCGGCCGCCACCGGTGCCGGTGAAGCGTGCCACGAGCTGCGGGTAGCCCGCGAGCGTGAGCCCGGCGGGGAGCATTCGATGCGGACGCCACACCTCGACGTCGGGCTCAGACAAGGTCGCCGTGGCCCCGGCCTGCGACAGGCGTTCAGCGAGGAATCGCTGCAGCGCCTCCTCGTCGCGCGGCGCCCCGCCCGCCGCTCGGCTCGACGTGTCGAAACGGATCAGCGCCCGCGTCAGCTCGACGAGGCCATCGGCCGAGGCCGCGATCCGCGCGCAGACTGCCTCCTCGATCGCCGACACCGCCGGAGTGTATTGCGGCTCACCGGTGTCGTGGCGGGGGGCG
>JANYCN010000002.1 GCA_025360225.1 Actinomycetes bacterium | reverse complement strand
GACGCCCGCGAAAGCCGCGGGCGTCGCACCGGAGATGAACGTTACGGCGTGACGTGCGTGTTCGCCGTGACCTGCAGAGCGGTCAGCGCGAGGGCGTACTTCTTGATGATCGCGCGCGCCTGGGCGCTGGTGTTGACCCAGGTCAGATAGCTGGCGACGGCACCCGTTGGAGCGCCCTTCGTGACGAAGAACTGGTAGCCGGAGTACTGGTAGGCGTCAGAGCTGACGTTCGCAAGCGTCGGCGCGACGTTCCCGACCTTGAGGCCGCGGACCGACCTGTTGCCCACCGTGTAGGCGAACGTGACGAAGCTGATCGCGTTCACGTTGCCCGCGACGGCCGAGCGGTCGAGGCCGTTCGAGCCGAGCTTCGGCGCAGACGACGTGACGTGCACGGCGCTCGACGCGCACTCGCCGATCGGCTTTGACCGGTCAAGGAAGAGGCACTCGAAGGTGCCGAGCGTGCCGGAGGTGCCGACGCGGCTGTACACCCTGATCGGTGCGTCCGCGCCGCCAACGGCCTTCCAGTTCGTCACGACGCCCGTGAAGATGTCACGGATCTGATCGCGCGTCAGGCTCGTGATCTTGTTCTTCGGGTTGACGACGACGACGAACGGCTCCTTGTCGATCGGCGTGAAGGTCAGCCCCGAAGGATCGCCGGTCTTCGGCAGCCGCGAGCTGTTACCGATCGAGAAGCGGCCGCTGTTGGCGCCGGAGATGCCAGCACCGGAGCCGCCACCCTGAACGGGGATCGTGACGCCCGAGTGGGTGGCGTGATAGCCGTTCGCAAGCTTCTGCGCGAGGAGCTGCAGTCCCGTCGAGCCGCCGGAGCGAATGACGGTGGCGGAGACGGCGACGGGGCCGACGAACGCGGTGATGGCGATGGCGCCGACAAGGATCTTACGGTTCATGGAACGAGCTCCTTCGCTTCTCAGACGGGGGCCGTGTAGGCCCACGTCGCGGTGAACTTGATCGGCGCAGCGAAGTCGAACCGCTGCGGGTGCTTCGTGAAGTCCTTCGTCGTGCAGTCGGCCTGGTCGATCGTGACGCTGCCGAGGTCCTGCACCATCGGCGAGGTAAGGTCGGTGCACGTCTGGTGCACGAAGCGCGGGAAGCCGGCCTGGATCTCGATCCGCACGCCGTTCGTGCCGTCGGCGATCAGGTACGGCGTCGCGTCGAGCGCACCCTCGCCGTTCTTGAAGACGTTCAGGACCTCGGCGTCGATCGTCGCGACGTCGCCGAGGGTCGTCGGATCGGTGACGGAGGTCGGGTCGTTATCGCGCTGCGGGCCGGGGTAGATGCAGAGCAGGCCAGCGGGGGCCGTCGGGTTAGCGTAGGTTCCGTCACAGTCGGCGTTCTCGATGCCGCCACCCGCGATCGAGACGTCGCCAGGCTGGATCGCCTTGGCGGCGCGCGGCAGGGTGATCGTGCCGCCGATCCAGAACGGGTTCGCCCGCAGGACCTTGACGCCCGCCGCATCCTTGTAGTACGTCTGCGAGCCGCCGTCAGCCGCCGGGTCGAGCACGCCGTTGCCGTCCGGCACGGTGCCGGCCGGCACGGTGCCCTCGACGCCGAAGACACCGGTGTAGCTCTTCCCGGGCGCAGCGGTCATGGTCATCACCGAGGCCGGGAACGTCCCGTCCTTGCCGAGGGGCAAGAGCTTGCCCGCCGTAGGTGTCTTCGAGGCAGCGATACCGCTGACCTTCTTCGCGTTGTCGGCAAGGATCGCTCGCTGGACGGCCGTGACGGCCCCGGTCGCCTCTCCTACGCTGCCAGCGACAACGAGCGCCGTGGCGGCAAGCGTCAGCTTCGTGAGCCGCCGTGTACGCGCGTGGGTCGTCATCGTGCTCCTCTCGGTCATACAGTTGAAGCCGACCCGTCTGGCCGGCAGCACTACCGTATGCCGCAACCAGCCACCCGAGGGTCACGGGTCGGACCGTGTTTGGTGAAGGTCCGGTAAACCGGATCTGGCTGACGGAGAGCACGCCGACACTAGGATTCGCCCGTGCGCCCTCCTCGGCTAGATCTCGCGTTCTCCTTGACCACGACGCAGGAGTCGTTCCGTGATGAGCTGCGCGCGTGGCTCGGAGCGAACGTCCCACGCGAGCGGGAGCCCGACGACGAGGTCGGGCGATTCGCCTTCCGTCGCGCGTGGCAGGCGCGACTGCATGCCGCCGGCTGGGCCGGGATCTCCTGGCCCGTCTCGTACGGTGGCCGCGGCGCGGGTCCGATCGAGCAGTTCCTCTACTACGAGGAGCTCGCCTGGTCGGGCGCACCGGAGATCGCCGACACCCCAGGGCTTCTGATCATGGGCCCGACGCTGATGGTGCACGGCACCGACGAGCAGAAGGCGCGCTACCTGCCCCGCATCCTCGGCGCCGAGGAGATCTGGTGCCAGGGCTTCTCCGAGCCGGGCGCCGGCTCCGACCTGCTGGCGTTGCGCTGCGCCGCACGTGTCGATGGAGAGCGTCTGATCGTTGATGGGGAGAAGCTCTGGACGACGCTCGGGCCGGTCGCCGACCAGAACGCCGTGTTGCTGCGCACCGCCGCACCGGTCGATGGCAAGCGCCACACCGGCCTGACGATGGCGATCGTCCCCCACGAGCAACCGGGCGTCCGGGTGATCCCGCTGCGCCAGATCACCGGCGAGCACGAGTTCGCACAGATCTTCTTCGAGGGCGCCGTTGCGCCGGAGACGATCGGTGCGGTCGGCGACGGGTGGAGCGTCGCGCTGACGATCCTCGACGCCGAGCGCGCTGACCAGGGCTTCACCGACCACGCGCGCCTGCTGTCGATGCTGCACGAGGTGCGCGAGCTCACCGAGCGCGCCGCGGGAGACGGCGTGCTGCCTCAAGACGCGGTAGCGGAGATCCGTCATCGCACCGACGCGCTCGCGGGCCGCTGCCAGCTGCTCGCCGAGCTGAACCTGGGGCGCGCGCTCGCGACCGAGCGCGGCGAGCGGATGGGGTCGTGGGGGTCGTTCCTCAAGCTGTACTGGAGCGAGCTGTGGCAGGCCGTTGCCGAGCTCGGCCTCGACGTCGCCGGGCAGCGCGGCCACGCCGATCGCGACTGGGCACGAGAGTACCTTCTGAGCAAGGCGGCGACGATCTACTCCGGCTCGAACGAGGTGCAGCGCGGCATCCTCGCGACGCGCATCCTCGGCCTACCGAGGGAGCGGTAGTGGCGCGCCAGCGCACCGCCGAGAGCCTGCAGCTGCCGCTGCCTCGCTCGCTGACGGCGTTCCGCGACGAGACGCGTCGGTTCCTCGTCGAGCACGTCACGCCGGCGCGCGTTCGGGAGCTGATCGACGAACCGGACGGGCACGACGAGCACCTGTGGGCGGTGGCGCGGGCCCTCGAGTGGCACCTGCTGCTCGTTCCGGCAGCGATGGGCGGCGCTGGTGGGACGCTGCTCGAGGCAAGCGTGCTGATCGAGGAGCTCGGACGGTCGCTCGCGCCCGTGCCGATGCTGTCACATGGCGTCCTTGGCGTCCTCGCGCGCCGCAATGGCGAGACGCCGCCGATCGACGCGCGGTCGACCTACGCACACGCGGTGCGCCCCGGCGCCTTGCGGCGTGACGGCAGGGCGCTGAGCGGGGCGCTTCACCACGTCGTCGATGCCGCGACCTCGGACCTCGTGCTGGTGGCGCTCGACGATGGCCTGTACGCGTTTGCTCCGCACGACGACCGCGTCGCGCTCACACGGGATAGCTCGATCGATCCGACGAGACGGGCCTACTCGCTCACGCTCGCGGACGTGCCGGCGACCCGGGTCGGCGACGCACCGACCCGCCACGCACGGGCGGCGATCGCGACGCTGGTGGCAGCAGAGGCCGTCGGCGGGGCTCGGCGTTGCTTGGAGATCGCCGTCGAGTGGGCGACCATCCGCGAGCAGTTCGGCCGGCCGATCGGCACGTTCCAGGCGATCGCCCACCGCTGTGCTGACATGCTGGTCGAGGTCGAGCTGGCAACGGCGGCGGTACGCCTCGCGGCTCGCGCAGGCGACGGGGCCTCCCCCGATGCGCCTGCGGCCGCCGAGCTCGCCTTGAGGACGGCGCTCGCGAGCTACCGGACGCTCGCCGACGGCACGATGCAGGTGCTCGGCGCTACCGGCTACACGTGGGAGCACGACGTCCACCTGCACCAGAAGCGTGCGAAGGGGAGCGCAAGCCTCTTCGGGTTCACCCTAACGTTCGACTAGAACGTTAGATCAATCGACGCCGAACCGAGAAACCGGTTCTTACTAACGAAACGGCCCTGCAACGCCGATGTAGGGCGCGTGCAAGCGGCCACGAACATCGTCGACGCTGGACCGGAACGAACGCCGCCGAACCGGCGGCTGCACCTGCGGTCGGTGATCGCCTTCTGCATCCTTGCACCGCTCGCGGTGGCAGCGTTTCTCGGCACCCGCGACGCCGCAAGCCGTGACGCCGCCGCCACGCAGGCGCACCGCGCCGACGAGGGAGCCTCGGCGCTCCAGGCCGTCCTGGCGCGCACCGCTGCCGACCCGCACAGCCTCGCCGGCGTGTTCTCGACAGCACGCGAGGTCGACGCGTTTGCACAGTTCGCCGCCCCGGGACGCGACTCGTCGGCGCTGGTCGCCCTCGCCTGGGCGCCGCACATCCCGCCCGCGATCCGCAAGGCGTTCGAGGCCTCCTCGGGCTTCCCGATCGCCGCGCTCGGGCCCGGCGGCATCGCCGTTCCGGCGGCACGAGGAACGGAGGTCTACCCCGTCCAGTACGTCACGCCAGGCACGGCGAACGCACGGCTCGTGGGGATCGACCTCTCGAGCCGTCCCGAGGTCGCGACGGCGATGCGCCAGGCGGTCAGCACGGGCCAGGAGCAGGCGACCGCCGTCTTCGAGCTCCCGCAGGGAGGGCGCGGGATCGTGATCGTCGCCGGCGCGTACCAGCGCGGCGCGGCGATCGCGACGGCGGCCCAGCGCCAGTCGGCGCTGAACGGCTTCGCCGTCGGCTTCTACCACCTCGACGCTCTCGGCCGCGCCGCGTTCGCCCGGCTCGCCGACGCCGGCGTCGCCGTGACCGACGGGACGAACCAGATCTACACGAACGGCGTCGCGTCCTCCGGGGGCGTGACGCGCCCGGTCGCCTTCTCCGGCCGAACCTGGCAGGTGACGGTGCGGGGCGCGACCTCCTCGACCAACGCGCTCCTTCCCTGGGTCGTGCTCGCCGCAGGGCTTCTGATCGGCCTCCTCGTGGCGGCGATGATCGAGCAGAACGCCCGCCGGCTCGCGTTCTCCGAGCACCTCGTCGCGGTTCGCACGGTCGAGCTCCGGGAGGCTCTTGTGCAGCTGCAGGAGTCGAACCACGAGCTCGACATGGCGCGCGCCGCAGCAGAGCAGGCGTCACAGGTCGACGCGCTCACCGGCACCTACAACCGCGGCCACCTGATGGAGCTGATCACCGTCGAGCTGAACCGCGCGAGCCGCGGCGGCACGACGCCAGCGGTGCTGCTGATCGACGTCGACGACTACCGCACGCTCGAGCGCGAGCACGGCGCGCCGGTCGCCGACGCCGTCCTCGTCGAGGTGGCGTCGCGGCTACGCGGCGTGCTGCGCTCCTATGACGCGCTCGGTCGATGGAGCACGAGCCAGTTCGGCGTGCTCACGCCGAACGTGCCAAACGACCAGGCCCTGCTGCGCGTCGGTGAGGCGCTGCGCCAGGTCGTCGGCGCCGCGCCGACCGTCGTCGACGGCCTCGACCTGTGGGCGACGGTGTCGATCGGCGCGGTTCGCGGCAGCGAGGGTCGCGCCGCGTTCCAGCTGCTCGCGTCGGCCGACGCGGCGCTGGCGGACGCACGGCGTACGGGACACGACCAGACGGTGCTCGTCGACGACGCCACCCGCGAGAACACGAGCGCCGGCGAGCCCGACGCGATGCGCATCGCGCACGCGCTCGCGGTGTCGGTGTCCGCCCGCGAGGGAGTGCCGGAGACCCATGATCGCGACGTCGCCGCTCTGGCCGCGAACATCGCCACGGCGATGGGCCTCGCCCCCGCGGAGGTTGAACGAACACGGCTTGCCGGACTGCTGCACGACGTCGGCAAGGTCTCGATCCCGCACGAGATCCTCACGAAGCCCGGCGCGCTCGACGCGGAGGAGTGGGCGACGATGCAGAAGCACGCAGCGCTCGGCGAGGAGATCGTGCTGCGGATCCCGGCTCTTGCCGAGGCCGCCGAGGGGGTACGCCACCACCACGAGCGGTTCGACGGCAGCGGCTACCCCGACGGCCTCGCCGGCGTCGCGATCCCGGTCGAGGCGCGCATCGTCGCAGTTGCCGACGCCTACTGCTCGATGACCGCCGGACCGGCCTTCCGCAAGGCGCGCAGCGCCTCGGCGGCGATCGCTGAGATCGAGGCGGGCCGTGACGCCCAGTTCGACTCGGTCGTGGTGGACGCGTTGTCCGTTGCCGTTCGTCACGCCCGCGCGGCGTAGCGCGACGACGCCGTTTGCAGAACGTACGGGACGCTCAAGAAGATCCCCCGTCCGGTCGATGTTGTCCGGGATGCGACCCGTGACCCGAAGCCCCCGCGCGCGCGCCGCGCTGCTCGTTTTCATCACCGTCCTCACCGGGATCGCCGCGGCCGGCGTCGGTTGGGGAGCGGGAGCGCCAACACCAACCGGTCTGTCAGTCGAGAACGGCTCGCCGGCGCACCTGCACTGGACGGACACGGGCGCGGTCTACAAGGTCTACCGGGCCGGCACGTTGATGGCGACCGTGAACACCAACGAGTGGCAGGACGCGACGACGCCATCCGGCTGCACCCAGTACGGCGTGACGCAGGTCAGCGGTGGGCAGACGAGCGCCATGGCGACGATCAACTACCCGGCCGGCTGCAACCTGCTCTACACCTACAGCGAGCTGCTCAACGACGGCCTCCTCACGGCCGCGGCGAGCCCGGGCAGCTCCGCCATCTACAGCTCGGGCTCGACGATGGGCGGCTGGAGCGTGACCAGCGGCTCCGTCTCGCTCGCCGGGACGGTGTGGAGCGCCCCGGGCGTCGGTGGCCGTTCGGTCGACCTCGACGGCAACGCGCCGGGCGCGATCTCCCAGTCGGTCAGCACCGTCTCCGGGGGGACGTACCGCCTCGGCTACTTCATCTCCGCCAACCCGTACGGCGCCGGCTCCCACAGCGCCAGCATCACGACCGGGTCAACGACGACCACGGACTCGGCGACGGCGACCGGTCTGACGGCGACGGCGATGGGCTGGACGTGGCGCGAGATCACCTTCACCGCGAGCTCGACGGCGACGGTGATCGGCTTCACGAGCCTCGATACCGGCAACGCGTCGGCCGGCGTGACGATCGGCGGCGTGCGCCTCGTCCGCACCGGTGGGTCACTCGCAGCACCCGCCGCGCCGAGCGCGCCGACACCGACGAGCTCCGCCCCGACCCTCACCTGGAACGCCGTCAGCGGTGCGAGCCGCTACGCGGTGCTGCGCGGCACGATGCTCCTCGGTGAGACGAGCGCAACGAGCTTCACCGACACGCCGGTGCCGGCCGACGGCACGTACGCCTACACCATCCGCACGACGGATGGGAACGGCTACGAGAGCTCGAGCGGAGCGAGCTTCTCCCTGACGGTCAGCACGGCGGCGCCGGCGGTGCCGACGATGACGACGCCGACGTCACCGACGAACACCGCGCCGTCGCTGGCGTGGGGCGCCGTCTCCGGCGCCTCGACCTACAAGGTGTACCGCGGCGGCTCGCTCCTCGGCTCGACCGCCAACACCACCTACAGCGACGGAGCAGCGCCACTGCTCGCCGACGGCACGTACAGCTACACCGTCGCGGCCGTCAGCGCTACGAGCGTTGCGTCGGCGCAGAGCACGGCTGCGAGCGTGACGCTCGATCGCATCGCCCCGGCGGTGCCTGGTGCGCCGACGACGGCAGCTGCGACGACGAACGTCTCACCGGCGATCACCTGGACGGCGGTGTCCGGCGCCAGCACCTATCGCGTCTACCGCGGCGCGACGCTCGTGACAACCACGGCGGCAACCAGCTTCACCGACTCGACGCTTCAGGCTGACGGCGCATACGCGTACGGGCTCGCCGCGGTGGACGCTGCAGGGAACGTCTCCGCGACGAGCGCGACGACGAGCATCACCTACGACACGACGGCACCCGCCGCTCCCGCCGCACCGACGGCGACGACGCCTACGAACGCGAAGCCGGCGCTCAGCTGGGCCGCCGTCAGCGGCGCCGCGACGTACCGCCTCTACCGCGACGGAGCGTTGCTGACGACGACCCCGAACACGACCTTCAGCGACAACGCGCTCGCCGCCGACGGCACGTACAGCTACACGGTCGAAGCCGTCGATGCCGCAACGAACGCGAGCGCCCAAGGCTCCTCCCTGTCCGTCACCTACGACACCGTCGCTCCGGCGGTGCCTGGCATCCCGACGGCAACGACGCCGACGAACGCCACGCCATCGATCTCCTGGACGGCCGCGAGCGGCGCGGCAACCTACCGCGTGTACCGCTCCGGCACCCTCGTCGGGAGCCCGAGCACGACGACGTTCGCGGACGCCGCGCTGCAGGCCGATGGAACGTACGCCTACACCGTGGCTGCCGTCGACGCGGCCGGCAACGCGAGCGCCCAGGGCGCCGGCCTGTCGGTGACCTACGACACGACGGCGCCGGCGGCACCGAGCGCGCCGGCGGCGACGACGCCGACGAACGCGAAGCCGGCGCTCACGTGGAGCGCCGTCGCGACGGCGGCAACCTACCGGGTCTACCGCGCCGGCACCCTCGTGACGACGACCGCTGCGACGACCTACACCGACGCGACGTTGAGCGTGGACGGCGCCTACAGCTACACGGTCGCCGCGGTCGACGCCGCGGGGAACGCGAGCGCGCAGGGACCTGGCTGGTCGGTCACCTACGACACCACCGCCCCTGCGGTGCCGGCCGCGCCGACTGCGACGACGCCGACGAACGCGTCGCCAGCGCTCACCTGGACGGCCGTCGCGACCGCCGCGAGCTATCGGGTGTACCGCGGCGGCACGCTCCTGACGACCACGTCGGCGACCTCATTCGCGGACGCGACGGTGACCGTTGACGGCGCCTACTCCTACACCCTCGCTGCCGTCGACGCCGCCGGAAACGCCAGCGCGCAGGGCGCATCGTTCGCCGTCACCTACGACGCGACGGCTCCCGCCACTCCCGGTGCGCCGTCTGCGGCGACGCCGACGAACGCGAAGCCGGCGCTCAGCTGGACGGCGGTGGCGACAGCGACGACCTATCAGCTGTATCGCGGTGCGACCCTGCTCACGACGACGGCGGCAACGAGCTACACCGACAACGCGCTCGCCGTTGACGGGTCGTACACCTACGCGCTCGTCGCGGTCGACGCCGCCGGCAACGTGAGCGCGCAGGGCACCGGCCTGAGCGTCACGTACGACACGACCGCTCCCGCCGCTCCCGGAGCGCCAACCGCGACGACGCCGACGAACAGCTCGCCGGTGCTCAGCTGGAGCGCCGTCGCCACGGCTGCCACCTACCGCGTCTACCGCGGCGGCGCGCTCGTGACGACGACCGCCAGTACGACCTTCACCGACAGCACGCTCGCGAACGACGGCGCCTACGCGTACACCGTGGCGGCGATCGACGCCGCCGGCAACGCGAGCGCGCAGGGAGCGAGCCTGGCGCTCACCTACGACACCACGCCACCGGCGGTGCCGGGCGCGCCCTCCGCGACGACACCGACGAACAGCTCGCCAGTGCTCAGCTGGAGCGCCGTCGCCACGGCTGCGACCTACCGCGTCTACCGCGCCGGCACGCTCGTGACGACGACCGCCACGACGACCTTCACCGACAGCACCCTCGCCGTCGATGGGACTTACGCGTACACGATCGCGGCGGTCGATGCGTCCGGGAACCCGAGCGCCCAGAGCCCGGCGCGCTCCGTCACGCTGAACCGGGTCGGGCCCGCGACGCCCGGCGGACCGTTCAGCACGAGCCCCACGCGAACGGTGCCGACGCTGACCTGGACGCCGGTCTCCGGGGCGACGAGCTATCGCGTGTACCGCGGCGGCAGCTCGATCACGACGACGGCCGGCACGACGTACACGGACGCCGCGCTGACGACCGATGGCACGTACCTGTACACGGTCGATGCGACGGACTCGGCGGGGAACACGAGCAGCCAGAGCGCGGCGCTGAGCCTCGTGTACGACACGACGCCGCCCGCTGTTCCCGGCGCGCCAGCCGCAACGACGCCGACGAACGTCGCTCCTGCGCTGAACTGGGCCGCGACGAGCGGCGCGGCGAGCTACCGCGTCTATCGCGGCGCGACGCTCGTCGCGACGGTGAACACGCTCACCTACACCGATGCTGCCCTGGTCAGCGACGGCACCTTCGCCTACGCGATCGCCGCCCTGGACGCGGCGGGGAACGTCAGCGCCACCGGACCGACGACCAGCGTCACCTACGACACGACCGCTCCCGCCGTGCCGGGCGCGCCGTCAGCGACGACGCCGACCAACGCGGCACCGGTGCTGACGTGGACGGCGGTCTCCGGCGCCGCCAGCTACGGCGTGTACCGCGCCGGCGCGCTCCTCACGACGACGACGTCGCCAACCTACACCGACACCGCGCTGCCGACGGACGGCACCTACGCCTACACGCTCACCGCGACCGACGCCGCGGGGAACACGAGCGCGGCCAGCGCAGCCGGGAGCGTCGTCTACGACACGACCCCGCCAGCGACGCCGGGCGCGCCCACCGCGCCAACGCCGACGAACGCCAAGCCCGCGCTGACGTGGGCCGCGTCATCCGGGGCGTCCGGCTACCGCATCTACCGCGATGGCGTGCTCCTGACGACCGTCGCGACGCGGACATACACCGACGCGACGCTCGCGACGGACGGCGACTACTCCTACGCCCTGAGCGCCGTCGACGCGGCCGGGAACGAGAGCGCCCGCAGCGCCGTCACCGGCGTTACCTACGACACGACCGCGCCGGCAGCGCCTGCCGCACCGAGCGCGGGAACGCCGACGAACGCCAGTCCCGCACTGACGTGGAACGCCGTGCCCGGCGCGTCGACGTACCGCGTGCTGCGCGGCGGGGTCACCGTCACGACGACGACGACGGGCACCGGTTACGTCGACTCGGCGCTCGCGATCGACGGGACGTACAGCTACAGCCTCGTCGCGATCGACGCTGCGGGCAACGTCTCGACCGCGGGCCCATCGCTCGACATCACCCTCGACACGACACCTCCGGCCACGCCCGGCGCGCCAACCGCACCGACGCCAACCAACGAAGCGCCCACCCTCTCGTGGGCGGCAGTGCCGGGCGCGACGAGCTACACCGTGTACCGCGGTGGTGTGCTGGCTGCGAACGTCAACGTGGCGGCCTACACCGACGCCGCCTCGCTGTTGCTTGCTGACGGAACCTACGGCTACACCGTGAGCGCGACCGATGCTGTCGGGAACGCATCGTCCGCCGGAGCGTCCACGAGCGTCGTCATCGACCGCACGCCGCCAGAGACTCCCGCCGCTCCGGTCGCGGCAGCCGTGCTCACGCGCACCGCTCCGTCCATGACGTGGGCATCGATCGCCGGCGCCGTCTCCTACCAGCTGTACCGCGGTTCAACGCTCGTCACCAGCATCCCCTCGACGAGCGCTACCGACACCGGCCTCGCCGTGGACGGCGCCTACGCGTACTCGTTGACCGCCACCGACCAGGCCGGCAACGTCTCGGTCGCCAGCGCGACCACGAGCGTCACCTACGACACGACGCCGCCCACCGTGCCCGCAGCGCCGACGGCACCGGCCCTCACGAACGCGCCAGTACCGGTTGCCTGGACGGCCGTCTCGGGCGCCGCCTCCTACCGGCTTCTCCGCGACGGCGTTCAGATCGCGACGACGACGGCGCTCACCCTCACCGACACGCCGACGGACGGCGACGGCACCTACAGCTACACGGTGACCGCGGTGGACACGGTAGGCAACGCGAGCGCACCCTCCGCCGAGGCAAGCGTCGCGTACGACACGACCGCGCCGGCCGTCCCCGGCAAACCGCTTGGCACGACGCCCACACAGAACAAGCCGTTCCTCTCGTGGACGGCCGTCCCGGGCGCGTCCTCCTACCGGCTCTATCGCGGCACCACGGTGGTCGCGACGACCAGCGCAACGTCGGCCACCGACTCGTCGCTGACGGCCGATGGCGCCTACGGGTACGCCTTAGCATCGATCGACGCGGCGGGAAATACCAGCGCTGCCGGTGCCGCAGCGACCGTCGACTACGACACGACCGCGCCCGTCGTCCCCGCCGCGCCGACCGCCGCCTCGCCGACCGCGACCGCGCCGCTCGTCACCTGGGCCACGGTGCCTGGCGCGACGATCTACCACCTGTATCGAAACGGCGCCCTCGCAACGAGCCAGACGGGTGCTAGCTACTCCGACACGCTCGCGACGACGATGGGCGAGGGCACGTACACCTACACCGTCTCGGCGAGCGACGCGGCCGGCAACACGAGTGCCGAGAGCGCGGCCGCCGGCGTCACCTACGACGTTACCCCACCCTCGGTGCCGGGCGCACCCGCCGCGAAGTCGCCGACGAACGTCGCTCCGAAGCTCTCCTGGAATGCTGTTTCCGGCGCATCGAGCTATCGCGTGTACCGCGACGGCGTGTACCTGAACCAGTCGTCCGGAACGTCGTACACCGACAGCGAGCTGCTGGCGCACGCGAACGGGACGTACGTGTACACGATCGCCAGCGTCGACGCAGCCGACAACGTGAGCGTCCCCGGACCGGCGACACCCGTAGAGCTCAACCGTCTAGCGCCAGCAGCGCCGGCAGCGCCGACCGCGACCTCGCCGACAGCAAACGCCCCAACCCTGGCTTGGGTCGCCGTTCCCCGCGCCGTCACCTACACGCTCTACCGCGATGGGGCACAGGTCACATCGACGGCGGCGTTGAAATACACCGACCACGGCCCGACCACCGACGCCACCTACACCTACACGCTCGACGCAACGGACGCCGCGGGAAACACGAGCGTGCAGGGAGCTCCGACCGGTGTTGTGTACGACACGACCGCGCCAGCCACCCCTGCCCAGCCGACCGCAACGTCGCCGACCCGGCTCGCACCGACGCTCACCTGGGCCGGCGTCGCCGACGCGGTCAGCTATCGGGTTCTGCGCGGCTCAACGCTCGTCGACACCGTGTCGTCCCCGCCGTTCACCGACGCCGCGCTGACGGTTGACGGCTCCTACGACTACACGGTGATCGCGCTCGACGTCGCCGGCAACGCCAGCGCTGCGAGCGCCCCGGCCACCGTCGTCTACGACACGACGGCGCCGGCCGCGCCAGCCGCGCCAACCGCAACGTCGCCGACGCGTAGCGCGCCATCGCTCACGTGGCCCGCCGTCCCCGGCGCCGCGAGCTACACCGTCCTACGTGGGGCCGCCGTCGTCGGCACGACGGGGACGGAGTCGTTCACCGACACCAGCCTGATCGAGGATGCGACGGTCTCCTACACGGTGACCGCGACGGATGGCGCCGGGAACACGGGCGTCGCGAGCGCCGCCACGAGCGTCGTCTACGACACGACGGCGCCCGACGTTCCCGCGGCGCCGACAGCGAGCTCGCCGACCCGCGTCGCGCCCGTGCTCACGTGGAGCGCCGCAGCCGGGGCGACGAGCTACCGCGTGCTACGTGACGGCGCGGTGATCGCGACGACGGCCGCGACGACCTACACCGACAGCGCTCTGAGCGCAGAGGGCGATCATGCCTACGCCCTCGCGGCGACCGACGCAGCGGGCAACACCAGCACGACCGGCACGTCGACGAACGTCACCTATGACGTCACGCCGCCGGCCGTCCCCGCCGTCCCAAGCGCCACGACCCCGACGCGCTCGGCACCGGTCCTGAGCTGGGGAGCTGTTGCAACGGCAACGAGCTACACGCTGCTGCGTGGCACGACGGTCGTCGCGACGACTGCCTCGACGACGGCGACGGACAGCGCGCTCTCGATCGACGGCACGTACGCGTACACCGTGAGAGCATCGGACGCCGCCGGGAACGTCTCTGCCGCGAGCCCTTCGACGGGCGTCGTCTACGACATCACACCGCCGGCTGTACCCGGCGCGCCGACCGCGCCGACGCCGACGAACGCCGCGCCAGCGCTCACCTGGACGGCGGTGCCCGGCGCCGCGACGTACCGTGTGTACCTTGGTAGCTCGCTCGTCGGCTCGCCCGTCGTGACGTCGTTCACGGGCTCCCTGCCGGCGAACGATGGTGTGTTGGCGTACACGATCGCCGCCGCAGACCCGCTTGGGAACGTGTCGGCGCCGAGCCCGGTCCTCGCCGTCACGATCGACCGCATCGCCCCCGTCGCACCGGCCGCGCCTACGGCGCAGTCGACGGCGACGAGCGCTCGACCCGCGTTCTCGTGGGCGGCCGTCAATGGCGCGGCAACCTACCAGCTGTACCGCGGCGCGAGCCTGATCACCTCGAGCGCGTCGACGTCTGCGACGGACAGCGCGCTCGGCCTGGACGGGACGTACCCGTACACGCTCACCGCGACCGATGCGGCGGGCAACGTCTCTCCTGCGAGCCCGCCGACCACCGTGGTCGTTGACACCGTCGCGCCAAGCGCACCAACCGGTGTCACGGCGCCGGCGCTGACCCGTGTCGCTCCGGCGGTCTCCTGGACGCCAATCAGTGACGCCGCACGCTACGCGCTCTACCGCAACGGGGTTCGGGTGACGACGGCCGCCAACCCTTCCGCAGCCGACACACCGCTTCCCGCCGATGGGACGTACCGCTACACGGTCACGGCGATCGACGCCGCCGGCAACGAGTCGCCGCCGTCGGGCCCGGTGACCGTCGTGCTTGACGCGACCGCGCCGGCCACTCCAGCGAACGTAGTCGCGGTCGCCAGTCCGACCTCCGGTTCGCCCGCCATCCAGTTCGACGCGGTCGGCGACGCCGCCTCCTACACCGTGCGACGCGACGGTGCGGCGATCGGCACGATCGTCGCGGCCGGCAGCCCGGACGCCGGACGCTACAGCTACGCCCACAGCGCACCTGCCGGCACGCACTCCTACACCGTGAGCGCGACAGACGCTGCCGGGAACAGTTCCGCACCGGCGAGCGCAGTCTCGATAACGAACACCGCCGCCATCGCGCCAGCTGCGGGTCTGGTGCGCGTCACGGCCCACGTCGTCGACTCGCACGGCAACCGGCTCAACGGCGCAACCGTCAACGAGCATCCCGCATCGGGCGCGTGGATCGGCTCGGCGGCGGTCAACCCTGCCGGCGAGGTCACGTTCGACCTCGCGCCGGGATCCTACGTGTTCCGGGCGACGGTGAACGGCGCCTACCTCGACCAGAACCTGACGGTCAACGCGACGAGCACCGAGGTCGAGTTCCGAACGATCGCCACCACCGCGAGGGTCACCTCCTCACAGAACACCATCCTCGCCGGCGGCACGATCAACTACTACGGCAACCAGAACAGCTGGACCGGCGCGATCACCACCACCACCAACCCGAACGCCCTCGAGCTGCTCCCCGGCACCTACACCTTCCGCGCCACCATCAACGGCGCCTACCAAGACCTCACAAACCAGACGATCGACACCACCCACACCACCATCACCTTCCAGACCGTGGCGGAGGACGTCGCCGTCGTCGATGCCGCGAACGCCGGAATCGTCGGCGTGTCGGTGCGCTACTACGGCAACCAGAACACGTGGCAGGCGACGCGCGTGACGAGCGCGTCCGGCCGGCTGTCTTACCAGTTGCTGCCGGGCACGTACACGGTGCAGGTGGTGCAGGGCGCGGTAACGCGCAACGCCAACGCGACGGTACCACCGAGCGGGACGCTGGTCTTCTCGCCGTCCGGCAGCAGGAGCGTCGCGACGCTCGCGACGCCGAACGGCCTCACCGGCCCGACGCTCGTGCGACGCGCGCCGACGCTGGCGTGGAACCTCGTCCCCGGCGCGGCGACGTACAGCGTCTATCGCGACGGATCGCTCGTCGGGACGAGCAGCAGCGCGTCGTTCACCGACGCTACCGCTGCGAGCGATGGCCCCCACCGTTACAGCATCACGGCGTACGCGACGA
This sequence comes from Actinomycetes bacterium, assembly GCA_025360225.1. Taxonomy (GTDB): domain Bacteria; phylum Actinomycetota; class Thermoleophilia; order Gaiellales; family F1-60-MAGs149; genus JANYCN01. The sequence continues at coordinate 1,427 of JANYCN010000002.1, read as the reverse complement.
ACGGCGCGGAGTCTGCCGAGAGCGTGACAGCGACCGTGACGTTCGACGGCACACCACCGGTCGCCCCGAGCGTCACGGCCGGCCCGTCCCCGACGCGCTTTGCGCCGACGATCACCTGGAGCGGGCCGTCCGACGCGATCAACTACAGCGTGTACCGCGGCGCGACGATCGCTGCGACCGGGACGACGGTCTCCTTCACCGACTCGGGCCTCCTCGGCGACGGCATCAACGCGTACACGGTGACGGCGACCGACCAGGCCGGGAACGTGTCTGCGCCCAGCAACTCCGTTCAGGTCGAGCTCGACACGGCCTCGCCGGTGGCGCCATCGGCGCCGGCCGTCGGCACCCCGACCCGCCTCGCGCCCTCCCTCACGTGGACGGCGGTCACAGGTGCCGCGACCTATCGCGTGGTGCGTAACGGGTCGAAGATCGCTACGACCGCCGCCACGACGTGGGTCGACGCGAGCGGTCCGTCCGACGGCGTCTACGCGTACGCGCTGATCGCGATCGACGCAGCTGGCAACGAGAGCGCCGTTGGTGCGACGGCCTCGGTGACCCTCGACACCACCCCGCCCGTCACCCCCGGCCCGATCAAGGGAGCAACGCCGACGAACGTGGCGCCGACCCTTGCATGGAGCGCCACGCCATCCACTGATGGGTACGACGTGCTCCGCGACGGCGCCATCGTTGCGACGGTGACGACGCCAGCGTTCGTCGACACGAACGTCCAAAGCGACGGCACGTACGCCTACTCCGTGATCGCCAAGGATGCTGCCGGTAACCGCTCGTCGGCGAGCCAAACGTTGAAGGTCGTGCGCGACACCGTCCCGCCGGCGGCGCCTGCGGCTCCTGGCGCAGCGACGCCGACGAGCGGCTCGCCAAAGCTGACATGGGTCGAGATCGCGGGTGCCGCCACGTACACCGTGTACCGCGACGCCGTTCAGATCGCCACGACGACCGACCCGGAATACACCGACACCGCGATCACGACGGACGGCGACTTCGCCTACACCGTGACCGCGACCGACGATGCCGGGAACCGGTCCGGCTCGAGCGCGCCGACGACCGTCACCGTCGACCGAACGCCTCCGACAACTCCCGGCACGCCGGCCGGACGGACACCAACCGCGACGGCGCCTGATCTCACCTGGGCCGCGTCGACCGGGGCGACCGGGTACGCCGTGTTCCGCGATGGCACGAAGGTCGCCCGGACGACGGACCCGGCGTTCATCGATCAGGTGCCGGCGGACGGGAAGTACGGCTACAGCGTTGTGGCGTACGACGCGGCAGGCAACCAGTCGAAGCGAAGCGCCGAAACAACGATCACCGTCGACCAGGCACCACCCACCACCCCCGACGCCCCAACGCTCGCGAGCATCACCAACGGCACCCCAACCCTCACCTGGCCCGCCGTCCCCGACACCACC
>JANYCN010000079.1 GCA_025360225.1 Actinomycetes bacterium | reverse complement strand
GGTGGTTGTCGCGAGCACGCTGCTGGTTGTCAGGCAGGCGCTCGTCGGACAGTTGACCCAGGCACTTGTCAGGGTAAGGTTGTGTGCGGCGCCCCAGGTCGCGCCCAAGGTGGTGGCCGTGACGAGTTGGCCGTCGCTCGGCGTTGGGTTGTCGAGCGTGACGGCGCCGCCGGCGACCGGCGCGACGTTGGTGACGGCGCTCATGCTGGTGACGGAGCGTGACGCGGTGCCGGCGGGGTTGGTGGCGGTGAGGGTGTAGCGCAGCCACGAGCCGACGTCGGTCGGCGTGGGCGTGTACGTCGCGCTGGTCGCGAGCGTCGCCGGGTTCGTGCAGGCGGCGTCTGGGCAGGATTCCCAGAGGTTGGTGAACGTCAGGTGGTGGGCTGGGCCCCAGGTCGCGGCGCCGGTCGCGGGGGTGACGGGTTGTCCGTCGATCGGTGCGGTGTGGTCGAGCGTGACGGTGCCGCTTGCGACTGGTGCCGCGTCGACGACCGTGCTGGTCAGCACCAGCAGCGCGTCGGAGCCGGCTCCGTTGGTACCCGTCACCCGGTACCCGATCGTCGCGCCGACGTCGAGAGGGTCGGGCGTGTACGTGCCACCGCTACCGATCGTCGGAGCGCTCTGGCAATCGCCGGCAGCCGAGCAGCGCAGCCACGCTCTCGCCTCCACGACGTGGTGTGCCGGGCCCCAACTGAGCCCTGACTCCGTCGCGTTCAGCGGCACGCCATCGGTCGGTGCCCCCGTTGGGAGGTTGATCGAGCCTGCCGCGACCGGCAGGGCGTCGAGGAGAAGGGCGGACGGCGCCGAGGTCGCTGACGCGGTCCCTGAGCGATTCGTGTGGGTGACCTCGACCGCCAACCGGTGACCGACCTCGGCCGAATCGATCAGGCGGTTCGCGGACGTGGTTGCCGCGCCGGCCCACACGCAGGTCGTACCGGTCGTGTCCGCTCCGTCGCACCGAAGCCAGCGGTACGCAGCGGATGGGGCGTCGCCGCCGATCCAGCCAACGCCGTCGCTCGCCACCACGACCTGCCCGTCGACGGGCGATCCCGTAACGGTTGGCGGCGTGCCGCTTGGTGGCAGCGGTGCGCGCGGCGCGGTCGGCAGCAGCACGGTGTTGTCCGAGGCGGCGCTGCTCGAACCGCCGCCGGCCGGCCCATTGCTGACCGAGACGACGCAGGTAAGGGCGGAGCCCGCATCGGACGCGTCCAGCGTCCGTACCGGCGATGCCGACGGCGGGGCGAGCGGCATGCCGTCGTGCTGCCACGTGTAGGTGGTGAGCGTGACGTCGTGATCCGTCCACACGCCATCACCGCAGGTGACCGCCTCGCCGACACCGACGCTGTCGATCGTCCGCCCGGTCGGCATCGTGATCGTCGGCGCAGCGGCCGCCTGAGGCGCTGATACGAACGTCGCATCGGGCGTCATCACGGTCCCCGACTGGTTGCTCGCCGTGACCCGGTAGTGGTACGTCGCGCTGCCGGTCGGCGGAGCGACAACCGCATGGACGATGGTAGGCCCGAGCCCAACAGAGACGACGCGCGTGAACGTGCTGCCGTACGCCGTGGAAGCGCCCCAGTCGATCGACACGGTGGTGTCGACCCCGCCAGGGTCGACGGTCGCGCCGAGCGTCGCGCTCGTGTCGGCGATCAACGACGACGCGACTCCGGTGATCACCGGTCGCGGCGGGAGCGCAATGACGTTGCTCGACGTTGCGACGGTCGTACCGCCGGAAAGTCCGCCCAGGCCCACGTTGGACGCTGACACCTGACAGGAGATCGTCGCCGGCCCGACGTCGCCCGGGACGAGCGTGTAGGTCGGCCCGGTGGCGATCGGCACCACCGTGCTCCCGACCGTGCGGATCCATGACGTCGATGTGCTCGGAGCGGGAACCTTCGGCGTCGGGGTGGGCGTCGACCAGGTGCCGGGCGCGCACGTCACGACGGAGCCGACGGTAACTGTTGCCGGCGAGAACCCGGTGATCGACGGTGCCGTGACGACGCCTGGCGCCGTCCAGAAAAAGTGCAGGGGTGCGCGGGTGACGGTCGCGTTGGTGTTCTGCGCGCGCAGTTGAACGTAGTAGTACGTGCTGGGCGCCAGCCCGGTCAACGTCGCCGAGACGCTCGCCGGAGACGACCCATCGATCGGCGGGGCGTCCGCCGTGCTTGACCCGAGCGCGAGCGAGGACGTGCCCCAGTCGAACCACCACGAGGCTGGCCGCCCGTTCGGGTTGAGGGTGCCGTGGACGATCGCCGACCCTGCCGTGGCGTGATCGATCGCGGTGATAGCCGCCGAAGGGGCCTGCGGGAGCACGACCTGTCCAGGGTCGGAGTCGGCAGAGTTCGTGTCGGTGCCCTGCACGATCGCCTCGCGAACACAGATCTGGTCACCGATGTCGGCAAGGGCGATCACGTAGGTCGTCCCTGTCGCACCAACGATCGGCGTCGATCCGGCGCCGGGGACACAGTGAAGCCAGCTGAACGTTCGCACCGGGTTGACGACCTGTCCGTCCGTTGCCCGCCACACCGCTGGGGCGACGGTGAGCGTGTCACCTACGACGTTTCGCTGGTTTAGCGTCGGCGGCTGCGTTGTCGTCGGCGCTCCGAGCGTCTTCGTCGGTGTCTCGGCGACGGACGCGCCGCCGGCGTTGCTCGCCGTCACGCGGCATGCCACAGGGTGCCCGCGATCGATCGGCTCGTGCAGCGTGAAGGTCGGCCCCGTCCGGCCCGGGAGGATCGTGCCGTCCTCCAACCATGCGATTGTGAGGCTTGGCGACCCGCTCCAGGTGCCGGGGGAGCACGTCAGGTCGGTGTTGTCGATCGGCTGGCCGAGCAACGTTGGCGGGAGGGAGTTCACCGGCGGTGATGGAAGGGAGAAACCGCCTGTGGCGACGCTCGTGACGGCGCCGCCGCTGTTCGTCGCCGTCACCGCACAGGTGATCGTGTGGCCCGCGTGCGCCGTGGTCGTGAGGGCGAGGCTGGGCCCGACGGCGTCGGCGATCGGGACGCCGTCGGCGAGCCAGGCATACCCGAACGTTGGCCGTCCGCTCCACCGGTTCGCGTCGCACGTGACCGTTGCGGGGACAGCGGGCGTGCCGCCGATCGTCGGGCGCGAGAGCGGCTCAGGGGCCGGTGTGATCGCCGGGACGCGCACCAGGACCGAGCCTTCCGGGCCAGGCGCGAGGACGAACAGGGTCGACGTCCCGGGCGCGAGCACGAGGCGACCGGTGCTGATCGCCTGCGAGGCACGGTCGTTCACTGTCAGGTCGAGCACGCCTGACGGGTCGGCTCCCGCCGGCACCGAGCGAACGCTGCTGACGGTGCCAAAGGCCAGAGAGCCGACGACACGCAGGCCCGCCGGACCGGCGAGGACGCTTACCGGGCCGGCATCGACATCGAGGTTGACGACCCGAAACCGGACATCACCCTCGGCGGGCACCGCCGAGATCGCTCGTAGGATCCGCCCGCCCCGAGCGGTTGGCGCGAGCACCACGACGAGGTCGTCCCGCCCGGCGACGTGAATCGTCAGGCGCGCGACGACGCGCCGCCCAACCCGGGCAACCAGGGTGTGACGTCCTGGGCGGATCGGTGTTGAGCGGACGGCGCGGACGGGGCCGGCGACGAGGCGGGCCTTCCCATCGACGAGCAGGGTGAAGCGCTCGGCAGGAACGACGCTGAAGGCGCGTAGGCCGGCGCCGTCCGCGCCGGCCGCGGAGCCAGCCCCGACGAGCACGAGCAGACCGGCCGCGATCATCGCCAGGAAGCGTTGGCCCACGCCTGCATTACAGCACGTTTCGCTTCCTGATCGCCGTCGCCAGCCCGGTACACTGGACGCCGTGAGCACTCGCGCCCCGTTTGGACGGATCCTCACCGCGATGGTGACGCCGTTTGCAGCGGACGGCTCGCTCGACCTCGAGGTCGCGCGAGCGCTCGCGTCGCACCTCGTCGCTCACGGCAGCGAAGGTCTGGTCGTCGCCGGCACCACCGGTGAGTGCCCGACGCTTACCGACCGCGAGCGTCGCGAGCTCGTCGAGGCCGTCGTCACCGCGGTCGCTGGCTCGGTGCCCGTCATTGCCGGTACCGGCACGTACGACACCGCCCACTCGATCCACCTGTCTCGCGAGGCGATCGCTGCAGGTGCGGACGGGCTGTTGGTCGTGACGCCGTACTACTCGAAGCCGCCAGCGGAGGGCATCTACCAGCACTTCGCTGCCATCGCCCGCGCAGCTGATGACCGTCCGATCGTCGCCTACAACATCCCACAGCGCGTCGTCGTGAACATGTCGCCCGCGCTCCTGCGGCGAGTCGGCGGGATCGACAACGTCGTCGCGGTCAAGCAGGCCACCACCGACCTTGACCAGGCGAAGGCGATCGTCGAGGATGGCCTTCTTGCCCTGTACGCCGGGAACGACGACCTCCTCGTCGCCTTCGGTGCAGTCGGCGGGGTCGGCGGCATCTGCGTCGCCTCACACGTTGCGGGGGAGGAGATGCTCGCCGTTGTCGTCGCCTGTGACGCCGGGGACGTGGAGGCGGCAGCCCGCCTCGAGGCGGAGCTGCTGCCGCTGTACGAGGCGCTTTCGGTGACGACGAACCCGATCCCCGTGAAGGCGGCTGTCGAGCAGATCGGTTTCGCCGTCGGCGCGCCGCGGTTGCCTCTCGTTCCGGCGACCACGGAGGAGCGGCTGGTCGTCGCCGCTGCGCTCGCGGCGCGCGGGATCGCGACGCACCGGTGACCGTCCGCGTGATCCCGCTCGGCGGGATCGGCGAGATCGGCAAGAACATGACCGTCGTCGAGAGCGAGGACGGCATCGTTGTGATCGACGCGGGGATCGCGTTCCCTCGCGACGAGATGCTCGGCGTCGATCTTGTCCTGCCCGACTTCTCGTACCTGCGCGAGCATGCGGCGCGCATCCGCGCGGTGATCCTGACGCACGGCCACGAGGACCACGTTGGAGGCCTGCCGTACCTGATCCGAGAGGTTGGTGTCCCGGAGGTCTGGGCAACGCGGCTCACGCTCGGTCTGGTCAAGGCGAAGCTCGACGAGCATGGACTCAACCGAGCGGCGGAGCTGCGCGAGATCGTGCCCGAGCGTGGCGTCATCCCGCTCGGGCCGTTCCGTGCTGAGTTCATCCGCGTCACGCACTCGATCCCCGACGCCGTCGCGGTGGTGCTGCACACCGACGACGGCACGATCGTCCACTCCGGGGACATCAAGATCGACCACACGCCGGTCGATGGCCGGCGCACCGATCTCGCGCGCTTCGCGGCCGTTGGTGATCGCGGCGTCGCGCTGCTGCTTGGCGACTCGACGAACGCCGAGCGCGCAGGGTGGACGCCGTCCGAGGCGGTCGTGACCCGCAGCCTCGAGCGCGTGATCCGCGACGCGCCTGGCCGCGTCATCGTCACCTCGTTTGCGTCGCACATCCACCGGCTGCAGGGCGTGATCGACGCAGCCGCCGCCTGCGACCGGTTCGTCTGCGTCGTCGGCCGGTCGATGACGCGGAACCTGAACATCGCCCGCAACCTCGGCTATGCCAGCGTGCCGGATGGGATCCTGCGCAAGCCGGCGGAGATCGCCGAGCTGGAGCCGGAGCGGGTCGTGATCCTCTGCACGGGGTCGCAGGGGGAGCCGCTCTCGGCCCTCACGCGGATTGCCTACAACGACCACCCATCGGTCTCGGTGATGGCGGGCGACACGGTGATCATCTCGGCGAAGCCCGTCCCGGGGAACGAGCTCGCCGTGCATGACACGATGAACCAGCTCTGGCGGGTCGGTGCGCGGGTCCTGCACCAGGACGTCGCGCCGGTACACGTCTCCGGTCACGGGTCGGCGGACGAGCTGAAGACGGTGCTCGCGCTCGTACGCCCAACGTACGTCATGCCCGTGCACGGCGAGCTGCGCCACCTGGTGGCGCACGGCGCGCTGGCGGAGGAGATGGGCGTCCTGGCGGCCAACGTCCTGATCGTCGAGAACGGCGCGTGCCTCGAGCTCACCGATGGCGTCGTGCAGCGCGGCGCGAACGTCACCGCCGGCGTCGTGTTCGTCGATGGCCTTGGCATCGGCGACATCGCCGACGTCGTGCTGCGCGACCGACGCCAGCTGAGCGCCGACGGGGTTCTGATCGTCGTGTGTCAGCTGCACGACGACGCCGCCGAGATGCGTGAGCCGGAGGTGATCGCTCGTGGCTTTGCACCGGAGGGCGCGGGAGACGAGCTGCTCGCCGAGGTGCAGCTCATCGCGACGCGAACGCTCGCGGACGTCGCCGAGCGTGAGACGAAGATCATCCAGGCCCACCTGCACGACGCGATCGCCGAGCTCGTGTACAAGCGGGCGCGGAAGCGTCCGTTGATCCTCCCTGTCGTCGTTGACGTGTAGGATCCACCGAACACCAAGGGAGAGCGCATGAAGAAACGCCATCGCGGCCGGACGCGGGGGACACGCGTCCCGCATCGAGTGAAGAAGATCAACCGCAAGAGGCGGGTCTGGCGCCCGTCGCTGTAGGCCTGTGTGACGTCGGGTTGCGTGACGGGTTGCAGGATGACCGCGTCACCCTCCCGCCGGCCGAGCGAGCCCGCATTGCAGGGCTGATCGCTGCGGCGGGCGTGCCGCGCGTCGAGGTGGCGAGCTTCGTCAACCCGCGGCTCGTGCCACAGATGGCCGGCGCCGAGGAGGTGCTCGAGGCATGCCCGTCGTGGGGCGGCTGGTGCGGCCTGGCGCTGAACAGGCGAGGGATGGACCGGGCGCTCGCGACGAGCTTGAGCGAGGTCCACCTCTCCTATCCGGTCACCGACGGCTTCGCGGCGGCCAACCAGAACACGACCACCGGCGCAGCAGCGGCAGGCGTTCCAGGCATGGTCGCTGCCGGTCACGCCGCTGGTCGTCGAGTGACGGTGACGCTGTCCTGCGCCTTCGGCTGCCCGTTCGACGGTGTCGTTGACGTCGGCGTCGTGATCGAGCACGCGGCCCGTGCGGCGTTCGCCGGCGCGGACGAGGTGGTGCTCGCCGACACGATCGGTGTCGGCAACCCGCGCCAGACTCGGCTGCTCGTCGAAGGCGTGTGCAGGGCCGTCGGCGCCCTGCCGGTCGGCGTGCACCTGCACAACACCCGCAATGCGGGCTACGCGAACGCCGTCGCTGCGCTGGAGGCGGGGGCAACGACGCTTGACGCCTCCCTCGGTGGTCTTGGCGGGTGTCCGTTCGCGCCGGATGCGACCGGAAACGTGGCGACGGAGGACCTCGTAGCGCTGCTCGACGGGATGGGGATCGAGACGGGGATCGACCTCGACCTGCTGCTGCACGCCGTGTCGGCGCTGCGCCACGCGCTCGGCCATGACCTGCCTGGGCTGGTGCACCGCGCTCCGCGCTTCCCTCCCCGGTAGAATCCTCGACGTGTCGGACGAGGCGAAGGACGTGTACGCCCAGGCGGTGGTGATCCTCGAGCGCTCGCTCGCCGACGCCGCACGCTCCCAGTGGGCTGGACAGCGTCCCGACCTGCACCGTGATCGGCGAGCGTTGATCGAGCTGCGTCGCTCCGTGCCGAACGATCGGCTCGACCCGTGCAACCAGGTCATCCGTGATCTGCTCACGGCGTACGCGACGCTGCTCGACGAGCAGGCGAGCAGGGATAGCTACGAGCGTGACGTCGCGCTGTCGGAGGAGATGAAGTCCGAGCTTGACCGCCTCCGCCCACGCGCCGCGCGGCAGGGCCTCCCCGTGGTATCAGCCGACCTGCGCGGCTTCAAGGTCAGCCGCCCTCGGGAGCCGTCCCCGGTGCCGGCAGCGGTTCTGCCGCACCAGGCGCCGCCGCGAAGAAGAAGCGTCGCCACCGGCCGCGCTCCGGGCGCGGGCCCGCAGGGTCGTCGCCGGACGGCTCGACGCCCTAGCGGTCTGATCGTGAAATGGCGTGGTCGTCCGACTGCCTGGATCGTCCTGCGCTTGTCGGCTCTGCCACCCGTCGGGTGGCTGCGCCGCTCAGCTCCGGCGACCACGTCCCGGCCCGCTCTGCGTGCCGGATCGTGGGCTTCGCGGGAACGTCGCGCGCCGCTTGCACTTAGAGTCCGTTTCAGTAGGTCGCTTCGGCTCGTGTGACGGGGTGGGTTCGTCTCCAGGTGATGAGGGCGGCGGCGTACTGGAGGAGTGCGAGGCGGGTGCAGGTGAGTCGTTCCCAGTTGACGATCAGCCGTCGGAAGCGGTTGAACCAGGCGAAGGTGCGTTCGACGACCGAGCGTCGTGCTCGGGTTCCTTCGCGGCCTGCTTGTGCTTCTTCGCCGCGGGCGCGGATGTGGGGTTCCAGGCCGTGGTCGGTCGCGAGGGTGCGGCAGAACGCGTGGTCATAGCCTTTGTCGAGGCAGAGCGCAAGGCGGGCGCCGGCGCCGGGTGTCCAGTCGACGGCGTCGAGCGTTCCTTCCAGCAGCTTGCAGTCGTTGCGGTTCGCGCCGTCGATCGTGAGCGCCAGCGGCACGCCGTTGCCGTCCGTGAGGACCGAGCGTTTCGTG
>JANYCN010000054.1 GCA_025360225.1 Actinomycetes bacterium | reverse complement strand
AAGTGCAAGCGGCGCGCGACGTTCCCGCGAAGCCCACGATCCGGCACGCAGAGCGGGCCGGGGCGCGGTCGCCGGAGCTGAGCGGCGTAGCCACCCGACGGGTGGCAGAGCCGACAAGCGCAGGACGATCCAGGCAGTCGGATGACCACGCTATTTCACAATCAGACCACTAGGGCAGGTACTCGAGCGTGGCGTGGAACTCGCCGGGCGCGCCGTCGTTGCCACCCGCCGAGCGGCCGCCGTGTCAGGCCCTGCGAGCGGCGTCACGTGTGTGGGCGCCGATCCGGTGACAACGCCGGGCGGGGCGAGGATCCCGATCTGCCAGCCTCCCGCGCCGCCGCCGCCCGCGCCGCCACCGCCACCGCTGCCCCCGCTCCCGGCGCTGGCGCATCCGCCGCCACCGAGGCCGCCTGCACCGCCCGTGCCGCCTCCACCGCCGGACACGCCGTCGCCGCCCGACCCCGAGGCGTCGAGCGTGATCAGGATCGAGGCGGCGAGCGTCACGTGCGTGCCCGGTGACGCGTAGATGCCGATCGTGCTCCTGCCCGCGCCGCCGCCACCGCCGCCGCCACCGCCGCTCCCCGCCGCGCCGCTGCACAACAACGGGCAGTGATGCCCGCCGCTGCCACCACCCCCACCGCCGCCAGCGCCGACGACGCCGGCGCCAGCGCATCGTCCTCACGCTGCTCACGGTCGAGCTGCTCGACGAGCTCGTCTACGGCACGCGTGAGGCAGCCTGGCCACTTATCCGACACGACCTCGGCCTGTCCTACGCGCAGGTCGGGCTGATCCTTGCCGTCCCGCTGTGGCTCTCGGTGCTCGTGGAGCCGGTGGTCGGTCTGCTCGCGGACCGCGGCTGGCGCCGTCCACTGATGCTCGGCGGTGGCGTCCTGTTCGCCGCGACGGCCGGGCTCGTCGCGGCAGCGAGCGGGTTCTGGACGTTCCTCGTCGCCGAGGTGCTGTCGTACCCCGCATCCGGCGCGCTCGTCGGGCTCGGCCAGGCGAGCCTGATGGACGTCGGGGTGGTCGTCGCGCCGCTCGCCCTGATCGCGATCCTGCACCTCGGTGGCACGTGGCGGTGGCAGTTCGCGGCCCTGGCGGTGGTCACGCTCGTCGTCGTCGTTGCGTCCGGCGCGTGCCTCCCGCGCCGCGGATCGACGAGAGCATCCTCGACGGGATCCGGGGAACGCTGGCGCTCCTCCGACGGCGCGAGGTGCTGCGGCGGCTGCTGGTGTTGGTGTTCGCCGACCTGATGCTCGACGTCCTGCACGGGTTCCTCGCGCTCTACCTCGTCGACGTCGCCCGCGCAGGCCGCGCTCGGGGTCGTCGTCTGGACGGGTGCCGGGCTGGTCGGGGACGCGGCGCTCCTGGTCGTGCTGCGCCACACGAGCGGGCTTCGCTACCTGCGCGCAAGCGCCGCGGTCACGCTCGTCGCCTACCCCGCGTTCCTGCTCGCCCCGACCGTGACGACCCGGATCGCCGCCCTCGCCCTCCTCGGCCTGTTGAACGCCGGCTGGTACGCGATCCCGAAGGCGCAGCTGTACGAGACGCTCGAGGAGCGGAGCGGGGCCATTCTCGCCCTCGGCACCCTGGGGAGCCTGCTCGGCGGCTGCGCGCCGCTCGCGATCGGCCTCGTGGCAGGCTCACCGGGCATCGGCGCCGCGCTCTGGATCCCCGCCGTCGCCCCGTTGGCGCTGCTCGTCGGCCTCCCGCGTCGCGCGGCGCCACTCGTCGACGGTCGGTAGGCGACCGTCCCGGCGGGCCTCGGCGAAGCAGGTGACGTGGGCGTGGCGCCGTCGCGAGGAGTCGCCCTCGGGCTTCAGCAGCACGTGCTCCATCCCCGCGTGCAGCCGCTCCCCGCAGAACGGGCAGGTGTAGCTGCGCGCTGCGCCGCTTGCCGCGGCCCGCATCTCCCACCAGCGAGCGTCGTCGATCATGCCGCCGGAGCGAGCAGCGTCGCGGCGAGCGCGGCGAGCGCGGCAAGGGCGGCAGGGTCGAGCGAGTAGCAGATCTGCGTCCCATTCCGCCGCGTCCGCACGACGCCGGCCTCGCGCAGCACGCGCAGGTGGGCGCTCACGGTTGGCTGGCGGATCCCGAACACCTCGGCGAAGTCGCATGCGCAGGTCTCCGGCTCGCGCGCGAGCCGGAGCGCGATCCCGAGCCGCGTCGGGTGTCCGAGCGCCTTCAGCACGCCCGCCTGGTCGATCACCTCGTCCATCCCTTGCATTCTATACCATCTTCGCTATATAGTGAAATAACGATGGATGGTCCTGACGCGAAGCACGAGGCCTCGAGCTCCTCGACCCGGACGGTGCTGGCGGTCCTCTACGACCGCGTGCTGCGACACCGGCCGGCGGATCCGGCCTGGGAGGGCCGCGACCGGTTCCTGCTCTCGAAGGGGCACGGGCCGGCGGCGTTCTACACCACCCTCGCCCGGCACGGCTACTTCCCTGAGGCCTGGCTCGACGGGTTCATGACGGCCGAGGGCCGCCTCGGCGGCCACCCCGACCGCCACCTCGTCCCCGGCGTCGAGGTCTCCACCGGCTCGCTCGGACACGGGCTGCCGATGGCCGTCGGCGTCGCGCTCGCCCTGCGAGCGAAGGGCCTCGGGGATCCCCGGACGTTCGTCCTGACCGGCGACGCGGAGCTGAACGAGGGGTCGTGCTGGGAGGCGATCATGACCGCCCCACGCCTCGCGCTCGACCGGCTGACGCTGATCGTCGTTGACAACCGATCCTCGACGATCCCGATGACCCATCTCACGGCCGCCCTGGAGGCGTTCGGGTGGGATGCCGTGCGGGTCGCCGGACACGACCAGGAAGCGCTCGACGCGGCTCTCACACGCACCTCGGCGCGGCCGACCGCGGTGGTGTGCGATGCGTGACCGGTTCGCACGGGTCGCGAACGACCTCCTCGCGGAGGATCCGCACGCTGCGGTGGTGCTGGCGGAGATCTCGCTCGACCGGTTCGCCGAGCGTCTGAGCGCGGGCGACCCCCGCGTCGTGAACGTCGGGATCATGGAGCAGGCGATGGTCGGCGTCGCGGCCGGGTTCGCGCTCGAGGGCTTCCGCCCGATCGTCCACACGATCGCGCCGTTCCTGACCGAGCGGGCGCTCGAACAGGTCAAGCTCGACCTCGGCTACCAGCGGCTCGCCGCGACCCTCGTGGCGCACGGCGGCTCCTACGACTACGGCACGGAGGGGACGACGCACCACGCGCCCGGCGACGTCCAGGCGCTGCTCTCGATCCCCGGGATCGAGATCGCGGTGCCGGGGCACCCGGACGAGGTCGAGACGCTCCTGCGCGACGCGCACGGCCGCGACGCCGTCAGCTACGTCCGGCTCGCGGAGCAGCGCAACGCCGACCCTCGCCCGGTCGTACCCGGGAAACTGCACGTGATCCGCCACGGCGCGGGCCCGGTCGTGCTCGCGGTCGGGCCGATGCTCGACCGGACTCTCACCGCCTGCGCGGGCCTCGACGCAACCATTGCCTACGTCACGACGGTCACGCCGTTCGACGCGGACGGCCTGCGTGCGCTCGTCGCGCCGGGCGCGACCGTGATCGCGGTCGGACCGTTCCACGAGGGGACGATGGCGTTCCTGCTGTCGGAGGCGCTCGCCGACCGGCCGAGCCGGATCGTCGAGATCGGCGTCCCCCGCCGCACCGTGGCCGGCTACGGGACGGTGGCGGAGCTCGACGCGCCCGCCGGGCTCGACGCGGGCGGCATCGCCAGGCGCGTACGCCGCGTAGTCTGACGCGGTGAAGCCGTTCCTGTTCGGGTCAGCCGCGATGTTCGCGGCGATGTACTCGACGCAGGCGATCCTCCCAGACATCGGACGGGCGTTCCACGTGAGCCCCTCCGCGACGGGGCTGACGATCTCGGTGCTGATCATCGCGCTCGCGATCGGTGCGTGGTTCTGGGGCCCGCTCTCCGACCGCATCGGACGGCGGCGGTCGCTCGTGCTCGCGAGCGCGCTGCTCGTCGTGCCGTCGGTCGGCGTCGCGCTCGCGCCGAGCTTCCCCGCGCTGCTGGTGATGCGCGCGCTCCAGGGCCTCTGCATGCCGGGGCTCCTGACGGTCGGGGTCTCCTACATCGCGGAGGTCTACCAGCCGCGCCTCGGCTCGCGCGCGATGGGCTACTACCTCTCCTCGCTGGTGGTCGGCGGGCTCGTCGGGCGGATCGGGGTCGCGCTCGTGGCGGCGGCGTCGAGCTGGCGCGTTGGCCTCGGGGCGCTTGCCCTTCTGCCGCTCGCCTCGACGCTTGCGATGCGGCGCTGGCTCGACCAGGACGACCCGCCGAGCACGTCCGTCCGCCGCCTCAACCTCGCCGTGATCCGCACGATGCTCGGGAACCGCGCGCTCGTGGCGGCCACCCTCGGCGGCTCGAGCCTGTTCTTCGGCTTCGTCGCGGCGTTCTCGTACATCGACTACCGGCTCGAGCGCCCACCGTTCTCGCTCTCGCCGGCGGCGACGAGCGCGGTGTTCCTGCTCTGGCTTGCCGGCGGCATCGGCCCGCTCGCCGGCCGGCTCGGCGATCAGATTGGCTGGCGGAAGGTGGTCCTGACCGGGATGGCGATCTCGACCGTCGGCCTCCTGCTCTCCCTCCACGACTCGTACCTTGCGATCGGCACCGGCCTCGCCCTGTTCGCGCTCGGAAACTTCGGCGGCGTGACCGCCACCCAGGTCGGGATCGCGGCCTCGACGAGCACCGACCGCGGCGTCGCGAGCGCGCTCTACTACTCGGTCTACTACACCGCCGGCGGCCTCGGGGGCTACCTCCCCGGGCTCGCGTGGCAGGCCTGGGCGTGGCCGGGCGTCGTGACGGTCGCACTCGCGGGCTTCTGCGTGGCGCTGCTCGCGCTGGGACGGGTGCGATAGGTGCGCTGGGTGCTCGCGCAATCCGTGCTGATGGTCCTGATCCTGGCCGCGTGTGCGCGGCTCTCGCACCCGCACGCTCCGGTCGCCCGCGCGATCGGCGGCGCCATGGTCGTCGCAGGGCTCGCGCTGTCCGTGTGGGCCGCCCGGACGATGGGTCGGTCGTTCACGGCGCTCCCGACGCCGCGACCGGACGGGGAGCTCGTGACGAGCGGACCGTACCGGGCCGTCCGCCACCCGGTGTACTCGGCGCTGCTGCTCGCGCTCTCCGGTGCGTGCATCGCGCTCGCACCCGTCGCGCTCACGGGCGTCGTGGCGCTCGCGACGCTCTGGTGGTGCAAGGCCGGCGTCGAGGAGCGGCACCTGCGGTCGCGGTTCCCTGCCTACGCGCCCTACGCGGCGCGCGTTCGCGCGCGGATCATCCCGTGGGTTCTCTGACCGCCGGTCGCACTCCGATCCGCCCGGATCCGAGCACCACGAGCCCCGTGGCGGCCGTGGCCAGGAGGTAGACGACCGGCCCCGGCACGCGACCCGCCAGCTCGCCCACCACGACGAAGAACGCTGCGAACGCGTACGTCCCGCGCGTCGCGCCGCCAAGCACGACGGTCGCCACGCGCGGCCCCTGCTCGCGGTGTGCGAAGACCGTGAGGACGCCCGTCACGACCGGAAGCGGCGTGAGCGCTCCGGCGAGAAGTGCGCCGAGCCGGGCCGCGGTCGTCGTCACCACGGCGACCACGACGAGGGCGGCCACGACCCTCGGGACGATCCCGAGAGCGGGCGGCGGCGCCAGGACGACCGGGCCTGGCCGGAGCAGCCTCGTGGCGACCAGCGCGGCGCCCACGGAGAGCGCGACGCCGATGCCGAGCGAGCGCGGCAGGAGCAGCGCGAGCGCGATCGCGCCAGCGAACGTGACCAGCATGGTCGGGAGCGCGATGCCGATCCCTCGCGGCGCGGCGACGCCGTAGGCAGCGTACGAAAGGGTTGCCGCGGCGATTCCCAGCAGCGACCCGATCGCCGCACGGCCCGCGAAGCCCACGCCGTGATCGATCGCGAGTGCGACCGAGAGCGGCCCGGACGTGAGCGGCAGCCCCGCGATCAGGCCACCGCGTCCGTGCCCGTACCGGCGGGACACCACGCTCGCGAGCGCGACCAGGAGCGGAACGGCGATCAGCGCGATCACGGCGGCACCGTACCGGCGGCGCGGACGGGATCGACACCGGACCACCGATTCGCTACGCTGGTCAGCGTCCAACGACCAGCCAGGTAGGGGCATGCGTAAGCCACGGGGGTGTCCTGATCGCGGCAGCGTCCGCGGTCGCGACCGCGCTCGTCGGAGCCGCGACGGGCATCGCGTCGATTCCGGGGTCGACCGGCACGATCACGAGCTGCTACACGAAGGGCTCCGGCTACCTGCGCGTGATCGACCTCGACAATGGCGAGCGCTGCAGGCACTCCGAGCGCACGCTGACCTTCAACGTCCAGGGCTCGAAGGGCCTGCCCGGCGACGTCGGGCCGGCCGGCGCCACCGGCGCGACCGGGCCAGCCGGACCCGCCGGACAGGACGGCGCCCCCGGCGCACCGGGCGCCACCGGGCCCGCAGGCCAGGACGGCGCCCCTGGCGCAACCGGGCCCGTCGGGCCGCCAGGTCCGACCGGGCCTGCCGGTGGACTTCGGGTCCTCGTCAGCTCGATCGCGTTCGTCGATGCGGCCGACCGGGACGGCTACATCGGGCTCGGTGGCCAGCAGTCCCCGATCGCCGTTCTGGCCGATGCTGTCTCGGCCGTGCCGACGAGCGGCTCGATCACGACCCTCCAGGCGATCGTCGCCGGCGAAGGCGCGACACTCACGTTGAACGTCAACGGAACCGACACGGGGCTCAAGTGCACGATCACCGCACCGGCTACAAGCTGCACGGACACGACCGACAGCGTCGGCGTCAACGCCGGCGACCTCGTGGCGGTGCACTTTGTCGCCACGGGCACCGCGGCTCTTCGCCACCTGCGCTTCACGGCGGCGCTCGTCGGATGAGCAGCACGCTGACACGTCGCGGCATCCTCGCCGCGGGCGTCGCCGGAGGGGCAGCGCTCCTCGTCCCCCGGCTCCGCGTGCCACCTGCGAGAGTGTCCGATCACCTCGCCCGGGCGACGTGGGCGCCGCTGGTCGGAGACGCCGTGACGCTCCACGGCAACGACGGTCGAGCCGTCACGGCGCGGGTCCACGCCGTCGACGCGACGCGCTCCGGGTTCGCCGTGCGCTTCATCACGACCGCGGCGACGACCCCGCCGCTCACGGAGGCAGTCACGCACCCACTCCTCGGCCGGATCGCGCTCGTGGCAATGCCCGTCGACCGCGCCTCGCTCGGAATGTTCGAGGCGATCATCAACACTCACCCGCAGGGAGGCCTCGGTGGCTGATCCGTTCCTCGGCGAGATCCGCGTCTTCCCGTACAACTTCGCGCCGAGAGGCTGGGCGGTGTGCGACGGCCAGCTCCTGCCGATCAGCCAGAACACCGCGCTGTTCGCGCTCCTCGGGACGCAGTACGGAGGGAACGGCACGCAGAACTTCGCGCTCCCGAACCTCCAGGGGCGTGTGGCGATCGGAGCGGGCCAGGGGCCGGGGCTCAGCAGCCGCTTCCAGGGCGACAGCGGGGGGAGCGAGAGCGTCCGGCTGGTCGTCAGCAACCTCCCGCCGCACGCGCTCGGCCTGCCCGGATCATCAAACCAGACGACTGTGAAATGGCGTGGTCATCCGACTGCCTGGATCGTCGTGGGCTTCGCGGGAACGTCGCGCGCCGCTTGCACTTGCCCCAGCAAGGTCGCCCTACGCGGCGTCATGTCCGGGAGAGTACAGCCTCCAACCGCAACAGCTCGCCGACCGACCAGGCCTGGAAGGGGCAGCCGTTCTCGCGCTGCGGCAGGTCGCCGTCGGCGATCTCCGAGACGTGCCCGACGCCGGCTCGTTGCAGCCCCTCGTACAGCGGCGCGAGGAACAGCTCGCGCGCCGTCGCGACGGACCCCGCGTCGCCGCCGCGAACGTTCACCCAGGCCTCGACGAACGGGCCGATGAGCCACGCCCACGCCGTGCCCTGGTGGTAGGCGCCGTCACGCTCGAACGGCCCGCCCTGGTAGCGGCCACGGTACGCGTCATCGCGCGGGGAGAGGGAGCGCAGACCGAGGGGTGTCCACAGCTGTGCCTCGGCGACGTCGACGATGCTGCGGGCGCGCAAGCCCGCGACGAGCGCCGTCGGGAGGCCGCCGACGGCCAGCAGCTGGTTCGGGCGCACGGCGTCATCGACCGCCCCCGCGACGCCGTCAACGTCAACGACGTCGTACAGGCACCCGCGCGTCGCGTTCCAGAACCGCTCGTGGAAGGAGGCGGTCGCGTGGTCGGCGAGCTCGTGGCGACCCGCGGCGCGCAAGGCGTTGACCCACAGCGCCTGGATCTCAACCGGCTTGCCAGCCCGCGGCGTGATCACGCGTCCGTCAACACGAGCGTCCATCCACGTCAGCTGCTGTCCGTCAGCCCCGGCCCGGACGAGGCCGTCGGCGTCGACGCCGATGCCGAACCGCGTGCCGGCGAGGTACCCGTCGAGGATGGCGGCAACCGCGCCGGTCAGCAGCGCCCGCTCGGCGTCGGTGACGACGCGGCACGCACGCTCGCAGGCCGCGAGGTGCTCACCGACAACGACACAGAACCACAGCGACGCGTCGACGGCGTTGAACTCGGGCGCCTCGCCCTCAACGAACCGGTTCGGGAGCATCCCCTCGTCGACCGCCCTCGCCCATGCACCAAGGATGGCTGACGACGCCGCGAGCCGCCCGCCGGCAAGGCAGATGCCGCGCATCGCGATGAACGTGTCGCGCCCCCAGTCGGTGAACCAGGGATAGCCGGCGATGATCGTCGCGCCCTCACCACGTGCGACGAGGAAGGCGTCGGCACTGCGATGCAACGGCGTCGGGAACGAGACCCGGCGAGCACGCTCGCGCTCGAAGATCGCCTCGCCGACCTCGCCGGCGCTGCCGTCCGCGAGCGGCGCCGCGAGCGGTGCGGAGGGACAGGCGAGCACGAGGTACGCGGGACGGTCGAGCGGGACGGTGAACTCGCCGGGAGAGGCGGCGTCCTCGGCATGATCGAAGCCGCGGGCGCGCTCCTCATCGAGCTGAAAGTCGCGGAACCAGAACGCCTCGTGCCGATACGTTCCGTCGCAGAGGACCGTCAGCGGCGCACCGTCCGGGTAGAGCTGCCAGGTGTGGCGGACGCCATCGATCAGCGGCACGAACGCGATCGCGTCGTCGGCGTGCGTCATGTGGTGCATGTCGCGGCCCATCAGGAACGGTCGCACGCGGATCGAGGCGGCGCCGTCACCCTCACGCGTGAAGCGGACGACCGTTGTCGCCCCGCGGTAGGCCATCGCGATCTCCTGCGTCACCGTCGACCCGTCAGGTAGCCTGAACGACCACGCCGGCCAGGGGTCGTGGGTGAACCGCTCCATCAGGTCCTCGCCGCGCGGGTGCGTGACGTCGGGAACGTAGCGCTGCGTGCTGATGGCGTAGCTGCCCGACGGCGTGTCGACGGTGACGTCGAGCGACGCGACGAGCAGCGTCCGATCGGTCGGCGGGCGCACCGCAGCGAGCAGGAGGCCGTGATAGCGGCGCGTGCGGTAGCCAGCCACGGTGCCCATCGCGAAGCCGCCAAGACCGTCCGTCTCGAGCCACTCGCGCTCGACGTCGTCGCCGCTCAATGGCTCGTCCGTCGCGGCTGGAGCAGCTTCGCCACGAGGCCGGTCCACCCCGTCTGGTGCGACGCCCCCACGCCGCGTCCGTTGTCACCGTGAAAGTACTCGTAGAACAGCACGTGGTCACGGAAGTGCGGGTCGTCCTGCATGATCGCGCTGTCACCGAACACCGGCCGACGCCCGTCCTCGCCGCGCAGGAACAGCGTCGTCAGGCGTCGTGACAGCTCGCCAGCGACCTCGTCGAGCGTCATCAGCTCACCCGACCCGGTCGGGCACTCGACGCGGAAGTCGTCGGAGTAGTAGTGGTGGAAGCGCTGGATCGACTCGACGAGGAGATAGTTCATCGGGAACCAGATCGGACCACGCCAGTTCGAGTTGCCCCCGAACACGCCCGAGTCTGACTCGGCCGGCAGGTAGGACACCGAGAACGTCGACCCGTCGTGCTCGAACCGGTACGGGTTGTCGTGGTGGTAGCGCGAGAGGCCACGGATCCCGTGCGGCGAGAGGAACTCCTGCTCGTCGAGCATCCGCGCGAGGATCCGCTTCATCCGGTGTCCGCGCAGGAGCGAGAGCAGCCGCCGCTCGCCCTTCCCCGGCTCCTGCCAACGCGAGACGAGCGACGCAAGCTCGGGTCGGTGACGCAGGTGCCACTCCATGCGGGCAGCGAACGACGGCAGGCGCGTGAGGACGTCGGGCTCGATCACCTCGACGGCGAACAACGGGATCAGGCCGACCAGCGAGCGGATCTTCATCGGGATCTGGTGGCCGCCAGGAAGCTCGAGGACGTCGTAGTAGAACTTGTCGTCGTCGTCCCAGAGTCCAACGCCGTCGTCACCGATCTCCGTCATCGCCTTTGCGATGTAGAGGAAGTGCTCGAAGAACTTCGTCGCGACGTCCTCGTAGGCCGGGTTGTGGAGGGCGAGCTCGATCGCCATCCGCAGCAGGTTCAGGCAGTACATGCCCATCCACGCTGTGCCGTCCGACTGGTTGATGTAGCCACCGGTCGGCAGCGGCGCGCTGCGGTCGAACACGCCGATGTTGTCAAGCCCGAGGAACCCACCCTGGAACACGTTGCGCCCTTCGGCGTCCTTGCGGTTCACCCACCACGTGAAGTTCAGCATCAGCTTGTGAAAGATGCGCTCGAGGAACTGCAGGTCACCGTCGTCGCCGCGCTGCCTGCGGTCGATCTGGAACACCCGCCACGCCGCCCAGGCGTGCACCGGCGGGTTCACGTCGCCAAGCGCCCACTCGTAGGCCGGCAGCTGACCGTTCGGGTGCATGTACCACTCGCGGGTCAGGAGCGTCAACTGTTCCTTCGCGAAGTCCACGTCGACCAGGGCAAGCGGGATCGTGTGGAACGCCAGGTCCCACGCCGCGTACCACGGGTACTCCCACGGGTCGGGCATCGAGATGATGTCGGCGTTGTCGAGGTGGCGCCAGTCCTTGTTGCGGCCGCGCTCGCGACCCGCCGGCGGCTCGGGTTGCGTCGGGTCACCGTCGAGCCAACGGTCGACAGCAAAGCCGTAGTACTGTTTCGCCCAGAGCATGCCGGCGAGCGCCTGGCGGTGAACGAGGCGCTGGTCGGCGTCGTCCATGCCGTGTTGTAGGGTGTCGTAGAACTCGTCTGCGTCGCTCTTGCGCGCCACCAGCACGGCGTCGATCGGCTCGAGCGCGTGCCCCGGCGGGGAGAGGCGCACGTCGACCTCAGCGCTCTCGCCGGGCGCGAGGTCGAGGACCACGTGACCGGCGGCCTTCGTCCCACGACGATGCACGCTGAGCGAGCCGGGCTCGCCATCGACGACGTGGCGATGGAAGGCGTCCTTCGTCGCGCGTGCATCGCCGAGGCCGAAGAGTCGCGCCATGTTCGTGTCGTTCTCGGTGAACAGCACCTCGGCTCCGGCCGGCGGATGCCACGCAAGGGGACCGATCCGTGGGTGCAACACCTCGAGGGTGCCGTCCTCGACCTCGACCAGCTCGGGACGCGGCGCGTCCTCGTCCCAGGACCACGTGTTGCGGAACCACACCTGGGGCAGCACGTGGATGCTCGCGCGATCCGGCCCACGGTTCGTCACCGTGATGCGACAGACGATGTCCTCCGGCGCTGCCTTCGCGTAGACGACCTCGACGTCGAAGTAGCGGCGCTCGTCGAACACGCCGGTGTCGAGCAGCTCGTACTCCGGCTGCTCCTTTGACCGGCGCCCGTTCTCGGCGACGAGGTCGGCGTACGGGAACGCCGCCTGTGGGTACTTGTAGAGGAAGCGGTTGTAGCTGTGGCTCGGCGTCGCGTCGAGGTACCAGTACAGCTCCTTCACGTCCTCGCCGTGGTTGCCCTCGCTGTTCGTGAGCCCGTAGAGGCGCTCCTTAAGGATCGGATCGACCCCGTTCCAGAGCGCGACGGACATGCACAGCCGCGAGAGCATGTCCGAGAACCCGGCAAGCCCATCCTCGCCCCAGCGATACGCGCGGCTGCGGGCATGGTCGTGCGGCAGGTACTCCCACGCGTTGCCGTGCGGGCTGTAGTCCTCGCGCACGGTCCCCCACTGTCGCTCGGACAGGTACGGGCCCCAACGCTTCCAGCGGGCGCGTCCGTCGCGGGCGTCCTTCAGCCGCCGCGCCTCGGCCGTCACGCGGCTACCGCGACGAGCCGCTGGCTGACGGCAGCAACGCGCTGCTCGAGGTCCTGGCAGACGTTCATGAACGAGACGTACGCGTCGTACGGCGTCTCGAAGTGGCTGAAGTACGCGTGCACCTGACCATCAGACTGCTGCTTCGTTGACATGTAGTAGAGGTGGTCGCTCGCGGCGAGACGGCGCCAGACGAGCTGCAGATCGCGATCGCCGCTCCGGCGCACCGCGTCGCGAAGACCGTACAGCCGGCTCGCGGCAGCCTGCTGGAGCCCGTTGCCGAGCCACGCGCTCTCGTCGCGCTCGCTGTCTGCCCAGCTGGTCGTCGTCGGGTAGGACAGCTCGCCGACGGTCGGTCGGCGCGCGAGCTCGGTCGGACCAGCGAACGCGAGTCCACGGTTCAGGCACGCGCCGCTGAAGAGGTCGAGGAACGAGAGGATGCCGCTGTCGGCCGCGTGGTGCTCGCCAAACGTCTCGTAGTCGAGGAACAGGTGCACGGACTCGCCCTCGCTCGCGGACAGCCACTCGGCATAGCGACCGGCGGTGAGCGGCCACTCGCTCCAGTGGCGATCAGAGAAGCGGAACCCGACGTCGTCCGATAGCCGGTAGTTGCGCGGCAGGAGCGTGAGCCGCGGCTCACCGTGGGCCACGAACGCGTGGTTCGGTGACCGGCCACGAAGGACGTGATCGGCGCCTTCAACGAGCGCGCCGACGAACCCGAGCTCGGCGATCGCAGGTGCGTGCGCGTCACTGTACAGAAGCTCCGTGCCGCGAAACACGTGCGGCGAGACGTTGAACACACGCCGGAGCATCGCCCGGTGCTCGGCTACCTGGTCGATGAACTCGTCCGTGTCGAGCAGCATCGCGACGCTATGTGCGTGCGTCTCGCCAACCAGCTCGACGCGGCCGGTCGCAACGAGGCGCTGGAAGCTCTCGAGCGCCACCGGCGCCCAGCGCGCGAGCTGCTCGACGAGCACGCCTGAGATGCCAAGGGCGACGTTGAAGGCGCCGTCGCTCTCGACGATCGCCCGCTCGAGGATCGCGTTCGCTGGCTGGTAGCACCGCTCGGCGACCCGCTCCACCACCGCCTGGTTCAGGCCTTCGTCGAACGGGTCGAGGCCCGACCCGACGGAGAACAACGAGAAGCGCCGCAGCCGAAACGGCTGGTGCGCCTGCAGGTAGAGGCAGATGTCGGTCATTGCTCCTCCTCGGCGGCACGCGCCGCCCCGATGACGTCAGCGTAGACGGCGCGGGTGCGCCGGGCGGGCTCCGCGAGCCCGAAACGTTCCTGGGCGACCTCCTCGAGGCCGAGCGTCGAAAGCTCCTCGCGGAGCGCCGGATGGCGCAACAGCGCCACCACGAGCGACGCGATCCGCTCGACGTCCCAGTGGTCGACGCGCAGCGCGTTGCGGACGACCTCGGCGACGCCCGAGCTGCGCGGTATCAGCACCGGCGTGCCAAGGCGCAGGCTCTCGAGCGCGACGAGCCCGAACGGCTCCGACACGGACGGCATCACGCACACGTCGGCCATGCGATACAGGCGTCCCGCCTCGGCGGCGGAGACGCCGCCGGTGAAGAACATGCGGTCGGCGATCCCGAGCTCGGCGGCTCGCTCGATCGCCCACGGCAACAGGTCGCCGGTGCCGGCAAGCACGTACCGCGCCTCCGGCACGCGCGCGGCGATCAGGCCCGCCGCCTCGACGAAGCTCTCCGGCGCCTTCTGACGCGTGACGCGGCCGAGGAAGAGCACCGTTGGCGGAGCCTCACCGTTCACCCGTAGCGGGTTGTCGGGCGGCTGATCCTCACCGAGCCCATCCGGATCGATGCCCCAGTGGATCACCGAGATACGGTCAGCCGACACCCCGTACCGCTCGCAGCAGACGGCGGCGATCGCATGGCTGTTGGCGATGATCCGATCTGCCGCAAGCAGCCCTGCACGTTCGCGATCGATCACCACGGGGTTGGCGTGCTCGCCGAGCCGGTCGTACTCCGTCGCGTGGATGTGCGCCACGAGCGGCTTCCCGGAGACGCGCCGCGCCTCGATCCCGGCACCGAACGTGAGCCAGTCGTGGGCGTCGATCACGTCGTGGTCCTCACGCCCGGCGATCGCGCCAGCGACCGAGGCGTAGCGGTCGACCTCTGCTATCAGGTCGCTGCCGTAGAGGCCCTTGATGCGCGGTGCGCGACGTTCGAGGTCCTCCACCGTCGCGTGGTGACGCTCCACGGTGGTGTACCCCTCGAGCACCGAGTCAACCTCGTAGCGTCGCGGCGCGCCGCGCGCGGACGCACTCGGCACGAGGCGCACCCCGGGCACGCCAGAGTCTGACGCCGGAAACGGCACGACGAGCGCGACCTGCACGTCGTTTGCGGCGAGCCCCTTGACGAGCCCGACCGTGGCAGTCGCGAGCCCCCCGGCAACGTATGGGGGGTACTCCCAGCCGAACATCAGGACGCGTGTCATGCCGATGCGCCATCGGCCGCTCGCAGGTAAGCCTTTAGCGGCTTCAACGCAGGTCCTGCTGCATCGTTGAGCCGATTCTTACTCCTTGTAGACGGTGCTTGGTCGATATCAGGTGCAGAACACCACGCTAGGCCTAGGAGGCTCGATGGACATGCAGGCGATCGGAAGCACGACGGGAGCGCCGACAACGCCACCCTCGCAGTGGCAGGGACGGCTCACAAAGCTTGCGACCGCGCTCGGCGTGACGCCAGCCGACCTCGCCGCGGCGCGCCGGAGCGGCCAGTCCCTTGGCGATTTCGCAACGGCGAAGGGGATCTCCGCGGACACGCTCCAAAAGGCCGTGGTCGCTAGTCTGCCGACCACCGACCCGACGGGCGCGCCGATGAGCGCCGAACAGCTCGGCGCGCTCGCGAGCCAGATCATCAACCGGAAGCCTGGCGGCCACCACCAGCATTCGGTCGGCGGCGCGGCGGGCGCCGGAACGATGCCCGACCAGGCCGTGATCGACGCGATCAAGCAGGCGCTGGCAACGCTCACCGCGAACGGCGCGACGGGGACGGGGGCGGGAACGACGGGCGATGGGTCGAGCAACGACGGCGATGGCGATGACAGCAGGATGAAGACGACCCTCGCAGCGCTAAGGAGGTCAGGCACCAACAGCCTCGGGGTCGATCTGCAGGCATGACGCAGCGCTGCCCGTGTCCTGACGACCGTCTCGACGGGCGGTGGTGCGGGCTCTACTCGCGCGACGCTAGTGGTCCGATTGTCAAATGGGTGGTCATCCGACTGCCCGGATCGTCCTGCGCTTGCCGGCGGCGACCACGATATGACCATGCCATTTGACAATCACACCACTCGCCGGCGGTGCACGGCACGGAGCGACGCGGGAGCCCACCAGTTCGCGTGACCAAGAAGGGTCATGAGGCTGGGCACGAGGAGCGCCCGGACGATCGACGCGTCGATCAGGACCGCGACGGCCGTGCCGACGCCGAGCTCCTTGATGAAGACGATGTCGCTCGTCGCGAAGGCACCGATCGCGACGCAGAACAACAGCGCGGCAGACGTGACCGTACGTCCTGTCCGCTCGAGCCCGCGCGCGACGGCCTCGCGGTCGCTGATGCCGGGGCCGCGCTCCTCGAGGATCCGACCGAGCAGGAACACGCCATAGTCGGTCGAGAGGCCGAAGGCGATCGCCGAGAGCAGCACCGGCTGGGTCAGCTCGAGCGCGCCCTGGCCCTCGTACGCGAGCAGCCCGGTCAGCCTGCCGGCCTGGAAGACAAGCACCAGCACGCCGAACGCTCCGCCGACCGTGAGCAGGTTCATCACGACCGCCTTCAGCGGAAGCACGACGCTGCCGGTGAACAGGAACAGGAGGATCAGGCTCGAGACGACCACGAGCGCGAGCGCGACGGGCAGGTGGTCGAGGATCGACACGCGCAGGTCGACGAACTCGGCCGCGCGGCCTCCGACGCGCGTGCCCGGATCGCCAACGAGCGCCCGCACCGACGCGACGAGGGCGCGGGAGCTCGCGTTGATCGAGCCATCCCGCGGCACGATCGCAAGCACGTTCACTGCGCCGAGGTGCTCGACCGGACGGACGCCGGCAACGTTCCGCAGATGCGCGACCTGCGCCGCAAGCCGGTCAAGCGATCCGGAGGACGTGACGAGGATCGGCTGCGTGGTCGAGCCCGGGAAGCGCGCCGCAAGGAGGTCGCCGACCTGGCGGGCGCTGGCGGAGTGCGGGAGCACGCTCGAGTCGATCCCCGTGAACCGGGCATCGAGCGCCGGCGCCGCAAGCGCGAGGAGGACCGCGAGGCCGGCGATCGCGAACGGAACGGGGCGCCCGGAGACGAGGCGGCTGAGCCGGTACCAGAGCGTCGGTTGATCGCAGCGCCCTCGGCGTCCGAGAGCGAGGCGGTCGATCCGTGGCCCGAGCAGGGCGAGCAACGGGCCGAGCACGACGATCGTCATCAGCGCGGCGACCAACGGGACGATCGCACCAGCCGCGCCCATCGACCAGAGGAACCGCTGCGGGAACACCATCAGGCTCGCGAGCGCGACGCTGACGGTGAGCGCGCTCCAGATGATCGTGCTGCCGGCGCGTCTGATCGCTCGCCCGGCCGCGGCGCGCTGGTCACCGTCCCGGGCGAGCTCCTCCCGGAACCGGGACACGAGGAGCAGTGCGTAGTCGATCGCAAGGCCGAGGCCGAGGCCCGTGACGAGGTTGATCGCGAAGATCGACAGCGAGGAGAGCGCGTTCACCGCCGTCAGCGCGAGCAAGGTCGCCGCGATCGTGGCGCCGCCGACGATGAGCGGCGTGAGCGACGCGATCAGCCCGCGGAACAGCACCAGCGAGAGCAACGCGATCAGCGGGAAGGCGATCAGCTCGGCGCGGGCGAGGTCGGAGCTAACCTGCGAGCCGATCTGCTCGTAGGCGATCGCGGCGCCACCAAGGTGGCTGCCCGGGACGTGTGAGACCGCGGCCTCAAGCCGCCGAGCATCGGCGTTCCCGGCGCTCCTGCGCAGGTACGCCGCGACGTAGGCACCGCCGCCACCGCGTTCTACAACGGCCGGCGAGACGCTCCCGACCGCAGGATCGGCGCGCAGCAGCGCGATCAGCAAGGGCGCCCGCGCAGCGTCGTCGAGGACCACGATCACGCCCGGCTCGGCCTCGATCCCGGTCGCGTCGATCACGGCCTGACGAGCGACGCTCGACGGCGCGGCCGGGTCGGAGAAGTCGCGCCCGGCGGTCAGCCTCCCCGGCAGAGCTCCGCCGATCGCCCCTGCGGCGCCAACGAACAGGAGCGCGAGGGAGAGGGAGAGGCCTGGACGGCGGGTGATGTGGGAGACGAGGCGATCGAGCACGGCGAGCCTTACTGGCGGACAACACCGTAACCATACAACTGTAGCGTTACATGTGTCAAGTGATGTGTCACACTGCGAACCGATGAGCGGCCGGCGAGAACGGAACGCACGTGGAGAGGGAGGGGCGCTCCGGGGCGAGATCCTCCAAGCAACGAGCGACCTGCTCGCCGAGACACCCGACCCCAGCGCCGTGTCGATCCGCGCGGTCGCCCGACGCGCCGGGATCGCCCCGACCTCGGTGTACCTCCAGTTCCCCGACCGGGAGGCGATGCTCGCAGCCGCCGTCGACGAGGCGTTCGCGCGGCTGGCAGCGACGATCCGCGCCGCCGTGAGCCGCTGCCAGGGCGACGCGGGCACGTGCCTCGAGGCCGGCACGGCGGCGTACCTCGCGTTCGCGGAGGCGAACCCGAGCCACTACCGCACGGCGTTCGGGGGCGTCCCGCGGCAGCCGGGCAGCACCGCGGGGATGGATGCGTTCGCGATCCTCGTCGAGGGCGTCCAGCGCTGCATCGCCGACGATCTGGCGCCACCCGACGACCCGTTCCGCGTCGCGACGAACGTCTGGGTCGCCCTCCACGGCCTGGCCACGCTTCGCGCGAGCCACCCCGGCTTCCCGTGGCCCGAACCGGAGGCCCAGCTGCACGAGCTGCTCGAGCGCCTCGTCAAGCTCCGCTCTGGCGCCGCGTGAGACGATCGCACGCTGGCTCGGAAAGCTGAGGCTGCCGGCGGTGTCGACGCAGGCGCGGGGTCGTCACACGTACCCTGACGCGATGATGCGGATAGCGACGTGAGCGAGGAGCTCGACCGGATCGCGACGGCGCTGCGCGTCGACTCGGCGGAGCTCGTCTTCCTCGTCGAGGTCTTCGCTGGTCGGCTCGAGGCGACGCTGGGCTCGGCGGTCCGTGTCGAGCGCCGTTCAAAGGGCTTCTTGTCGCGGGAGAAGGAGCTTCGTCGGCTGGTCGTCGACCTCGGTGACGATGAGTTCGTGCTCGAGCGCGACGGGTCGCGGGTGCGCGCCATACGGCGCAAGGAGGTGCGCGGGATCGTGATCCGCAACGAGGAGCTCGCGTTCCCGGCGTGGGTGTCGGCCCTCACCAACGAGCTCGGCGGTGCGGCACACGGCTCCGAGGCCACGCGGCGCGCGCTCGAGGAGCTCGGAGGGCTCTGATGGGCTGGCTTCGCCGGTCACCGGAGGAGGAGGCAGCCCGCGAGGCGAGCCGCGCGGCCCAGGTCGCGGCCGAGCGCTCACGTCTGCTGGTCGAGCGCGGCGGGCTCCCCGAGGCGGCGGCGGCGCGGATGCGGCACATGGCGTCGTCAGACGACGTCCCGTTCCAGTCAGCCCTGACCGCCGCCGACCACACGCTCGTCGTGCAGTCCGGTATGCGTCCCCTCGGTCACGTGATGGGAACGAGCGTGATCAGGGTGGGAACGCAGCCGCTCTCCTACGCGCTCTGGGGAACGCCCCGGGCTGGGACCGGCTTCTACATCACCGAAGCCCGGTTCGCCAACGTCGTCTGGATGCGCAACGCGTGGCGGATGGCCTACGACCGGGCGTTCAACCGCCTTACCGAGGAGGCACGGCTACTCGGCGCCGACCTCGTGCTTGGCGTGGAGATCCGCCGTCACTCCAGGGCGTTCACGGAAGGCGCGATCGAGATCTGGGCCGGCGGCACCGCGGTGCGCCTCCCGGGGAACGTACGGGCGGAGCGACCGCGGCTGACGACGCTGACGGCCGAGGACGCCGTGAAGCTCCACGGGGCGGGCCTGCAACCCGCCGGGGCGGTGTACGGCGTCGCCGCGATCGTCGTCTCCGAGTCGTCGCAGCAACGCAACATGCACCAGACGTTCCTCGGCTCCGGTTACCGCAACCAGGAGATGCCCGACTACACGCGGCTGACCTACATCGCTCGTGGCGAAGCGATGCGCGACGTCTCCGAGCAGGCAACACGGGCTGGAGCGTCCGGGATCGTCGGCGTCTCCCTGACCCATCACGTCGAACGCGAGACCGAGGAAGGCTGGGATCTGCGAATGCAGACGATGCACGTCCTCGCGACCGCGATCGCCGGAAAGCCGCACACGATCCCGCCTGTCCGCTCCGTGATCGACCTCACCACGACGACAAGGAAGCCACGACGATGAGCTACGACCCGACCTCTCGCGAGGGCATCCCGAACCACGGCCGGTCGCGCCTCGAGCACATGAAGGCGTCGAAGCTGTGGACGAGCGACCTGTCGGTGAACGAGTTCTTGCTGATCCAGCAGGCCGGCTTCGAGCCGCTCGGGCTCGTCATGGGCAGCTCGATCTACCACATCGGTTTCCAGCAGTCGCGCTGGAAGGTGTCGGAGGAGATGACCGTACTGAGCCACGCGATGTACGAGGCGCGCGAGCTGGCGATGACGCGGATGGAGGAGGAGGCGGAAGCGCTCGGCGGCGATGGGGTCGTCGGCGTGCGCCTCGAGATCGGCCGCTACGACTGGGGCGAGCACATGGCCGAGTTCCTCGCGATCGGCACCGCGGTGCGCCATCGCGAAGGCGAGCTGCATCGCGCCCCGAACGGTCGCCCCTTCACGAGTGACCTCTCGGGCCAGGAGTTCTGGACGCTTCTGCAGTCCGGGCACCGCCCCGTCGGGATGGTGATGGGCTCGTGCGTCTACCACGTCGCGCACCGCGGCTTCATGCAGTCGCTCGGCCAGATGGGGCAGAACGTCGAACTGGCGAACTTCACGCAGGCGCTGTACAACGCGCGCGAGCTGGCGATGGAGCGGATGCAGTCCGAGGCGGAGGCCCTGCAGGCCGAGGGGATCGTCGCCGTCCGGCTGCACGAGAACAACCACGGTTGGGGCTCACACGTGATCGAGTTCTTCGCGCTCGGAACGGCCATCGTGCCGGTGGGCGGCGCGCACGCGCTGCCGACGCCGCAGATCGTGCTGACGCTGAACGACTAGTAGTGCTTTGTTGGTGGTGGGAAGGGACGCGGGGTTCTGCCGCGAATGAGGCGTCGTAGGATGGCGTCGATCGGGGAGGTTCCGGGATGGTCGAGGTGGTGACGGCTTCTGCGGTGCGGGAGCGACTGGTCGGGTTC
>JANYCN010000026.1 GCA_025360225.1 Actinomycetes bacterium | reverse complement strand
CGCGCGGGCGGTGGGGGAGACAGCAATCGGCGGCGGTACCCCCACCGCCCGCGCACGGCTCGCCGCCGGGGCGTTCCTCACCGCGCCGTTAGCGTGGCTGGTGGTCGTCTATCTCGGCTCGCTCGTCGTCCTGCTGTACTCGGGGCTCTGGCACTTCGATGCTGACCTGACGTTCACGACCCTGCACACGCGCTCGCTCGACAACTACGTGAAGGTCCTGACCGACCCCGGACACGTGTTCTGGCCTGTCACGGCCCGCACGCTCGGGATCGCCGCTGCCGTGACGGTGCTCGACGCGGCCCTTGCCTTCCCTCTTGCGTGGTTCATCGCCAAGCACGCGGGTGGGCGGTGGCGCGCCGTGCTCTCGATGCTCGTCGTGATGCCGCTCTGGACGAGCTACCTCGTCAAGGTCCTCGCCTGGCGGCTCCTGCTGTCCGAGTCAGGGGTCCTCGCCGGCGTCCTCGACCCGCTGGGGACGAGCGGCCCCGGGTTCACGAACTGGGGTGTCTGGCTGACGCTCTCCTACATCTGGTTGCCGTACATGGTGATCCCGCTCGCGACCGGGTTCGAACGCCTCCCTTCGTCGCTCCTCGAGGCCTCCGGCGACCTCGGTGCCCGCCACGCGACGACGCTCCGTCGGGTGATCCTGCCGCTGGTCCTCCCGTCGCTCGTGGCTGGCTCGATCTTCACCTTCTCGCTCACCCTCGGCGACTACATCGCCGTCAGCGCGATCGGCCGCGACCAGTTCATCGGCACGGTGATCGCCCAGGACTTCGGCGCCGACGGGCCGCTTGGCGCAGCGTTTGCGATCGTCCCGATCCTGATCATGATCGGCTACCTGCTTGCCGCGAAGCGCCTGCGCGCCTTCGAGTCGCTCTGATGGGCGCCGTCAGCCTCCGTCGCACGCTCGCTGCGTTGAGCGCGATCACCGTCGCGTTCCTCTACCTCCCGATCGTGCTGATCGCGCTCTACGCGTTCAACGACTCGCGCACCGTGCGCTGGCCGATGAGCGGCTTGACGCTCCGGTGGGTCAGGGCCGCCGTCGCGAGTGACGGGGCCCGCTCAGCGCTCTGGCTCTCCGTCAAGGTCGGGCTTGCGGCGGCCGGCATCGCCCTCCTGTTGGGCACGCTGCTCGCGCTCGGCGTACACCGCTTCCGCTTCTTCGGACGAAACGCCGTGTCGTTCCTCGTCGTCCTGCCGATCGCTCTGCCGGGTGTCATCACCGGCGTCGCGCTGAACGCGACCTTCGTCAACTACCTCGGTGGGCTGGCGGTCTGGACGGTCGTCGTCGCGCACGCGACCTTCTGCATCGTCATCGTCTACAACAACGTCATCGCGCGTCTGCGCCGGACGGCGCCGTCGCTGGAGGAAGCGTCCGGCGATCTCGGCGCGACCGCCTGGCAGACGTTCGCTTACGTCACCTTCCCGTTGCTTCGCTCCGCGCTGCTCGCTGGTGCGTTGCTGGCGTTCGCCCTCTCGTTCGACGAGATCATCGTCACAACGTTCACGCTCGGCCAGACCTCCGGTGAGACGCTCCCGGTCTGGATCCTGTCGAACATCTCCCGCCCGAACCAGCTGCCGATCGTCTACGCGGTCGCGCTGATCGTCGTCCTCATCTCCGCCGTGCCCGTCTACATCGCGAACCGCCTCGCAGGCGACACCGCTGGCGCCGGTCGAACGTAGGGCGGGTGGTACGTCAGGCGTCGAGCAAGGCTTGCCAGCGTGGATCGGCGAGAGGGTCGGTCGCCCGGTCACCGAGGAGCTCGCGTACCTCGAGACGGAGCTCGGGCTCCTCACGCGTGAACGTCGAGCGGCCCTCCGACACGACGAGGGTGCCGCGCGCGATCAGCCGGCGCTGGACGCCGAGCTCGAGCAGCGCGTCGAGCACCTCCTGGCCGGACTTGCCGCTCTCGGCTCCCTCGAGCAGGCCGTTGAGGAGGTCCTCGGCCGTCAGGCTCAGGTCGGTGACCTCGTTGATCAGCGCGACGGCATTCCGCGCATGCTCCCACGCTCTCTCCGTCGATGACCCGCGCACGGCGACGTTCAGCCCTCGGATCTGTGTCTCGAGGGGGTGCCGGATGAGCTGGAAGCTGGGAGCTGGCTGTGCGTTCACAACGCCAGGCTACGACAGCTCTCACCGATCCGGAAGGGGGGAGACGAGAGTTCCCCTGTTTGGGGGGCCCGCCCTGTACCTTCCGCTCATGCGTCGCGGATCGCGAAACGAACACCCTGCCGCAATCGATGCGGGGGAGAATTCCGCGAGGAGCAAGGCTGGCAAGCGGCAGCGAGGGAGCTTGCTGATCGCGGGCGTGCTGGATAGCACGCCCGCTCGCACGCGTGTCAAGGCGAACGCCTTGACACGCTACGTGACCGAGCTGGAGACTCGGTGATCTGGTGGATACCAGATCGCCTCGCACCCCGGGCAAGCATTGCTTGCCGAGCTCTCGCCCGGCCTTGACGGGCGAGAGCTCGAGCCGTTGCTCCGCAGTCCGAATTCCGCCCCGGATCTCCGACCCAGGACGCTCGTAGGGTGGCCGTCGGCGCGCTCCTTCGACGGATGGCCCCGCTCGCGTCCGGCCATGCTGCCGTTGACTTCAGCCAGGGCGCTCTCCCGGCACTGATCCCGCTCCTCGAGGACAAGCTCCACCTGAGCCAAGCCCAGGCTGGGGGCTTGTTCTTCGCGCTGACCGTCACGAGCAGCGTCACCCAGCCGCTGTTCGGGCTCATCGCTGACCGCGTTGCGCTGCTGTGGGTCCTCCCGGCAAGCGTCGCCGTCTCGGGAGCGGGGATTGCTCTGGCGACGCGCGCCCCGTCCTACGTCACGCTCCTCGCTGCGATCCTCCTCGCCGGGCTCGGGATCGCCGCCTTCCACCCCGAGGGAGCCCGCGTCGCGAGCGTCCTCTCAGGCCCGCTTCGGGCACGAGGGATGGCCGTGTTCTCCGTCGGTGGCAACGCCGGGTTCGCCGCCGGGCCGCTCGTCGCGGGGCTTCTGACAGGTGCGCTCGGGCTCGCCGGTGGGCCGTTGTTGGCGATCCCCGCCGGGCTCGTGGCGGTGGTCCTGCTCGGCAGGCTGCGCGGCTTCCGCGCCCACGAGGCGGTGGCGCCCCGGCAGGCCGCTGCACCTGCGCCCGACCGCCCCGGGGCGCTGGTCGCGCTGCTTGCGGGCGTGACGTTGCGGGGCTACGTGTTCTTCGGGCTGCTCGCGTTCGTCGCGGTGTACGAGCGCAACGTGCGACATCACGGCGACCGGGGCACCTACCTGCTGTTCGCCTTCCTCGCCGCCGGTGCGACCGGGACGCTGGTGATGGGCACGATCGCTGACCGTCTCGGGATCCGCCGCTCGATGGTCGTCTCCTTCGCGCTCGTCGGGCCGCTGATCGGCCTCTACGTGGCCTCGGATGGACTGCTCGGTGTCGTCGCGATCACGCTCGCTGGCGGCGCTCTGATCGCGACCTTCTCGCTCTCCGTCGTGCTCTGCCAGACCTACCTGCCCTCCCGCGCGGCGACCGCCGCCGGTCTCGGGTTCGGGCTGTCGATCGGCGTCGGTGGCATGCTCACGCCGATCGCGGGCTGGATCGCTGACACCCACGGGCTTGGCGTCGCCCTCGCCTCCTGCGCCATCGTCGCCGTCCTCGGCGCCGCAGTCACGGCGTTGATGCCAGACGAGGCAGCGACGTGAGCGTCGAGCTGCTGCTCGAACGGCTCGCGCGTGCGGCCGGTCGTCGTCCGCGATGGTGGATCGCCGCCTGGGTGCTGGTCCTCGTAGGGCTGGCGCCGCTCGCCGGTCAGACGCAGGCGAAGCTCTCGAATGGCGGCTTCGAGGTTCCGGGATCGCAGTCGCAGCGGCTCCAGGCGTTCTTCAACGCCCAGCGCGATGCTGGCTCCCAGCCGTTCACGCTCCTCGTGGACGGCGCCGATCGCGTCACCGCCACCTCGCGGCTCGACGAGGTCGTCCGCGCCGTCAAGCGATCTCTCCCCGTCCTCGTCTTCCGCGCCGATCCCGCCGCATCGCCTGACGGCAGGACGCTCGCTGCCTTCGCGTTCGCCCCGGTCGATCAGGACCACGCGCTCGTTCTCGCCGCGCAGCTGAAGGCGCAGGTGCAACATCCCGACGGCACGCTGCGGACGTTCGTGCTCGGACCGGCGGCGACCTACGACACCTTCCAGCACATCACCACGTCGGGCCTCGCGCGGGCAGAGCTGATCGCTGCCGTGCCGTTGGTCGTGGTGCTCCTCGTCCTGTTCGGTGCCGTCGTCGCGGCGTCGTTGCCGCTGATGCTCGCGATCGTCGCGGTGTCAGTGACCACGGGGATCACCTACCTGTTCGCCGTCCAGACGGAGGTCTCGATCTTCGCCTCGACGATGATCTCGATGATCGGGATCGGCGTCGCGGTCGACTACTCGATGTTCGTCCTGGCCCGCTTCCGCGAGGAGCTCGACGCGGGTCGCGCGACGAGCGAGGCTGTCGTGACGGCGATGCGGACGTCTGGCTCCGCGGTCGTCTTCTCCGGGATCACGGTGATCGTCTCGCTCCTCTCCATCCTGCTCGTCCCCGTCCGTGCGGTGCAGTCGATGGCGGCCGCGGCGGCCGGCGTGACGCTCGTCGCGATGCTCGGCGCGGCTCTGCTCCTCCCTGCCGTGCTGCACCTGCTCGGGCCACGGGTGAACCGCCTGCGGATCGGTCGTCGACGGCGCGTTGGCTCGGCGTTCTGGTCGCGCTGGGTGGCAATCGTCATGCACCGCCCCGTGGTCTGGCTGCTCGTCTCCGCCGGGTTGCTGCTCGCGCTCGCGACGCCCGCTCTTGACCTGCGTACGGCAAACACCAGCGTCGAGCAGATCCCCGCGAGCGACCCGATCCGGGTGGGGTCGAGCCTGCTTACCGATCGCGTGACGGGCCCTGGCCGCGGCCGTGAGGGTGTCGTCTCGATCCTCGTGCGCGCCCGGCACGGGACGATCGACGGCCTCGCCGCGGACGTCTCCGCGCTCGCCGCAGCGGTCGCTCGCGACCCGCTGGTCGTCCGCTCGGCGGTCGAACCACATGACGGCGCGTTGCTCATCGTCGGCTATCTGCGGGTCGATCCTGAGTCTGAGGCGGCGACGCTAACGCTCGTGCCGCGGATCCGCGCGCTCGTCGTCGCCGGCGGCATCGGCGGTCGGGCGACGATCGATGTCGGTGGCATCTCGGCCTTCCAGCGCGACCTGAACGAGGAGATCGGTGGCGACCTCTGGAAGGTCGTCGTGTTCGTCGTCGTTCTCGCCTACCTCGTGCTCCTGGTGCTGTTGCGGAGCGTCCTTCTGCCGCTCAAGGCGGTGGTGATGAACCTGCTCTCGATCGGCGCCGCGTACGGCGTGATCGTCGCCGTCTTCCAGTGGGGCTGGCTCTCGTTTACCGGCTTTCATGCGCTCGGCCACGTCTCGACCCTGAACCCGCCGCTGATCCTCGCGATCACCTTCGGGCTCTCGATGGACTACGAGGTGTTCCTCCTCTCCCGCATCCAGGAACGGTACGCCGTGCACGGCGACAACGCGCGCGCGGTGGCGGAGGGGATCGCGAGCAGCGCGCGGCTGATCACGTCGGCGGCCGCGATCATGGTGATCGTCTTCGGCGCGTTCCTGCTCACCGGCCTGCCATCGATCAAGGAGATCGGCGCTGGACTCGCGATCGCGATCACGATCGACGCGTCGCTCACGCGGCTCGTCCTCGTACCTGCGACGATGAGCCTGCTCGGACGGTGGAACTGGTGGCTCCCAGGCTGGCTTGATCGCGTCTTGCCGCGCTTCGTTGCGTGACTGTTACGCGAACGTTGCGGGTGGCGTCGACGCTTGGTGCGCGGGCGTTCGCGCCGTACCATTGGAGCGGTGACGAGCGCTGACGTTGCATGGAAGCTGTTTCGCGAGGGCCCGGGTCGGCACGATGAGGCGACCGAGCTGGCCACGGGCATCGTCGGCGACGCCGGCGCGACGCCGGACGACGTGGCGCGCGCCGGCACGCTGCTGTTCGCCGCCGGCCGGTTCGTCGACGCGGAGCGCGCCCGTGTCGTCGCGCTCGCCGGCGGCGCCGCGCCGGCGCTGCTCGCGTACCTCGACACCGCCTGCTGCCTGCGCGCCGGCGACGGTCGTGCTGCGCGTCGCGCTCTCCGCGGGCATCTTGCGGCTGCGACGAACCCGCTGCATAGCGACATGCCGTGGCTCGCGGCGCAGGTGGGAGCGCCACTGCTCGCGCTCGACGCATCGCGACGTGCTGGCCTGTCCTACGTGCTCGTCGCCCGCTACGTCGCTGAGGCAGCCTTCCGTCGAGCGCCGACACGGTCCTGCAGCGCCGCCATCTGCAGCCGGTAAGCACCCTCTCGCGTTACCGTTCTCCCGTACCGGCGCCGAGGAGGGCTCCCGCTTTGAAGATCGCAGTCTGCGTCAAGGAGGTGCCGGATCCGACCGCCGAGAAGCGGATCGACCCGGACACCAAGCGTCTCGTTCGATCAGGAGAGAACACCCTGAACCGGTACGATCGGCACGCGATCGAGGAGGCCGTCCGGTTGCGCGAGGGCGCGGCGCCGGGCGCGGAGATCGCCGTCGTGCTGGTCGCTCCCGCCTCCGCTTCGCGGACGGTCGACAAGGCGCTCGCGCAGGGCGGGGATCGATCCGTCCACCTGGCCGATGACGGGCTCTCGGGCTCCGACATCGTCGCGACCTCGCGGGCGCTCGCTGCGGTGCTCGCGCGCGACTCCTACGATCTGATCGTGTTCGGCCAGCAGGGCTCAGACGCCGAGTGCTACGTGATGGCCTCCGCCGTCGCCGAGCGCCTCGCGCGCCCGTGCGTGACGCAGGTGGCGGCACTCGCGCTCGACGGATCCTCGCTGAAGGTGAAGCGACAGGTAGAGACCGGGTATGAGACGCTCGAGGTGTCGCTGCCGGCCGTGATCTCGGTCTCGGACGCCATCAACGAGCCGCGCTACCCGTCGTTGCCGGCGATCATGGGCGCGAAGCGGAAGCCGCACGAGGTCCTCTCCCTCGCCGACGTGGGGCTTGCCGCCGGGGATGTCGGCGTCGACGGATCGCGGACGCACGTCAGCGCGCTCTCGAAGCCGCCGACCCGCGGCGATAGCGTCAAGCTCGAGGACGACGGCACAGCAGCCGAGAAGATCCTCGCGTTCCTCGTCGAGCGGAAGGTCGTGGCCTGATGGGCGGCATTCTCGTCTTCGCCGAGCTGCAGGCCGGCACCTTCACGAAGGGCTCGCTCGGGCTCCTCGAGGCCGCGCGCGACGCCGGTGCGTCGCTTGGGCTCACCGTTGACGCCGCGGTGTGTGGCGCGATCGACGATGGTGCGGCTGCCGGGCTCGGTGCGCACGGCGCGGTGACCGTGCACGTCTCCGAGGGGCACGCCTTCGACCACGCGCAGCCGGTCGTTGACGCCGTCGCCGATCTCCAGGCGCGCGAGGGATACCGGTACGTGCTCTTTGGCGCCTCGATCGTCGGCTCGGACGCCGCCGCAGGCCTCGCGGTGCGTCTCGACGCGGGGCTCGTGATCGACGCGGTGGAGCTCCACGACGAGGGCGGCTCGCTCGTCACCCGTCGCAGCGGTCTCGGCGACTCGGTGCTGGCGCACTGCGCCTTCACGTCGGCGGTGGGCGTCGTCGTCGTCCGGTCGAACACCTACGCGCCCGCCGAGGACGCTGCGGGCAGCCCGGCCGCGGTTCGCCGCTCCACGCCGGCGCTCTCGGCCCACGCGCTCGCGCTGCGGGTCACCGGGCACGAGGCGGCGGAGCAGGGCGGCGTCGACATCGGTGAGGCAGACGTGCTCGTTGGTGGCGGCCGTGGTCTCGGCAAGCCCGAGGCCTTCGCCCTCTGCGAGGCCCTCGCGGGAGCCCTTGGAGGGGCGGTCGCCGCGACGCGCGCCGTCGTCGACGCAGGCTGGTACCCCTACGCCAGTCAGGTCGGACAGACCGGGAAGACCGTTACGCCGAAGCTGTACATCGCGGTTGGGATCTCCGGCGCGATCCAGCACAAGGTCGGGATGCAGGGCTCGGGCACGATCGTCGCCATCAACAAGGACGCGAACGCGCCGATCTTCGACTTCGCCGATCTCGGCGTTGTCGGTGACCTGCACGCCATCGTGCCGAAGCTGACCGAGCTGATCCGGGCGCGCGGCTAGTGGTCTGATTGTCACATGGCGTGGTCATTCGCGCGCCTGGCTCGTCCTGCGCTGGCCGGCTGCGCCACCCTGCGGGTGGCTACGCCGCCCAGCTCCGGCGACCTGCGGGTGGCTAGGCCGCCCAGTTCCGGCGACCTTCGGGTGGCTACGCCGCCCAGCTTCGGCGATCACGATCCGGCCCGCTCTGCGTGCCGGATCGTGGGCTTCGCGGGAGCGTCGCGCGCCGCTTGCACTTAGCGTGTCAAGGCCTTCGCCTTGACACGCGTGCGAGCGGGCGTGCTATCCAGCACGCCCGCGATCGGCAAGCCCTGCGCGACGCGCAACGCCCCCGCTCGCTCAGTCGGATGACCACGCCATTTCACAATCAGACCACGAGTTTCCCGCCAAGAGCAGCCCGTCAGGCAGCGGCGCGGAGACCGAGCCGGGCGAGCAGCGCGTCGAT
>JANYCN010000025.1 GCA_025360225.1 Actinomycetes bacterium | reverse complement strand
TCGAGCGCGTGCCGGGCGAGGTCGTACGCGACATCGAAGCACGCTTCGAGGGGGTCGTCGGCCGCTTCGACACGCTCGATCAGCTCGGGCGGCACCGAGATGCCCGCCACCTTCTCGTCGATGAAGCGAAGCGCGGACGCGGAGCGGACGATGCAGATCGACGGGATCAATGCGACACGATTCGACAGGCCGGCGGCCGCGGCCTCGGTCATGAACCGCTCGAGGTGGTCGCGCTCGAAACAGATCTGAAGCTGCATGAACTGCGCTCCCGCGTCGGCCTTCTTCAGCGAGCGCTCGACGCGATACTCGAACGGTGGGGCGCCCGGGTTCTCGACCGCGCCGAGGAAGAGGTGCGGAGCGGGGTCGATCGCGCGGCCTGAGAGGTAGCGGCCGCCGCGGATCGCACGCGCGGTCGCCAGGAGCTGCGGGCTGTCGAGATCGAAGACGCGACGGGACTCGGGCTCGTCGCCCGCGGTGACGTCGTCGCCCGTCAGGCAGCAGATGTTCTCGATCCCGTGGAGCGCGGCGCCGACGATGTCGGCCTCCAGGCCGAGCCGGTTCCGGTCTCGGCAGACGAGCTGCATGATCGGCTCCACCCCCAGTTTCTGAAGGGCGATCGAGACCGCGAGCGGTGAGGCGTGGGCGTGGGCGGCGGTGTTGTCGGTCGCGTTCGCGGCGTCGAGGTACGGCTCCATCGGCTCGAGTTGGACTCGCACTACATCGATCCCGCCGCCGTCGATCGTGGGCATCTCGGCGGTGACGACCAACTCACCCGCGTTCAGGCGCTCCTCGAGTCGGGACATCGTCAGCCCTCTCCCGCGCCAGACCAGCCGTCCGGGGCCTGGCGGTCGCGCTTCGTGAAGTAGTTCTTCCAGGATGAGGTGTTCCACAGGCGGTTGTCCACGGGTGGCCGCAGCTGGTTGAACTCGTCCTTCCACGGCAGCTTCTGCGAGCGCTCCCAGCCTTTCAGCCAGACACAGCGCATCTCAGGCTTCACCTCGCAGCCGCCATCGGCGCAGACGCCGCCACATGGCCCGTTACGGAGCTGCTTCGGGCAGTTCATCGGGCAGGTCAAGCCGGTCGAGTGGAGGACGCACTGCCCGCACATCTGGCAGCCGAAGACGGGCCCCTTCGTGACTTTCTCGAACGCGGTCAGCAGGCCCATCAGGCCACCGCCACCGCGCTGCGGGCCTTCGCGATGAGCTCTTTTGCAAGCCTGACAGCCGTCGACGCGTCGGCGGCGTAGCCGTCTGCGCCGACGACATCCGCGTACTCCTTCGTCACCGGCGCGCCGCCGACCATCACGATCACCTTGTCGCGCAGGCCGGCTTTCTCGAGCGCATTGATGTTCGCCTTGAACATCGGCATCGTCGTCGTCAGGAAGGCGGAGAAGCCGACGATGTCCGGGTTGACCTCGAGGATCTTCTCGATGAACCTCTCCGGTGCGACGTTCACGCCAAGGTCAATGACTGTGAAACCGGCGCCTTCGAGCATGATGTTCACAAGGTTCTTACCGATGTCGTGCACGTCACCCTTGACCGTGCCCATCAGGAACGTGCCGACCTGCACGACACCCGTCTCGGCGAGAAGCGGGCGCAGGATGTCGAGCGCGCCCTGCATTGCGCGCGCAGCGATCAACATCTCGGGGACGAAGTAGTCGCCGCGCTCGAAGCGCGCACCGACCTCCTCGAGGGACGGGATGAGCGCGTCGTAGAGGATCGACTCCGGGTTCATCCCGTCCGCCAGACCGGCGTTCGTCAGGGCCTTCACCTCCGGCGCGTTCCCGGTGAGGGTGTGGTCGTACAGGCTCTGGAGGATCTCCTCGTGGGTCATGCTGCTCCTTCGGTCTCGCCGGCCGTTGGCTGGCCGATCTTGGTGGACAGTGCGCCTGCTTCGGCGGCGCAGAGCCGCCCGATCGTCTCGAGCCGGTCGCCTGGCATGCGCAGGCTCGGGCCGGAGACCGCGATCGCCGCGACGACCCCGCCGTCCGCGTCATGGACGGGCGCGGCGATCGCGACGAGGCCGCTCTCGAGCTCGTCGATCGACGTTGCGTAGCCACGTTGGCGCACCGCGTCGAGCGCGGCGGTGAGCCGTCCGTGGTCGGTGAGCGTCGCCGGCGTCAGCGATGCCAGCGTGCCGGTCGGCAGCCTCGCCGCGCCGAAGGCGAGGAACACCTTGCCGGACGCGCTCGCATGATGCGGCGCCGAGCGACCCACCCAGCTGCCGGCACCGATCACGTGCAACGCGTCGACCTGGGAGAGGTGCTCGATGCCGTCGGGTGTCGGCACGGTCAGGTTGATCGTCTCGCCAGTCGCGTCGGAGAGCCGGGCGAGGTGTACGGCGGCGATCGCTGCGAGGTCGCGGGTGCCGAACGATCGGCGGGCGAACTGCTGGAGCACCGGGCCGGGACGTACGCCGCCGCGCGGGCCCTCGCGGGCGACGAGGCCGGAGCGCTCGAGCGAGCCGACGAGGCGTGAGGCGGTGCTCTTCGGGAGCCCGGTCGTCTCCGCGAGGTCGCCGACGGTGACCGGCTCCGTGCTCGTCACGACGGCGACGAGAAGCTGGCCTGCTCGGTCGATCGACTGCGTCCCGGTCTGTGCGATCATCTGTCCTGTAATCTCTCACCAGGTGGAACATGCGTTCCACCATCTGGATCATACTACGCCGACGTTCGTTCGCGCGACCCAGCCTCGGAGGCATCCGTGATCAGCAACACCCAGCCGCGCTACGAGATCCTCTCCGAGGAGTCGATGGCCGTGCTCGACCGAGGTTGGCGCCGTATCGTCTCGGAGATCGGCATCGAGTTCCTCCTCCCTGAGGCGCTCGAGCTGTTCGCCGCCGCCGGCCAGCGCGTCGTGGAGAACAACGTCTTCCTCGACCCGGACTTCGTGCTCGAGCAGGTCGCGAAGGCGCCGTCGTCGTTCGACATGCAGGCTCGGAACCCGGCGAACAGCGTCACGATCGGCGGGTCGAACATGGTGTTCGGGGCCGTCTACGGTCCGCCCTTCATCCGCGAAGGCTTCGAGCGACGCAACGCGACGCTCCGTGACTTCGAGAACCTCTGCAAGCTCTCCCAGTCGTTCTCGCAGCTCGACTCGGCGGGCGGCACGATCTGCGAGCCCGACGACGTGCCGCTCGACTCGCGTCATCTGGACATGGTCTACACGCTCCAGACCCTGACCGACAAGATCTACATGGGCTCGGTGACCTCAGCGGAGAACGCCCTCGACACGATCCGCATGGGCGAGATCCTCTTCGGAGGCCGCGAGGCGATCGAGCGAACGCCGGTCTCGATCTC
This sequence comes from Actinomycetes bacterium, assembly GCA_025360225.1. Classification (GTDB taxonomy): domain Bacteria; phylum Actinomycetota; class Thermoleophilia; order Gaiellales; family F1-60-MAGs149; genus JANYCN01. The sequence continues at coordinate 7,109 of JANYCN010000025.1, read as the reverse complement.
GCTGATCAACTGCAACTCGCCGCTGCGCTGGGACGACCGCATGCTCGGCGCGATGTTCTCCTACGTTCGCGCCGCCCAGCCCGTCGTGCTGACGCCGTTCCTCCTGATGGGGGCGATGTCGCCCGTCACCGTGCAGGCGACGCTCTGCCAGCAGGTCGCGGAGGCGCTCGCCGGGATCGCGCTCGCCCAGCTCGTGCGCCCTGGCGCGCCGGTCGTCTTCGGCTCGTTCCTCTCGAACAACAACATGCAGTCCGGATCACCGGCCTTTGGCACGCCCGAGTCCGCGCTCGGCCTGCTCTGCACGGGCCAGATCGCACGCCACTTCAAGCTGCCGTTCCGCGGCGGCGGGGCGCTCACCTCGAGCCAGACGGTCGACGCGCAGGCCTCGTATGAGGCGCTCATGACCCTCATGCCGACCTTCCTCGCCGGCACGAACTTCGTCATGCACTCCGCCGGCTGGCTCGAGTCCGGCCTCGTCAGCTGCTACGAGAAGTTCATCGTCGACATCGAGCTCCTCTCGATGCTGCAGGCGCAGTTCAAGCCGTTCGAGATCACCGAGGCCTCGCTCGCCTACGACGCGCACGTCGAGGTTGGCCACGGTGGCCACTTCTTCGGCTGCGCCCACACGCTGGAGAACTTCCGCAGCTGCTTCTACCGTCCGCTGCTCTCCTCGACCGACAACTTCGAGCGCTGGAAGCGGCTTGGCGGCGAGGACGCGACGAGCCGCGCGACCACCATCTACCGCGAGAAGCTCGAGAGCTACCAGCAGCCGCTGATGGACGAGGCGATCCGCGAGGAGCTGGCCGAGTACGTGACTCGCCGCCGAAGCGAGCTGGGCGACTGACGACGGGCGCGCGCCCGTCGTGCAAGCCCGTCCTCAGTCGTTGCTCGTGGGCGTGGCGACGAGGGGGCTGACGGTGCGCCAGCGCTGGTCGAACGTCCAGATCTCATCCACGGAGAGGCGTTGGCCCGCTGCGATCGTGATCGCGTCGGGAACGCAGAGCGCTCCGTGCCGGGCGCGGAGCGCGGCCGCGTCGTCGGCGATGACACTGCCAACGGGGACGGTGATGCACCCCGCGAGGAACGCGGTTGCGGCTCGGCGCGCCTGCTCGCCTGATCGAATCGGCCCGACGAGGACCTCGACCCGGGTCGTCGCACAGATCAGGAGGTCTGCGTCCCCCGCCCCGTTGATCGCGGCCCTGGCCGCGGGGTGATGGGCGTCGTCCCGGGAGAGCGCCGCGATCGCTACGCTCGCGTCGAGGAGGATCAGCCGGCCCAACCGGCGCGCACCTCGTCGAGGTAGCCCGCGCCATAGACGGTGCGGTCGAGCGTCCCGAGCGCGGCGAGGAGACGGCGGCGACTCTCGTCCGAGGCGGGTCCGGAGACCTCACGCCGGACGGCGCTCCTGATCAGCTCCGCCTCGCTCGTGCCGCGCTCGGCCGCGACGCGCTTCACGGCAGCGAGCAGATCGTCGGGGATGTACACGGTCGTTCGTCGCACGCGCCAAGAATACCATACATATGTATGGCATTGGTGGGTCAGGCGGTCACGGCGTAGGCTCGTTCCCGCGCCGGTCGGCTCTCGATCGCGTCGACGTACGGCAGGATCGCTGCCGACAGCTCGTCGAGGCCGGCGGTGCGAACGAACGAGAGCACGCCGCTGACGAGGATGTCGGCGACCGAGAACGTGCCGTCCACCAGGTGATCGCCGCCGGCGAGCGCGTCCACGACCGTGCCGATCGCCGCCTGGAGGCGCCCACGGGCGGCGTCGACGATCTCGGCGATCGGGTCGGCATCGGACTTCCACAGCTGGCGCGCGACGTCCATCGCCGGTCCCTCGAGCTCCGTCATCGCGAAGAACGCCCACTGGTAGTGCTGCGCCCGGGCGTAGCTGTTCAGGGGTCCGATCAGCCCGGCCGCCGGGTGGAGGTCAGCGACGTGCAGCACCATCGCGCCCGACTCGAACATCGGCCCGCCGTCAACGATCGCCGCCGGGCTCTTGCCGAGAGGATGCACCTTGCGGTACTCAGGCGTCTGCTTGTACTCGCGCGCCATCACGTGGAGTTCGAACGGGGCGCCGATCTCCTCGAGCGCCCACAGGACACGGGTTGAGCGGCTACGGGGCTGGTGATAGAGCTTCATGGTCGAGCACGATACACCACAACCGGGCTCAGCCTGAATCCGGCTCCTTCACGCTCGGCGGCGATCACACCTCGCCATCGGCCGGTATCGCAGACGGCTCTCAGAAGAGCTGCGCAAGTTTTTCGCGAGACGTCGATCTCCGTCAGGGAAGGCTCCAACATCCCTAGGGGGGAACGCACGTGAAGAAGCGAATCGGAACACTGCTCCTGGTCGTCGGCGCGACGATGGCGGTGCTGGCGCCCGCTGCCAGCGCAGACGGCAAGAAGCACGGTGGCTCCCACGCCCGCATGGTCTGCGGCACCGTCGATGCCTCCAGCACGGCTGCCTCGCTCGTCGTCACGACGGCGAAGCGCGGTAACGTCACGATCACCAACACGGGCACGCCTGCCGTCGACACCGCCGCGTTCCTCGGTATCACGCCGGCCTCGTCGGTGTGCGCCAAGGTTACCCGCGTCAAGGCCGCCGACGGCACGAAGACGCTCGCCCTCGTCTCGATCGCGGCCTTCGTTCCGAAGGTGAAGCCGTACGCTCGGGTCGAGGCGCAGGGCCTCGCGACGGTCGCCGCCGACGGGAAGTCCGTCACGGTCGACTCCGTCATCTTCACGGTTCCGACCGGCACGACCCTTCCGGCGGACGTCGTCTCTGGCGCCCGTGTCCGCATCCGTGGGGTCATTGCAACGGCGATGAGCACGACGATCGACCTCACCCGTGTGCGGGTGAAGGGCGCGAGCGCCCACAAGCATGGTGGTCACGGCGGTCACGGCGACGACAACCACGCCGACCCGAACAACCAGGCGACGAGCAGCGGTGACGTCGTGCGCGTCTCCGGGGCCGTCACGGCGGTGTCCGCCACGTCGCTGACCGTCGCGAACCTCGTCACGTTCAGCGTTCCGGCCGGCGTGACGCTCGACACCACCGTCATCGTCGGCGCGAGCGTCTGCGCTCGCGGCACGTTTGATGGCACGGTGCTGAACCTGGCAAAGGTTCGCGTCAAGAGCTGACCAACCCGCTCGTGTGGTTCCCCGGGGCCCGGCTGCAGCTCGATTGCAGCCGGGCCCCGACCCGTTTCCGAGCCGGTCAAGAAGTTCGGTGCCGTCGCATCGGCCGGGAGAGACCTTCGCCCTCGGGTGGGTGTACCGCTACGTCGGTATCGTCACCCGATTGCTGTGGCTCCGCGCTCGATCGGCTCAGGAGAGCCGCGCGCGGTTTCGCGGGGACTGCGGCCGCCCATTGCACGTGCCACAGCAAGCGCTGCAGGACGGCCGCCACCCCCGCTCGATCCCGGCCACGCGCCACAGCCGACCTCATCTTGTCGGCCTTCCGAGCGACCCTTGACAACTGATATACCACTGATATACTCCGCAGCGTTGTGCGTCAAGAGCCTGCCTCCGATGCCCGCTCGCTCTCCGAGCTCGCCTACCTTCGACTGCGGGAGCTGATCGTCACCGTCGAGCTCGCTCCCGGCACGGCGATCTCCGAGCCGGAGCTGATGCTCCGCCTCGGGCTCGGCAGAACGCCGATCCGCGAGGCGCTGCGCACGCTCCAGCGTGAGCGGCTCGTTGAGGTGTTCCCGCGGCGTGGGATGATCGTCTCGGCGATCAACGTCGGCGACCTCGGTGCCCTCACCGAGGTGCGCGGCCTCCTCGAGGCGCAGGCAGCGTCGCTCGCCGCCGAGCGAGCAACGGTCGCGGAACGGAACGAGATCGTCGACCTGATCGCAGCCCTTGATGCGTCCGGCGCCGGCGAACGAGCCCTGATCGACCTCGACGAGCGCATGCATCGCGCGGTCTGGGCGGCGGCGCACAACCCGTTCCTCGCGGCGACGCTCGAGGAGTACTACACGAAGACGTTGCGGATCTGGTTCCTCGCCCTCGACCGCGTCGCAGGTCTCGGCGACTCGATCCGCGAGCACCGAGCGTTGCTCGTCGCGATCCGTGATGCTGACCCCCCTGGCGCAGCCGAGGCCGCCCGCCAACACGTCGCAAACTTCGAGCGCGCCGTGCGCTCCGCCCTCTAACACCTCGGAACGACAAGGGAGATCCCGTGAGCACCAGCTTTCCGTCCAGCGCGAAGTGCGTGATCATCGGCGCCGGCATCGTCGGTAACAGCCTCGCCTACCACCTCGCGAACCTTGGCTGGCGTGACATCGTCCAGATCGACAAGGGCCCGCTGCCGAACCCGGGCGGCTCCACCGGCCACGCGTCGAACTTCATCTTCCTCGTCGACCACAGCAAGGAGATGGCGCAGCTCACGAACGAGAGCGCGCGCCAGTACCGCGAGTGGGGCGTCTACACGGAGTGCGGCGGCATCGAGGTCGCCCGCAGCGAGGAGCGCATGGAGGAGCTGCGCCGCCGGATGGCCTCGGCGAAGGCTTGGGGCATCGAGCCAGCGGAGCTGATCTCGCCCGCCCGCATCAAGGAGCTCGTGCCGTTCCTCGACGAGTCAATCCTCCTTGGCGGCTTCTGGTGCCCCGGCGTCGGCGTCGTCGACTCGCTCCGCTTTGGCACGCTGGCGCGTGAGAAGGCGATCGAGCTGGGCGCGCTGCAGAGCTTCGCCAACACCGAGGTGAGCGGCATGGACGTCCAGCACGGCCGGATCGTCGCCGTCGAGACGAGCCGTGGGCGGATCGAGGCCGACTACGTCGTGATCGCCTGCGGCGTCTGGAGCCCGAAGGTCGCCGAGATGGCCGGCGCCTACATCCCGTTGACGCCGTGCGTGCACCAGATGATCGACGTCGGCCCAGTGCCCCGCTTCGAGCGGTCGACGAAGGCGATCGAGTATCCGATCGTGCGCGACATGGACGTGTTGATGTACGAGCGTCAGGACGGCATCGGGCTCGAGATCGGCTCCTACGCCCACCGGTCGATCCTGCACGATCCGGAGGAGATCCCCTCGAACGAGGAGGCGGCGCTCTCCCCCACCGAGTTCCCCTTCACGCAGGACGACTTCGACCCGCAGATGGAGCACGCGCTGCAGCTGATGCCGGAGATCGTTGGCGACGAGTCGGTCGGCGTGAAGTACGCCATCAACGGCCTGATCGCCCTCACGCCGGACGGCATGCCGGCCCTCGGCGAGACGCCAGAGGTGAAGGGGCTCTGGTCGGCCGCCGCCGTCTGGGTGAAGGAAGGGCCGGCGGTCGGCAAGTCGCTCGCCGAGTGGATGGTGCTCGGCGAGTCGCACATCGACCTGCACTCCTCCGACATCGCCCGCTTCCACGCCCACCAGAAGACGCGGGCGCACACCAAGGCTCGCTCGTTCGAGGCGTTCCCGAAGACCTACGGGATCGTCCATCCGGCAGAGCAGTACCTGTCTGATCGGCCGATCCGCTACTCGCCGATGCACGCGCGCCACGAGGCCCTCGGCGCGGTGTTCTACGAGGCGGCAGGCTGGGAGCGGCCTCAGTGGTTCGAGGCGAACGCGGCGCTCGTCGACAAGTTCGGCGTTCAGGACCGCCCGCACGAGTGGGACCGCCGCTGGTGGTCGCCGATCATCAACGCCGAGCACCTGCAGATGCGCGAGACGGCGGGGATCTTCGACCTCTCGGCGTTCACGATCTTCGACATCGTCGGCCCGGGTGCGCTCGCCTCCTGCCAGCGCATCTCGATGCGGGAGTGCGACGTCCCGGTCGGTCGTGTCATCTACACGCCGGTCCTCGGTCTGAACGGCGGCTTCAAGAGCGACCTTACGATCATGCGGCTCGCCGACGACGTGTTCCGGGTCGTCACCGGCGGCGCGCACGGCATGGCCGACAAGAAGTGGTTCTCCGACCTTCTCACCGCCGACGCCTCGCTCGTCGACCTGACGACGGCGTACACGACGATCGGCATCTGGGGGCCGCGCTCGCGCGACATCCTCCAGGCAACGACCCGCGCAGACATCTCCCATGGTGCGTTCCCGTTCGGTCGTTGCAGGACGCTCGAGATCGGCTCCCAGCTCGTGCTCGCCTCGCGCATCTCCTACGTCGGTGACCTCGGCTGGGAGCTGTACGTGCCGATCGAGCAGGGCGCCCGGCTCTGGGACACGATCTGGGCGGCGGGCCAGGAGCATGGGCTGATCGGCTGTGGGATCGGTGTCTACGGCACGACGGGCCGTCTCGAGAAGGGATACCGCGCGTACGGTGCCGAGCTCGAGACGGAGTACTCCGTCGTCGAGGCGGGGATGCAGGGCATGAAGCTCAAGGCCTCCGACTTCGTCGGCAAGGAGGCCTACCTCGCCCACGTCGCTGAGGAGTCCCCGGCCGCGATCATGTGCACCCTGACGGTCGACGACCACACGTCAGCGTCGGGGATCCGCCGCTACCCGCTCGGTCGCGAGCCGATCGTGCTCGCGGACGGCACGCCGATCACCGACCGCAAGGGCCGCCGCTCCTACGTCACCAGCGCCGGCATGGGCCCGTCCGTCGGCAGCTACCTGCTGATGGCGTACCTGCCGCCCGAGCAGGCCGTCGAAGGCACGAAGCTCGCCGTCGAGTACATGACGGAGCGTTTCCCGGTGACCGTCGCGGTCGCCGGCTCGCGCCCGCTGTTCGATCCCGAGAACCTGCGGATCAGGGCCTAGGCGATGCGGATCCTGGTCTGCGTCAAGCGCGTCCCGATGACGGGCGGCAAGATCGTTCTCACCGCCGACGAGCGCGCGATCGAGACGAAGCATCTCGGCTTCACGATCAGCCCGCACGAGGAGTGCGGCGTCGAGGAGGCAATCCGCCTCGTCGACGCCCACGGCGGCGAGTCGGTGGTGCTGACGCTCGGGCCCACCGAGGCGGTCGAGCAGCTTCGTGATGCGATGGCGATGGGCATGTCCCGTGCCATCCATCTGGAGACCGACGGCGGCGAGTTCGACCCTGGCGCCACCGCTGGTGCGATCGTCGACGCGATCCGCGTCGACGAGGCAGCGGCCGGTCCGTTCGACCTGATCCTGTTCGGCAACGAGGCTGCTGACTCCGGCGGCTACCAGGTCGGCCTTCGCGTC
>JANYCN010000066.1 GCA_025360225.1 Actinomycetes bacterium | reverse complement strand
GAACCCGACCAGTCGCTCCCGCACCGCAGAAGCCGTCACCACCTCGACCATCCCGGAACCTCCCCGATCGACGCCATCCTACGACGCCTCATTCGCGGCAGAACCCCGCGTCCCTTCCCACCACCAACAAAGCACTACTAGGCCGCGCATCGCCATACCACCACAGAGCGCCATCACGTCTCCGTCGAGGACGCCGGTCCGCACCAGGTCGACGATGCAGACGATCCGGGCAATATCCCGGACGATGTCGTTCGGCTGAAGGCCGCGTCGGTCGAGACAGAAGGTTCGGATGTGATCGTCGATGTCCTCATCGACAGCGAGGATCGGGCTACTTCCCATACGTGAGCCAGCCGAGCAGCTAACCTCTGCATTCCCATAAAGCATCAGAAGGTGCGCGGTATGCGCACTTTGCGACCAAGTTTGGAACACGGCGGTGGAGGTGTTCCGGATGCGGCGGCGCGCGAGGGGGAACCACGACGTCGCGGATCGTTTGCGCATCAACCATCACCAGCGACGGTGACAGCTCGCGCCCGGCGTTCTCGCGCACCTCCTCGCCGAGCAGCCGCATCGCGTCCGTCCAGACACCCACCTCGAGCCAGCGCAGCCACTGCTGTCAGACCGCGCCCCAGGGCGGGAAGTCCGCCGGCAGATACCGCCACGGACAGCCCGTGCGGCCGATGTAGAGGATCGCCTCGACCATCCACTGACGCGGATACATCGGCGGACGCCCTCGCCGCGGCCGCCCCAGCGCCGCAGGGTCAAACAACGGCTCCAACCGCTCCCAGTCGTGATCGTGCAGATCCGTCGGATACGACGCCACCCTCACACCCTACGCACAAACACGGACCGCAATTCGTATACACAGCCTCAGAAGATCAGGCGCGCAGGCCGAGGCGGTGCATCGCCTTGGCGATCGCCGCGTCCGCTGCGGGTGCGCCACCGCCATAGGAGGAGCGGCGCACGACGAGCGCTCCACGGACGAGCGTGGAGCTCGTCGAGCCACGAAGCCCGCCCGTCGGCCCGGCGGCGAGGCGCGCGAACGCCGCGGCGCTCGCGTGGTCGTCGAACAGCGTCACGACGACCGTGCCCGCAGGCATCTTGATGGTGCGCTGCCCGAACCGGGCTTCACGCTTCAGCATCGCGCTGAGCTGCGTGATCAGGTGCGCGGCGAGCCCCCTTCCACCGACATCAGCGTGGTTGACGACCGCCTCGGCGAAGCGTCGGGTGGCTACCTTGAAGGGCAGGCTGGACGTGAGGAACGCCGTCTCAACGCTCGCCTCGTTGACGACAGGACGCGACCGCCGGTGCGTGACCGGTCTCGGCTTCGGGATCACAACAGGTGGTGCCGGGACGAGCGTTGCGATCCGCGGCGGGTCGTGCACGGTGACGATCCGCGCTCCTCGCCCGGCGAACACTGTCGGTGCGACCAGCGCAACGACAGAGACGCCTCCGATCGCGAGCATCAGGAGCAGCTGGACGTGCAGACGGAGACCATGGACCACCTCGGATTCATCGTCGTGTAGCCGCGCCGAGCCGTCCCCTGTTCGGGGGGCTACGGCAGCCAGGTCGTGTGGGGCTCTGCCGACCGACGCTCGACGCTCGGCGGCGGGCCCGCGGCCCTTCCGACGTGCACCCACCCGATGATCCGCGTCCCCTCGGCGGCGCCGAGAAGCGTCGCGAACGCCGGGTTGCGGGCGACACCAGGGGTGCGCCAGAACGTCACGAGGCCGCGGGCGGTCGCCGCGAGCAGCAGCGTCTGGATCGCGGCGGCACACGCGTGCTCGTCCTCTCGAGCGGCCACCGGGTCGTCTCCGGGGAGGACGCCGAAGACGATCGCCGTCGCTGATCGCCGAAGCTTCCGGTCGCCCGTGGCGTCGGTCATCCGAGCGATCGTCTCTGGGCCGACCACCCACATCCGCCACGGCTCCGTCAGGTGGTGGTTCGGCGCTTGCACCGCGAGCGCCAGCAGCTCGGCGATCAGCCCGGCTTCGACCGGCTCGTTGAGGAACTCCTTCACGGTTCGGCGAGCGAGGATCGCCGCGTCCACCGAGGCACCGCTCATGTCGTTTCTTCAGCCTGCGTGAGGTACGCCCTTTGCTGCGCTTTCGCCTCGTCGTACCGCGATCGGGCGGCTCGTGTTGACGGCAGCGACGACACCTCGGCGACGGGCACGTCCCACCATGCGTTGGCCGAAGGGGCAGGCACGCCCGGATCCGTCTCGACCTGCACGAGCGTCAGGTGCGGGCTCGCGACCGCCGCGCGGAGCGCCGCCTCGAACCCCTCGAGCGTCGACGTTCGTGCGACCTGAGCACCAAGCCCCTCGGCGACCGCGGCGAGATCGACCGGCAGCCGTGCCCCGGCGCGGTCGGTGTAGGACGTGCCGAACCGCTGCGAGCCGAGCGACTCGGACAGTGCGCCGATCGACGCGAACCCGTGGTTCTGCACGAGCACGATCGTCAGCTTCACTCCCTCGGCGACGGCGGTCGTGATCTCCTGCGCCATCATGAGGAACGAGCCGTCGCCGACGAGAACGAACACCTCGCGCGATGGGTCGGCGAGCTTCACGCCCAGGCCGCCGGCGATCTCATATCCCATGCACGAGTAGCCGTACTCGACGTGATAGCCCTTCGCATCACGCGTACGCCAGAGACGGTGCAGCTCGCCCGGCATGCTGCCTGCCGCACAGACGACGACGTCACGCGGACCGCTCACCCGGTTCACGACGCCGATCACGGCGCTCTGTGCGGGCAGCGGCTCGTGCTGGATGGCGTATGCACGTTCGACCGTCGCGTCCCAGTCCGCAGCGAGGCGCCGCGCTCGCTGGCGGTATGCGTCGTCGACCGACCAGCCGACGAGCGCTTCCGAGAGGGCCTCGAGCGAGCGTCGCGCATCGCCGACGACGGGCAGGGCGGCGTGCTTGAAGGCGTCGACGGCAGCGACGTTACAGTTGATGAATCGGACGTCGGCGTGAGTGAAGAGCGTCCGCGAGGCCGTCGTGAAGTCGCTCCAGCGTGTGCCGATACCGATCACGACGTCGGCCTCGCGTGCCAGCTCGTTCGCCGCCGTCGTGCCAGTGACGCCGATCGCACCGACGCAGGCGGGGTGGTCGAACGGGAGCGAGCCCTTACCGGCTTGCGTCTCCGCGACGGGAATGCCGGTCACCGTGGCGAGCGCGTCGAGCGCAGCGGTCGCCTCCGCGTAGATGACCCCGCCGCCGGCGACGATCAGCGGCTGGCGTGAACCACGGATCAGCGCCGCCGCCTCCGTGATCGCCGTCGTCTCGGGGACGGAGCGCGCGATCCGCCAGGTGCGCGGCGCGAGCAGGTCCGCCGGCCAGTCCCACGCCTCCGCCTGCACGTCCTGCGGGAGCGCGATCGTCGCTGCGCCGGTGTCCGCCGGATCGGTCAGCACGCGCATCGCCGCCAGGAGGCTCGACGCGAGCTGCTCGGGGCGCATGATGCGGTCGAAGAAGCGTGACACGGGGCGCAGCGCGTCGTTGACGGAGATGTCGTAGCCGGCCGGGTGCTCGAGCTCCTGCAGCACCGTGCCCGACCTGCGCGTCGCGAACGTGTCGCCTGGCAGGAGCAGCACAGGGAGGCGGTTGATCGTGGCGAGAGCCGCGCCGGTGACGAGGTTCGTCGCGCCGGGGCCGATCGAGGTCGTGCACGCCCACGTCGCCCTGCGGTTTGTCGCTCGTGCGTACCCGGCAGCGGCGTGCACCATCGCCTGCTCGTTTCGGGTGAGGACGAACGGCAGCCCGGGTGGGTCGACGAGCGACGCCTCGAGCAGGGCCTGGCCGATCCCTGCAACGTTGCCGTGCCCGAAGATGCCGAAGCAGCCAGCGAAGAGCCGCCGCCGCTCGCCGTCGCGCTCGCTCTCCTGCACTGCGAGGAAACGGACGATCGCCTGGCCGACGGTGAGCCGCACCGTCGTCATCGCCGACCCCCGAACGGCAGGCGCTCGTCGATCGGCTGCGCTTCCCAGCTCGAGCGAATCCAGGCGTGCGGCGGATCGTCGCTGAACCGCCATGCGCGTTCGCCCGCACCGGCCATCACGTTCAGGTAATAGAGGTCGTAGCCGGGGAGCGCGACCGACGGGCCGTGGTAGCCATGGGGAAGGAGGATCGCGTCGCCGCTGCGTACCTCCTCGCGGACGTCCAGCTCGCGGCCCGGACCGGAGCCGTAGGCGCGTTGCAGCGCGAAGCCGTCGCCCGCGACCTCGTAGTAGTAGATCTCCTCGAGGGCGACCTCGCCACCGGGAACGTCAACGTCGTGCTTGTGTGGCGGATAGCTCGACGTGTTGCCGCCGGGGGTCAGCACCTCGACGGCGATCAGCCGATCGGCGGCGAACGCTTCCGGCGCGCAGAAGTTGTGCACCTGCCGGCTCGCCGACCCGGCGCCGCGGAGCTCGACCGCCACGTCATCGGCCGGCACGTAGCGTGGCTCGAGCCGCGACGCGGCACGGGCCGACGGGAGCGCCACCCGCACACCGTCGGTCGTGGACACGCGGACGGAGGCGTGGCAGGGCGCGTAGACGAAGTCGGTCGGCCCGGCGAACACGTGCGGACGCCCGGCGAGCGTGAAGGTGTGCTCGTCGCAGGTAACGTCGAGCGACCCGGCGAGCGGCAACAGGATCAGCTCGTCCTCCCCGGTCGTGATCGTTCGCGACGCACCGGCGGCGAGGGTCAGCACCCGCAGGCCGCAGAACGCCCAGCCGGCCTGCTCAGGGGTGATCGCGACGTCGAAACCATCGGTGGCCGTGCTGCCGGCGCGCAGCAGGTTCGTCACGCCGCGCTCCCGAGCAGCGCCTCGATCTCGTCGACCGTCCCCATCGCGTCGGCGCACGCAAGGCGCGACGCGACGAGGGCGCCGGCGGCGTTGCAGAAGCGCATCGCGCGCTCGAGCTTCCAGCCTGCGAGCAGCGCGTGACAGAGCGCTCCGCCGAACGCATCTCCGGCTCCGAGCCCGTTGATCACGTCGACCGGCACCGGTGCCACCTCGACCCGCTCACCGTTGCCATCCGCGAGCACCCCGGCGGGGCCCTGCTTGACCACGGCGAGCCCCACGCCCATAGCACACAGTGCATCCGCTGCCTCGTGTGCCTCGTTCACGCCGACGGCCGTCTGGCACTCGTCGAGGTTGCCGACGGCGACCGTGACGAGCGCCAGCGCCTCCGTCAACCAGCGCCGCGCCTCGGCGCGCGACGACCAGAACATCGGGCGGTAGTCGAGGTCGAGCACCGTGATGGCGCGCCGTCCCCGTGCGCGGAGCGCGGCGAGCGTCGCGCTGCGGCTCGGTTCCTGGCACAGGCCCGTGCCGGTCACCCAGAACACGCGGGCGGAGCGGATCGCGTCGAGGTCGAGATCGTCCTCCGAGATCATCAGGTCGGGGGCGACCGGGACCCGGTAGAAGTAGAGCGGGAAGCTGTCGGGCGGAAACATCTCGCAGAACACGACCGGAGTCGGCAGCCCGGGGACGGCGCTGACGTAGCGGTCGTCAACCCCGAACCGGGTCAGCGCGTCGTGCAGGAACAGCCCGAACGGGTCTTCGCCGGTGCGGGTGATCACGGCCGACCGTCGCCCCAGCCGGGCCGCGGCGACCGCGACGTTCGTCGCGCTGCCGCCGAGAAACTTCCCGAACGTCTCGACCTCCCGCAGCGAGACGCCGACCTGCAGCGGGTACACGTCGACGCTGATGCGCCCCATCGTGAGGACGTCGAACGGCTCCGTCGGTGTCAACGTCGGGCTGCCGTCCCGGTGACGTGGACGCGGTAGACACCGGTCGAGAACACGTCAACGTCGTTGGTGAACAACGGGTTCGAGGAGCCGATCGTGAGCTCCTTCTCCGTCGCGACCCGCATGCCGACGACGGTGTCGCCGCCCAGGGCGGCCGCGGCGTCGCGGATCCCGTCCAACGCCTTGCCTTCCGCGACCGTCAGATCCGCGTCGATCGCCCAGGCCCCGACCGCTGACAGGTACTCCGAGACGGGAACCGACTCGACGGTGAACAGCGTGACGTCGTTGGCGTCCATCACGGCGGTACCGTACCCGTTGGCCGGGCCAGCCATGCCCTGCAGGCGAGCTGCAGCATGAGCCGCTCGTCGGGGTCGGCGAGGTCGCTGCCGAGGCGCTCGCGGATCCGGGCGAGTCGGTACGCGACCGCGTTCGGGTGCAGGTGGAGGGCCCGGCCCGCGGCGACGAGCGAGCCGCGCTCGTCGAGGTAGACCTGGAGCGTCTCGATCGCGGTCCGCGCCCTGACGGGATCGAGCGCTGCGAGCGGGGCGAGCGCGTCGGCGAGGGTGCGTGCGCCGGAGCCGGTCGCTGACCACTCCGCTAGCACCCGCCTGATCCCGGTCGCGTCGTACACGACGACGGCGCGATCGCCAGCTCCGCGCAGGACGAGCCCGGCCTCGGCGCCGCTTGCGCGGACGCCGTCGGGACCGCCGTAGGCGCCACCAATGCCGGCGCGCACGCCGAGCGGCGCCTCGCCCGCACCGACGCGCTCGATCACGAGCTCGGCGACCCGCGTCGCGTGCTCGACCGGGCTGACGGCTCCGGCTGTGCGGACCGCGACGACGTCGAGGTCGACGCTGCCGACCAACCAGCCGGGTTCGCCGCGCACCACCCCTTGCACGATCGAGACCAGGCGGTCGGCGGCCTCGGCCGTGCCGCAGGCGAAGCGGATCACGCGGTGGGAGCCGTCGACCGCCACGCCGAGGCGTCGTGCGAGCTCGGTCGTGGCGACGCCGGGGACCGGTCCGCCGACCAGGAGCAGGTCGAGCAGGCGTGCCACGGCGCGCGCCGAGCGCTCGCCGTCCGCGCGGTCGTGGGCCTCGCGCCGCGCGACGGCATCGGCAACCAGCCGCGACGCGATCGACGATGACTCCAGGGGCGCGCCGAGGGCGATCGTCGCCGCGGCCGCGAGCTCGAGCGCGGTCGCTTCGTGGTGGTGGTCGAGGGCGACGACGACGTCCCCGAGACGGGCGAGGATCGTCTCGGCGTCGGGGTGCAGCGCCCGGTCGAGCTGCAGGAGCAGCGCGCCCGGCGCGGCGCCAGGGTGCAGCGTCAGGAGCGCGAGCCCGCCCCGCTCGGCGAGGCGCAGGGCGGTCGAAGGGGGCTCCGCGGCGCCGACCAGCACGAGGGCCGCAAGGCCGGCGTCGCAGGCCACGCGCACGGCGACGTCGAGACGAAAGCCGGTCAGGTCGGACGACGCCTGTCGCGTGAGGATCACGATCGCGTCGGCGCGCTGTGACGCGATCTCTGCGCTCCGATCGACGAGCGCCACCGAGCCGACGTCCCGGGTTGCCGCGGCGCCCGCGAGCCGCAGCGGAGGAAGCGAGGGCGAGGAGAGGACATCCGCGAGCCGCACGGAGCGATTCTAGTACACCGTGACAGAGCATTGATCGTTTCTGTGATTTGGGACCATAGAACCGGTCACCGGTTCGCCCTATAGTCGGTGGCGTGGCGACCCGCATCGGCGTTGACGTTGGAGGCACGTTCACCGACCTCGTCTGGTACGACGAGGCGACCGGGAGCGTCGTCGTGAGCAAGGAGCCGACGTCGCCCGCCGCGCCGGAGGTGGGCGTGCTCGCCGCGATCGATGCCGCGATCCCACCCGCTGGCCTCGCGGCAGCGCGCTACTTCCTGCACGGCACGACCGTCGGCCTGAACGCGCTGCTGCAGCGAACAGGCGCGGTCGTCGGGCTGCTCGCGACCGACGGCTTCCGCGACGTCCTCGAGGTGCGTCGCGGCGACCGCGACGACCCCTACGACCTGTTCTGGTCGCCGCCGCCGCCGCTCGTCCCCCGCGCGCTGCGGCTTCCGGTGCGTGAGCGGATGCTGGCGGACGGCGCGATCTGGATCCCGATCGTCGGATCGGACGTCGAGGACGCGGCGCGACGGTTCACCGAGGAGGGCGTGAATGCCGTCGCGATCGCGTTCCTGCACGCCTACGCGAACCCGGCTCACGAGCTCGAGGCCGAGAGGATCCTGAGGGCCGGGGGCTTCACGGGGGCGATCTCGTTGTCCCACCGGGTGTCGGGGGAGTACCGGGAGTACGAGCGCACGACGACGACCGTCGTCGACGCCTTCGTGCGGAGGCGGATGGGGCCGTACCTGGAGCGGCTCGCATCGACCCTCGCGACGCGCGGGTTCCTCGGAGACCCGCTGATCACGCGCTCGGGCGGCGGATCGATGACGTTCGCGCAGGCAGCGGCGCGCCCGTTCGAGACGGTCCTTTCGGGCCCGGTCGCCGGTGCAGACGCGACCGCGGCGATCGCACGCGCGCTCGGGCTCGAGATGGCGATCGGGGCCGACGTCGGCGGCACGAGCTTCGACACGTGCGTGATCGTTGACGGCGAGGTGCCGGTCCTCTACCAGGGCAGCGTCGTCGGGCTCCCGATCCAGACGCCGTGGGTGGACGTGCGCTCGATCGGTGCCGGCGGCGGGTCGATCGCGTTCGTCGACGGAGGAGGGCTGCTCCGGGTCGGGCCGCGCAGCGCAGGGGCGATCCCCGGGCCGGCGTGCTACGGGAAGGGGGGCAGCGAGCCGACCGTGACCGACGCAGCGGTGGCGCTCGGGATGCTCCCGCCGGTCGCGATCGCCGGCGGCGTGACGCTTGACCTCGAGCGCGCGCGGGCCGCCCTCGCTCCGCTGGCCGCGCCGCTCGGCCTCGACGGCGCCGACGCCGTCGCGCGCGGCGTGCTCCGGATCGCCGCTGCGAGCATGGCCGGGGCGATCCGGGGAATCACGATCGAGCAGGGCCTCGACCCGCGCGGCGCCGCCCTCGTCGCGTTCGGCGGCGCAGGCCCGCTGTTCGCGACGCTGCTCGCCGACGAGCTCGACGTCACGCGGATCGTCGTTCCGCCGCACGCCGGCAACTTCTCGGCATGGGGGCTTCTCGGCGCCGATCTGCGCCAGGCGACGTCCCGCACGCGCATCGTGCGCCTCGACGAGGCCGGCGTCGCAACGGTCGGAGCGCTCGCGAGCGAGCTGCACCGCGAGCTCGACGGTCGTGCCACGGCGACCTTCTCCGCGCGGCGGCGCGAGGTGCACGCCGACTTGCGCTACCTGGGTCAGGAGCACACGCTCACCGTCCCCGTCCCGAACGACGACGGCGTCGTCTCGGTCACCGCCGCCGCGCTGCACGCGCTGTTCGAGGAGTGCTACGAGCGCACCTTTGCGATCCGCATCGACGAGGCAGTCGAGGTCGTGACCGTCCGCGCCGTTGTCGTCGAGCCGCTTCCAACGCGCGCGGCGCAGGCTCCGGCGTCGCCGGTCCCCGTAGCGGGCGGAGCGAGCAGGAGCGTCACGGCCTGGTCGTTCACGGAGGGTCGCGAGCTCGCCTTCGCCGCCGTCGAGCGCGCCTCGATCGCGGTCGGGATGACCCTCGCGGGTCCGGCGATCATCGCCGAGCTGACGACGACCACCTACCTCGACGCCGGATATCGCGCCACCTGCGACCCGTCCGGGTCGCTGCTGATCGAGCGGGTCGGATCGTGATCACGTACGAGCCGGTCGTCTTCCGGTGCGGCCAGGGCGGCGCGACCGGGCTCGTCGACGCCGACCCCGTGACAACGGAGATCGTGCGCCAGGGCTTGAACGCAGCGGCCGACCAGATGAAGCGTGCGCTCGTGCGGACGGCGTTCTCGCCGGTGATCTACGAGGTCCTTGACTTCGCGGCCGCGCTCTACGACGCCGACGTCTGCCTGCTCGCACAGGCCCCGAGCCTGCCCACCTTCATGGGAACGATGAGCTTCTGCGTCCGCGCTGCCGTCGACGCCGTCGGCGGCACGGCCGCGCTCGACGACGGCGACATCATCCTCTACAACGTCCCGTACGGCACCGGGTCGCACCCGCAGGACGTCGCGATGGTGATGCCCGTGTTCGTCGATCGCGAGATCGTCGGGTACGCCGCGATCAAGGCGCACTGGCTCGACATCGGCGGGAAGGATCCGTACTCCACGGACACGGTCGACGTGTTCCAGGAGGGCACGATCTTCCCGGGCGTCAAGCTCTACCGCCGCGGGGAGCGCGTCGACGACCTGTTCCGGATCGCGATCGCGAACTCGCGCGTTCCGGGCGCCGTCGCGGGCGACATCAGTGCGACGGTCGTGGGCGTACGGGCGGGCGCGGCGGCGCTGACGCGGATCGTTCGCCGGCACGGGATCGGCGAGTTCCGCTCGTGCGTGGCCCGCATCTACGACCATGGCGAGGCGACCGTCCGCAGCTTCTTCGCCGCGCTCCCGGACGGGCGCTACGTCGGCCACGGCGAGATGGACTCGAACGGCGTCGACGACGACCGCGTGCCGTTCGACGTGGCGGTCACGGTCGACGGGTCGACGGTGCGGATCGACTACGCGGACGCGCCGGCTCAGCAGCGCGGTCCGATCAACTGCCCGCAGCCATCGACCGTGTCCGCAAGCAGGGTCGCGATCGCGATGCTTGCGGGCGGTGGCGAGGCCCCGAACGAGGGCTTCTTCCGTGCCGTCGAGGTCGTGACGCGCCCGGGCACGCTGTTTCATCCGCTCCACCCGGCTCCCTGCTTCCTGTACGGGTGGGCCGGCGATCAGGCGATGGAGGCGATCTACCAGGCCGTCTCGCACGCAATGATCGGCGCCGTCCCGGCCTGCTCCGGCGGTGACATCTGCGCCCTGGTGTGGTGGGGCGAGCGCGAGGCAACGGGGGAGGTGTGGACGGACGGGTCGCCGCACCCCGTAGGCCAGGGCGGACACGCGCGTGGCGACGGCGCCTCGGCGCTGATCCACATCTCCGAGGCCTCGACGCGGATCGCGCCGGCCGAGGTGTGGGAGGCGCGCAACCCGTGGATCATCGAGCGCCTCGAGCTCGCGCAGGACTCCTGCGGCGCCGGCCGCCATCGCGGCGGGCTCGGGCTCGACGTCGTGTTCCGGCTGCGGGAGGACGCGTGGCTGACCTCCGCGCTGGAGCGGACGCGCAACGCACCGTGGGGTCTCGAGGGTGGGCTGGCGGCCCGTCCGAACGGGGTCGAGCTTGACCTCGGCGACGGCCCGGGCAGCCCGTTCGGGAAGGCCACGCGCCTCCTCGTTCCCCGCAACGCGACGCTCACGCTGCGCACCGGCGGCGGCGGCGGCTACGGCGATCCCGCGCAGCGCAACGTCGCCGCCGTCCACGCGGACGTGCGCAACGGGTACCTCAGCGAGGCGGCCGCGCGTGCCAGCTACCCCCATGCCTTCCGGGACGGCGCCTCGTGAGCGACCGCATCCGCCTGGTCGACGCCGCGACGATCTCGGCCCTCGCGCGCGGCTGCGCGATCCTTGGCACGGGCGGCGGCGGCGAGGTCTACACGGGCTCGCTGATCGCCCGTCAGGCGATCGGCGACCACGGCCCGGTGCGCGTCGTGACGCTGGACGAGCTGCCCGACGACGGCCTGCTCCTGCCGCTCGGGATGATCGGGGCGCCGACGATCGCGGTCGAGAAGATCCCGAACGGCGGTGAGGCGATCCGCTTCCGCCACCACCTCGAGCGGCTCACCGGGAAGACGGCCGTCGCCGTGATGTCGTCCGAGATCGGTGGCTCGAACGGGCTCCTGCCCGTCGCCTGGGCGGCGCGCCTCGGGCTGCCGCTGCTGGACGCCGACTCGATGGGCCGCGCGTTCCCGGAGGTGCACCAGGTCGCGCAGCACGTCGCCGGCCACCACCCCGAGCTGATCGTGCTCACGGACGAGCGCGGATCGGTCGTGACCCTGCAGGTCGTCTCCGGCGCCTGGGCGGAGGCGGTCGCACGCGCCGTGACGGTCGCGTTCGGCGGAAGCGCGGCGATGGCGGACTACGTGATGACCGTCGGCGAGGCGCGCGGCGCCGTGATCGTCGGCTCCGTGAGCCGCGCGATCGCGATCGGGCGCGCCGTGATCGGCTCGCGTGAGCCGGTCGCGACGCTCTGCGAGACGGTCGGTGCGTTCCGCCTGCTGGAGGGGAAGGTGGTCGACGTCGAGCGCACGACGTCCGGCGGCTTCGCGCGCGGCAGCGTCGTCGTCGAGGGGGTCGGCGTCGATGTCGGCCGGGCCCTCCGGCTCGAGATCCAGAACGAGAACCTGGTGGCGTTCGAGGACGGCCGCGTGCGTGCGAGCGTCCCCGACCTGATCTGCGTGATCGACGCCGTCACGGCGGACGCGATCGCGACCGAGCACGTGCGGTACGGGCAACGGGTGGCAGTGATCGCGTTCCCGTGCGACCCGATCTGGCGGACGGCGCGGGGGATCGAGACGGCCGGCCCGCGCGCCTTCGGCTACGAGTTCGACTACGAGACGGTTGAGGCCCTCGTTGCGGCCGGCTGACCTGCGGATCGGGATCGACGTCGGCGGCACGAACACCGACGCGGTGCTGCTCGACCGCAACGCGGCACGCCTCGCACGGGCCAAGACGCCGACGACGCCGGACGTCACGGCCGGCATCGACGACGTCCTGCGCCTGATCCTCGAGCGCGGGGCCGTCGCGCCGGAGCGGATCACGCACGTGATGCTCGGCACGACGCACGCGACGAACGCCGTGCTCGAGCGCCGCCGGCTCGATCCGGTCGCCGTCCTCCGCATCGGCGGTCCCGCCACGCACGCGATCCGCCCGCTCTTCGGCTGGCCCGAGGACGTCCGTGCCGCCGTATCGGTCGGTGAGACGATCGTCGACGGCTGCGTCGAGTTCGACGGGCGAGAGACGACGCCGTTCGATCGTGATGCTGCCGCACGCTTCCTCACGTCCGTCGGCACGAGCGCTCGGGCGGTCGCGATCACCGCGGTCTTCTCACCGGTCTCGGGCGCCCACGAGCTTGCCGCCCGCGACCTCGTGCGGGAGGTGCTCGGCGACGTTCCCGTCTCCCTCGGGCACGAGGTCGGCTCGCTGGGCCTGATCGAGCGCGAGAACGCGACGGTGCTGAACGCGGCCCTGACCGGGGTCGCGCGGGAGGTCGGTGCCGCGCTCGAGCGGGCCCTGCAGCGGCACGGGATCGACGCTGTCGTCTACTTCGCGCAGAACGACGGCACCCTGATGGGCCTCGACTACGCGATGCGCTACCCCGTGCTGACGATCGGCTCCGGCCCGGCGAACTCGCTCCGGGGTGCCGCCTACCTGACGGGGGTCAACGACGCGATCGTTGCCGACGTCGGCGGCACGTCGACCGACCTCGGAGTGCTCGTCGGCGGGTTCCCACGGGAGTCCGCCGCGGCCGTCGAGATCGGCGGCATCCGCACCAACTTCCGGATGCCCGACGTGCTCTCGATCGCGCTCGGCGGCGGGACGCTGCTGGCGGGCACGCCGGAGGCTGTCGTGCTCGGGCCGCGGAGCACCGGCTACGAGCTGACGCGCCGCGCGCTCGTGTTCGGCGGGTCGGAGGCGACGATGACCGACGCCGCCGTCGCCGTCGGACGCGCCAGCCTCGGGACGCACGCCGCCCCGAGGGACATGGGCGCGCTGTTCGCGGCTGCCGTCGCTGCCGCTGACGTCCTGGTAGCGGACGGCGTCGACCGGATGAAGGTCGGCCGGGATCCGCGACCGCTGGTCGCCGTCGGTGGCGGCTCGCTGCTGATCGCCGACTCGGTTCCCGGCGTGTCGGAGGTGCTGCGGCCGCGTGACCACGACGTCGCGAACGCGATCGGCGCCGCGATCGCCCTCGCGAGCGGGCGCTGGGAGGGCGTGATCCACCTCGATGGCGACCGCGCCGCAGCGCTCGAGACGGCACGCGAGCGGGCGTGCGAGCGGGCGATCGAGGCAGGAGCGGATCCGGGCAGGGTCGAGGTCGTCGAGCTCGACGAGGTACCGCTCGCGTACCTCACGCGCCCTGCCGCGCGGGTTACTGTAAAGGCCGCCGGCCCCCTGGGCTGGCTCTAAGGAGGAGGAGCGAGATGAGGCAACGAGGAGCCTTCGTCGCAACGATCGCGATCGCCGGCGCGATCGTCGCGGGCGCATGCGGCGAGGTCAAGCAGGCGACGTCGCCGCCGCCCGCGACGAGCGGTGGCGGGACGACCGCCACGACGCCGGCCGCGCCGACCGACGCGACGTTCACGTACGAGTCCCTGAACACGATCGTGACGTCGTTTGACCCGGCGACGGCGTACTCGAACGAGGTGATCGCGCTCAACAACATCTACGAGCAGCTGACCCGGTACGACTCGACAACGAAGACCGTCAAGCCGCTCCTGGCAACCAGGTGGACGCCGAGCGCGGATGGCAAGACGTGGACGTTCACCCTCCGCCCGGGCGCGACCTTCCACACCGGCAAGCCCGTCGACGCGGCCTCCGTCAAGGCCTCGCTGGAGCGCACGATCAAGCTCGGCGGCGGCGCGGCCTACGAGTGGGGCGCCGTCGACACGATCGACACGCCCGACCCGGCCACG
This sequence comes from Actinomycetes bacterium, assembly GCA_025360225.1. Taxonomy (GTDB): domain Bacteria; phylum Actinomycetota; class Thermoleophilia; order Gaiellales; family F1-60-MAGs149; genus JANYCN01. The sequence goes on along the minus strand of JANYCN010000066.1, from coordinate 57,532 downwards.
GTCGTCTTCCACCTCAAGTACCCGGCGCCGCTCGACCTGATCTCCTCGTCCGCGTACGCGGCCTACATCTACGACACGACCGCGGCCGGTGCCGGCGACCTCGCGAAGTGGTTCGAGACCGCGAAGGACGCCGGCAGCGGCCCCTACACCGTCGCGAGCTGGAGCAAGGGCCAGGAGAACGAGCTGCGCCTGGAGGCGTACCCGGCGTACTGGGGCGGCTGGGACGGCGCGCACTACAAGCACGTGCTGTTCAAGTACGTGCAGCAGCCCACGACGCGCGAGCAGCTGCTGGAGTCGGGAGAGGCCACGTTCGCGGACCGCCTCTCGCCCGAGCTGTTCACCCAGGCCAAGAGCAGCGCCACCCTGCAGAGCAGCGAGCGCAGCTCGTTCCAGAACCTGATCGCGTTCCTGAACACGGCGTCCGGGCCGCTCAAGGACCCGAACATCCGCAGGGCCGTCGCGCTCGCGATCGACTATCCGGGCATCATCGCTGCCCTCAAAGGCTCCGCCGTGCCGGCGAGCGGGTTCATTCCCGACGGCCTCCTCGGCTACGCGGACGGGCTGGCGTACACCCAGGACGTCGCGCAGGCGAAGTCGCTCGTCGCGGCGTCGGCACAGAAGAACATCACGCTCACGATGACGCACGCGAACGGCGACGCCGACCAGGACCTGGTCTCGACGATCATGAAGTCTGACCTCGCCCAGATCGGCATCACCCTGAACGTGAAGCCACTGGAGTGGCAGACACAGTGGGACCAGGCGAAGTCGACGAACCCGAAGAAGCGCCAGGACATCTTCGTGATGTACTGGTACCCCGACTACGCCGACCCGTTCTCGTGGTTCACGAACCTGTTCCACTCCGCGTCGCCGCCCTACTTCAACATGTCGTACCTGAACGACAAGGCCGTCGACACCACGATCGACGCCCTCCAGTCGCAGACCGCGACCGACAAGGCCGCCGCCGAGACCTCGTACGCCGGGCTCCAGAAGACGCTGCTCGACGCCGCGGTCGCGATCCCGCTGTACGTGCAGACCTACCAGCGGGCGTTCGCCAAGACCGTCAGCGGCTACGTCGACAACCCCGCGTACTCCAACGTCGTGTTCATCCACGAGCTCACGCCGACCGGCTAGCGGCGTGATCCGCCTCCTCGCCCGTCGGCTCGCGCAGGCGCTGGTGGTCGTGGCCGGCGTCGTCGTCGTCACCTTCGCGGTCGCCCGGGTGATCCCGGGCGACCCCGCGGTGACGTACGCGGGTCCACGGGCGCAGAAGGCAGAGCTGGAGGCCGTCCGCCAGAAGCTCGGTCTCGATCGGGCCTGGCCGGCGCAGCTCGCGACCTACGCGGGCGGGATCGTGACGGGGGACTGGGGGACGTCCCTCCACACCCGAAGGCCGGTGCTGGATGACCTCGCGACGGCGGTGCCTGCATCCCTCGAGCTGGTCGCCGTCGCCCTCCTCGGCGCCGCCGCGCTCGGGATCCCGCTCGGCGTGCTCGCCGCCCGCCGCAAGGGGCGCCTGGTCGACATCACGATCCGCCTCCTGACGACGCTCAGCGTCTCGATGCCCGTCTTCTGGCTCGGCCTGATCCTCCAGCACCAGCTGAGCTGGTTCCCGGTCTCCGGCGAGTACGCGGCTGACCTCGACTACACGAGCCCGCTCACGGTCTACACCCACATGACGATCGTGGACGCCGCGATCGGCGGGAACGGGCCGGTGCTGACGAGCGCCCTCGCACACGTCGTGCTGCCGGCAATGGCGATCGCCGCCTACCCGCTCGGCGCGATCGCGCAGATGACACGCGCGTCGCTGCTGGAGGTGATCGGCGAGGACCACGTGCGCATGGCCCGCGCCCTCGGCTTCTCCGAGCGCACGATCTACGCACGCCTCGCGATGCGTCCCGCGCTGAACCCGGTGATCGCCCTGATCGCGCTCGTCTTTGCCTACTCGCTCGCGAACACGTTCCTGGTCGAGTCGATCTATGACTGGCCGGGCCTCGGCTCCTACGCCGCGGCGGCGATCGGCTCGCTCGACACCCCGGCGATCCTCGGCGTCACGCTCCTGATCGCGATCGTGTACGTCCTCCTGAACCTCGTCGTCGACGTCGTGCAGACGCTGATCGACCCTCGATTGCGCGGCTCGGCGTGACCGTGTGGCGCGCGTTCAAGCGCGATCGGCTCGCGCTGCTCGGCGCGATCATCGTCGCGATCGTCGTGGTCGTGGCGATCCTCGCGCCGTGGCTCGCTCCTGCGCCGGACGACGCAACGATCGCCGTCCACCCCGTGGACGGGTTGCTCGCGCCCGGCAGCGGCCACTGGTTCGGCACCGACCAGGTCGGACGCGACATCCTCACGCGCGTGCTGTTCGGCGCGCGCACGTCGCTGCGGATCGCGATCGAGGTGCTCGTGATCGCGGCGCTGGTAGGGATGCCCCTTGGGATCCTTGCCGGGTACGCCGGCGGGATCGTCGGCGACGTGATCATGCGCATCACCGACGTGTTCCTCGCGTTCCCGGCGCTCCTCCTCTCGCTCGCGCTCGCGGCGGTCCTGACGCCGTCCGTCTCGAACGCTGCGATCGCGATCTCCGTCACGTGGTGGCCCTGGTACACGCGGCTGATCCGCGCCCAGGCCGCGACCGTAGCGGCCTCCGGGTACGTGACGGCGGCCCGCGCCCTCGGCGTCTCGCACGTCCGCATCCTGATCCGCCACGTCGTGCCGAACGCCGCGGCACCCGTGATCGTGCAGGCCTCGCTTGACTTCGGCGGGGTGATCCTGACCGCCGCGGCGCTGTCCTACCTCGGTCTCGGCGCGCAGGATCCGACGCCCGAGTGGGGCCTGATGGTGAACCAGGGCCAGACGCTGTTCCAGACCCACTGGTGGGTCGTGACGTTCCCCGGGCTCGCGATCCTCGTGACCGCGCTCGGGTTCAACCTGATCGGCGACGGCCTGCGCACGATCATCGACCCCCGCCAGGTGCTGCATGATCGCGGTTCGTGAGCTCGAGGTGCGCTTCGGCTCGCGCAGCGTCGCGCGGATCGACGAGCTGGACGTCGCCGCGGGCGAGGTCGTCGGGGTCGCGGGCGAGAGCGGCTCGGGGAAGTCGATCACCGCCCTCGCGATCCTCGGGCTCGCGCCGTTCGTCGGCGCGACGGTGACCGGGAGCGTCCGCCTCGACGGCCGCGAGCTCGTCGGGCTGCCGGAGCGCGAGCTGCGCGCGATCCGGGGACGGCGGATCGGGATGATCATGCAGAGCCCCCGCGCGTCGCTGAACCCGACGATCCGTCTCGGTCAGCTGATGGCGCGGACGATGCGGCTGCACGACGTGCCGAAGGCCGAGGTGGCAGGCCGCATCGACGCGGCGTTCCGGAGCGTTCTCCTGGACTCCGATCTTCTCGACCGCTACCCGCACGAGGTCTCCGGCGGCCAGGCGCAGCGCTTCGCGATCGCGCTGGTGCTGGCGCTCGGCTCGGAGGTCGTGATCGCTGACGAGCCGACCAGCGCGCTCGACGTGACGGTGCAGGCCGAGGTCGTCGACCTGCTCCGCCGGGTCCGCGAAGAGCGCGGCGCGGCGCAGGTCTTCATCTCCCACGACCTCGCGGTGATCGGGCAGCTCGCCGATCGGATCGTCGTGATGCGGGCCGGCGTGGTCGTCGAGAGCGGGCCGACCGCGACGGTCCTCGGCGCACCGGCCGCCGCCTACACTCGCGAGCTTGTCGCGGCGATCCCGCGCATCGGCGCAGGAGGTCGTGGTGGTTGAGCTGCTCGAGGCGCGCGCGGTCTCCGTCGACTACGGCAGGGTGCGCGCCGTCCACGAGCTCGACCTCGTCGTCCCCGCCGGCCCGGCCGGAGTCGCACTGATCGGCGAGTCCGGGTCCGGGAAGACGACGATCGCGCGGGCGCTGATGCGCCTCCAGCCCGTCGCGAGCGGCACGGTCAGCCTGGAGGGCGTCGACATCACGACCCTCTCGGGCGGCCGCCTGCTGGCGTACCGACGCGCGGTGCAGATCGTCTTCCAGGACGGCGACGCGGCGCTCGACCCGCGCATCCGGGTCGGCGGCGCGGTCGTAGAGGCGCTGCGCGCGCACGGCATCGGCACGCGCAGCGAGCGACCGGCTGCCGCCGCAGCGCTGCTCGCGGAGGTCGGCCTGGAGGACGACCTCATGCATCGCTACCCGCACCAGCTCTCGGGCGGCCAGCGACAGCGGGTGATCATCGCGCGGGCGCTCGCCGTGGCGCCCCGCCTGCTTGTGCTGGACGAGCCGACGAGCGCCCTTGACGTGACCGTTCAAGCGCGGATCCTCGACCTGATCGAGCGTCTGCGCGAGGAGCGTGCCCTCTCCTACCTGCTGATCTCCCACAACCTCGCCGTCGTCGACCGGCTCTGCGAGCAGGCGGTCGTGCTGTACCGCGGTCGGGTCGTCGAGCAAGGTCCGACGCGTGCGGTGCTGGATGCGCCGGCACACCCCTACACGCAGGAGCTCCGGGCATCCGTGCCGGAGCTCGGAGTCCCACCCCGCGTGCGGCCCCTGCGTGCCACCGCTCCCGAGCCGACACCGGGTGGCTGTCCGTACGCGGCGCGCTGCCCGCTGGCGTTCGACCGGTGCCTTGCCGAGCGCCCCGTGCTCCGGCCGTTGGACGCCGGGCGAGCGGTCGCATGCCACCGCGCCTGAGGAACAGTTGATGTACGGCATCTGATTCGCTCATGTCGCGCGATGCGCCGGATCGCAAACACGATCCTCACCGCCGGCCATCGCCACCTGTCCTCGTGCCGTTCCCGGGAGCCGCGGGCGTCGCGCTTCGACGGCGACGGGACGCGCCACCGGCCGCCCGGAGCGAGCGATCACGACCTCCTCGCCGGCGAGGACGCGGTCGAGCAGCCGCGAGAGGTTGGTCTTCGCCTCGTAGGTGCTGAAGGTAGCCGCCCTATGTGATCCCAGACCACTAGACCGCTGACTGAAAGACCCCGACGCGGCTCTGACCCGTCACACTGCCACCTATGAACCGTGAACACATCGCTCCCGCCGGCACGCCCGCCGTCGCGCCCTACACGCCCGCGATCGCCGTCAACGGCCTCGTGTTCGTCGCAGGCCAGATCTCCGTCGACGCGGATGGCGAGATGGTCGCGGACGACTTCGCGAGCCAGGCGCGGCGCACGTTCTCGAACATGGCCTCCGTGCTCGCCGCCGCCGGGTGCACGATGGCAGACGTCGTCTCCTGCACGACGTACCTGACGAATGCCGAGGACTTCGACGCCTTCAACGCGGTCTACCAGGAGTTCTTCAGCGCGCCCTTCCCGACGCGAGCAACGATCCTCGCACGGCTGGTCGGGTCAGGGCTGAGGATCGAGTCGACCTGCATCGCAGCGCGGCGCTCGTAGCGTGGACGCCGTCGGACTGGTCGAGATCGTCGACCTGCTGGTGCCCGCGAGCGACGGGATGCCGGCTGCCTCGGAGGTCGAGGCGACGGGCAAGTGGCTCGATCGTGTGCTCGTCGCCGACCCGACGCTGCGGGCTCCCATCGACCGGCTCGCCATCTGTCGGACATGGGGCGATCTCGAGCGGTTCGAGGCCACGGAGCCAGCCACGTTCGCTCGTGCGACGTTCGCCGTCGTCTCGGCCTACTACCTCCACCCGCGCGTCCGGAAGCTGATGGGCTACCCGGGTCAGGGCCCGTCGCCGATCCTCGCGGGCGAGGGCGAGCACTACCTCGACGACGCGCTGCTCGCGCCCGTGATCGAGCGGGGCCGCGCGTACGTGGCGACGCCCGATGCCTGACGTCGCGGACGTCCTCGTCGTCGGCGCGGGAGCGTCCGGGTCGGTGGTTGCGAAGCGCCTCGCGGCGGCCGGGATCGGCGTCGTCTGTCTCGAGCAGGGAGGCTGGATCGCGGCCGACAGCTTCCCGGGCGAGCAGCGTGAGTGGGACGTCTTGCAGGGGTCGCGCTGGGCGATGAACCCGAACGTCCGCCAGATGCCCTCCGACTACCCGATCAACACCGCGGCGTCGGACATCAACCCGCTGATGTTCAACGCCGTCGGCGGCGGGACGATCCACTACGCCGCCGCCTGGCCCCGCCTGAAACCGTCCGACTTCCGCGTGCGCTCGCTGGACGGCGTCGGCGACGACTGGCCGATCAGCTACGAGGACCTCGCGCCCTACTACGACCGCGTCGACCGCGACTTCGGCGTCTCCGGACGGGACGGCGACCCGTCGTTTCCCGCCAGCACCCGGTACCCGCTCCCGGCGCTGCCGATCATGCCGCTCGGACGACGCGCCGCCGAGGGGATGAACCGGCTCGGCTGGCACTGGTGGCCCCACCCGAACGCGATCGCGTCCGAGCCGTACGGGCGGCTCGCGGCCTGCGCCCGACGCGGCGTCTGCATGACCGGCTGCCGCGAGGGAGCGAAGGCCTCGACCGACATCACTCACTGGCCGGATGCGATCCGCGACGGCGCGCGGCTCGTCACCGGCGCCCGCGTGCGGCGGATCACCGTCGACGCCCGTGGCCGTGCGAGCGGCGCGGACTACGTCGACCGCGACGGCAACGAGCACCACCAGGCGGCACGCATGGTGGTGATGGCCTGCAACGGCATCGGTACTGCGCGCCTGCTGCTGCTCTCGGAGATCGCGAACTCCAGCGGCCTCGTCGGCAAGCGCCTGATGATGCACCCGTCGGTCGGCGTCGTCGGGGTGTACGACGAGGACCTGGAGGGCTGGAAGGGGCCGGCGGGTTCGCCGCTCGTCTCCTACGCGTTCTACGAGACGGACGCGGGCCGTGGGTTCGTGCGTGGCGCGAAGTGGGACGCCTATCCGATCGCCGGCCTGTCGAGCTACCAGACGTTTCTGGGCGGCCTCCCGCTCGCCGATCGGATGGGGCCTGGCCTGCACGCGACGATGCGCCGCGTGTTCGGGCGCTCGTTCGTCTGGACGGCGCAGACGGACGACCTGCCGGACGAGGCGAACACCGTCACGATCGACCTGGCGCTGGTCGATGGGGACGGGATCCCGGCGCCGCGCGTCCGCTACCGCATCTCCGACGCCTCCCACCGGAACATGGCGTTCCAGGTCGCGCGGATGCGGGAGGCGCACGAGGCGTCCGGCGCGATCGAGACGCACCTCTGGGAGTGGATCCCGGACGTTGGCTGGCACACGCTTGGGACGGCGCGCTGTGGCAACGATCCGGCGACGTCCGTGGTCGACCCGTTCGGACGCAGCCACGACGTGCCGAACCTGTTTGTCGTCGACGGCAGCGTGTTCGTCACGGGCTCGAGCATGAACCCGACCTGCACGATCGCGGCGTTCGCGCTCCGCGCCGCCGACCACATCGTCGACACCGCGCGGGATCGGGCGCCTCGATCGTGAGGTAGCGGTCAGATAGCGCGCGACCGCGGGATCGCGTAGGTGTCCTGCCACGGGCGGAGGCGCTCGAAGGCGCCGCTCGCCGCGAGCACGTCGTCATCGGCATAGCGGCGGCCGACGATCTGCATCCCGACCGGGAGGCCGTCCACGAGGCCCGCGGGGAGGGAGGCTGCGGGGTGCCCCGTGTAGTTGAAGAAGTACGTCATGCACCACCCGATCAGCCGCTCCACCTCCTCGCCGTTGACGTGGGTCGGGCCCTTCGTGTTCCCGTCGTCGGCGTTCTTCACGGGAAGGCACGCCAGCGTGGGAGAGACGAGCAGGTCGTACCGGTCGAGCACCCCCGCGACGGCGTCGAGCACGTCGGTGCGCATGGCCTGGTCGCGAGCGAGATCCAGGACGTCCATCGTGAAGCCGTGGTCGACCCAGCGCAGGTACTCGTCCGGGAAGTCGCCACGATGGGCGCCAAGCAGGTCGAGGCCGCCGTCCGTGAAGGCCCTCAGGGCGACGCAGTTGATCGGGATGATCGTGCGACACCAGAGGTCCGCGAGCGACTGGTGGGAGTGCGGAATGCTCATCGACACCTCCTCGACCGTCGCGCCCGCCTCGACGAAGGCGTCGACCGCCCGGCGCACCGTCTCGGCGACCGCCGGCTCGACCGGGTAGACGCCGAGGTCGGGGGAGTAGGCGATGCGCAGGCCGGCGATCGAGCGGCCCTCGATCCCGCGATAGTCGACCGTCCCCGGCAGCGCGAACGGGTCGCGGGAGTCGTAGCCGTTCAGGGCGGTGAGGGCGAGCGCGGCGTCGGCGACCGTTCGCGTGATCGGCCCCTCGGCGAGGAACGGGTTGGTGCCACCGAATGCGTTCGGGCGACCGACGTATGGCACCCGCCCGAACGAGGCCTTCAGGCCGTAGACGCCGCACCAGGACGCCGGGATGCGGATCGAGCCACCGCCGTCCGTGCCCTCCGCGAGCGACACCAACCCATCGGCGACCGCGCCCGCGGAGCCTCCCGAGGACCCGCCGGTGTTGCGCGTCGTGTCGAACGGGTTGCGTGAGGGCCCGAACAGCGGGTTGTCGCAGGTACCCCGAAACCCCATCACGGGGCTGTTCGTCTTGCCAACAACGATCGCGCCAGCCGCCTCGATCCGCTCGCAGAACAGGCACCGGGCGTCGATCACGAGATCCCGCAGCGCCCGCACACCGCCGAACGTGGACTTCCACCCGGGCTTGAAGTCGAACAGGTCCTTGATCGCGACCGGCACGCCGTGTAGCAGTCCCAGCGGCCCACCCGCCATCACGGCCCGCTCCGCGACCCTCGCCGCCTCGCGCGCCTCGTCGAAGGCGGTGAACACGAACGCCGTGAGGCTCGGGTTGCGCTCCTCGATCCGGGCGATCGTCGCGTCCATCACCTCCACGGGCGAGAGCGAGCGGTCGGCGATCCGCGTCGCAAGGTCGGAGGCGGAGGTGTACGCGAGCTCGTCGGCGATGGTCATCGACCGATCATCGCACCACTGGCTCGATCGTGGTATCCGTCAATCGCAGGATTCGCCGCCGATGCGGACGTTCGCTTATGCGGTTCTCGACGCGCCGGGCGGTCGTTGTGGGCGGTGCCGGTGGTATCGGCAGCGCCGTGTGCGTTCGGCTCGCAGCCGAGGGGGCCCACGTCGTCGTGTCGACCGCGACGCGGCGCGGACACAGGAGGTCGCAGACAGGATCGGCGGCACGGCGGTCGTCGCGGACGCGTCCGCGGCCGACGACGTCGCCTGCCGCGCGAGCGGGACCGGGGCGGTCGACGTGCTCGTGCTCGCAACGCTCTCGGTGACGTCCGACGATCTCGTGGCGGCCGACGACGCGCAGTGGCGTGCCGACCTCGATGGGACGCTCCAGCCGGCGTTCCTCTGCGCCCGTGCGCGACTACCGGGAGTGGTCGAGCGGCGGCGCGGAACGATCGTCAACATCTCGAGCGTGAACGCTGAGCGATTCATCGGGAACGACGCTCTCGAGCGCGGCGAAGGCCGCGCTCGAGAGCCTGAACCGCTCGATCGCGACGCGCTACGGACGTCACGGGATCCGCTGCAACGCCGTCGCGACCAGGACGATCCGCACCGCGGCCTGGGACGCACGGCCCGCGATCGAGCCCGACCTGCTGGATCGTCTCGCGCGCTGGTACCGCCGGCGACGAGTCCTGGGCCGCGGTCGTGACGGCGACGCTGGCGGAAGCCGTGTTCGACCTCACCCGTCGCGAGCTCGAGGTCCTCGCGCTCATGACCGACGGGCGCTTGAACCCGGAGATCGGACGCGCTGTTCATCCCGCCGCGAACCGTCGGAGCGAACGTGGAACGGATCCTCGAGAAGCTCGAGACGCCGACCTATGCCTCGGCGGCGGCAAAGGCCGTAGCGGAGGGGCTGCTCCTCCCGGGCGGCGCGAGCCTCGCCGCCCGCGATCACTAGTGGTGTGATTGTCGGATGGCGGCGTCATTGGGAGTCTGGAGCGAGCGGGAGCGTTGCGCGCCGCGCGCCGCTTGCACTTGTCCGAGCAATCTCCGCAGGACGGCCGCCACCCCCGCTCGATCCCCCCACGCGCCACCGCTGACCTCTGTTGACGGGTGCCTAGGCTAGTCGCCCAGTTCGGTCGTGCGCCTCGCGACGAACTCGTCGAGCTCGAGCAGCACTCCGTCGTCGATTGACGGTCGCTCCCACCGCTCCAAGGTCCTGTCGACGAGGTCAGAGGCCCGCGTGTAGGCGTCCTTCTGGCCGTTCCGCGTCCAGCGGTCCCAGTTCTCCGTCGTCGACAGCATTGGGCGATAGAAGCAGTCGCGGAAGCGCTCGAGGGTGTGCGCAGCGCCGAGGAAGTGCCCGCCGTGCCCGACCTCCTGGTGGGCGTCGAACGCGAGGTCGATCTCGATTGGCGTGTACTGCACCTGCAGCATCTTGACGATCTCGATGTCCATGATGAACTTCTCGAAGCTCGCGACGAGCCCTGACTCGAGCCAGCCCGTCGACTGCATGACGACGCTCGCGCCGGCGAGGAACGCCGAGTTGAGGGTGTTGAACGACTCGTAGCCCGCCTGTGCGTCAACGGCCGGCGACGACGTGAGCCCGCCGCCGCCTGAGCGCCACGGGATGTTGTAGCGTCGCGCGATCTGACCCGAGCAGAGCAGGCCGAGCGCAGACTCCGGGCCGCCGAAGCCTGGCGAGCCGGACTGCATGTCGGTGTTCGAGAGGAACGATCCCATGATCACCGGACCGCCGGGCCGGATCAGCTGGCACAGCGCGAGCGCGGAGAACGCCTCGGCGGTCTGCTGTGCGAGAGCCGCGCCGATCGCCACGGGTGACATCGCACCCATCAGCAGGAACGGTGTCAACATCGGCGCCTGCCCGGCTGCCGCGCACGTCATCATCGCCTCGAGCATGCGGGTGTCCCAGCGCAGCGGCGAGTTGCAGTTGACGATCACGAACATCACCGGGCGTGCCTCGATCGCCTCGCGGCTGCCGAAGACGATCTCCGCCATCCTGATCGAGTCTGCCGTCGCGAGGCCCGAGATCGAGGCGCCCATGTACGGCTTGTCGGTCAGCGTCAGGACGTTGCGTTGGATCTGCAGGTGGCGCGAGTCCATCGGCACGTCGTTCGGCTCGCACACCAGCGACGCTGGCGTGTCGAGCTCGTCGAACACCTGACACAGCTTGCAGAGGTCGACGTGGTCGGCGAACGATGCCTCACGACGGACGCCGCGACGGCTCGAGAACGGTGCACCGGAGACCGGCGCGAACGCCATCCAGTCGCCGCCGACGTGCATCTGGCGGGCCGGGTTGCGGCCGTGCAACGTGAACTCGCTCGGCGCTTGCGCGACCATCGCCGTGACGAACTCGGGATCGAGGAACACGACGTCGCCCTCAACGCGCTGGCCGGCCTTGCGGAACAGCTCGAGCGCGTCGGGGTGGTCGAACTGGATCCCGATCTCGCTGAGGATGCGCTTCCAGCCCCGGTCGATCTCGAGAAGCTGGGCCTCGGACAGGACCTCGTAACGCGGCATGCGATTCTTGAACACGACGGCAGTGTGACCCCTACCAGACGGTCGTGACGCCGTAGCGCGTCGCCCTCGGTCGTGACGAGGGTGGGGTCGTTCGCCAGGCATCGCGCGAGGAGCAGCCGGGTCGAGCGGGTCTCGGCCGCTCAAGCGGGGCGATCCGTGCGACAGGCCGACCGGAGCGAGCGATCCGTCGAACGCCGAGAAGGGCGGCGCACGTTCCGCGACCGGGCAAACTCCGGCCATGACCCGAGAACACATCGCCCCGGCTGGGACGCCCGCCGTCGCTCCGTACACGCCCGCGATCGCCGTTCACGGCCTCGTCTTCGTCGCCGGCCAGATCTCCGTCGATGCCGACGGCGAGATGATCGCGGACGACTTCACGAGCCAGGCTCGGCGGACGTTCACGAACATGGCTGCCGTGCTCGTCGCGGCGGGTTGCACGATGGCCGACGTCGTCTCGTGCACGACCTACCTGACCGATGCCGGCGACTTCGAAGCCTTCAACGCCGTCTACCAGGAGTTCTTCTCGGCACCGTTCCCGACGCGCGCCACCGTACTCGCGCAGCTCCTCGGCCCCGGTCTGAAGATCGAGTCGACCTGCATCGCCGCGCGGCGATAGGTCGAGCAACGTCGGCCCGTCGTCGGAGCATCCTTGCCCGTCAGCGCAGCCTGCTCAGCCTGACGCGGTCGGGAGCCCGGCGAGCTCCCACGCGACCATCCCACCGTCGACGTTCACGCCTGTGACCCCGTTTGCTGTAGCGAACGCGCAGGCGTTCGCCGAGCGGCCGCCTCGTGCGCACAGCCACGCGACCGGGCGACCGTCGGCAGCGATCGATGCGAGATGGTCGGGGACGTCCATCAGCGGCACGTGAACGGCGCCCGGGACGCGCAGGTCGCGCCACTCGTCCGGCTCGCGGACGTCGACGAGCTGCACCGTTCCCGCGGCGTGTCGCAGCGCCGCCTCCGTAACGTCGATCTCCTCCATGGCGGTATCGTGCCACCGATCAGGCTCACGGCGAGGAGGCTCCGATGCGGTTCAACAGGATGATCACCGCCGTCGACGTGCATGCGGCTGGCGAGCCGGGGCGCGTCATCACCGGCGGCGTTCGCGACGTACCGGGCGGGTCGATGTTCGAGAAGATGGTCTACCTCCGCGACCACGCTGACGACCTACGTCTCCTGATGCTGCGCGAGCCTCGCGGCTATCCCGCGCTGTGCTGCAACGTGCTGATGCCGCCGACCGTTCCCGAAGCGGATGCCGGCTACATCATCATGGAGCAGGTCGAGTACCCGCCGATGTCCGGCTCAAACACGATCTGCGTCGTCACGGCCCTCATCGAGACCGGGATCGTGGCCGTTACCGAGCCGGTGACCGAGCTCCTCCTCGAGGCGCCGGCCGGCCTCATCCGCGTCCGCGCCGAGGTGCGCGACGGGAAGTGCGTGTCCGTCACCTTCCGCAACGTTCCGGCCTTCGCGGCGTACCTCGATGCGACGATCGAGGTGCCGCAGCTCGGCACGGTCACGGTCGACGTTGGCTGGGGTGGCATGTACTACGTGCTTGCTGAGGCTGCGCAGTTCGGCTTTCGTCTGACGCCGGACGAGGGTGCAGACGTGACGCGGATCACCTCGATGTTGAAGGCCGCTGCTCGCGAGCAGCTCCCTGTCGTGCATCCGGAGAACCCGCGAATCTGCGACATCACGATCGGGCAGCTCTACGGTCCGGCGCACTCCCAGGGCGCGAGCCGACGAAACGCGGTGACGGTGTCGAGCGGCGAGTTCGACTGGCAGCGGCCCGCGACCTGGACCGGCGTGCTCGACCGGTCGCCGTGCGGCACCGGAACGTGTGCCGGCATGGCCGTTCTACACGCGAAGGGCAAGCTTGCGATCGGCGAGGACTTCGTGCACGAGAGCATCATCGGGACGGTCTTCACCGGGCGCCTCGTCGAGGAGACGACCGTCGGCGGGCAGCGCGCCGTCGTCCCGACGATCACGGGCACCGGCTGGATCTCGGGGATCGCCCAGTACGTCGTCGACCCTACCGACCCGTTCCCGACCGGCTTCACGGTCGGTGACCTCTGGGCGTAGGAGCCCGCCAAACCGCGCCACTCCCGCTCGATCCCACCCACGCACCCTGGGCGGCCCTTGCTGTTAGACGGGCTCCTCGACGCCGCCTTACTCGGCGAGGAACACGAGCGCGAACCTCGTCGTCGGCGCGCCGCCGACGACGTCGAGGCGTCCTCCCTCAGCCTCTGCGAGCGACCGAGCGAGGGCAAGGCCGATCCCGTGGCCACGGGCGCTGATCGAGCGGCGCGCGAAGATCCGCCCTGCGTCGATCCTCTCGGTACCGGCGTCGGTCACCGTCACCTGCACCCCTCCCGAGACGGCGGCCGCCTCGATGCGGACCGTTCCCCGCCCGTGGGTCAGAGCGTTGTCGACGAGGACGTCGAGGATCTGACGCAGAGCGGTCGCCGAGACGCGGACGCGCGGGAGGTCGATCGGACCGGTCGCGGCAACCGTCCGGCCCTGGTGGTGCGCCGTCTGTCGCCACCCTCCGGCGCACGACGTGGCGATCGCGACGATCGAGATCGGCGGCCGCTCGGTGATCTCATCGCGGGCCAGCGCGAGGATCGAGGCGATCGTCTTCTCCAGGCGATCGACCTCGTGCAAGGCCCTGGGGACGCTCACGCCCTGCGCCCGCAGCTCGCCCGCCTCGAGCTCGATGCGCAGCGCGGTCAAGGGCGTCCGGAGCTGGTGGGTGACGTCGGCCGTGAGGGCCCGCTCGCGTGCGAGGACGTCCTCGAGCCGGCGCGCCGCGGAGGCGAGCGCGACGTTCGCGGTATCGATCTCGCCGATGCCGCTCGGCGCCGGAGCGACGGCGAAGTCGCCCGCCTCGAGCCTCCGCGCCGCCTCCGCCAGCTCGTGCACGGGACGGGCGAGACGACGAGCGAGGGCAACGGCCAGCACCGTCACAGCGACCATCAAGATCCCCCCGAACCCTGCCATCAGGAGCCAGGCGCGGCGTACGCGCGTGTCCAGTCGACCCGGTTGTGCCTCGGCCCGCACGACCCCGACGACCCGGTCGTCGCGAGAGACCGGAACGGCCACGGCGCTCGCGGCGAGCCCGTTCGCTCCTCGTAGCGCAGCCCGCACCACCGCGTCGCCCCGCCGCGGTCCGTGACCGCTCAGGAGCACACCGTCAGCCCCATAGAACGCGAGCCGCACCCCTTGACGCTCGAGCGGCGGCTCCGGGCGTCCGACGATCGTTGCGGACTCGGCGAGCTCGGGCGTGGCGGCGAGAGCGGCGCTGACGAGCTGCAGGCGCAGGTCGTCGCGGAAGGCGCGGGAGACCGCCCAGCCGAGCGGGACGCCGAACGCCATGAGCGCCGTCGCGACGCTCGCGACGATCGCGACAAGCACGCGCAGCTTCACGGGTCAAACCGGTAGCCGACGCCGCGCAGCGTCGCGATCGGGTCGGGCGGCCCGAGGCGACGGCGGAGCATCGAGACGTGCATGTCGAGCGTCTTCGACGCGCCACCCCAACGGTCGTCCCACACCTCCGCGAGGATCCGCTCGCGCGGAAGCGCTCGACCAGCGTTCGCGACGAGGAACGCGAGCAGCTCGAACTCCTTGTTGCGCAGCGCGAGCTCCACGCCGTGGCGCGTTGCCCGCCGTGCCTCGCGATCGACGACGACGCCCCCGGTCGTTGCCGGGTCGACCTCGCGCGTAACGGTCGCGTGGCGAAGGTGGGCGTCGATGCGGGCGAAGAGCTCGCCGAGCCGAAACGGCTTCGTGATGTAGTCGCTCGCGCCGGCGTTGAGGCCGAGGACGACGTCGACCTCGCTGTCACGAGCGGTGAGGATGAGGATCGGCATCGCCGGTGAGATCGCTCGAAGCCGTCGGCAGACGTCGATCCCATCAGTGTCGGGAAGGCCGAGGTCGAGCAGCACCAGCGCTGGCGTCGACGCACCGGCCGAGGCGAGGGCGCCGCGGCCGGTGGCCTCGTGGAGAACGTCGAAGGCGCGCTCTGCGAGCACGGCAGCCAGGGCGCCGGCGATCGACTCGTCGTCCTCCACCAGCATGATCCGCGGGGCAGCCATGTCTCGGATCCTACGGCGCCCGTACCGCAAACGAGTGATTTGGCGCGGAATTTGCCATCTGTAGATGCGGCGCATTCCCGCGCCCCGTAGCGTGCGACGCATGAGCCACACGCTTCCCACTGGACGCCAGATGCTGAACAAGGTGCCTGACGTCACGCTCTTCTTCTGGGTGATCAAGGTCCTCGCGACGACCGTCGGCGAGACCGCCGCCGACTACCTGAACACGACGCTCGGCCTTGGCCTGAACGGCACGAGCGTCGTGATGAGCGCGCTACTCGCCGTCGCGCTCGTGATCCAGTTCCGCTTCCGACGCTACGTACCGAGCGCCTACTGGCTCGCCGTCGTGCTGATCAGCGTCGTTGGAACGCTCATCACCGACAACCTGACCGACAACGTCGGCATCTCGCTCGTCACCACGACAACGCTGTTTGCCGGGTGTCTGACGGCGACGTTCGCGGTGTGGTTTGCCGTAGAGCGCACCCTGTCGATCCATTCGATCCTGACGAGCCGTCGCGAGGGCTTCTACTGGCTGACGATCCTCTTCACCTTCGCGCTTGGTACGGCAGCTGGAGACCTCACAGCTGAGCGCCTCGACGTCGGCTACTGGCGTTCGGCGGTGCTGTTCGGCGCCGTGATCGGCCTCGTGACGTTCGCGCACCGCGCCTTCGGGCTTCCACCCGTCCCGGCGTTCTGGGCGGCGTACGTCCTGACGCGTCCGCTTGGCGCCTCGATCGGCGACTACCTGTCGCAGGCCCCGGCCGACGGCGGCCTCGGCATCGGCACGACGGGGACGAGCGCGATCTTTCTTGCGACGATCCTGACGCTGGTCACCTACCTGTCGATCACGCGGCGCGACGAGATCGCTGCCGAGGCGGTCTAACGGTCGCGTGCGTCAGCCGTCGTGCTCGCTGAGGAACGCCTCGACCGCCTCGAGGAACGCGGCCGGCTCCTCAACGTGCGGCATGTGGCTCGACTCCTCGAAGATCTCCCAGAGCGCGCCCGGGATGCGGTCGCGGATGGTGCTGACGATGAGCGGTGTCGCCTCATCGTATCGACCAGATACGAGCAGGGTCGGCGTCCGGATCTCGTGCAGGCGCGGGGTGATGTCCCACGTGCGCAACGAGCCGATGCAGTGAAACTCGCTCGGCCCGTTCATCGTGTGGTAGACGGTCGGGTCGGCCGCGATCGCCGCGAAGCTCCGCCGAACGCAATCGGGCTGCGGCACCCGGCAGACGTGTCGATCGTAGAACGCCTCGGTCGCTGCCTCGTATGCTGGGTCGTCCGTCGTCCCGGTCGTCTCGTGGTGCAGCAGCGTCGCCTGCACCTCCGCAGGCAGGGCTGCGCGCAGGCGGTTCGCCTCCTGCACCCACAGCTCCATCGAGGAGGGCGAGTCTGCGACGACCATCGCTACGAGCCCGGCGGGATGGTCGAGCGCGTGCTCCATCGCGAGCATCCCACCCCACGACTGGCCGACGACGACGTAGCGCTCCTCGATCCCGAGGTGGCGCACGAGCGTTGACAGCTCGTCCTTGAACAGCTGCACGTTCCAGAAGCCCGCCGGCGCGTCGCGATGGTGGCTCGAGCGGCCGTTTCCGACCTGGTCGTAGAGCACGCAGGCGCGGCCTGCTCGGCTCAGGTCAGCGATCGGCTCGGTGTAGTCATGGGTTGCCCCTGGCCCCCCGTGCAGGATCACGACGGGCGCTTTGCCGCTGCCCGGCGTGAGGTCGCCGACGATTCGATACCACGTCTCGTGCTCGCGCCAGCGCATCGGTGTCTCCGTCATCCCCGGAGCGTAGCGAAGGGCGGGTGACGTAGGCTTCGAGCGATGAAGATCGGTGTCGTCCTGCCCATCGCTGAGGAGACCGCCGGTGACGGCGTTCCGAACTACGCGCTCGTTCGGCGCCTCGCGCTCGACGCGGAGGATGCCGGGCTCGACTCGGTCTGGGTTTTCGACCACCTGGTGTTCCGCTTTGACGGCGTCACGACGGGGATCCACGAGTGCTGGACGATCCTCTCGGCGATCGCCGAGGCGACGACGCGGGTCGAGCTGGGCACGCTGGTCATGTGCACCGGCTTCCGGAACGCTGCGCTGCTGGCGAAGATGGCTGCGACGCTTGATCACGTGTCCGGTGGACGGCTGATCCTCGGCGTCGGCGCTGGCTGGCACGACCCGGAGTACGACGCCTTCGGCTATCCGGCTGACCACAAGGTGAGCCGGTTCGAGGAGTCAATCGGCGTGATCGCCGAGCTGATCCGCACCGGGCGCGCCGACCACGACGGACGGTTCGTCACGGCGCGCGACGCGGTGCTGGCGCCGCCCGCGCGCGTCGACCTGCCGATCCTGATCGCCTCCTTCGGTCCGCGAATGCTGCGGCTGACTGCACGGTACGCGGATCAGTGGAACACCGCGTGGTTCGGTGCGCCCGACCAGCAGCTCGTCGATGCCCGGGCGGCGCTCGCCGCTGCGTGCGAGGAGGTGGGGCGGACACGGGCGCTCACCACGACCGTCGGTGTCAACGTGCGCTACCCGGGGGCGCCGCCAAGCGACGAGCCGGCGCTTGAGGGCACTGCCGAGGTGATCGCTGCTGCGCTCGCGGCCTACGAGACGGTCGGCGTCGAGCACGTGATCGCCAACGTCCAGCCGGCGACGCGCGAGACGTTCGCGGCCTTCTGCGAGGCGGTCTCGCTGCTCCGTGAGCGGCGGTCGCGTGACGCTTGACCCACGGGGCGATCGTCGAGACCCTCCACGATCGGCTGCGCGGTAAGGGCGGCTCGCGACGCGGTCGGCTACGAGCTGCTGCCGCCGACGTTCACCCTCCGCGAGCTACGCCTCGTACACCAGGCGATTCTCGGACGCCCGTTGTCTTCCGCTACCGACCGGGGCGTGATCGGCGACCGACCCGGCGGCGAGCTGCAATCACACCACCAGGAGCGCTCGTTCGCGCTCGGGAGTGAGCCCGACGCCATCGATCAGAGGAGCGGTGAGCGCGCCGGTGACCGTCTCCGCCAAAGGCCTGAACGTCAGACCGGCCGCGAGCGCCCGGTCGATGATGATCGCGTTCGCGACGCTCGCTGCGGGCGAGGCGCTGTCGATCCAGAACGGCAGCTCGCCCCACTCGGCCACCGCGTGCTCGCGGAGCAGCGCCTCCGACACGTACGTCGGGTGTGCGGCAGCGCCGGTCGTGGTGACCGCGGCTGTGAACATGTCCCTCAGCGTCAGCGGCTCGCGCGGGCCGGTCACGTTGTACGTCCCGGAGAGCCCGACATCGCAGGCGTGGACGAGCCAGCGGGCGAGGTCACGGACGTCGATCAGCTGCAGACGGCGATCGGGACCGTCGAACAGCAGAACCTCGCCCCCTCTCGCGATGCGGTGCGCCCAGTAAGAAAACCGACCGGTTGGGTCGCCTGGACCGACGATCATCCCCGGACGCGCGATCACGCTCCGCCCGCCGAAGAGCTCGGCGACCGCCTCCTCGCACAGCAGCTTCGCCCCGCCGTACGTTTCGGGCTCGTCACGCACGACGGCCGCGTCCTCGTCGAGCGGCAAGCCGTCGGCCGCGTACACGCTGATCGTCGAGACGAAGACGTACCGCCCGACGCGCGGGGCGAGCAGCTCGGCGCTGGCACGCACGACCTGCGGCTCATAGCCGGACGTGTCGATCACCGCGTCCCACGCCCCGCCGTCGAGCGCGCTCAGGTCGTGCTCCCGATCGCCGTTCAGCTCGCTGATCCGGCCGCGTGGGATCGGCGTCGTCCCGCGCGTGAACGTCGTCACGTCATGCCCGGCAGCATGTGCGGCGTCGATCAGCGCCGGGCCGAGGAAGGTCGACCCTCCGAGCAGCAACAGCCTCAACGCTCGACCAGGATCTGCTCTGCAACGTGCAGCGAGAGGGTGTGATGCACGCCGTCAACCTCGACGACGAGGACGCCGCCGAGCTCGTCCCGTGTCGCGACGACGACGACAGCGCCCGGCGTCAGCCCGTGCTCGGCGAGGTAGCGCAGCAGCTCGCCGGAGCGGCCTGCGATCCGGGTGATGCGGGCAGGTGTGCCGGTACGTACGGAGGACATCGGGGCGGCGGGGATCGTCAGAACGGAACCGTCGCGAGCGGGGATCGGATCGCCGTGCGGGTCGTGCGACGGCTGGCCGAGCGCCGCGGCGATGCGGTCCTCGAGCCCTTCGGAGATGTGGTGCTCGAGGCGCTCCGCGTCCGCATGCACCTCGTCCCACGGCACGCCGAGGTGCTCGACGAGGAACAGCTCGAGCAGACGGTGGTGGCGCAGGACCTCGAGCGCGACGGCCTCGCCGCGGGGCGTCAGCGCAACCCCGTGGTACGGCTCGTGTTCGGCCAGGCCAAGCGACGCGAGCTTCTTCACCATCCCGGTCGCCGACGCGGTGGACACGCTCAGGCGTTCGGAAAGCGCCTGGGTGGATACGGCTCCGAGGCACGCTTCGGCGATCTGGTGGATCGCCTTCAGGTAGTCCTCCATCGCCGGGGTGATCCGCGCGTCCATCGACGGAGCTTACGTGCAATCGGCGCCGATCTCGCGACACAGCGCGACGGTTGCGGCGACTCGTGGTGCGACGGAGGCGAGGTCGATGTACTCGTCGACGGTGTGGTCGAGACCGCCGACAGGGCCGAGACCGTCGACTGATGGGACGCCGACGGAGCTCGTCCACGACGCGTCGGACACGCCACCGGCCACCTCCTCCAGCGCCACGGCGCCGTGCGCGGCGAGCAGCGCCAGGGTGCGCTTCGCGAGCCGCGCGTCCCGCTCCATCGGCGGGAACCCAAGCTCGTTCGAGCGATCCAGCGCGACGCCCTCGTGCTCCGTGAACGCGCCGACCCGTGCGAACGCCCAGGCCATGTCTGCAGCGGTCGCCGCCCGCAGGTCGACGACCGCCTCGCCGCTGTCCGGGATCGTGTTCTTCACGTCGCCGGCGCGCAACCACGTGACGTTCGCCGTGATCCCGGGCCGCGCGCGGTCAACCTCGGTCTGGATCCGCAGGGCCTCGTGCACCAGCGCCATCAGCGCCGACCGGCCGAGATGCGGCTCGGTGCCAGCGTGCGATGCTCGACCGCGGGCGGTGAGGGTCAACCACGTGCCGGCCTTCCGCGCCGTCACGATCGCGCCCGACTCCCGTCCACACTCAAAGCACAGGCACGCGGTCGCCCCTCGCATGCGCCCGAGCGTGAACGGCTCGACGTTCCGGCCCTCCTCGTCGGGCACGCAGTGCAGCTCGACGAGGCCGTGTGGCCCGCGAGCGTCGGCTGCCATCGCCCGCATCGCCTCGAGCGCGAGCAACACCCCGCCCTTCATGTCTGCCACGCCGGGGCCATGCGCGCGGCCGTGCGCGAACGTGACCGGGCGGGTGGTTGCCGTCCCGGGCGCGAACACGGTGTCGTGGTGGCCAAGCAGCAGCGTACGGCCGGCGCCGACACCGCGTGTGGAGGCGATCACGTGCAGCCCGACCGGGCTCGGCACGAGCTCGACGGCGAGGCCGTCCTCGCGCGCCCAGCCGGCGAGCAGACGGGCCACAGCATCGGTCCCGGCGCGGTCGCCGGTGAACGAGTCGGTCCCGCAGAGCTCGACCAGCCGCGCCTGGAATCGGTCGAGCTCAGGCACGGTCGAGGAGGGCGTTCAGGTCCTGCGTGACACGCGTTGCCTGCGCGCCACGCGACGCTGGGTGGCGGTCCGGGTGGGTGAGCAGGATCGCGTCACGGAGCAGCTTCGCCGGCAGCGAGGAGGCGGGCAAGGCATCCCACGGACGGGGCTCGTCAACCCGCGCGAGGAGGTAGTCGGCGGTCACGGCAAACCGGTCGGCAACCGCAACGACGTACGCGACCGACGGAGCCTGCTCGCCCGCCTCGATCCGTTGGACGTCGTTGGCGTGACAGCCTGCCGTCCTCGCCATCTCGGCGATCGACACCCCCGCTGCGTGGCGTGCGTCGGCAAGGCGCCGCGCCACGACCTGCCGGCGACGATCAGCTCGCACGGCGCTCGACCCGCCCGCTCACTGCGCCGTGTACCCGCCGTCGATCGGGATCACCGCGCCCGTCACGTGCGGGGAGACGTCGCTCGCGAGCCACGCGATCGTCCACGCGACCTCCTCGGCCGTGCCGATGCGCTGCTGCGGGATGCGTGCAACGACGGACGCACGGAACCCCTCGGGGTCGGTCTGCTGACCGATCCACTCGTCGATCAGCGGCGTCTGTGTCATCCCGGGCGCGACGGCGTTGACGCGGATCCCGGCCGGCGCGAGCTCGATCGCGGCGTGTCGCGTGTAGGCGTTCAAGCCGCCCTTTGCGGCTCCGTAGACACCCATCGTCAGCACCCCGATCGACCCGAGGCGCGAGGACAGGTTGACGATCGACCCACCTGTGCCCTGCTCGAGCATCGCGGCGGCGACGTTCCGCGTGAGGCGCATCGGGGCGCCGAGGTCGAGATCGAGGATGCGATCGATCTCGTCGTCCGAGACCTCCGTCAACAGCGCGGTGTGATCAGTGGCGGCGTTGTTCACGAGCACGTCGATGCCACCCAGGCGATCGCGCGCAGCGGCAACGATCGCCGTCGGAGAGCCGCGGTCGGCGACGTCCGCGGCGAGGAACTCGATGCCCAGCTCGCCAGCCAGCGCTAGCCCCGGGTTGGCGCGACGCGCGACGACGAGCACCCGCGCCCCGAGCTCGACGAAGAGCCGAACGGTCGCGAGCCCGATCCCCGCCGTCCCGCCGGTGACGATCACGCGCTTTCCGTCAAGGCGCATCGGACATCCCCCTACTCGGTCGAGTACTTCGGCTGGAGCTTCTCGCCGCGCACCCGCGCGACGCAGTTGTTGGCGGCGATCGCGGCCTCGCCGAGACCGATCGTGATCAGCGTGATCTTGCCGTCGTACCACGCGAAGTCGCCGACGGCGAACACGTTCGGAAGGTTCGTCTCCATCGTGTTTGGCGTGACGGCGACCTGCTTCTTGCCGTGCACCTCGAAGCCCCACTCACCCATCGGACCGAGGCGCGAGATGAAGCCGAGCTGGAGGATCAGCGCGTCGCACTCGATCCGCTGCACCTCCTTCGTCTTCGTGTGCTCGAGGACGATCGCCTCGAGGTGCCCGGCACCCTCGACGCCGACGAGCTCGTACGGCGTGTGGATCATCGCCGCCTCGTCGCGCTCGAGCGCACGCACGTGGTCGAGCGTCGACTCGAGCCCACGGAACGCGTCGCGTCGGTGCACGAGATGGATCGGGCCGACAGCGGTGTCCTGCAGGTTGATCGTCCAGTCGAGCGCCGAGTCGCCACCGCCGATGATCACGCAGCGCTTGCCCGCGAACGCGCTCTTCGGGTTGACGAAGTAGTGGAGACCTCGGCCGCGCCACGTCTCGAGGCCGTCGACGTCGAGCGAGCGTGGCTCGAACGCGCCGTGCCCGGCGGAGATGATCAGCGTCCGTGAGCGGAACCGCCGCCCGTCTGCGGTGCCGACGACGAGCACCTCGCCGAGCGGCTCGTCCGCCGCCGGCTCGCGCACGAGCGTCTGGATGTCGACCCCGAGCTCGACCGCCGCGCCGAACTGCAGTCCCTGCTCGACCATCCGGTCGACGAAGCCTTGGGCGTTGATCTTCGGGAAGCCCGCGACGTCGAAGATGTGCTTCTCTGGGTAGACCGCCGACGGCTGACCACCAAGCTGCTCGAGCGACTCGAGCAGCCGGACAGAGAGGTTGCGGTGCCCAGCGTAGTAGGCGGCCGCCAGCCCGGCTGGGCCGCCACCGATGATCGTCACATCGACGATGTCGTCATGCGTCATGGCGCGCAGGGTGCCATGACGAGCCCTGCCGTGCACTCACGCCCGACGCTGCGCCAGACTAGCCCGAGCTTGCGGCCGGTGCCGCTACCGGCTTTACTTGCCCCGTGGCCTCCGCCGAATCGACGCGCACGCGCTGGGCTGGGTGGATCGCGACCAGCAATGACGTCACCGGACAGTTCCTCGCCGCCGCCGACCAGCCCGGGTTCGTCAGCCTCGCCGGTGGCCTACCGGCCGCCGAGCTGTACCCGGTGGAGGCGGTCGCTGCAGCGAGCGTCCGGGCGCTCGAGCGCTGGGGCGGGACGGCGCTCGAGTACGGGCCCTGCGAGGGGTTCCCGGCGCTCCGGAAGGCGATCGCCGAACGGGTCTCGCTCGCAACCGGTGGCACCTTCCACGCCGAGCACGTCCTTCTCACGACCGGCGCAATGCAGGGGCTCGACCTGCTCGGGAAGGCCCTGGTGGATCCGGGCGATCTGATCGTCGCCCAGTTCCCGACCTACCTCGGGGCGCTCGATGCATGGCGGCCGCGGATGCCCCGCTACGAGCGGCTCAGCTGGGATCCGCGCCACCCGAACACCGACGAGCAGCTGCGGGCGGCGAGGTTCGTCTACGCCGTACCGAACTTCTCGAACCCGACGGGCGTGCTCGTGCCCCGTGACCAGCGCGCGGCGCTGCTCGAGCGCGTCGCCCGATCAGGGTCGTGGCTGGTCGAGGATGACCCCTACCTGGTGCTCCAGCTCGACGATCCTGTCGGCCCCGGGCTTCTCGAGCTGGACGTCGCGGCGCGCGGCGATCGCCCCTACGACGGGCCTGTCGTGTACTGCGGCACGCTCTCCAAGAGCATCGCCCCCGGCCTGCGGATCGGCTGGATGGTTGGGGAACCGGGCTTGATCCGGATGCTCGCGCTCGCGAAGCAGTGCTCGGATCTGTCGAGCAGCATGTTCACGCACGCCGTTGCACTGGAGCTGCTCGAGGCCGACGTCGAGGCAGCGCACGTCCCTGCGATCCTCGCGTGTTACCGCGAGCGCCGCGACGCGATGCACGACGTGCTCGTCGCGGAGCTCGGCGAGTGGTTTACCGGCGATCGACCGTCTGGGGGGATGTTCTTCTGGCTCGAGGCGCGTCGTGGCGCGATCGACACCGACGCCCTCTACCAGCGTGCGTTGCGCGAGGGCGTCGCGTTCGTGCCGAGCAGCGTGTTCGACCCGCACGGCGAGCTGCGAACGGCGATGCGTCTGAACTTCACCCGTAACGAGCCGGACGTGATGGCGGAGGGCGTTCGGCGTCTGGCTCGAGCGATCCGCGGATACCTGTCAGAGGAGACGTAGATGCCGACATACCGAGGCTTGCCGACCGTGCCGCGGCTTCCCGCCGAGCTGATCGAGCAGTGGCGACGCGTGCCGAGCGCCGTGGCCGCTGACCAGCTGCAGGGGCGGGGCCACGTTGATCCGGCGATCCGCCCGCTCCGGGCCTTCGATGCGGGCGCGACCCTCGTCGGGAGCGTCGTCACGGCGTGGTGCGAGCCCGGCGACTACGGCCCGGTGCACCACGCGATCGCGGCCGCGGAGGCGGGCGACGTGATCGCGGTCGCGGCCGGCGGACGCCCCGACAGCGCCGTGATCGGCGAGCTCTTGGGTGGCGCCGCACGGCGCAAGGGGATCGCTGGCCTCGTTGTCGACGGCGCCGTCCGGGACGTCGCGATGATCCGCAGCTGGTCAGACTTTCACGTGTTCAGCCGGTTCGTCACCCCGCGCGGCCCGACGACGATGGAGCGCGGCAGCGTGAACGAGCCGATCGTCCTCGGCGGCGTTGCCGTGTCCCCCGCTGACCTCGTGATCGGCGACGAGGACGGGCTCGTGTTCGTGCCGAACCACCTCGCCGGGGTCCTCCTGCCTGCGTGTCTGGCGCGCGTCGCGGCCGAGGAGGGATGGCAGGCCCAGCTGGACGCCGGACGCACGACGCTGGAGGTGTTCTCCGTCCCGCCCGCTGCACCGCGACCGTGACGTTCGCGCCGCCCGCCGGTCACCTCCTGCACGCTCGCCACGTCCGTGACCACGCGCGGCTGAAGGCGCGGGGCGTCGGGCTCGTCGCGGAGCGCGAGGAGTGCCCCTACGGGATCGACTGCGGCTTCCGCGACCCGTCAGGCAACGACATCTGTCTCACCCAGGCGATCGCCGGCTTCGGCGACTGACCGGGCTCCCGGGTCAGTGCGTGCCGCAGGTGCCGCAGCCGCTGTCGGCGATCTCGCCCTCGACGTCGTCCTTGGCGGAGAACGAGGAGCCGCAGCCGCAGCCGGCGACCACGTTCGGGTTGTCGAGCTTGAACCCGGTGCCGGAGAGGCCGTCCGTGAAGTCGACGTCGGCCCCCTTCAGGTACGGCAGGCTGAACGGATCGACGACGAGCCGGACGCCGTGCATCTCGATCACGGCGTCGCCGTCCTGCGGGCCCTCGTCAAAGCCGAGCGCGTACTGGAAGCCGGAGCAGCCGCCGCCCTCGACGGCGATCCGGAGGACCCCGACGCCTTCCTCAGCTGCCATGAACTCGCGAACCTTGTCGGCGGCCTTCTCGGTGATCGTTAGGAGCGGGGTGGTGAGCTGCTGGGTCATCTATCTCTCAGGGTAGCTGCGGAGGAGTCCTACGTTGCGGAAAACGACGGTTAGCCGACGATTCTTCCCGAGCCGAGCCAACGCAGCCCGTTGGCGGGAGTGAAGACGCCGTCGACCGGCCGGTCGTGTGGCTCGTTCGGCACCTCGTCCAGCAGCTCGTCGTCGAACACGACGGCGACGATCGGGGCCGTGGTGCGCGGGAGGGCGCGGTCGTACGACCCACCGCCCTGCCCGAGGCGGTGACCGGCGAGGTCGACGGCGAGCGCGGGGCACAGCACCAGGTCGGCGAGAGCGATCGCATCGCGGCCGAGGCGGTCACCGTCCGGCTCGGACATCCCGAGCCTCCCCGTGCCAAGCGTCCCCATGAAGGTCGCCCAGTCGAGGTCATCGTCGTCGAGGAGCACCGGCAGGATGACGCGCACCGCTCGCTCTCGGAGCCGCTCGAGCAGCGGCAGCGTCGGCACCTCGCCGCGAACGCCGACGAACGCCGCGATCGTCACCCCGGCCAGCTCGCCCGACCGGTTGGCGATCGAGATACCGGCGCGAGCGATCCAAGGATCATCTCGCGCCGCCCGAGCGGCACGGAGCGAGCGGCGCATCGTCGCCTTGTCCACGTGTGGAGTATGCGTGCTTGTGACAGGAGTCACGCCACCGCGATGCGCGCGTGATCTCGCTACCCGTAACGCATTGCGCGTGCTGCTTGACGGTCAGCTCGGTCGGCGTTTGTGCGTCCCGCGGAGCCCGCGCTATGGTGCGATCCGTGGTGAGGGTCAAGGAATTGAGCGCGAGCGCGCGAATGGGCGTCTGCTGATGCTTGGCGACTGGGCTTCCCTGCTGATCTACCTCGTGTTCGCGGCCACCGTCGCGGGGAGCCTCTTGTTTCTCTCGCTCGCGGCAGGCACGCGAGGCAAGCGCGAGGGGCGTCAGAAGGCGTTCGCCTTCGAGTCAGGCGTCTCCGAGGGTGCGTTTGAGCCGTCGAACTTCTCGATCAACTACTACCTCACGGCGATGCTCTTCATCGTCTTCGACATCGAGATCGTGTTCCTCTACCCGCTCGCTGTCGTCCTCGACGAGCTCCGGGTGTTCGGCTTCGTTGAGCTCTGCGTGTTCGTTGCCGTGCTCGCAGTCGGTTACGTCTACATCTGGCGGAAGGGCGCGTTGCAGTGGAAGTGATCCCCCCGATCCAGATCCGCAAGGCGCTCCGCGCAACGCAGCTCGACGACCTGGTGATGACCACGTCGCTCGAGAAGGCCCTTGCGTGGGCCTCGTCGAACTCGCTCTGGCCGTTCGGGTTTGGCCTCGCATGCTGTGCGATGGAGATGATCGGGATGATCGCCGGCGCCCGCTACGACGTCGCCCGCTTCGGGTCGGAGGTCGTTCGCGCCACGCCGCGGCAGGCCGACCTGATCATCGTCTCCGGTCGTGTCGCGCACAAGATGGCCGAGCCGATCCGCCAGCTCTACGAGCAGATGCTTGAGCCGAAGTGGGTGATGGCAATGGGAGCCTGCTCGTCCAGCGGGGGCATGTTCGGCAACTACGCCGTGCTGCAGGGCGTTGACAAGATCATTCCCGTCGACGTCTACGTGCCTGGCTGCCCGCCGCGCCCGGAGGCCGTGATCGAGGGCCTGATCACGCTGCAGAAGAAGATCAAGGCGGGCATCCCGCCGGCCTATCTGTCCCAGCAGAGCGATGCCTGAGCCAGCCCACGAGATCTCCTCGCCCACCTGGGGCGAGCCAGACACTGCTGCTGTCGATCGCCTCTCCGCGCACCTCGGCGAGGGAGGCGTCGTCACGCACCAGATCGATCGAGGCGAGCTGACGATCCAGGTCGCCGTCGAGCGCTGGGTCGACGTGGCGCGGTACCTGCGTGACGCCGAGGGCTACGACTTCCTCTCCGACCTGATGACCGTCGACTGGCTTGGCTACAGCGGCGAGGTCGCCGGCTACTGGAGCTCCGGCGCGTTCGCCGGTAAGGACCTGAACCGTGTTGGATCGTCGGGGCTCGCGGCTGTCGCGACGGCGCCCGGACCCAAGCGCTTCTCCGTCTCGTGTCACCTCCTGAAGCTGCTCACCGTCCCGTCCGGCCAGAGCCGACGCGTGCGCATCCAGGCGTTCGTCGACGATGGCGAGGAGGTCGACACGCTGATCGGCGTCTACCCGTCGGCCGACTACCACGAGCGCGAGGCGTGGGACATGATGGGGATCCCGTTTCGCGGGCACCCGAACCTGAAGCGGATCCTCCTGCCGGACTACTGGGAGGGGCACCCGCAACGCAAGGACTACCCGATCGGCGGAGAGCCCGTGCAGTTCTCGGACGACGTCTGATGGCCACCACAGAGCGCCCCACCAAGCTTTGGCCGACCCTTGAGGTCCTCTCGCCGATCCCCTCCGAGCTGTCCCCGTCGACCGACAACCCGGACGTGCTCGAGATCAACCTCGGGCCGAACCACCCGTCCACCCACGGCGTGCTTCGCCTCGTCGCGAAGCTCGACGGCGAGATCGTCGTCGGCCTGCGCAACGAGCTCGGCTACGTGCACACCGGCATCGAGAAGAACCTCGAGCAGAAGACGTACTGGAAGGGCATCACCTACGTCCCGCGGATGGACTACCTCTCGTTCTTCACGGGCGAGGTCGGGTACTGCATGTCGGTCGAGAAGCTGCTCGGGCTCGAGGTGCCGCGCCGCGCCGAGTACATCCGCGTCATCTTCCAGGAGCTGACGCGCCTGCACTCGCACCTGATCTTCCTCGGCACCGGCTCGGTTGACCTTGGCGGCATCGCGCTCCTCTTCTACTGCTTCCGCGACCGCGACCACGTGCTCGACCTGTTCGAGATGGTCACCGGCCAGCGCATGCATCCGCGTTACTGCCAGGTCGGCGGCGTTGCGGAGGACCTGCCGCGCGGCTTCGAGCCCGAGGCACGTAAGCTCGTTCGCTACCTCCGTAACAAGATCGGCGAGTACGAGGGGCTGATCGAGAAGAACCCGATCTGGCGCGAGCGCACCGTCGGCGTCGGTGTCATCCCACCGGACTTCGCGATCAAGATGGCGCTCTCCGGGCCCAACCTTCGCGCCTCGGGCGTCGACTGGGACCTGCGCTCGGCGAACGGCGGCTACGGAGCCTACCGCGAGCTTGGCTACTCGCCCGTGCTGGCCGAGAACGGCGACACCTTCGACCGCTTCTGGGTGCGCGTTCAGGAGATGCGCTCATCGCTCGACCTGATCGAGATGTGCCTCGACGGCCTGCCGTCCGGCCCGCACATCGCTGACGATCGTAAGGTCGTGCTGCCGCCGCGTCACGAGCTGCACACCTCGATGGAGTCGCTGATCCACCACTTCAAGATCGTCACGGAAGGGTTCCGCGTCCCGGCCGGCCAGGTGTACGTGCCGATCGAGTCGGCACGCGGCGAGTTCGGCTTCTACATGGTCTCCGACGGCGGGCCAAAGCCGTGGCGCGTGCGGCTGCGTCCGCCGAGCTTCGTCGCGCTCGAGTCGATCGCTGCGGTCGCGAACGGCCACTACCTCGCCGACCTGATCGCGATCCTCGCGTCGCTCGATCCCGTGATGGGAGACTGCGACCGATGAGCGACTCCCTGCACGACGCGATCCAGGCCGAGATCGCGAAGTACCCTGATCGACGCTCCGCGATCCTCGCCGCCCTCCGGCTCGCCCAGGCGAAGTACCGCTGGCTCTCTCCCGAGGCGTTTGAGGAGGTGTCCCGCTGCATCGACCTGCCGGTCGCGCAGTGCGTTGCCGTCGCGTCGTTCTACGACATGTACTTCCTCGAGCCGGTCGGCGAGCACGTCGTCGAGGTCTGCACGAACGTCAGCTGCGCGCTCGTCGGAGCGGCAGACGTCGTCGCCGCGTTCGAGATGGAGCTCGGCTGCTCGCTTGGCTCGACCAGCGCAGACGGCAAGGTCACCCTGCGCCCGGTCGAGTGCCTCGGCGGCTGCGGTTGGGGCCCGGTCGTCTCGATCGACCATCGCTACCACGAGCACTTCACCGCCGACGACGTCAAGCCGGTCGTCGCCGGGCTCCGCACGTCTGAGGGAGGCCACTGATGCAAGGCCCCACGTTCGCCGCGCCACGCGCTGATGCGATCCTGCTCGACTTCGAGGGAGAGCGCCGCGCGCTCGCACAGTACGAGGCCGCCGGTGGCTGGGCGCAGGCCAAGGCCGCGACCGGGCGGGCGTTCGACGAGATCGTGCAGGAGCTGAAGGACTCGGGCCTTCGCGGTCGTGGTGGCGCCGGCTTCCCGACCGGGCTAAAGGTGTCGTTCATCGGCAAGGGTGACCGGTTCCTCGTGATCAACGCTGACGAGTCGGAGCCGGGCACGTTCAAGGACCGCGAGCTGATCCTGCGCAACCCGCACGCGCTGCTCGAAGGCTGCGTGATCCTGTGCAACGCGATCGGCGCGAAGGCCACCTACATCTTCATCCGCGGCGAGTACGCCACCGAGGCCGAGGTGTTGAACGCCGCGATCGAGGAGTCGTACGCCAAGGGCTACCTCGGCAAGCCGCTCTCGGGGACGTCGAACGCCGTCGACATCTACGTGCATCGCGGAGCAGGCGCCTACATCTGTGGCGAGGAGACCGCGCTGCTCTCAGCGCTGAACGGCTTCCGTGGCCAGCCGACGGCAAAGCCGCCGTTTCCGGCAGTCAGTGGCGCGTGGAAGAGCCCGACGCTGCTGAACAACGTCGAGACGGTGGCGACCGTCCCGTACATCCTCGCGATGGGCGCGCAGACCTACCAGGCTCTGCGCACCGAGCAGACGACCGGCACGCGGCTGATGTCGCTCTCCGGCAACGTTCAGCGTCCCGGCAACTACGAGCTGCCCGTCACCGCTACCTACCGCGACCTGATCGATGGCTGCGGCGGCGGCGTCGCCGGTGGGCGCACGATGAAGGCCTTCATCCCCGGCGGCTCGTCCGCGCCGATCCTCATGCCGGACATGCTCGACACCCAGATCGCCGTCGAGACGACCGCTGCCGCCGGCTCGATGGCCGGCTCGGGTGCGGTGATCGTGATCGACACGCGCACCTGCATGGTGCAGTTCGCGTTGCGCGTCGCCGACTTCTACCGGCACGAGTCGTGCGGCAAGTGCACGCCGTGCCGCGAGGGCACGCGCTGGATGGTCGAGCTGCTGAAGCGCGTCGAGGCCGGCGAGGCGACGATGGACGAGATCGACCTGCTCGTCGAGCTGTGTGACCGCATCGAGGGCAAGTGCCTGTGCCCGCTCGGTGACGCCTGCGCGATGCCCGTGCGCTCGTACCTGAAGCACTTCCGCGCCGAGTTCGAAGCGCACATCGACGCCCCCGCCTGTCCGGCCGGCCCGGCCAGTCCGTTCGGCGCCCTCTACCCGTCGCTGCGACGGACGCTTCCGGTGGTACCCGCCTGATGGCCGCAACCGAGACGAACCTGGTCACCGTCACCTTCGATGGCCGCGAGCTGCAGGTCGCGCCCGGCACGCCCCTGGTCGTCGCGGCTGCGGAGGTCGGGATCGAGATCCCGGTGTTCTGTTACGAGCCGCGCCTCGGTCCACCGATCGGCGCGTGCCGCATGTGTCTCGTCGAGGTGGAGATCGGCGGCCGAGCGATGCCGAAGCTCCAGGCCGCCTGCACGATGACGACGCAGGACGGCATGGTCGTTCGCACCGCTGCTACGTCGGCGCCGGCGAAGGAGGGCCAGGACGCGGTCCTCGAGTTCCTCCTGCTCAACCACCCGCTCGACTGTCCGGTGTGCGACAAGGGCGGCGAGTGCCCGCTGCAGGACCTGACGTTCCGCTACGGCCCCGGCACGAGCCGGATGACGATCCCGAAGCGCACCTACGAGAAGCCGCTACCGATATCGCCATCGGTGCTCATCGACCGCGAGCGCTGCATCCTCTGCTACCGCTGCACCCGCTTCTCGAGCGACGTTGCCGAGGACGGCGAGCTCGTCGCCCGCGAGCGCGGCGCCCGCAGCGTGATCGCCACCTTCGAGGAGCGTCCGTACGTCGGCGCCTTCTCCGGCAACGTCACCGAGCTGTGCCCCGTGGGCGCGCTGCTGCCGACGCCGTACCGGTTCAAGGCGCGACCGTGGGAGATCGTCAACGTCCCCACCGTCTGCACGGGCTGCGCCGTGGGCTGCAACACGTGGGTGACGCTGCGTGAGGGCAAGGCCGAACGCGTGATCTCGCGCAACCACCCTGAGGTCGATGAGGGTTGGCTCTGTGATCGCGGACGCTTCGCGCGCCACGAGCCGCTCGTCGAGCGTCTTGCCGAGCCACTGATTCGCGACAGCTCCGGGCTGCATCCCGCGACCTGGGAGGAGGCGACGCGCTCGACCGCACAGCGTCTGCGTCACGTCTCCGCGTTGAAGGGTGCCGGCGCCGTCGCGATCGTCACCGGTGGCAACCTCACGAACGAGGAGGCGTACGGCTGGGCCGCGATCGCCCGCTCGGTCGGTGCGCGCACCGCGTCCGGGCCCGTTGCCGCGGCAGGCGAGTGGGAGCGCCTCGACCCGTACGCCGCGCGCATCGACGATCTCGACCGTTCCGATCTGATCGTCGTGATCGGCGACGCCGACGTTGCCGACCGCGCGGGAGTCGTCGACCTGCGCATCCGCAAGGCGCGTCGTGCCGGCGCGCACCTCGCGATCGTGTCGGCCGGTGGGACGATCCTCGAGCGCGATGCCGGCTCGTTCGTCGCAGCCCCGGCCGGTTCTGCCGCGGCGATCGTTGCGGCGCTCGCTGGCGCTGGCGCTGCACCGGCCGGCGTCGATCTCGCGGATCTCGGCGCCCGCCTCGCCGTGGCCTCCCACCCTGTGCTCGTCGTCACCGACCCGATCGCCATCGCACTGATCGAGCAGCTCGCGCACACGCTCCGGCTGCACGAGCGCGGCGGCGTGCTGCCGATGCCGCGTGGCGCGAACGAGCGCGGTGCCCGGCTTGCCGGTCTGTCAGGTGGCGGCGACGCGGTCCTCGCCGGCCTCGAGTCAGGTGAGATCAGAGCCGTGGTGCTCGTCGGCCTCGACCCGACCGCTGAGTGGCCAGAGGCCGAGCGCTGGCACATGGCGCTTGCCCAGGCCGACCACGTCGTGACGGTCTCCGCGTTCGTCAACTCCGCCGTGTCGTGGAGCCACATCGTGCTGCCACAGACCGTCGACCACGAGCGCGAGGGGACCGTCACCAACCTCGAGGGACGGATCCAGCGTCTCCGCCCCGTGACGAAGGGCCCGAGCGGTCGGAGCGATCTGGTCGCCATTGCCGCCATCGCCGAGGTGCTCGGCGTACCCGTTGCGCCGACACCGGCGAAGGTCTACGCGACGCTCGCCGCTGACCTCACCGTCCCGCTCTCCTGGTCGCAGCTCAACGGCCGCGCGCCGCTCCCGTCGCGGGGTCGCGAGGCGCGCGCGCCGAAGAAGGTCGCCGCGCCGAAGGCACCGCCTGCACCGGCCGCTGGGCGCTTCGTCCTCGTCGCGCCGCGCCCGCTGTTCGCCGGGCCAGCCGTCGAGCGCACGGCCGCACTCGCACACCAGCGAGCGCCGTGGGTGATGCTCAATCACGCCGACGCGGACGCGCTTGGCGTCGCCGAGCACGACGTGATCAGCGTCACGCACGCCGGCGGCACCCATACCGGACCGCTGCGTATTTCCCGCCGTCTCGTCGCTGGCGCCGTCCGCATCAACTGGGCTGGCGCGCCGGCCACCGGTGACGCGACCGTGGTGCGTTCCTGATGGTTGACGGGTTCATCGTCACGGTGATCAAGGGGTTCGCGCTCGTGAACCTCCTGATGGGATTCTTCGCCTTCATGACGTGGGTCGAGCGACGGCTGATCGGTCGATTCCAGCAGCGCCTCGGCCCGAACCGCGTCGGCCCTGCCGGCCTCCTGCAGCCGATCGCCGACCTTGGCAAGCTCCTACGGAAGCAGTCGATGATCCCGACCGGCGCGCGGCCACGGCTCTACCTGCTCGCGCCGTTCGTCTCGCTTACCTGCGCGATCGGGGCATTCGGCTTCATGCCCTTCGGCG
This sequence comes from Actinomycetes bacterium, assembly GCA_025360225.1. Classification (GTDB taxonomy): domain Bacteria; phylum Actinomycetota; class Thermoleophilia; order Gaiellales; family F1-60-MAGs149; genus JANYCN01. The sequence continues at coordinate 23,651 of JANYCN010000066.1, read as the reverse complement.
GCCTCGCAACGATCCCCGGCACATCGCTCACGTTCCATCTGTACATGGCCGACTCGAACGTCGCGCTACTGTTCGTCGCCGCGCTTGGCTCGCTCGGGTTCTACGGGCTCCTGATCGGCGGCTGGGCGTCCGGGTCGAAGTACGCGATGCTCGGTGGCATGCGGGCAATCGCCCAGCTGGTGTCCTACGAGGTCGCCTTCACGCTTGCGGTGATCGGCGTCCTGATCCACGCCCGGTCGCTCTCGTTCATCGACATCGTCCACGCTCAGAGCGGCTGGTACTGGTACATCCTGCCGCAGTTCCTCGGGTTCCTCGTGTTCATGGTCGCTGCCGTCGCCGAGTCGAACCGCCCGCCCTTCGACCTCACCGAGGCCGATGGCGAGGTCGTCGCGGGCTACCACACGGAGTACGGCGGCATGCGCTTCGCGATGTTCGCCAACGCCGAGTTCATCAACGCGATCACCCTCTCCGCGCTCGCCGCGGTGCTGTTCCTTGCTGGCCCTGAGGGCCCGCTCCTTCCCGGGCCGCTGTGGATGCTGATCAAGACGGGTCTCTTCCTCTTCATCTTCATCTGGCTGCGCGCCACCACCCCCCGCGTCCGGTTCGACCAGCTGATGTCGCTCGGCTGGAAGCTCCTGCTTCCCGTCGCGACGCTCAACCTGCTCGTGACGGCCTTCTTCGTCGTGTACGGGAGCAGCCATGCTTGATCAGGTCAAGGGCTTCTCGGTCACCCTTCGCCACCTGTTCCGCAAGCCGGTGACGCAGGAGTACCCCGAGTACCGCCGCCCGGTGTACCCGCGTTTTCGTGGGCGACACCAGCTGCACCGGCACGAGAACGGGTTGGAGAAGTGCGTCGGCTGCTCCCTCTGCGCCGCCGCGTGCCCCGCCGACTGCATCCGCGTCGTTCCCGCGGAGAACCCCGTCGAAGGGCGCGTGTCTGCCGGTGAGCGCTACGCGCGCATCTACGAGATCAACATGGCGCGCTGCATCTTCTGCGGCTACTGCGAGCTCGCCTGTCCGTTCGACGCGATCACGCTAGGCAACGACTTCGAGCTCTCGGAGATCTCGCGCGACGCCCTGGTGTACACGAAGGACATGCTGCTTGCGAAGCCGGAGCGCCGCACTCCGTCGAAGTCGGTTGAGCTGTACGACGTGCCGGTGCAGGAGATGGAGCGGGTGCTCGGCATGTACGACGTCATCACCGCTACCAACCCTGAGGGAGCGCCAGAGTGAACACGCTCGTCTGGGCCCTCGCGTCTGCTGGGGCGCTCGCCAGCGCGCTCGCGGTGATCGTCCAACGCAACCCGTTCATCTCTGCGATCGCGTTGCTCGGCAACCTCGCATCGCTCGCGACGCTGTACCTGTTGCTGCAGTCGGACTTCGTCGCGGCGGCGCAGATCATGGTCTACGCCGGTGCGATCATGGTGATGTTCCTCTTCGTGATCGCCTACATCGGGCCGCGCGGTGAGGTGCAGGACGAACGTCGTCGCGGCTGGCAGATCGGCGCGGCCTGCGCCGCGGCTGGCGCGATCCTCGTCGAGGTTGCCTGGACGGTCGGTCGCTCGGGCCTGACCAGCGCGGCGACGGTGAAGGATGACTTCGGCTCGCCGAAGCACGTCGGCGAGCTGTTCCTCACCCGCTACGTCGGTGCCTTCGAGATCGTCTCGCTGCTGCTCCTGGTCGCTGCGATCGCTGCCGTCGTGCTTGGCGCCGGCGCGCGACCGAACCGCGTGCGGATGGACGAGCGGCAGGCGAAGGTGCGCGCAGCACGGCAGCTCGCGGCGCAGCGGGAGCCAGGCGCATGACGCCGGACGTCGGCAACTACCTGCTGGTCTCCGCCGCGATGTTCACGATCGGCCTCGTCGGCGTGATCGTGCGGCGCAGCCCGCTCGTCGTGCTGCTCTCCCTCGAGCTGATGCTGAACTCGGCGAACCTCGTGCTCGTCGCGTTCGGGCGCTACCACGGCGGCCAGGACGGCCAGATCTTCGCCCTCGTCGTGATGGGCGTCGCGGCGGCAGAGGTCGTCGTCGGTCTCGGCCTGATCGTCGCGATGGAACGTCGCCGCATGCTCCTCGACACCGACGAGATTGCCGAGCTGCGCGGATGACGATCCAGGCCACTGCATGGGTCGCCTACGGCCTCCCGCTCGCCGGCTGCGTGCTGATCGCGCTGCTCGGCAACGCCCTTCCTCGGCGTCTTGCCGGCATCATCGCTTCCGGCGCGATGCTTGGCGCGTTCGCCTTTTCCGTCGTCGTGTTCCTGCGCTTGCGGGGGCGAACAGCGGATGCTCGCTCCATCCACAGCACCCTCTGGACGTGGCTCTCCGCTGGGAGCTTCAAGGTCAACATGGACATCCTCGTTGACCCGCTGTCGGCGGTGATGCTTCTGATCGTCACCGGCGTCGGCTTCCTGATCCACGTCTACTCGGTCGGCTACATGCATGGCGACGTGGAGGAACGGCGCTACTTCGCCTACCTCAACCTGTTCGTCTTCTCGATGCTGATCCTCGTGCTTGCCGGGAACTTCGTGCTGCTCCTGGCCGGCTGGGGCATGGTTGGTCTCTCGAGCTACCTGCTGATTGGCTTCTGGCACCAGAAAGCGTCTGCCGTCGCCGCCGCGAAGAAGGCGTTCGTGATGAACGCCGTCGGCGACGTCGGGCTCGCGATCGGCATCTTCATGATCTTCAAGCAGCTCGGCACCGTCGACTACCTGACCGTCTTCGAGCGCCACAACGAGCTCGGGTTCGGCAGCTCCACGATCAACGGCATCTGCCTGATGCTGCTCGTCGGCGGGCTCGCGAAGTCCGCACAGCTGCCGCTCCACACCTGGCTTCCGGACGCGATGGAAGGCCCGACGCCGGTCTCCGCCCTGATCCACGCGGCAACGATGGTGACGGCGGGCGTGTACCTGATCGCCCGCATGAACCCGCTCTACTCCTACGCCCCTGACGTGCAGCACCTGATCGTCGTGATCGGCGTCGCCGGGCTCCTGATGGCCGGCCTCACGGCGCTCACGCAGACCGACATCAAGCGCGTGATCGCGTTCTCGACGATGAGCCAGATCGCCTACATGTTCGTCGGCGTCGGCCTCGGCGCCTACTGGACGGGCATCTATCACCTCACGACGCACGCCTTCTTCAAGGCGCTCCTGTTCATGGGCGCAGGCGTCGTGATCCACGCGCTGTCAGGCGAGCAGGACATCCGCAAGATGGGCGGGCTCAAGCGCTGGCTGCCGCGCACGTACGTCTGCATGTGGATCGGCACGCTCGCCCTCGCTGGCTTCCCGCTGATCTCCTCGGCCGCGTCGAAGGACTCGATCCTCGCCGCCGGGCTCGAGGTGGGCGGCACGTGGGGTACGCTGGCGTTCGTCGGCGGCGTCGCCGGCGCGCTCCTTACAGGAATCTACGCCTCGCGCCTCATGTACGTCGTGTTCCACGGCCCGACGGCCGACCAGGCGGCGCATGACGCCGAGCACCACACCGCCCACGGCGAAGGCCCGGCGACGATGACGCTGCCGGTGTACATCCTCGCAGCCCTGACGCTCGTCGCTGGCTTCCTGCAGTTCCCGAGCCTGACGACCGGCATGTCGACCTGGCTCGAGCCGACCACCTACGGCACAGTCCAGATGGTCGAGGCCGGAACGTCGAACGAGTGGATCGCGACCGCAGCGGGCAGCATCGCCGGCATCCTCGGGATCCTCATCGCCACCGTCCTCTGGCGTGCAGGGCGAAGCGCGCCGGTCGCCTTCCCGCGCCCGCTTGCGATCCTCTCCGAGCGCCGCTTCTTCTGGGACGAGCTCTACCACTACGCGCTCTTCGTGCCGACTGCGTGGCTTGCAAACCTCCTCCGAGGCTCGCTCGAGCGGTACGTCTTCCTCGCTGCTCCAGACGCCGTCGGCTCGCTCGCTGGCGTCGCCTCTCGTCGCCTGTCAGTGCTGCAGACAGGGATCGTGCGCATCTACGCGCTCGCCTTCGCCGTCGGCGTCGCGGGCCTCGTCCTCTACTTCATGGTGCAGGCGGCATGAGCCTTCCGAGCTTCTACTCCCCTGGTGCGATCCAGGAGATCGCGGTGCCGACGTTCGGCGCTATCCTGCTGTTGCTGCTGCCGATCCGGCGCGCGAGCGCGGGACTCGTCGCGCTCGTCGTGCAGGCCGCGACGGTCGGAGCGACGTTCTCGTTGCTGCGCAACTTCGAGCAGGGCAAGGGCTTCCAGTTCACCACCGACAAGAGCTGGCTGCCCGACCTCGGGATCCGGTTCCACATCGCCGTGGACGGGTTGAGCCTCGTCATGGTGACGATGACCGTGCTCGTGATGACGAGCGCCATCGTCTACGCGATCTGGGCCGGAGGAGCACGCAACCGCGCGTACTACGGCCTGCTCCTCGGCCTCGAGGCAGCGCTCGTGCTCCTCTTCGTCGCGCGTGACCTGATCGTCTTCTACGTCGGGTTCGAGGCGATGCTCATCCCGCTGTACTTCCTCGTGGGCGTCTGGGGCGGCCCCGACCGGCGCCGCGCAACGATCAAGTTCGTCATCTACACGTTCATCGGCACGCTGTTCATGTTGGTTGGGATGATCGTCCTCGGTCTCAAGGCTGGCTCCTTCGGGCTCGACGACGTCGGCACGAGCCAGTCGCGGCTCGTGTTTGCGTCGTTCCTCATCGCCTTCGCGATCAAGTCGCCGATCTGGCCGCTGCACGGCTGGGTGCCAGACGCCTATCGGGGCGCCACGCCCGAGGTCGCGGCGATCCTCTCCGGAGTGGCATCGAAGGCGGGCGCGTACGGCCTTCTGCGACTCGTCTTGCCGATCTTCCCACAGCCGGTCGCCGATGCTCGCTGGTGGATCACCGGCGCTGCGCTGATCGGACTGCTGTACGGGTCGTTGGTTGCGTTCCGACAGGTTGACTCGCGTGGCGTGATCGCCTACTCCTCTGTCGGCCAGATGGGTCTTGTCGTGATCGGCATCTTCGCCCTGAACGATCGGGGCGAGACGGGTGCGGTGTTCCAGATGGTCAACCATGCGCTCCTCTCCGCGAGCCTCTTCCTGCTTGCCGGCTGGGTCGCAGCCTCGACCGGTGCCGACCCGTTCACGCGCTTGGGCGGCATGGCTCGCGGCCGCCCGGTCCTCGCAACGATCGCGATCATGACCGGCGTCGCTGCGCTCGCCGTGCCTGGCTCGAGCACGTTCGCGTCGGAGTTCCTCGTGCTCCTCGGCGCGTATGAGGCGCGTCCAGCCGTCGGCATCCTCGCGTCGCTCGCGATCGTCCTGGCGGCGATGTACATGCTGCGCTGGATCTCCGCCGTGCTGCACGACCGCGAAGGCGACGCCGTCGGCGCGTCGCGGCCCGGCGACCTCCGTGACGGAGGATTCCTCGCGGTCCTGCCGCTCATCGGGACGGTGCTGGCGCTCTCGTTCTACCCCGTCGCCGTGACGGAGCGGGTGTCTGCTGACGCCGGTTCTCTTGCCAGCGCCGCGACCGCGAAGGTGGCGCCATGATCACGCCGCCGACGATCGAGTGGGACGCGCTCGCCCCAGACGTGGTCCTCCTTGGCGCCGCGTCGCTTCTGTTGCTCCTCGCCGTCGCCGTCGGCGGCCGCGGTGCACGCGACCTGTCGTTCCTCATCGGCGCCGGGGCGTTCGTCGGCTCGCTGATCGCTACTGCGCAGATCTGGGACAGCCACGGCGGCAGCTGGAGCGTGCTGTCCGACCAGCTCGTTGTAGACCGCTTCGCGAACGCCGTCAGGGTGATCGTCGCCGGCTCCGGGCTCCTGACGCTCGCCGTGGCGTACGGGTGGCCGAGGATGCGAGAGCGTGGACCGGAGTTCGTCGCGTTTCTCGTCTTCGCAGCTGCCGGCATGGACCTCGTCTCCGCGGCCAGCTCGTTCGTGTCGCTGTTCGTCGCGCTCGAGCTCTTCTCGATCACGCTCTACGCCCTCTGCGCGTTCGACGTGCGCAGCGAGGCCTCTCTCGAGGCCGGCTTCAAGTACCTCGTTCTCGGGTCCGTCGGGTCGGCGGTGCTGCTGTACGGCGCCGCGCTCCTCTACGGCGCGACCGGCGCGCTCGACCTCGCCGGCATCGCCAAGGGGCTCCGCGCAGACCCGACGGCGCCGCTCGCGCTCGCGGGCACGGCGATGGTGCTCGCAGGGCTTGCGTTCAAGGTCGCCGTCGTGCCGTTCCACATGTGGACGCCGGACGTCTATGAGGGCGCGCCGTCCCCGGTCACCGGCTTCATGTCGGCGGCGACGAAGACCGCGGCCTTCGCGATCCTCTACCGCGTGACGGTCGCGGCGCTCCCGGCCGAGGCGCAGTACTGGCGTCCGGCGCTCGCCGCGCTCGCGATCGTCACGATGATCGGCGCGAACGTCGCGGCGCTGCGGCAGACGAACGTCAAGCGGATGCTGGCGTACTCGTCCGTCGGTCATGCCGGCTACCTGCTGATGGCGATCGTCGCCGGCTCGGGCGCCGGCAAGGCGCTCCTCTTCTACCTCGCCTGCTATGCGGCCATGAGCGTCGGCTCGTTTGCGGTGATCGCCGTGCACGAGCGGGAGATTGGCGGGCCGGCGACGATCGAGTCGCTCCGCGGCTGGGGCTTCAAACGACCAACGATGGCAGCGAGCCTGACGGTGTTCCTGCTGTCCCTCGGCGGGTTCCCGCCGACCGCAGGGTTCCTCGCGAAGCTGTACCTCTTCTCCGCGACGGTGCAGGCGGACTCCACCTACCTCGTGATCGTCGGTGTGGTCGCCACCGTGATCGGGCTTGGCTACTACCTGAAGGTCGGGCTCTCGATGTTCGATCGCGGCTCGGAGAGTGGCGCGATGGCAGAGCTCGCGCCAGGCGCGGTGTTCGCCGGGATCGCCACCGTCGTCGCGGCAGGAGTCGTGCTCTGGCTTGGCGTGTATCCGTCTGACGTGCTTGACTGGGCGGGCTCGGCCGCGGCCTCGCTCGTCGCGGCACCGTAACCTCGTGATCTGGTCGCGAGACGGCGTGGTCACTCGGCTGCCTGGATGGTCCTGCGCTGGCAGACCGCCAATGAACGCCCCATCTCGCAATCACACCACCAGGAGGTCAGCGTGAACGTGAACGGCGTCGAGGTCACCTGGTACGGCCACGGGACGTGGGGCCACCGCGACCCGAACGGCACGACGATCATCGTCGACCCGTGGCTCGGTGGGCCGACGGTACCGGAGGCGTTGAAGACGCCGACGCGCATCGATGCGATCCTCGTCACGCACGGGCACTTCGATCACGTCGCGGACGTCGAGTCTCTCGCGAGAACACACGGGTGCCCGGTGATCGCCAAGGTGGAGCTCGCCGGGCACTTCGAGCGGCAGGGCGCGGCGACGATCGGTTTCAACACCGGTGGCACCGTGGAGCATGGCGGCATCCGGTACACGATGACCCAGGCTGTGCACTCGAGCTCGATCGACGGACCGGACGGGGCGACGAGCTACGTTGGCGAGCCTGCTGGTTTCGTGATCACGTTCTCGAACGGCTTTCGTATCTACCAGTCGGGCGATACCGCGGTCTTTGGCGACATGGCGTTGATCGGCTCGATCTACCAGCCGGACCTCGCAATCCTCTCGATCGGCGACTTCTACACGATGGGGCCGCTCGAGGCGGCCCACGCGGTCAGGCTGCTCGGGGTCAAGGACGTGGTCGGCGGACACTGGGGCACCTTCCCCCCGCTCGTCGGCCGTCCCGCGGCGCTCGTCGAGGAGATCGCTCGCCTAGGTCTTGACGGCGTCACGGTGCACCCGATGGCGCCTGGCGACACCCTCGTGGTCTGATTGTGAAATGGCGTGGTCATCCGACTGCCTGGATCGTCCTGCGCTTGTCGGCTCTGCCACCCGTCGGGTGGCTACGCCGCTCAGCTCCGGCGACCGCGTCCCGGCCCGCTCTGCGTGCCGGATCGTGGGCTTCGCGGGAACGTTGCGCGCCGCTTGCACTTAGCGTGTCAAGGCCTTCGCCTTGACACGCGTGCGAGCGGGCGTGCTATCCAGCACGCCCGCGATCAGCAAGCCCTGCGCGACGCGCAACGCTCCCGCTCGCTCCGTTCATCGGCCGCGGAATGACCACGACATCGCAATCGGACCGCGAGTAGCGGAATGACCGGACTCGTCACGATCGAGGAGGTGCGCAGCGCTCGCGAGCGGATCGCCGGCCGCGTCCTACGCACGCCGCTCGTCCCCCTGATCGGACACGGCCTGCACCTGAAGGCGGAGAGCCTGCAGCCGGTCGGCGCGTTCAAGCTCCGCGGCGCGTTCAGTGCGATGCTCGCGCTCACCGACGAGGAGCTCGCCCGCGGCGTGATCGCCGACTCGTCCGGCAACCACGCGCAGGCGGTGGCGTACGCCGCGCGGGCGCTCGGCGTTCACGCGGTGATCGTGATGCCACCCTACGCGCCGCAGGTGAAGGTCGAAGCGGTGCGTGCGCTCGGTGCGGAGCTCGTGCTCGAGGATGGTGGACGCGACGTGCAGGCACGCTACGCCCGCGATCGTGCGGAGCGGGACGGCCTCGTGCTCGTGCCGCCCTTCGAGCATCGGCTCGTGATCGCCGGCCAGGGAACGCTCGCTCTCGAGGTGCTCGAGGAGCTGCCGGACGTCGACCTGGTGCTCGTGCCGATCTCCGGCGGTGGGCTGATCGCCGGCGTCGCGGTCACGATCCGCGCGCTGGCGCCGAACGCCCGCGTCGTGGGCGTCGAGCCGGCGGTGGTGGATGATGCGCGCCGGTCGTTAGCGGCCGGTGAGATCGTCCAGAACCCGCCTGGATCCGAGCAGCTGACGCGCGCCGACGGGCTGCGCTGCAACCGCCTCGGCGACCTGACGTTTGCCCATCTCCGGGCGCTTGTCGACGACGTCGTGACGGTCTCCGAGGACGAGATCCTGGACGCGATGGGCACGATCGCTCGGCGCGCCCGTCTCGTCGCCGAGCCGAGCGGTGCCGTCGCTGCGGCGGCGTGGCTCTCCCATCGCGGTGAGCTCGGCCCGGCACGGCAGGCGGTCGCCGTGCTCTCCGGCGGCAACGTCGATCCTGCGCTCATGGCGTCCGTCCTGCGCCGGCCGGTCGCCTGACCTCGTCGCTCCGTCGCCGGTGGCCGACCCTCGTCTACGGCGAGTCGGTAGCGTCAGCGTGGAGCTCGTCGGCGATCGCCTCGAGACCGCGTACAAGGCCGACGCGCTCCTCGGCGCCGAGCCGCTCGATGGCCCGGGCGAGCAGTCGCCTGCGCTCGGAGTACGCTCCCTCGAGCTCCGAACGCACGTCCGAACGCACCGAGACGAGAGTGCGGCGGCGATCATCGGGATCCTGGTGTCGCTCGACGACGCCGGCTGCGTCCATCTCGGCGACCATCAGGCTGGTGGCCGCGAGGCTCGCGTCGAGCCGCTGGGCGAGCGCACCGACCCCGAGCGTTCCCTCGTGCAAGAGCGGCAGCAGCGCTTGGAAGTGCCGCGGGCCGAGACTCGCGCCGCAGCCCGACGCTGCCATGCCGTGCCGTCGCATGCCCGCGCCGATGCGCGGTAGCGCGCCGAGGATGCGATCGACGACCGCTTGTGTCTCCTGTTCAAGGTTGCTACTGGTCTGATTGTCAACTGGCGTGGTCATTCGCGCGCCTGGATCGTCCTGCGCTGGCCGGCTGCGCCACCCTGCGGGAGCGTCGCGCGCCGCTTGCGCTTGCCCCAGCAAGCCCTGCGCGACGCGCAACGCCCCCGCTCGCTCGAGACACCCGATGACGCCGCTCTCTGACAATCAGACCACTACTACTAGCGGATCCAGAACACCTTGCGCAGCGGGCGGGGAGGCGGCTCGCTCGCGAGGCTTTCGGCGTACCCCAGCACGACCGTCGCTCCCGTCGAGCGCACCGCACCGATCCGGAACGTCGTCGTCACGGCGGCGCCGAGCGCACCGGCCCGACCAGCCACGACGTGGACGCTGCGCTGGTAGCGACGCCCTGTGGCGGCGATCACGAGCGTCACGTCGAGGGTCGTCGTGTCTCGCGAGGCGACCAGCAGCTGCACCGTCCCGCTCCGCGTGCCGCTTGCTCGTACGTACAGGCGCGTGCGTGCGTCGTCGCTGACGGCGATCGCACCCGGATGGTCCGGGCCGGTGAGCAGCCCCGCGACGGCGGACGGCGGCACCGGTGAGCTGTAGCCGATGATCTGTGCGGTCACCGTGGGGGCGAAGTAGCCGGCGGCTGCGTAGCTGTGGACGAGCGTCGCGTCGGTCGTGGTCGTCGTCTCCCCGTCGCCGGTGTTCCATGTCAGCTGCCAGTGGCACCGGTTGACCAGGGCGGTCAGGCAGCCGTCGTCCGGGTCGCTCCAGAACGGAGCGGCGGTGAGCCGCACGGACCTCCCCGAGACCGCGGTGGCGGCGACCGTCACCGTTGGCACGCTCAGGTTCGGGACGATGGTGATGAAGATGGGCAGCCGCGATGTGAGCGGCAGCGCTGGCGCCAGCGCCGTGTCGCTCGCAACCACCTCGACCCGGAGAAGGCCCGGGTAGCGAACGCCGGCGCCGACCGAGACCTCGAGCGTCGTGCCGTTGAGCTTCACGCTCGCCTGTGCCACACGCAGCTCGGGCGGCACGTAGCCAAGGGCGTAGGTGACGCCATCGCCGGGATCCGGATCGACGGCGTTCACCGGTCGTGTACATCCTGCGCCCTCGGTCACCACGCATGGCTGAACGGCGTCGAACTGTGGCGCCTGGTCGACGACGACGACCGGGTGGACGGCGGTCGCCGAGAGCCGCCCATCCGTCGCGACGATCGTGAAGGAGTCCTGCCCCGCAAAGCCAGCGAGAGGCGTGTAGGCGCCGGCGGCGATCGCGCCGTGGGCAGGTGCTCCGACCGTGGTGACGGTCACGTTGACCGGGTCGCCGTCGACATCGGTGGCGACGAACCAGTCGGCGAGGCTCGTCGTGATGTTCTTCGCGAGCACGCGGGGCTGGTCGCTGATCGTCCCGCCAGCGATCTGCGGCGGGCGCGAGCCGTGCCATAGCTCCGACGAGGCAAGGCCATTCGCCTGCGGAGCGATCGCGATCGTGTGCCCCGTGTACGGTGTCGGGATGTTCTGCGCGTCCGCGACCGCGAGCTGCGTGCCGAGCAACCAGCCGGCGCCGAGCGGCGAGGCGATCGGCGCCCCGGTGCTGAGCGCGACGTCGTTGCCGCGCAGCATGCCGGCGGGACAGTCGTCGCGGTTCACGCACAGAAACGAGGTCTGGTAGGGCGCGTAGGTCGGCGTGCCGGTTGGCGCGTCGCGGCCGTCGAGGTAGACGACGTCTGCCCGCCCGTTCGCAGCGACGGCGATCGCCGGCAGCAGCTGGTGCGCCGTCACACCGGCCGGCTCGTCGATCAGCGTCGGTGGTGTCCAGATCGAGCCGCCCGCATCGGACGCGGTGACCACGACGCGAGCGCCCTGCGCGGTCGCCGTCGTGTACGCGACGAAGAGCGCACCACCATGGTTGCCGTCAACGGCGATCGCTGGGGCGGAGGTTGCGCCGATCGAGGTGACGAGAGCAAACGAGGCGTCGGAGACGACCTGTGGCGCGCTGCAGATCCACTCGAGCCCGAAGATGTTCGTCGGGCTCAGGTCGTCGCGGCTGCAGCGAACGACGGCGATCATGGGATGAGCACTGGCCCCGGCCGGCGTCGTGATGTACGCCACAGCGACCGTCGGGATCGGCGCGGGAACCGCGACGATGGCGGGGTTCGACGCGTCCGTGACGCCCGGGATGGTGAAGTCGACGTCGTGGACGGTCCCGCTCGAGCCGACGACGCGCCAGACGAGCGACAGCTCACGGGCGACTGGGCCTACGCCGCACGCGCCGGTCCAGGTCGCCTTCTCAACGGCCATCAGCGGCTGGCCAGCCGTCGACCGCGCCGAGTCGTCGACCGTGAGCGACGCCCAACCCCGTGAGACGTACTCGCCGAGCACGCCGTTCACGCCCCCTTCAATCGGCTCGACCTGGGCGCTCCACGTCTGTCCGCTGTCGGTCGATGAGGAGAGCCAGGCGCCGGCCGCAGCGCCGCAGTCGGCGCCGCTGCCCGGCGTCGTCCGGCCCTGCCACGACGAGTAGACGGTGGCGCCAGCACCCCAGGCTGCCTGTGACCGCGAGGCGTCGACGGTGCCGGGAGCGATCGGCGCATCGCCCTGAAACGCCCAGCTGGTACCGCCGTCCGCCGTCGACCAGCGACCGATCCGTCCCGTCGCTCCCTCGGTTGCTGTGACGATCCGGTGCAGCCCGTCGATCGGGTCGATCGCGATCGCAGGGTCAATCTGCGCGACGGGAGGGGAGCCGTTCGCACGCGTCACGATCGACGACTGGACGGGCGGGTTGCCTGTCGGCGGGGCGCCGACGGCGAGGCTCGGCGCAAGGAGCACCAGGAGCGCTGTGAGGATGGACAGGGGACGACGTGTCAACGGTTCCGCAGGGGCCGTCCGACGCGCCATGAGCCCCTGTTCCTCATCCTATCGGCGGGGTCGGCCGCCCCGGCAGAAGGGGATCGGGTGTTCCGCGACGATTGATATAGATTTCAGAAGAATTTGATCGTTCTCCGGCGTTGCCGGTTCGTCGAAGGCCCTGTGGCACCCTTGGCGTGCCCGACCAGAGGACCTGATGGCACCGTATCGCCCCGTCACCGACAAGCCCGACCACGCCGCGCTCGAGCACGCGATCCTCGCGCTCTGGGAGCGCGACGGCACGTTCGAGCAGCTCCGCGCGCAGATCGCCGGTGGCGAGCCGTTCTCGTTCTTCGACGGACCGATCACCGCGAACAACTCGATGGGCGTGCACCACGCGTGGGGGCGTTCGCTGAAGGACCTCTTCCAGCGCTTCCGCTCCTCACAGGGGCGCGACCTGCGCTTCCAGAACGGCTTCGACTGCCAGGGTCTGTGGGTCGAGGTCGAGGTCGAGAAGTCGCTAGGTTTGAACGCGAAGCGTGAGATCGAGGAGTACGGCCTCGACCTCTTCGTCCGCGCCTGCCGTGATCGCGTTGCCGAGTACTCCGCGGTTCAGACGCGTCAGTCTCAGCGCCTTGGCATGTGGATGGACTGGGAGCGGTCGTACTACACGATGACCGACCCGAACATCGAGGCGATCTGGGGCTTCCTCAAGCGTTGCAGCGAGGAGGGTTGGCTGTTCACCGGGCATCGCCCGATGGTCTGGTGCCCGCGCTGCGGCACGTCGCTCTCCGAGCACGAGGTGACGGCTACCGACTCCTACCGTGACCTGACACACACCTCGGTGTTCGTCCGGCTGCCGCTGACCGACGTTGCCGACGAGTCGCTCGTCGTGTGGACGACGACGCCGTGGACGCTGCCGGCAAACGTCGCCGCGGCCGTCAAGCCAGAGGCGACCTACCACGGCGTCGCGACGGCCGACGGGATCGCCTGGGTCGTTGCCGAGCGGGTCGAGGCGGTGTTCGGCGCCGCTGCCGCGGTTGCGCGCACGGCGACGGGAGCGGAGCTCGTCGGACGGCCCTATCGCGGCCCGTTCGATCAGCTCGCGGCGCAGGCGGACGTCGCACACCGGGTCATCGCATGGGACGCCGTCGGGGTCGACGACGGCACCGGCATCGTCCACATCGCACCGGGCTGTGGTGGCGACGACTTCGAGCTCGGGCGCGTCGAGGCGCTGGCGGTCCTCGTCCCCGTCGACGATGCTGGCGCCTTCTACCCGGACTACGGGTGGCTCGCTGGCGTCACGACCGGCGACGCACGGGAGCCGATCATCGAGCATCTCTCGGCGGCTCGCCTGCTCGTCCGCCGTGAGGAGCTAACGCACCGCTACCCGTGTTGTTGGCGTTGCAGCACCGAGCTGATCTTCCGCGTCGTTGACGAGTGGTTCATCGGCGCCGACGGCGTTCGCGAGCGAATGATCGAGGCGAACCGCACCGTCCAGTGGACGCCCGAGTTCTACGGCAAGCGGATGGAGGACTGGCTGCGGAACATGGGGGACTGGTGCATCTCCCGCAAGCGGTACTGGGGCTTGCCGTTGCCGTTCTACCGCGCGCCGTCCGGCAAGGTGACGGTGATCGGTTCGGTCGCCGAGCTGCGCGCGCGCGCCGTCGACCCGTCGCTCGTCGACGGGCTCGAGGAGCTGCATCGTCCGTGGATCGACGCGATCGAGATCCGCACCGACGACGGCGAGATCGCGACGCGCGTCGCCGAGGTCGGCGACTGCTGGCTCGATGCGGGGATCATCCCGTTCTCGACCCTCGGCTACGGACGCGACACGGTCGAACCTGAGGGCTACGCGCGCGGCGCGGGCGTTGGGCTAACGCGCGCCGACCTGCCGGACCACGCCTACTGGGAGCGGTGGTTCCCGGCCGACTGGATCTCGGAGATGCGCGAGCAGATCCGCCTCTGGTTCTACTCGCAGCTGTTCATGAGCGTCGTGCTCGTCGGCAGGGCGCCCTACCGGCGCGTCCTCGGCTACGAGAAGCTGCAGGACGAGACAGGCCGCCCGATGCACAAGTCGTGGGGGAACGCGATCTGGTTCGACGACGCGATCGAGAAGATGGGTGCGGACGTGATGCGCTGGCTCTATGCAGCACAGACGCCGAGCCAGAACATGAACTTCGGCTACGGACCTGCAACCGACGTCAGGCGGCGGTTGCTCACCCTGTGGAACTCCTACCGGTTCCTCGTCCAGTACGCCGAGATCGACGGCTTCACGCCGGCGTACGCTGACCTGACGGCGGGGCCAGGCGCGCTGACGGTCCTCGACCGTTGGATCGTCGCCCGCGTGCAGCAGACGGTGAAGGAGGCGACGGAGGCGCTCGACGGGTACTGGACGCCGACGTACACGCGCGCCGTCGAGGCGCTCGTCGACGATCTCTCGAACGTGTACATCCGCGGCTCTCGCGCGCGTTTCTGGAAGGCCGTGGACGATTCCGACAAGCAGGCCGCGTTCCGCACGCTCTGGTACTCCGTCGTCCAGATCGCGCGCCTCATCGCTCCGGCGATGCCCTTCCTCGCCGAGGACCTCTGGCAGACGCTCGTGCGCGACCAGTGCGATGGCGCGCCGAGCTCGGTGCACCTCGCCGGTTTCCCGGTGGTCGTAGACGCCCTCGTCGACGCGGCGCTCGTCACGGCGATGGCCGACACACAGGCAGCGATCCGCCTCGGGCGCGCAGCACGCGCGAAGGCTGGACCGCCGGCGTCGAAGCTCCGCCAGCCACTGCGCGAGGCGGTGATCGCGGCCTCGCCGGTCGCGCGACGTGGTCTGGAGGAGCACGCGGCGGAGATCGCCGCCGAGCTGAACGTTCGCGCCGTGCGGTTCGTCGAGAACGCCGCCGAGATCGTCACCGTCGAGCTGGCACCGAACTTTCGGGTCGTCGGCAAGCGCCTCGGCAAGGACGTCCCGCTCGTGCAGAAGCTGCTGCGCGACGGCGCCTACACGCGAGAGGGCGAGGACGTCGTCGTCGGCTCGTGGCGGCTCGGCGCGGGCGAGTATGAGGAGCGCGTGACGGCGCGCGAGGGGCTCGCGGTTGAGCACGAGGGCACGCTTGCGGTGGGTGTCGACACCGAGCTCGATCCAGACCTGATCGACGAGGGCATTGCCCGCGATCTCTGTCACGCGCTCCAGACGATGCGGAAGGAAGCTGAGCTCGAGGTCGTCGACCGGATCGTCGTCACCGTCGGCGCCGATCCGGGCCTCGAGCGGGTCCTCGCACGCCACACGGACTGGCTCGCCGGCGAGCTGCTTGCAACGGCGATCGTGATCGCCGCGCCCGCGAACGGCAAGGCGTTCAGGTCGGGTGACGCCGGTGGGTCGCTCGCCATTCGCAGGGCGTAGCGTGCCTTACAGGCGAGCGACGGCGACCTCGACGGCGCGGCGCTCGTCGGCAGTGAGCTCGTGGCGCGGTGCCCGTGGTGCAGCGTGCGCGAGCCCGAAGCGGAGCGCTACGGCGTACTTCAGCGCCGCCATCGGCGTGCCAACCGAGAGGGCGACGGCGAGCGGGCGCAGCGCGACGGTCAGTGCCGCGGCGGCGGCGTGGTCGCCGGCCTCGGCGAGTCGCGCGATGCGCGCGCACTCCTCAGGTACGACGTTCGCGATGCCGAGCATCGACCCGGCAAGCCCGTGCGCGAACGCCGCGGCCTGCAGGTTCGGCGAGCCGGCGAACACCGCGAACGCCGGGCCGCAGGCCTGACGGATGTCGAGGAGGCGTCCGAGGTCCTCACCTGACTCCTTCACGCCCGCTACCACCCCTCGCTCGGCGAGGTCGGCGAGGGTCGCGACGCCGAACTCGAAGCCGGTCAGCTTGCCGATCGAGTAGGCGAACAGCGGCACGGACGGCGCCGCGGCGTTGATGTCGATCAGGTAGCTTGCGAGGCCCTCCTCGTCCGTGCCGAGGTAGTACGGAGTGACCGCTGCAACCGCGTCCGCGCCAGCCACCACGGCGTGCCGGGCGAGGCGCACCGACTCCCGCGTTGAGGGCGTGCCGACGTGCACCACCACGGCGACGCGTCCGGTTGCAGCGGCGACGCACGTCTCGGTGATCGCCACGCGCTCCCGCTCGTCAAGGGCGGGGAACTCGCTCGTCGAGCCGCAGACGAGGATCCCGTCCTGGCCGGCCGTGATGACACGCTCGACGTGTGCAGCGAGCGCGAGGTGGTCGACCTCGCCGCTCGCGTCGAACGGGGTGATCAGGGCGGTGAAGGCTCCGGTACGCATGTGTGCAGCGTGTCACATGAGGTCGCGGGCGACGCTCGCCGCCCACGCCCGCGCGAACACCGGCGCACCATCGCGCTCCACGTCGAGCGAGATCGAGAGGTGATAGGTCGTCGGGTCGCTGCGGATCGCCAGCGTCGACGCCGCACGAGCGTGCGCCGGCCCGAGCCTGACCTCAGCCGTGTGCCGGGCCGTCGCCGTGCACGTTCCATCCGGCAGCACGCTGCACGAGACGTCCTCTGACCCGGCGGAGAGGACACCGTCGCCGTAGGTCGTGCGCCAGCCGCTCGTCGTGCGGTTCGTCACGGCGCCGGTCGTGTGGTCGCGGGCGACGGTCCACGTCGTCTCCGGGTCATCGTGCGCGGCGTCGTCGATCGGCGGGTCGGGCGCGAGCGGGAAGGCTGGCACGCCGACCTCGCAGGCCGGGTCGACGACGGTCAGCGCAAGGGTGCCGGAGGTGACGGTGAGCGTGAACGGCTCCGGCGCGGGCCACATGATCGGCCAGTCGGCGCCGGCGATCGCGAGCCGGAGGCGGTGACCGGCCGGGATCGTCGCGCCGGTGGCGGCGATCGCCACGGAGACGGTGAGAGGCTCACCGGGTACCACGGGGCGCGGTCGTCCGGCGTCATTGCAGCGGGTGAGGTTCATCCCGCCGCGTGCGAGAAGCGTGCTGAAGCCATCGGGGCTGACGTGCTCGATGCGGGCCGCAACCTGGGCGACCGGCCGGTCAACGACGACGGTGAGCGTTGCCGTGGCACCGCCGAGCAGCTCGAGCGGGGCGGGGAGGGGCGGCGTGTCGTAGCAGAGCGAGGCCGCATCGTCGCGACGCATGTCGCTCTCCCGGCCGAGCGGCTCGGCGCCGTTCGGACACCACCATGGCGCGCCGTGACCGACCCAGACGGGCCCCGCCCAGCTGCGCGGACTCCCGCCGCTCGCCTGCGGCGTGAGCGCCTCGTCGACGAGGGCGAACGAGCGGGCGGTGTCCGGTGCGGAGCGAAACGCCCGCCAGCGCCCGCCCTGCCACGCGACGAGCGTCGGTTCGGTGTCGACGCCGTTCTCGACGTCGTTCAGCCAACGGTCGAACCAGCGGGCGAGCAGGTGACGGTGGTCAAGCGCTGGGCCCGGCGCTCCGGCGAACGGTCGGGCGTGCCCCCATGGCCCGATCACGGCACGTCGCGGCGCGTCGACGTGGCGCAGGACCGCGAGGCAGGCGTCGCGATAGCCGTCGCGCCAGCCCCCGATCGCGAGGACCGGCACCGCGATCGATCGCCACTGCTCGCACGCCGAGCCGTGACGCCAGTACGCATCGCGGCGTTGGTGTGCGAGCGTCGCGAGCGGCCACTGCGGCGTGCGTTCGAGACGATCACGCCAGATCGCCTCCCATGCGCCGCCGACGATCGACGGGTCGGGTGGCATGGCGTTCTCCACCACCATGCTGCCGGGCCAGGAGACCGCCTCGTGCACCTGCAGGCTCCCGCCGGCGTAGTGCACGTCGCAGCGGTACCGGTCGACGGAGAAGTGGATTGGCGCGATTGCCCGTAGGGCCTCTGGCCGTCGCATCGCCACCTGGATCGCGTTGAACCCGCCCCACGACACGCCGGTCATGCCGACCCTGCCGGTGCACCACGGCTCGGCGGCGATCAGCGCGATCGCCTGCTCGAGGTCGACGAGCTCGCGCTCCAGGTACTCGCCCTCGCCGGTTCCGAGCGATGATCCCGAGCCGCGCAGGTCGAGGCGCACGCAGGCAAACCCCATCGCGGCGATCGGAGCGTAGGTGCGCTCGTCGAGGCCGCGGAAGTCGTCGTCCTTGCGGTACGGGACGGCGTCGAGGATCGCCGACCAGCGGCCAGGAGCGTTCGGCAGACGGACGCTGGCCGACAGGACCACGCCGTCGTCCATGACGAGCGGTAGGTGACGGATCGTTCGGATCGGGTACGGCACCGGAACACGCTACCGCGTCTGCTTGACTGCGGGCGTGAACATCGCTCACCGGTCATCTGTCGTGGCGGTCATCCTCGCCCTCGGTGCGCAACCAGCGCTCGCGGCGCCGGCGCCGTTGATCCAGCTCTCCGGCGACGCGCCGTTGACGCTGTCGGGCTCCGTCACCTACGGCGCCGTCTACCTCGACGGTGAGCTGCGCCTCACCGCCGACACGACGCTGACGGCGACAACGGTCTACGTCGGGCCGGACGCGACCGTGCGTACGTGCTGGGTTGATGCGACGAGCGCAGAGACGTGCAGCGTTGGCCGTTCGCTGACCGTCAAGGCGCAGGGAGCGGTGTGGATCGTCCCCGACCTGGCGCTGCGACCCGCCTCGAGCGGGCCAGGAGGGGCGCTGACGATCACCGGTTCGACGGTCGCTCTGGCTGGCCAGGTCGATACCCGCGGCATCGCGGGCGCGTCCGGTCGCGTCAGGCTCCAGGCGTTGCAGAGCCTCTCGCTTCGCGACATCACCGCCTCTGGAGGGTCGGTCACCCTCGACGGATCGACGATCAGCGTGACGGGGGAGATCGGCCTCGCCGGCGTCGACGGCGGCGGCGGGATGCTCGCCGTACGCGCCGGCGCCGATGCATCGCTTGCCACCGTCGACGCCTCGGGCGGCGCCGGAGCACCAGGCGGCGCCGTCGTGATCGTCGCCGGCGACGTCCGAGTGCTCCGCGTTGCGGTAGACGGCGGTGCGTCGGACACCTCTGGCGGCGGGGCCGGTGGGAGGTTTGCCGTGACCGCTTCCGGCGGCGTCGCGCTCGCTGCGGTCAGCGTGGCTGGCGGGCGTGGTGGAGCGGGCATCGGTGGGGCGGCCGGGACGGTCACGATCGACACCCTCGGCGCCGTCGGCGTCGGCGAGATCTCGGGAGACGGAGCGCCGGGAACCGAGGGCGGGGTCGCGGCGACGATCGACCTTGCAGGTGACCGCGTCGCGGTCGAGCGAGTCTACGGCAGCGGTGGCGTCGCGTCGGCGGGCGGCGGTGGTGGCGGTGCCTCGCTGATCGTCGAGGCCGGTGGCGCTGCGATCGTTGGATCGGCGTATCTCGACGGGGGGAACGGCAGCCCGGGGGCGGGCGGGGCCGGTGGGACTCTGGCGATCGGCGCCGCTCACGCGGACGTCGGCGTGGTGTACACCGACGGCGGCGCGACGACCGGATCAGGCCGTGGCGCACAGGGCGGCACGATCACGATCGAGGGCCGGGGCGGCGTCGCGCTATCCCACGCCGAGTCCTCCGGCGGCGACGCCGGCGACGGTGCCGGCCAGCCCGGCGGAGCGGGAGGGAGCGTGCACCTCTCGGCAACGCTCGGCGCGTCCAGCGTGGTGGGCATCGTGGCTACGAGCGGCGGGCGTGGCGGCGCTGCGACGACGGTTGGTGGACGCGGCGGTGCGGCAGGATCGGTCGTCCTTGTGGGCCTGCGGAGGGGACGTCTCGGCGGTGTCGTCGCGATCGGCGGGCAGGGCGGCGCCGGCGCGGCGGAGACCGCACCAGGCGGCGACGGCGGGCGCGTGCGCTGGTTCGGCCCCGGCGACCTCTTCGACGGCTCGTCAATCGTCGCGAGCGCCGGCGGTGACGGGACGCCGCGCGGCAGCGAGGGTGGGACGGAGTCCCACGGCGCGCCGACGCTCGTGACGTTGCCGGGACGTCTCAACGCGACCGCCTCGAGCCCCAGCGGTGGACAGCTCGTCGTCGTCGAGTCCGACGCGCTCGGCCCGTGGCACGTGCTCGGCCCTCTCCTGCCGGGCGGGTTCCCCCTGCCGAAGCGCATCGTGTGTCTCGCCTCGCGGATCGCTGTCGTCGAGGCATTGTTGACGCCGGCGTGGCTCGGCCCACCATCGGTAGCGGTCTCGATCCCAGCTGCCCGCTCGACCCGGCACTGCGACCGGGCGCCGTCGATCGCGGTCAGCTCGCCGCCCGCGACGGCACGGCAGCTCCGGCACGCCCGGTGGATCGTGCCGTTGACCCTCCGCTCGACGGCCGCTGCGGTCGTCACCCGCATCTACGTCAGCTCGGACGACGACCGCACGTTGATCCGAACGCTCCTGCCGGTGGCTCCTGGCGTCCTCGCCGGCGTGCCGATCACCCTTCCGCCGTGGGCGCGCCGACCGGGGACGTACCGCATCGAGCTTGCAGTGCGCGCACCGTACGGCGTGGCGGCGCGGGTCGCTGTGGCACGGCTCGTGGTGCGCTGAGAACGTGCTCGTCGTCTGCGCCCCCGACAAGTTCCGTGGCTCGCTGACGGCCGCCGAGGCCGCTGCCGCGATGGCGGAAGGCGTCCGCCGCGCCGGTCACGACGCGCGCTGTCATCCCCTCGCCGATGGCGGGGAGGGGACGATGGAGCTGATCGCTGCCGCGCGTGGCGGCACGCTCCGCACGGTGATCGCGATGGATGCCCTCGGGCGACCGAGACCTGCGCGCTGGGCGATGCTGCCCGACGGTACCGCCGTCGTCGAGGCCGCCGAGGCGATCGCTCTCGCCCACCTGCGACCGGGCGAACGGGACGTGATCGCCGCCTCGAGCGCCGGGCTTGGTCGGCTCGTGCTCGCAGCGCTTGACGCCGACGCTCGGCGTCTCGTCGTGTGCGTTGGCGGCACCGCGACCGTTGACGGTGGCCTCGGGATGTTGGAGGCGCTCGGCGCGACGCTACGCGACGGCGACGGCACCGGGCTGGCCGGCTCCGGCGGCGACCTGATCCGGCTCGCGTCGATTGACGGCGCTGGCGTCGACGAGCGGCTCAGGCGCTGCGAGATCGTCGTCGCGCTCGACGTCATGAGCCCGCTCGCAGGCCCCCTCGGTGCCGCCCACGTGTTCGGCCCGCAGAAGGGTGCCACGGCTGCCCAGGTGCGGCTGCTCGATGACGGTCTTGCCCGGCTCGGTGCACTGCTCGGCCCGAAGGCGCAGGAACCGGGTGGAGGGGCGGCTGGCGGCATCGGCGCCGCGCTTTCCTGGCTCGGGGCGGCGCCGGCGCACGGTGCGGACATCGTGATGGCGGAGACCGGCTTTCACGCGGCGCTGCGCTCGGCGTCGATGGTCCTGACAGGGGAGGGGAAGGTCGACATGCAGACCGCCGCCGGCAAGACCGTGGCGCGCGTCGTCGCGGCGGCCGTCGCGGCGGGCCGGCGGGTGGCGGTGATCGGCGGCGCGGTCGAGGACGGCGCTGCCGCGCCGTTGCGCGAGCTCGGTGCGGGAGCCGTCGTCGCGGCGTCACCGGTCGATGCGCCAGTCGCCGACGCGCTCCGTGACGGTGCGCGGCATGTCGCACGCGCCGCCTGCGATCTCCTGCGCTGAGCGCTCGCTAGACTTGCCGGGCCAGCCGGAGTGGCGAAATTGGTAGACGCAGCGGACTCAAAATCCGCCGAGGCAACTCTTGCGGGTTCGATTCCCGCCTCCGGCACCTTCAGCCGCGCGGGGACGGTCCGCTACGATCCTTGCGTCCGCGCAATGGCGTGTGGACGACGACGCAACGCCGCGTCTCCGTCGGCGGCGTGTCCTGCCATATCGGCGGGGACGTGCCGGGCCCGAGAGGAGACGCAATGGACAAGCAGGACCTGCGCGACCGTTGCCGTGAGCACAACGTACGCTTCATCTCGCTGCAGTTCACCGAGCTGCACGGGCAGGTGAAGAACATCTCGATCCCCGTCGAGGAGATCGACAAGGCGCTGAACAACGAGCTGATGTTCGACGGCTCGTCGATCCGCGGCTACAAGCGCATCGAGCAGAGCGACATGTACTTCCATCCCGACCCGGACACCTTCCAGGTGCTGCCGTGGCGCACGCGGGCGTCGGGAGCGACCGCTCGTCTGATCTGCGACGTCGCAGACCCGGACGGTACGCCGTTCGCCGGTGATCCGCGCGTCGCGCTGAAGCGCGTCGTCAAGGAGGCGGCCGACCTCGGCTACACCATGGCGGTCGGCCCCGAGGCCGAGTTCTTCCTCTTCAACAAGGACGCGAGCGGCAACCCGACGGTCGATCCGCACGACAAGGCGCGCTACTTCGACGTCGCTCCGTCGGATCGTGGCGAGAACACGCGCCGCGACATCGAGGAGACCCTTCACCTGATGGGGTTCCACCTCGAGGCGTCCCATCACGAGGTGGCGATCGGCCAGCATGAGATCGACTTCCGCCACGAGGCGCCGATCGCGTGTGCCGACAACCTGATCACGTTCCGCCAGGTCGTGCGTGTCGTTGCGGCCGAGCACGGCATGCATGCGACCTTCATGCCGAAGCCGATCTTCGGCGAGAACGGCTCGGGCATGCACGTGAACCAGTCGCTGTCGAAGGGCGGCGAGAACGCCTTCTACGATCCGAACGGCGAGCTCGAGCTCTCCGAGACTGCCTACGGCTACATCGCCGGCCTGCTCGAGCACGTGAAGGGGATCACGGCGATCGCCAACCCGATCGTCAACTCCTACAAGCGGCTCGTCCCCGGCTACGAGGCGCCGGTGTACATCGCATGGTCGCCGGGTAACCGGTCGGCGGCGATCCGCATTCCTTCCAAGCGTGGCCGTTCGACCCGCGCGGAGCTGCGCACGCCCGATCCGTCGGCGAACCCGTACCTGACGTTCGCCGTGCTCCTGGCTGCCGGTCTTGACGGCATCAAGCGGGGACTCAAGCCGCCTGCGGCCGTGAACAAGAACATCTACCACCTGACCGAGGACGAGCAGCGGGACATGAAGGTCGAGAGCCTGCCGCACAACCTGGAGGACGCGCTCGGCGCGCTTGCCGGGGACGCGGTGCTGCGCCGTGCGCTCGGCGATCACATCTTCGAGGCGTACCTGACGGAGAAGTGGGCGGAGTGGCGCGACTACCGTGCGCAGGTGCACCAGTGGGAGATCGACCGTTACATGGAGTCCTTCTAGACTAGTGGTCTGATTGTCAAATGGCATGGTCATTGGGTGTCTGGAGCGAGCGGGAGCGTTGCGCGTCGCGCAGGGCTTGCTGATCGCGGGCGTGCTGGATAGCACGCCCGCTCGCACGCGTGTCAAGGCCTTCGCCTTGACAC
>JANYCN010000080.1 GCA_025360225.1 Actinomycetes bacterium | reverse complement strand
GTCATTGGGTGTCTGGAGCGAGCGGGAGCGTTGCGCGTCACGCAGGGGTTGCTGATCGCGGGCGTGCTGGATAGCACGCCCGCTCGCACGCGTGTCAAGGCGAAGGCCTTGACACGCTACGTGCAAGCGGCGCGCGACGTTCCCGCGAAGCCCACGATCCGGCACGCAGAGCGGGCCGGGGCGCAGTCGCCGAAGCTGGCTGGCAGAGCCACCCGACGGGTGGCAGAGCCGGCAAGCGCAGTACGATCCAGGCAGTCGGATGACCACGCCATTTCACAATCAGACCACTAGCGTCACCCGACCTCGAAGCTGATCCCCTGGGCGAGCGGCAGGCTCGTTGAGTAGTTGACGGTTGCGGTCTGGCGACGCATGTACGCCTTCCACGCGTCCGAGCCGGACTCTCGGCCACCGCCGGTCTCCTTCTCGCCGCCGAACGCGCCGCCGATCTCCGCACCGCTCGGCCCGATGTTGACGTTCGCGATGCCGCAGTCCGACCCGCCGGCGGCGAGGAACCGTTCGGCCTCCTGGAGGTCGCGGGTGAAGATGCACGACGAGAGGCCTTGCGGGACGCCGTTCTGCAGCGCGATCGCCTCATCGAGCGTGTCGTAGGTCATCGCGTAGAGGATCGGCGCGAACGTCTCGCGCTGCACGACGGCTGTCTGGCGCGGCATCCGAACGACAGCCGGGTGCACGTACGCAGCGCCAGGTTTGGCGTCGGCGAGCGCGATCTCGCCACCGGACACGACGCCGCCATCGGCCCGCGCCTCGGCGAGCGCCTGCTGCATCCGCTCGCGACTGTCGACGCTGATCAGCGGTCCGAGCAGCGTGCCGGCGTCTCGCGGGTCGCCGACCGGAACCGACGCGTACGCGCGCTCGACCCGACCCACGAGCTCGTCGTAGACGTCGCGGTGCGCGATCAGGCGGCGCAGGGTGGTGCACCGCTGGCCGGCCGTGCCGACAGCGGAGAAGACGATGGCGCGGACTGCGAGCTCGAGATCGGCGCTCGGCGTGACGATCATCGCGTTGTTGCCGCCAAGCTCCAGCAGGCTGCGACCAAGGCGAGTCGCGATCCGTGGCGCGAGGGCTCGGCCCATCTCGGTCGATCCGGTGGCCGAGACCAGCGGGATCCGCACGTCGTCGGCGAGCGCGACGGCGAGGTCGGCGCCCCCGATCAGGACCTCGAGCAGCCCGTCGGGAACGCCACCGAGCCGGTCCGCGGCACGCCGCAGCAGCGCCGCACACGCGAGCGCGGTGAGCGGCGTGCGCTCGGACGGCTTCCAGATCACCGGATCGCCGCACACCAGAGCAAGCGCCGTGTTCCAGCTCCACACCGCGACGGGAAAGTTGAACGCGGTGATGACCGCAACCGGGCCGAGAGGGAGCCACGTCTCCATCATCCGATGGCCCGGGCGCTCGGAAGCGATCGTCAGGCCGTGCAGCTGACGGGAGATCCCTACCGCGAGGTCGCAGATGTCGATCATCTCCTGCACCTCGCCGAGCCCCTCCTGGGCGATCTTGCCCGTCTCGAGGGTGACCAGCGCACCAAGGTCGGCCTTCGCCGCTCGCAGCTCCTCGCCGAGGAGGCGCACGAGCTCGCCACGGCGGGGGGCCGGCACCTCGCGCCAGGCGGCGAACGTCTGGCAGCTGCGCGTCATCGCCGCCTCTCGCTCCGTCGCGATGGTGCGCTTGACGTGGCCGATCACCTCGCCCGTGATCGGCGTTCGGACGGCGAGATCGCCGGCCGGATCGAGGGTCACGCCAAGGCGTGCGAGGAGCGCAGAGGTATCGGGCATGCCCCGGATGCTACCGGGGCGTGAACGTCGGTCGGGTGGGCGCACAGCTTGGGGGTAGCGCCCACCCGACCGGCTCACTGCCGGTCCCCCCGGCTGCGATCACTTGCGATACGCAGCAGGGGCCAGATCGGTTTGCTCGACGATCAGCCCTTGACGAGCTTCGAGACGGCGCGCCAGTTCGCGGCGTCAGCCTCGAGCGCACGCACGTCCGCCGCGACCTCAGCGAGGAGCCGCGCAACCTGGTCGAGCTTTGCTGCGACGGAGACGGTCGGCGCGGCGGCCGGGGCCGGTGCCGGTGCCGGTCGGGCGGCGGCCTTCGGAGCCGACTTCGACCCTACCGGACGGCCGCGCTTCTTCGGCGGAGCGGTCGGTGCGACCTTCCCACCGCGAGGGCGAGCAGTGATGATGCCGGACTTATGGCCAGCGCGGTAGAACGCCGCCTGGACGGTGCCGGCAGAGATGCCGATCTCGGCGGAGATCTGCTCGAACGCCGCCTTGCCGGACGTACCAGCAGCCATCAGCTCACGGGCGCGATCGTAGATACGCTGGGTTTGGGACTGTTCCTCGCCTGCCACGTGCAACTCCCCGGTCGGTTGTTGTCGCGTCAGCGGACGCAACAATGCGACAATAGCACGCGCGGGTGGCGGGTATCGTGGGATACTGCAACGGTGCACGATGCCTCCTTCACCGCAACCGACGCGCTCGACCTGCTCGACTGGAAGCGACAGATCTTCGCCCTCTACGCGACGGTGTGCGCCACCGCAGACCCTGAGGAAGGATGGAACACCTGGCGCGAGAGACGCTCGTGGCTCTTTCGCCACCACCCCCAGTCGCCGATCCCCATCGACCAACGCGAGGGCTACGGCGGACCGGCGTACCACCCGTACGATCCGCGCTGGCGCGTGCTGGCAGCCGTCGAGGACATCGCGCCACGCGAACGGCCGCTCGCCGCGAGCACCAGCGGCACGCTGCCGTTCGTCGCCGTCGGTAGAGCGCGGTTCACGCTCGCCGGGTCAGAGCACGAGCTCGAGCTCGCGTGGAACGCGGCGTACGGCGGTGGCGTGCTCGTCGTCTTTGCAGACGCGACCTCCAGCGTGACAACGTACGGCGGCGGCCGTTACGTCGTCGACACGATCAAGGGCGCCGATCTCGGCTTCGATCGCGAGAGGCGGACGATGGTGCTCGACTTCAACTTCGCCTACAACCCCTCCTGCGCGTACGACCCACGCCACACCTGCCCGCTCGCGCCGGCTGCAAACCGGCTGCCGCTCGCGATCTGCGCGGGCGAGCGCACCGCACCTGCGGCCGGTCAGACGCTCGACTGAAGGCTGCGAGCGCCGAGCACCTCGCCGGTGGCCGGTTCGAAGAAGTGAAAGCCCGCCGTGTCAACCGCCAGCTCGATCGTGTCACCAGCAGAGACGGCGTGAGCCCCGTCGATCCGTGCAGTGAACGCGGCGCGCTGGTCATCGGCGAGCAGCGTGCCGTCCTCACCGGCATCGGCGTCGATCGCGGCGCGCGTCGCGTCGGTGTTGAACCGCGGCGCATCGATCGCGAAGATCACGTGGCTCTCGGCCCCGAGCTCCTCGACGACGGTGGCAGTCGCCGAGATCCGCGGAAGGCGTGGGTCGGCCTCGGCGGAGACCTTCAGATCGCTCGGACGGATGCCGAGCACCACCGAGCGGTCCACGCCAATCATTGGCGAGCCGGCGGCGAGCGGCAGGGAGAACTGGGCGAACGCAACATGGTCGCCGCGGATCTCGCCCTCGACGAGGTTCATCGCCGGCGAGCCGATGAACGCCGCGACGAACAGGTTCGCCGGGTGATGAAACAGGTTGTGGGGGGTGTCAACCTGTTGCAGGATCCCGTCACGCAACACGGCCACGCGCTGGCCGAGCGTCATCGCCTCTACCTGGTCGTGTGTGACGTACAACGTCGTCACCTTCAGGCGCGCGTGCAGACGCGCGAGCTCGGCCCGCATCGACACGCGCAGCTTCGCATCGAGGTTCGACAGCGGCTCGTCCATCAGAAACACGCGCGGCTCGCGCACCATCGCACGCCCCATCGCGACGCGCTGACGCTGCCCACCCGATAGCTGACCAGGCTTGCGCTCGAGCAGCTGGTCGAGGCCGAGCGTGCGCGCGACCTCTGCCACCCGTCGCTCGCGCTCGGGCTTCGGTGTCTTGTGCAGCTTCAGGCCGAAACCGAGGTTCTCCTTCACCGTCATGTGCGGGTACAGCGCGTAGTTCTGAAACACCATCGCGATGTCGCGCGAGCGCGGCGGCACGTCGGTGACGTCATCGTCGCCGATGAACACCTGGCCCTCAGTTACCTCCTCGAGACCGGCAACCATCCGCAAGATCGTCGACTTGCCGCACCCGGACGGGCCGACGAGGACCATGAACTCGCCATCAGCGACCTCGAAATCGACCGTGTTCACGGCCCGCACGCCGTTGGGGTACACCTTGGAGACCTGCTCGAGCCGAACGCCGCCCATCGTCAATCCTCCACGCGTTGGATCGCAGGAGCATAGCCAAGCTGACGGGCCGCTGCGAGGGCGGCACCGACGATGCCGGCATCCGCGCCAAGGGCCGCGGGAAGGATCGGAAGCCTCGCTGTCGCTGGTGCCCAGACGTGCCGCCGCGTCGCCGCCGAGACCAACGAGAGGAACCGGGGGTTCAGGCCAAGGCCGCCGCCAACCACGAGCGCCTCAGGATCGGTCGCGTTCAGGACGGCGCCGATGGCGTTGCCGATCACCTCGGCAGCGGCGGCGACGAGGTCGTCAAAGGTCGCGTCAGCGACGACCTCCTCGGCTCGAGCACGACCGGCGGAGGCGGCGATCGCGACGCCGCTCGCGACGTCCTCCACCGGAGGCGAGCCAAGCACGATGGCGTTGCCGCGCGACCCGCCCCAGGGCGCGCCGTCGATCACGAGCGCGTGCGCGATGCCGGTCGAGATCGTCACGTAGAGGAACGACGCGTGACCGGCGCCCGCTCCGAAACGGGCCTCGGCGAGCGCCGCAGCTCTCACGTCTGACTCAACGGCGCACGGCGCGACGACGCCAAGATCGAGCGAGAGGTTGCGCTCCCGCCAGTCGATCGTCGCCGCGCTCGTCGTCCGACCCGCCAGGTCGACGAGCTCGCAGACGCCGAGGCCGACCAGATCAGGCTCGAACGAGCGAGCGAGCTCGAGACAGCTCGCGAGCACCGCATCAGCACCGCGGGCAGCGTCCGTCGCGACCTGTCGTCGCTCGCTGACGACCCCCGAACACAGGTCGACGACCCCGGCCGCGATCTTCGTGCCGCCGACGTCGATGCCAACGACGCGCCGCGTCACTCCCATCCCGGTG
Organism: Actinomycetes bacterium; assembly: GCA_025360225.1. Taxonomy (GTDB): domain Bacteria; phylum Actinomycetota; class Thermoleophilia; order Gaiellales; family F1-60-MAGs149; genus JANYCN01. Next base: position 20,874 of record JANYCN010000080.1, on the reverse strand, counting down.
CAACACCGAAGAGCGCGCGGGCCATCTGCGAGCCGTAGACGCGGTACTCGTGACGAGCGCCGGCCGGCAGGTAACACGCGTCCTCTGGCCCGAGCTCGAAGACGTAGGTCGCCTCGCCGTGCCAGGCACGCACGTGCAACGTGCCGTCGAGCACGAACAGCAGCTCGTCACCAGGGTGGCTGTGCACCTTTGAGACCTCGCCCGGGTTCACCTCGAGCATGCCCGCCGTGAGCTGGTCGGTGCCGTGGTGAACGCCGACCAGGACGTCGTGGTCGCGTCGCCACGCCACGTCTGAATCCAGCACCGGGTGGAGGGTGATACGGTCGTCACCCGGCGCGCGGGCGTAGCGGCTCTCCTCGACGTAAGGGCGGGTGCGAGCGTACGCTCCCGAGGATCCGGTCGACGGCGGCGGGGCGAAGAACTCAATCACGCGCAGCGGGCCGCCACCGTGCGCGAAGGCGTGGTGCCACGTGCCCGGCCCGAAGCGCACGCTGCGGCCCCGCTCGATACGGCAGACCTCGCCCGTCTCGGGGTTGGCGATCACCATCGTCCCCTCGAGGACGTACAACAGCTCATCGGCGCCGAACACCGTTCGGAACTCGCGAGAGTGCCGGAAGGCGCCGCCGGGAGCGAGGCCGAACACGAGACAGTGGATCATCCCGGTCGACGCGTAGATCCAGTCGGCAACCTCGCCTGCCTCGGGCTCTCCCCAGATGTGTCGGGTCACATCGCTGCGGCGGATCTGCGTCGGCGCCTCGAACGTCGGGCGCGGCGATGGGCGGTACGTCGTCACAGGGTCGACCTCGGATCGTGGACGCGGCGGTGCTCGCTCTTGGCCTCAGCGAGCGCGGAGTAGTCGGGCGCCGGGAAGGCGGAACGGATCTCGCGGGCCTGGCCGTCGGCGCCAGCGGCCTGGGCCGCGAGCATGATCTCGAGCGCGTGGAACGCGTGCTCGGGACGGGTGACCGGTTGGGTGGCAGTCTCGATGCAGTCGACGAGGTGACGCAGGCCGTCCGTCCATGGCCACAGTGGCGCGACCTCCGGCACGACCTCCCAGACACCACGGTCGTTGCGCCACCGCTCGTACCCCTCGGGCGCCCAGTCGTCGCCCAGCAGCTGCAACACGCCCGTGGTGCCGTACAGCTCGATCGCGGGCGAGCGGTAGCGCTGCATCGTGAAGCCGGTCGTGACGACGGCGAGGCGGGCGTCGCCGAAGTCGATCAGGACGTGGGCGTTGTCCTCGACCTCGATCGGCATCGTCGACCCCTCAACGACGCGGTCAGGGATCGCGACGCCGGTCATCGCCGTGACGCGGCGAGCCGGGCCAAGGAGCCCGCACAGCGCCGTGACGTTGTAGACGCCGAGGTCGAAGAGGGCACCGCCGCCCTTGCGGTAGAACCACTGACCCCAGTCAGGGCCCGCCCAGCCATAGCGGGCGCGTGCCGTGACGACACGTCCGATCTCGCCGCTGACAACCTGCGCGTGGATCGCACGATAGGTCGGCGACAACAGGATGTGTGGCGCGCAGAGCAGCGTGCCCGGGCTGTGAGCAGCGAGCTCCAAGAGGCCGGCAGCCTCCTCGAGCGTCGTCGCCATCGGCTTCTCCACCAGCACGTGTTTACCGGCGATCAGCGCAGCCCGGACGAGCCGCCCATGCTCGAGCATCGAGGTCAGCACGAGCACCAGATCGACGTCGTCGCGCCCGATCAGCGCCACCTCGTCGGCCGGCCCATCGACGAGGCCGAGACGACGCGCTGCCGCATCACGCTTCGCGACGTCGGTGTCGTAGACCGCGGTGACCGTGACACGCCCCTCCAGAACGAGGCGCTCGATCAGCGTCATGTACGGCCCCCAGAACACCGAGCCACACCCGAGGACCCCGATCCGGATCACCTCGTCCCCCGAGCCGTGGCGTAGTAGGCAGCCTCCCAGTCGGGCTTGTCGGGGTCGAGGCCGGCGGCGAGGGCGAGGTGGGCGCTGATCGCGGTGATCGCCGGGAGAGCAAGGACCGGCGCGAGGCGTCGGTCGGCCAGCTCGCCACCGGGCAGGCGCAGGACGGTGGCACCGCGCGCCGCGCAGAGCCGCTCGGCCTCGTCAAGAAGCGGGTCGTCGCGCGTCGCGAGCGACAGGACGAGGTGACCGGGCGCGCAGGCGAACATGGCGGTCGTCGCACCCTCGCGGGTCTCACATCCCTCGGTCGGGATGCCGGCAACCTCCTTGAGGAACAGCGCCGCCTCGAGCGCTCCGGCCCACGCCGGACCGGAGCCAAACGTGACCGCGACCGGTGGTGCCACGATCGGCCCGAGCGACCTCATCCACGCCTCGGCGTCGCCGATGGCGCGCTCAACCAGCGACGGGAGGGCAGCAAGCTCGGCCCGCAGCGCGTCGTCGTCCGTGACCTCTGCCCAGACGGCGAGCGCGACGGTGACGCCGCCACAGAACGCCTGGGTATGCGTGATGGCGCGCTGGGCCAGCACGGTCTGCAGCGCCCTGGCCTCAACCCCGCGCCCGATCGTCGAGTCGGCGGTCGCGGTGACCGCCGCCGCCGGGCGCGGTGCATCGCCGGCGAGCGCCTCGATGACGTCGCGGAACTCGCCGGACGACGAGATCGCGAGGAGACGGTCGCCGCTACGCCAGCGAAACCGCCCGTTCGCGACGAGGCCACCGGGGACCGCCTCGACGATCGGGCCGTCTCGCCCGTCGAGCGACGCGAGCCAGAGCGCGAGCCCAACGTAGTACGCCGCGCCGTTTCCGGTGGTGACGATGCGTCGGGCGTTGCGCAGCAGGTCGGCGACCTCCTCGAACCCGTCGCGCTCTGCGAGCGTGGTGCGTAAGGCCGAGGGGATCTCTCGCACGTCCTGCCAGAGCCGCGTCTCGATCCAGGTCATGCTGCGACAGTACCACGCCATACCACTTGCGGTCGAGCGCCATACCAGCCATACTCGCCGGGTGGCCGTCTTCGGCGAGTCTCCGCAACCGCTCTACCTCCGGGTCTACCGGATCGTGGCCGACCAGATCGCCTCTGGGGTGCTCGCCGGCGGCGACCGCCTTCCGGCAGAGCGGGCGCTCTGCGAGCAGCTCGGCGTGTCGCGAGCAACCGTCCGGCGAGCGCTTGGCGAGCTGGCGGATGACGGGCTCATCGAGTCGTCGATCGGGCGCGGCTCGTTCGTCTCTTCCGGCCCGCTCGTCGAGCCACCGAACGCGTTGCTGTCGCTCACCGAGCTCGGCTCGCGCCGTGGCCTCGTTCCCACCGCGCGCGTCCTCTCCGCCGGTGTCCGGGCGGCGACGGTCGAGGAGTCCGAGGCGTTCGGCATCGCTCCGGGCGCCGAGCTGTTCGTCCTCGAGCGGCTGCGGATGCTCGATGGCGTTCCCGTCGCCGTCGACGCAAGTCGCGTCCCGCTCGCGCGCGCGCCGCGACTCGTTGCTGTCGACTTCGCCACCGCGTCGCTGTACGCGACGCTCACCGAGGCCGGAGCGCCGCCCACGCGCGCCGGCTACACCGTCGAGGCGCTTCCGGCTGCCGGGCCAGAAGCCGCGCTGCTGTCAATCGAGACGGACACTCCCGTGCTCGTCACGTTGACAACGGCGTACGATCCAGCCGACAGGGTCGTCGAGCTGTGCCGGACCGTGTACCGGGGCGACCGGTACCGCTTTCGAGCCACCCTGGCTCGACGGCGCTAGTCAACGAGGAGGAGGAGCAACATGAGGAAGCAGTGGCTCGGAGCGTCGGCGTTGTGCGTCGCGCTCGTCGCCGCGGCGTGTGGAGGCACGCCCGGCACCACCACGCCAGCGTCCAGCACGACGCCCACATCGACGCCAAGCGGGAGCACGACACCGACGCCGGCCGGGCCCCAGATGGACGGGTTCGACAAGCTCGGTCCGGTAACCCTCAACGTCTGGTCGTACGACAACCAGAAGCCGGGTCTGCAGAACACGATCGAGGACATGACGAAGAACTTCATGGCGAAGTATCCGAACGTCACGATCAAGCTCAAGTTCATGGCCTTCAACGACCTCGTGAACACCGTGAACCGCTCGCTCGCGTCCGATGCAGGCCCCGACATCACCGAGGGCAACCAGGGCTACCAGACCGACGCGGCAGAGGTCAAGGCGAAGCTGATCATCCCGCTCGACCCCTACGTCACAGCCTACGGCTGGGACAAGTGGTGGGGCGACTCGACGTGGCAGATCTTCCAGTGGACGCCGGATGGCAAGACGTTCGGGCAGGGCCCGAAGTGGGGCGTCGCCCAGACCGGCCAGAACGTCGTGCTCTACGTGAACAAGGCAAAGCTCGCCGCGGCAGGCATCGACATCGCCTCGCTGACGACGTTCGACGCGTTCGACGCAGCACTGACGACGCTCCGCGCAAAGCTGCCGAAGTCCGATCCGGTGATCGAGTTCGGCAACAAGGAGGGCTACGGCACGATCCACTTCCTCGGTGGCGTGCAGGGTGCGTACGGCGACGCGAAGCCGGTTCGTGACTGGATCTACCACGTCGCCGGCTCGACCTGGGAGAACGACCAGAACACGAAGGCGCTGCAGAAGCTCGCCGACTGGGCGAAGGCCGGGATCTTCAACAAGGACTACAACGCGATCGGCTATGACGACGCCGCGGCGAAGTTCGCGAAGGGCAGCGGAGCGTTCCTCTACGAGGGCAACTGGGAGACGGCGATCGTGAAGAAGGGCCTCGGCGACAACGCCGCAGTGATGAACATGCCCCCCGGGCCGAGCGGCAAGCACGTCGGGATCGGCGCGACCTCCGGCCCGTGGCACATCTCGGCGAAGACGAAGTACCCCGACCTCGCCGCGGCGTGGCTGAACTACGTGCTCAGCTCGCCGGAGGCCGAGGCGTCGATGTTCCAGTACCAGCAGATCCCGGCGGTGGCCGGGGCGACCGCGCCGACCACTGATCCGTTCCTCGGAGAGGTCACGCAGGCCTGGCAACAGGCCGTGCAGGACGACGGTCTGATGCTCTACACCGACTGGGCCTCGCCGAGCATGTACGACACGCTCTCGAAGCACTTCCAGCTCGCAATGGCAGGCAAGGAGAGCCCTGCTGATGCGGCGAAGGCGATCCAGGCCGACTGGGCGAAGTTCGACACCACGCTGCACTAACGGGTGAGCGCTTCGTCACAGACGAGCGGAACGCCGCACCGCCCCGGGGCTGCCCGGGGCGGTGCGCGTCGTCCACGCGGACGGGCGCCAGGCGAGCCACGCAACGTTGCCTGGCTCTACCTGTTGCCGGGCGTGCTCGCGTTCCTTCTCTTCACGCTCGCCCCGCTGCTGCACGCCGCGTGGCTGTCCCTCTACGACTGGGACGGGTTGCTCGTCGGGCGCTACGTCGGGCTCGACAACTACCGGGCGCTGGTCTCCGATCCGGACGTCCAGGCCTCGTTCCTTCACGCAGGCAAGCTCGTCGGCTTCTACGCCGTCCTACCGATCGGCCTCGGGCTCGTGCTCGCCGGCGTGCTGACGCGCCATCCGGTGCGCGGCATGACGTTCTTCCGGACGACGCTGTTCTTGCCGCAGACGATCGCCGGGGTCGTCGTCGCCCAGGCCTTCGTCTGGTTCTACGCCGAGACCGGCCCGTTCAATCGCGTCCTCGAGCTGCTCGGCCTCGGCGACCGCGTGACCGCGTGGCTGGGCGACTTCGACTGGGCGCTGACGTACGTCGGCACGATCGGGACGTGGGTGACCTTCGGTCTCTGCATGGTGCTCTTCGTCTCCGGCACGCAGAAGATCTCCCCGTCGCTCTACGACGCTGCACGGGTTGACGGCGCCGGCGCCGTTCGAGAGTTCCTCGCGGTCACGCTGCCGGGGCTACGCAACGAGATCGTCGTCGCGTTCGTGCTGACGACGATCAACGCCCTGCGCGGGTTCGACGTGATCTACAACGCGACCAGCGGCGGGCCGGGCAACGAGACATACGTGCCGGCGCTCGTGATGTTCCAGAACGCCTTCCGCTACAACAAGGTTGGCTACTCGTGCGCCATCGCCGTGACGCTCGCGGTCGTGATCTTCGCCGTCGCGACGCTGATCAACCTCGTCGCCGAGCGAGGTGAGCGGTGAGAACCTCGCGCTACGAGCGGATCACGACCTACACGGTGCTGATCGCGTTCACGCTGATGGTGGTGTACCCGCTGCTCTCCATCGTGTTCCTCGCCCTGCACCGAAAGTCCGACCTCGTCACCGGCTTCGCGTTTCCGTGGCACCCCGACCTGAGCTCCTTCACGGCGGCGTGGACGCAGGACGATGGCTCCGGCGGCCCGGGCTTCTCGACGCTCTTCGCCAACAGCTTCATCGTCGCGGGAACGGTCACCGTGATCTCCGCGGTCCTCTCGATCGGCACCGGGTACGCCTTCGGGACGATGCGGTTCCGCGGCGACCGGGTCGTGTTCGCGATCGTGCTGCTCGGGATCATCTTCCCCTACGAGGCGACGGTGATCCCGCTCTACTACGACTTCCAGAGCCTGCACATGCTGAACAGCCTCTGGGCGCTGATCCTGCCGCAGGTCGGCCAGTCGGTGTCGTTCGGAACGTTCTGGATGCGCGCGTTCTTCCGATCCTCACCGAAGGCGCTGATCGAGGCCGCGCGGATCGACGGCGCGACGAGCTTCGGCGTGCTCTGGCGGGTGTTGCTCCCGCAGGCGCGGCCGGCGCTGATGACGCTCTCGACGCTCGTCTTCGTTTACACCTGGAACGAGTTCCTCCTCGCCCTCGTGCTGATCCAGGACAGCGACAAGCAGACGGCGCCGCTCGGGCTCTCCTACTTCGCCGGCACCGCCCGTGCGGGCGATCCAACGAAGGTCGCAGCGGCCGCAGTGCTCGTGGCGCTGCCGATCGTCGTCGTCTACATCTTCCTGCAACGCCACTTCATCCGCGGCATGCTCGCCGGCGCCGTCAAGGAATAGGAGGGCCCGATGGCCCGCATCAAGCTCGCCTACCTCGGCGGCGGCTCGACCCGTGCCGCCGGGACGATGGCGTCGTTCCTGCATAACGGCGCCGACTTCGACGGCTCCGAGGTGGTGCTGATCGACGTCAACGACGAGCGGCTCGACCTGATCCGCCGGCTCGCTGAGCGGATGGCGAGCGCCCGCGGCCTCGACATCACCGTCACGACGACCACCGATCGACGCGCGGGAGTGACGGACTGTGACGCGGTCCTCTCGAGCTTCCGTCCCGGCGGCTTCGAGGCGCGCGTGCAGGACGAACGCATCCCGCTGCGCCACGGCGTGATCGGGCAGGAGACGCAGGGCGCCGGCGGGTTCTTCATGGCGCTGCGCTCGATCAACGTCATGCGAAGCCTCGCGGACGACCTTTCGGCGGTCGCGCCCAATGCGAAGGTGTTCAACTACACCAACCCGGTGAACGTCGTGGCGCAGGCGTGGACGACGCACTGCGACATCCCGCTCGTCTCGCTCTGCGAGGGGCCGATCACGTTCGCGAAGGACATCGCCCGCGGCGCTGGTCTGCAGTACGACCTTGCAGAGGCGACGATGGTCGGGCTGAACCACGGCTGCTGGTCGGTGGCCGGAACCTACGACGGGCGCGACCTCGTCGAGGTGTTCCGCGAACGCCTCGACGAGGTGCGGGACGACCCGTCCGTCTCGCGGCACACGAAGCGCATGCTCGAGCTAACCGACCTGATGGGTCACGTTCCCGCCGACTACTTCCAGTACTACTACTTCGAGGACGAGGTGCTGGCCGAGCTGTCGGCCAAGCCGACGACGCGCGCAGAGGACATCCTCTCCTGGTCGCCGGGTTACTGGGAGCACTACCGCGAGCAGGTCGAGACGGACGACCCGCAGCTCGACCCGCGGCGCTCGAGAGGCGGGATCCACGAGCTCGAGCTCGCGCTCGACGTGATGGACGCCGTGTTCAACGGCAAGGACGAGACGCATCCGGTGAACGTCCCGAACGTCGGCGGTGCGCTCCCTGGCTTCCCCGACGACCTCGTCGTCGAGGTGCAGGGACGCGTGACGAACGGGTGGATCGACGTCCCGCCGCAGCCGGCGGTGCCGCGCCACGTGCGCGGGCTCGTGCAGCAGCTCGGCGAGTACCAGTACCTCGCGGGCGAGGCCGGTTGGGCCGGGTCGCGTGCCGACGCCATGCGTGCACTCTGCGCGAACCCCCTCGTGCGCACGACCGAACGTGCAACGACGCTGTACAACGAGCTGGCACGAGCGCACGCGCCGTACCTGCCCGAACGCCTCCGGTGACCCTGTTTCTCGCCGTCGACGGCGGAAACAGCAAGACGATCGCCCTCATCGCACGCGCAGACGGAACGATCGTCGGCTCGGCCCGTGGCGCGACGATCGATCTCTACTCGACGCCCACGCCTGCCGCAGCGACAGCGGAGATCGCCCGCATCGTCGGCGTCGCTCTTGCCGCAGCCGGCGCGTCGAGCAGCGACGTCGCTGGCGCGATGTTCGCGCTTGCAGGCGCTGACTGGCCTGAGGACTACGCCTATCACCACGCGACGATCCCCGGCACGCTCGGCCTGCGCTGCCCGGTCCAGGTCGAGAACGACGCCATCGGGGCGCTCCGGACCGGCACGCCTGACGGCGTTGGCGTCGCCTGCGTCGTCGGCACCGGTGGCGCGGTCGGCGGACGGAACGCGGCCGGTGCCTGCTGGCATCTTGGCTTCTGGCCGGACGGGATGGGCGGGCGCTCGCTCGGGCGCACCGCGATCCGCGCCGTCTATCGCGAGGGCATCGGCCTCGACGCAGCGACCACGATGACGCGACCGATCCTCCGCGAGTACGGCGTCGCGTCACCGCTGGAGCTGCTGCACGCCTTCAAGCGTCGGGCGAGCCCGGTCGACGCGGAGGATACCGGGCGGATCGCACCGATCGTGATGGACGCGGCGCTTGCCGGAGACCCGGTCGCGCGCCGGCTCGTGCAGCTCGACGGTCGACGGCACGGTGAGGCGGTAGCCGTCGTCGCGCGGCACCTGGGGATCGAGGGGGCGTACGCGCTCGTCCTCGCCGGCGGCGTGCTGCGCCACGAGGCGGCGCCGATCCACATCGAGGCGATCCTTGCACACGTCCCGCTCGCACGGCCCGTGCGTCCGGCCTACGAGCCGGCGATCGGCGCGCTGCTCCTGGCGTTCGACGCCGCTGGGCTGATCCCGGACGAACGTTGCCTGCGTGCATCGATGCCTGCGGCCGAGCTGTTTGCGACGCGGTAGCGTCCTGGCGTGCTCTTCATGGTCATCGAGCGGTTCCCGAACAACGATCCGCGCCCGATCTACGAGCACCTGCGCGAGCACGGACGCGGGTTACCGGACGGGCTGCGGTACGTCGACAGCTGGATTGAGGCGGGATTCGGTCGCTGCTTCCAGCTGATGGAGTGTGACGACGCGGCGCTGCTCCAGGAGTGGTCGCTGCACTGGGCTGGGAAGGTCGAGCTGGAGTTCGTCCCGGTGAGCCACAGCTCCACCGTCCGGGCTCTCGTTCAGCCCGACCCCTGAAGGTACCGCGCGGCAACGTCGGCGGCGATGTTCCCGCCGGACACCACGCACACCGGACGCTCGGCCCGCACGAGGCCGGCGACGAGCGCGCCGACCGCCGCCGACCCGCCAACCTCGCAGGCGACCTTGGCCAGGCGATACGCGGCGCGGAACCCGTCGAGCAGCTGGTCCTCGTCGAGCGAGATCGGGAGGATCCCGAGCGCCCGGGCGATCGCGAGCGGGTGCTCGCCGACGATCGGCGCAGCGAGCGCGTCAGCGAACGTCGGCTGACCAGGCCCACGGACGGGGGCGCCGGCGGCGAGCGACGCCGCGAGGCTGCTGGTGGCGCGTGCGTCGACCGCCACGACGCGAGCCGGGTGTCCGACGGCGGCGAGCGCCGAGGCGATCCCCGACGACAGGCCACCGCCGCCGAGCGGGACGACGACGACGTCCGCGTCCGGCGCTGACTCGGCGATCTCCAGGCCGACCGAGGCGGCGCCGGCGATCACGAGCGGGTCGTCGTACGGGTGCACGATCACGCGACCCGTCGCCGCGCTGATCGCCGCCATCCGCGAGAAGGCGACCGCCGCGCCGTCAGACTCGAGGTCGACGGTTGCGCCAAACGACCGCGTCAGCGCGACCTTCGCCGTCGACGCGCCCTTCGGCATCAGCACCAGCACGTCAACGCCGAGCTCGCGTCCCGCGAGCGCTACAGCGGCTGCGTGGTTGCCTGCCGAGACGGCGACGATGCCCGCGGCGCGCTCGCCGGCGGTCAGGTGCAGCAGGCGATGAAAGGCGCCCCGGACCTTGAACGAGCCGGTTCGCTGCAAGAGCTCGAGCTTCAGGTGCACGCCGAGCGCCTCACACCAGACAAGCGGCGTCGCCACGACGTGCGGAGCGATGGCGTCGCGCGCGGCGAGGATCGATGCGCGATCGAGAACGCTCACCGGGGCGCGACGCCGTCCGGCTCGATCGCCGTCGGGCGACCGGCGAACAGGTCGGCGAGGACCTGACCCGACCCCGGCCCCATCGTCCAGCCCATGTGGCCGTGCCCGGTGTTCAGCCACAGGTTGCCGACACGGGACCGGCCAATCACTGGCGGGCCGTCCGGCGTCATCGGCCGGAGGCAGGCGCGGTACGCCCCGGTATCCCAGTCCGCGGCGCCCGGAAAGAGCCGCCGGGCGGTGGCGATGATGCCGGCGAAGTCGTCGGGACGCCATGACCGGTCGTAGCCGGAGAACTCCGCGGTTGACGACATGCGCAGGCGGTCGCCGAGACGCGACCACGCGACGAGGGTGCCCTCGTCGACGCCGCCGACGCGCGGGCACGCGCCGGGATCGCGCACGGCGAACGTCGCGGAGTAGCCCTTGGCCGGATACACGGGGACGCGAATCCCGGCGGTACGCGCGATCGCCGCGCTGCCGGTGCCGAGAGCGAGCACGTAGGCGTCGCCGCGTACCTCGCCGTTCGTCGTCCGCACGCCCGTCACCGACCCGCCGTCGACCCGTAGCCCGTTGATCGTCTCGCCGAGCTGGAACGTGACGCCGCGCCGCTCGAGCGATGCAGCGAGCCCCCGCGTGAACAGCTCGCAGTCACCGCTGGCGTCGTCCGCGCCGAAGATCGCCCCGGCGATCGGTGACGTTGCCCGCGCGAACGCCGGCTCGCGGTCGGCGACCTCCATCGCGGACAGGAGCCGGAGATCCTCCCCGTTCTCCCGCAGCAGCGACGTCCTCGCCCAGCCAGCCTGAAGAGCCGCCTCGTCGCCGTACAGGTAGAAGACACCGGCTGCCTCGCGGGCGTACTCGATCGCCTCGGAGGCGGCGAGGGCGTTGATGCAGTCGTGGCTGTGCCGGCACAGGCGGTGCTTGACGAGCGTGTTGCGCCGCGCGCGGTCGGCGGTGCACTCGCGCAGGAAGCGGATGCCCCACCCGAGCAGCGCCGGATCGAGCGTCGGCTTGACGCGGATCGCCGTCCGCTGGCCAAGGAGCGAGCGAACCATCATGCGCGGCGCGGCGGGAGAGGCCCACGCGTAGGAGTGCCCGGGGGCGATCAGGCCGGCGTTGCCGCCGCTCGCATCCCGCCCGACGGCGGCCTCGCGGTCGAGCACCGTGACCTCGTGCCCGTCGAGCGCGAGGTAGTGGGCCGTGGCGACGCCGACGACGCCAGCACCGAGGACGACGACGTGCACGCGAGCCTCCTACCGGCTCAGCCGGCGATCGGGGATGAACCACATCACGAACACCGCGGTGTAACAGCCGTAGGCGAGGTACGGGTGGAGGAACGCGAGGCCAACGCCCGCCCCATAAAAGACGAGCGACGCGACGCCTTTCGTGTCGCCCCCGAGCGCCTCCTCGATCCCGGTGCCCCGGTTGGCGGCGATGATCAGGCGCGAGAGCACGAAGTAGGCGACGCCAGCCATCATGCTGATGATCCCGAGCGTCGCGGCCGGCCACGGCTGGTGTGGGTGGTTGCCGATCCAGTTCGTCGCGACGGGGACGAGCGATAGCCAGAAGAGGAGGTGCATGTTCGCCCACATCACCTCGGAGGAGATCGTCTGCGTCGCCCGCAACAGGTGGTGATGGTTGTTCCAGTAGACGGCGATCAGGGAGAAGCTCAGGAGATAGGAGAGCAGCTCGGGGATGAGCGGGCGCAGGGCCTCAAGGTCGCCGCCTTCGGGTGCCTTGATCTCCAGCACCATGATCGTGATGATCACGGCGAGGACGCCGTCGGAGAACGCCTCAAGCCGGCCGGACGACATCGTTCCTGCCTCGTGTGGCGACTCCACCGCCTACATCTTGCCCGACGCGCTCTCGAGCACGCCGATCAGGAGGTCAGCCTGCGCGTCCCGGTCGAACTCGCTGCGCGCAAGCTGCGCCGCCGCCGACCGGGCGGCGTTCAACGAGACCGGGTCGGCGAGGAGGGCCGCGAGCGCCTTCGCGGCCGCGACGACGTCGCCCTGCGGGACAACGATCCCCGCGCCCGAGCGCTGGAGCAGCTCGCGATGCCAGCCACCGTAGTTGATCAGGACCGGCCGACCGGCGGCGAGGGTGTCGAACAGCTTGTTTGAGGAGTTCGCCTCGAACTCGGGGACGGGCGCCGACAGGGCGGTCGACACCGTCGCCGCGGCGAGCAGCGCTGGGACGTCGCGTTTCGCGATCGGATCGTGCAGGAAGAACGTCTCGTCGAGAACGCCGGCGGCTCGGGCGCGGGCGATCACGCGGTCGCGGTCGCGGCCGCGACCGACGACGAGGAACCGCGCGTCCGGGGCGAGCGGGCGCAACGCACCAGCAACCTCGGCGAGCCAGCCAACGTCGTTCATCTCACCGAGCGCGCCGACGTACACGACGAGCGGTGCACCGGCTACGAGGCCCGGGACGCCGGCCCGCACCGCATCCCCCGCCGACTCCTCGACGGCGAAGGCCTCGACGTCGCACCCGTTCGGCACGACGGAGATCCGGTCGCGGTTGACGCCTCGTCGGGCGACGCCGTCCGCCATCCCGGGCGACAGGGCGATCACGTGACGCGCCGCGTGGTAGGCGATCCACTCGACCGCGCGAGCGACCGCGATGGGCAGGCGCCCCCGGAGCGCACCCATCGCGATCGGCATCTCCGGCCACAGGTCGCGCACCTCGAACACCATCGGTGCCCGTCGCACGACCCGCCCGACGATCCCGGGCAGAGCGATCGTGAGCGGCGTCGAGCTCGCGAACACCAGGTCGGCAGGCGTGCGCGCAGCCTCGACCGAGGCACGCAGGGCGAAGCGCAGGAAGCTCTGGACGCGCTCCCGCGTGCGCATCTCGTTTGTATAGGCGACGGGGATGATCCGCAGCTCGATGCCGTCGATGGTCGTGCGGCGGACGCCGCGCGCCGCCTTGAGCGGTGCAGGGAGCTGCGCGTCGGAGCAGATCATCGTCACGCGGTGCCCGCGCGCGACGAGCCGCCGAGCCATCTCGTACGACCGTGTGCCGGTGGCGCCGTCGGGCGTCGTGAAGTACTGGTGCAGGTACGTGATGCGCATCGTCGCTGCGCCGGAGTGTACGCCGGTCGAGCGAGGCGGCGACTACGCGTCGAGATCGAGCACGCGGGTTCCCTCGCGCGGCACCTCGACCCGCACCCGCGCGCCGACCGGAAACGTCGCCGCGACCGAGCTCGGCACGTCCGCGCGGATCTCGAGCCCCGCGACGACGGTGAGGACCCGCGTGACGGCGCCGAGGAACACCTGCGACGCCACCTCGCCGACGAGCTCTCCGGGTACGGGTACCGACTGAGCGGCTGAGAGGCGGACGCTCTCCGGTCGCACGAGCACGAGCAGCCGTCGCCCGGCCGCGTGGGAGACCGCCGACGAGAGCGTGAGCAGCCCGCCGTCGCTGAGCACGCCGCCCGAGCCATCCGAGACGCCCTCGATGCGGTTCATCGTGCCGACGAACTCCGCGACGAACGGCGTCGCGGGCGCCCCGTAGATCTCGGCGGGCGGCCCGAGCTGCTCGATCTTCCCCTGGTAGAGGACCGCGATCCGATCGGAGATCGAGAGCGCCTCCTCCTGGTCGTGGGTGACGAAGATCGTGGTGATTCCGAGTCGCTGCTGGATCCGTCGGATCTCCTCTCTCAGCTGCAGGCGAACCTTCGCGTCGAGCGCGGAGAGCGGCTCGTCGAGCAGCAGGACCTTCGGCTCGATCGCGAGCGCGCGGGCGAGCGCGACGCGCTGCTGCATGCCGCCCGACAGCTGGTGCGGGTACCGTCCAGCGGCGTCGGCGAGCCCGACGAGGTCGAGCAGTTCCTCGGCACGCTGGTTGCGCTGCCGCGCGGGCTGCTTCCGCACGCGCAGCCCGTAGCCGACGTTGTCGCGCGCCGTCAGGTTCGGGAAGAGGCTGTAGGCCTGGAAGACCATTCCCATGTCACGCTCGTTCGGCGGGGTGCCGGTGATGTCGACGCCGCCGACGCTGACCCGGCCGCTGGAGGGATGCTCGAAGCCAGCGACGATCCGCAGCGCCGTCGTCTTCCCGCAGCCCGACGGGCCGAGGAGCGAGACGAACTCGCCGCTGCCGACGGTCAGGTCGAGGTCGTGCAGGGCGACGACGCCTCCGGCGAACTCCTTGCGCAGCCCGGAGAGGACAAGCTCGGCCACTACCTGGCTCCTTGTGTGGGGGCTCCGCGGCGTCCGCCACCGGGGCCACGGGTGAACCGGAGAAGGGCGAGCATGATGCCCCACGTCAGCAGGAAGGCGATGACGGTGAGCGAGGACTGCTGCGTCCCCGACGACTGCCCGACGCTCGAGATGTACACCGAGAACGGCGTGTACTGGAGGATGCTGGCGATCGTGAACTCGCCGAGCACGATCGCGAGCGTCAGGAACGCGCCGTTCAGGATCGCCGGGCGCAGGTTCGGGACGATCACGCGGATGAGCGTCGTGACCCAGCCAGCTCCGAGGCTCTGCGAGGCCTCAGTGAGGGTCTTCAGGTCGATCGCGCGCAGGCCGCTGTCGAGGCTCCGGTAGACGTACGGGAACGCGAGCACCGTGTAGGCCCCGACGAGGAGCGGCGGGACGTTCCCGGGGATCCCCTCGCCGTAGAACCAGGAGCCCTGGCCACCCAGGATCGGCGGGCCGTCGATGCCGAACGTGGGCCCGAACCCGGCGACGAGGACGATCGGTGGCACGACGAGCGGCAGGATCGTGGTGAAGTCCATCAGCGGCCTGAGCGCCGGCAGCTTGAGGTGCACCCAGTAGGCGGTCGGCACCATCAGGACGGTCGAGACGACGATCGTCGCGACGGCGAGCTTGAACGAGAAGGACAGGCTCGACCGGAAGCCCTCGTCACCGAGCACGGCCGTGTAGGCCGACAGGTCGTGGCCGTTGCGGCTCGTCTCCGTCGAGAAGATCGCCGTCGCGACGAGCGGGATCAGGAAGTAGGAGATGCCCAGGAAGAGCGCGATCCACGAGACCGGGCCGAGGCGGGATCTCACCGCTTCCACCGGGCGGCGCGCCGCTCGAGGAGCCAGTACGCGGCGACGCAGGCGGTCACGATCACGATCATCCCGAACGCGAGGGCGTACCCGAGGTTCTTGTTGTTCAGCACGTCGCCGGAGAGCTCGTTCCCGATCAGCGTCGGCGCGAGCTCGACGGAGTTGCCGCCGGTGAGTGCGTAGGCGGTGGCGTAGGCCGAGAAGCTGTTCGCGAACAGCAGCAGCAACGCGCCGAGCATCGACGGCATCAGGATCGGGAGGCCGACGGTGCGCCAGTAGTGGGCGGGCGTCGCGCCGAGGTTCGTCGCCGCCTCGCGCCACTCCCCCCGCAGCCCGTCGAAGGCGGGGGCGATCACGAGGATCATCAGCGGGATCTGGAAGTACAGGTAGGTGAGGGCGAGCCCCCAGAAGCCGAAGAGGGTGAAGCCGGAGCCGTACAGGTCGATCCCGGCGTCCTTCAGCCAGGCAGTGACGAGGCCGACGGTGCCGAGCGTCGAGATGAACGCGAACGCGAGCGGCACGCCCGCGAAGTTCGCCGCGACGCCGCTGAACGTCTCGAGCCCGGCCCGTAGCAACCGTGGAGCCGCCTTGTGCGTCATCGCGTAGCACATCAGGGCACCAAGGAGGCCGCCGACGAGGGCGGTCACGAGCGAGATCTCGATCGACGTGCGGTAGGCGTGCAGAAGCTCGCCCTGGAACAGCGCGCGGACGTTCTCAAACGTGAAGGCGCCGGCCGGGTCCTGGAAGGAGGCCTTCACGAGGACGATCGTCGGCGCGAGCAGGAACACGCCCGTGAAGAGCAGGAACGGGAGGATCCCGAGGAACGCGAGCGAGCGGCGTCCCCTCCGCCGGCGAGGGGCGGAGGGGACGAATCCATCCGTGGGTGGGGCGATGGCGCTCACATCTGGCAGGTCAGGACCCGGCGACCTTCACCCAGTCCGTACCGATCTTCGCCTTCGCGGCGTCGATCTGCGCGGCCGTCGCGAACTTGATGTTCGCGTAGATCGACGCATCGGGAAGCTGCGCGGCGAGGTCGGCCGGCACCTTGTTGTTCGCAACGAGATCGGCGTAGCGCGCCGGGTGGCTGAAGCCCTTCAGGAACAGGAGCTGGCCCTCGTCGGAGTAGAGGAACTCCTGCCAGAGCTTGGCAGCGTTCGGGTGCGGGGCGGTCGCGTTGATCGCCTGGCAGTAGTACTGGGGGTACACGCCATCGGTCGGGACGTTCACCTTCCAGGTGAGCTTGCCGGCGAACTCCTTGGAGTAGGAGAGCTGCAGGTAGTCCCAGTCGATCGTGATCGGCGTCTGGCCGCTCTGCACCGTCGCCGGGGTCGCGTCGGTCGGGACGAAGTTCCCGCTCGCCTTGAGCGCGACGAAGAAGTCGATGCCCGGGCCGATGTCGTCGAGCGACCCGCCGTTCGCGAGGGACGCCGCCCAGACGCCGGCGAGGCCGGAGCCGGACTTCCGCGGGTCACCGTTCAGGGCGACCATGTTCTTGTACTTCGGGTCCTTCAGGTCGGCGAAGGCCTTCGGCTCGCCGCCGGCCTTGTCGACGTTCACGCCAATCGCGGGGACGCCGTAGTAGTCGCCGACCCAGAGGCCGGTGGGCTCCTTCATCCCGTCCGGGATCGTCGCCCAGTTCGCGTTCTGGTAGGCCATGAAGAGCGGCAGGTTCGCGGCGTCCTGGGCCTTCGCCGGGGAGACGTCGAGCACGTCGGGCGCGCGATCCTGGCCCTTGAGGGTCTGGACGGCCGTGATCTCGTCCGCGGAGCTGCCGTTCGGGTTCGCCTCGTCCATCGTCAGGCCGTACTTGGCCTTGAAGGCGGTGATGATCTCGCCGTAGTTCGCCCAGTCGTGTGGGAGGGCGATCACGTTCAGCTTGCCCTCGGTCTTCGCGCCGGCGACGATCGCGTCCATCGCGCTCGCCGTGCTTCCGCCGGCTGCACCGGTGTCGACGGCGCTCGTCGCGGGCGCCGCCGTGTCGGAGCTACCGCACGCCGCCGCCAGGCCGCCGATCGCGGACAGGCCGACGCCGGCGAGCAGCGCGCGACGCAGCACCTCCGACCGTGTCGTCGGGCCGCCGGCTGCCTGTGCGAGCCGCTCGATCATTCGTTCGTCCACTGTTGTTCCTCCTCCTCGCTCCATCCGGATGCCGGATGACTGCGACTGTATCGCCATTGCGAGCGGACCGCAAGCATTCGGAACCGGAATCTGGCGAAGGTCTCTTTCGTGGACTGGTGAAGATCTGGAGCTGCGGATCACGACCGGGCGAGCTCGGCGGCGATCCGGGCCGTCTCGGCTGGCCCCGCGAGGCCGCGGTGCCAGAGCGTCGTGCGACGTCGCGCGACGTCGTCGACGGTCAGCGCCCACTCGTGGTCACGCGCGTAGGCAACCTGGGCGAGCACGTCCGGGCCGTCGGGGTGCAGCCTCTCCCGGAGCTCGGGCCGGTCCTCACAGGCCGCGATCACGTCAGTCGCGAGGGAGCCGTAGAGGTGGGCGAGGTGCGCGGCGACGTCGCGGTCGAGGTCGGGGTGCGCGTCGAGGAGGGCGGCCGTCGCTCCCGCAAGCGGCAGCGCGCCCGGCATCGGAACCGGCGTGCGCGATGGTGCTGGCCGTCCGGAGCCGGCGTTCACGTGACGAACCACGTCGAGGCCGATCCGCCGCCAGGTCGTGAGCTTGCCACCCGCAACCGACACCATCCCGGTCGGCCCGGTCGAGATGATCGTCTCCCGCCGCGTCGTGCTCGTCGCGCCGTCCGCGACCGGGAGCACCCGGAGCCCGGCGAAGCGCGCGCGCACCGAGGCAGCGTCGACGACGGACGGGTCGAGCGCGAGCCGGGCCTCCGCGACGATCTGCTCGACGTCCGCATCCGTCGCCTCGACCAGGCCCGGGTCGCCCTCGTACGGCTCGTCCGTCGTGCCGAGCAGCAGCATCCCCTGCCACGGGATCGCAAACGAGACGCGCCCGCCGGCGAGCGGGGTCGTGACCGCTGCCGCCCACGGGACGGCGGGGCTGACCAGCACGTGGGCGCCCTTGGCGAGGCGCACGCTCGGGCGCGCCCCCTGGTCCTCCATCCGCCGCACGACGTCGACCCACGGCCCGGCGGCGTTCACGACGGCGCGCGCGCTGATCGCGAACAGCGAAGCGCCGAGGACGTCGGCCGCCTCGACGCCGACGGCGCGGCCGCCGAGGGTACGCAACGCGAGCGCCTCGACCCGCGGGACGACGACGGCACCGGCGGCCGCGGCCGCGCGCAGGGCACCGAGCGCGAGCCGTGCGTCGTGGGTCTGGTGGTCGTGGTAGCGCACGACGCCGACCAGCCGGCTCGGGTCAAGGCCGGGCGCAAGCGCGACCGCCTCCGCGAGCGAGATGCGGCCGCTGCGGCCATCGCGGAACCCGGAGAGCGCCGAGTACGCGAGCACGCCAACGCGCGCCTGCCAACCCGGCAGCGCTCCGCCGCGGACGATCGGCACCACGAACGGCTGCGGGCGCGTCAGGTGGGGCGCGACGATCGTGGCGTTCACGCGGCGCTCGTGGTGGGCCTCGCGGACGAGGCCGAGGTCGCCCATAGCCAGGTACCGCAGCCCGCCGTGCAGCAGCTTCGACGACGCGCTCGACGTCGCTCCTGCGACGTCACCGCGATCGATCACGGCGACCCTCGCACCCTGGAGCGCAGCCGTCCACGCGGTCGCCGCGCCGAGCACGCCGGCCCCGATCACGAGCAGGTCGAACTCGGTCGTCGCGAGACGCTCCAGCCCAGCCGACCGCCAGGCAGCGGTCACGGGACGGTCCGGATCTCCGGCCCGGCCTCCCGCAGGGACGTCAGCAGCGCCGGATCGGCCCCGGCCCCCGTGAGCAGCAGGTCGATGTCGGCCGCGTCGCAGATGCGCGCGAGCGACACCACCCCGAGCTTGGAGGAGTCGAGCACGACGACGCGTCGACGGGCAGCGAGGAGCATCCGGCGCTTCATCTCGGCCTCCGCGATGTTGGCGTTCGTGAGCCCCGCCGTCGGATCGAGGCCGTGCGCGCCGATGAACGCCACGTTCGCCGTGATCCGATCGAGGATCAGGCCGGCGAGCGGGTCGACCAGGGAGTGCTGCATCGAGCGGAGCGTGCCGCCAAGCACGACGACCGTCAGCCACGGCGCCGCGGACTCGAGCTCGAGCGCGATGTTCAGGCCGTTCGTGAAGACGGTCACGTCGCGAAGCTCGTGGCGAGCGGCAAGCGCGCGGGCGATCGCCGTCGTCGTCGTTCCCACGTCCAGGATCACGGAGTCCGCGTCGTGCACGAGCTGCGCGGCCGCGTAGCCGATCGCGGCCTTCTCCTCGGCGTGCTCGAGCAGGGACTCCGCGAACGGCAGCTCTCGGTGGGGCTGGGCGGAGGAGCGGGCCATCGCGCCGCCGCGCACGCGCGTCAGGTGTCCGCGTGCAGCGAGCGCCGCAAGGTCCGTGCGGATCGTGACCTCGGACGTCCCGAAGCGCGAGGCGAGGTCACCGACCCGCACGTGGTCATGCTCGACGAGGAGCGAGATGATGCGCTGCCGCCGAACCTCGGCAGGGATCGCATCGTCAGGCTCGGGAGGGGTCGGCGAGGACACTTCCGATAGTTTCGCAGATCATCGATCGCAAGCGGAACACAATGTTCTGAAAGTGGAGAAGTTCGGGTGATTGACCGTATCCTGAGAGCGTGCATACCCTTGACGCCGTCCAGGTCCGGGTGCTCGGATCGCTGGTCGAGAAGCAACGCACGACCCCAGACGTCTACCCGCTGACGCTGAACGCACTGCGCCATGCGTGCAACCAGTCGACGAACCGCGAGCCAGTCGTCGAGTACGACGAGCCGACGATCCGCGAGGCGCTCGACCGGCTCGGCGCGATTCGCTACACCCGCGTCGCGAGCGGGCCAGGGACGCGGACGGCGAAGTTCCGCCACATGCTGCACGACACGCTCGAGCTGCCCGTCGAGGAGCAGGTGCTGCTCGCAGTGCTGTGCCTGCGCGGCCCGCAGACGGTGGCCGAGCTGCGTGCGCGGACGGAACGCATGCAGCCGTTCGCGTCGTTCGAGGAGGCCGAGGCCGCCCTCGCTGGACTGGCCGACCGCCACCTTGTAGTGCTGCTGGAGCGCCGTCCCGGGCAGAAGGAGCAGCGCTACGCCCACCTGCTTTCCGGGGAGCCGAGCGAGGAAGCGCGCGGCACCCCCGCAGCGCCACAGCGCACCCAGCCGGGCGGGACGATCAGCCTCGAGGCGCGCGTGAGCGAGCTAGAGGTCGAGGTCGCCCACCTCCGCACCGCGCTCGAGTCGCTGCGCACCGACCTCGGCGTCAACGACTAGTGCAGTGTCCGGTGTTTGGTGTGCTGATGGGTGTCCATGGTTTTATGTGTTGTACGTGAGAAGGGTCGGTGGTGGTTGGCGCGAACCGGGCTGGTGTCCGGGTCGTCGATCACGAGGGAGGTCGTAGTGTCCAG
>JANYCN010000055.1 GCA_025360225.1 Actinomycetes bacterium | reverse complement strand
CGTGCGGGACGCACGTCGTTGCACGGTGGCATAGTGGGGGCGCATGGCACCCCGACGAAGCACGCGGTCGATCGTCGCCCTGTTCGTGCTCGCAGCGATCGGAGTGGTCGCGGCGCGCGTCGTGCTCGGCAGCGCCGACCCGCCGGCGGTCGCGCTCACCGGCCCGATCGCAGCGACCGGCGAGATCTCGCGTGAGGAGTCGGCGTTCGCTTCAACGGCCGCCGCCGCGCCGACCCGACAGACCCGCTCACGCTGGAGCCTGGCAGATCCGACCACGGCAATGATCCCCAACGGCGACTCGGTCGTCGCGGCGGGGGGCATGCAGCGGAGCATCGCGTTGACCTTCGATGACGGGCCGTCCGACTACACCCGTCCCGTGCTCGACGCGCTCGCGCGCTACAACGTCCACGCGACCTTCTTCGTGATCGGCAAGAACGCGCGCGCCTACCCCGCGACCCTCCACGCCGTCGCGGACGCCGGACACGAGCTTGCGAACCACACGTGGTCACACACGGTGTTGCTCCAGCTCCCGCCAGGTGCCCGGCGTGACGAGATGCTCACAACGTCTGATGCGATCGACGGGCAGGGCCTCGGCCCAGCGACCCTCGTGCGCCCGCCATACGGCACGACGGATGCCGCGACGAACCAGCTCGCCCGATCGCTCGGTCTTGTCCCCGTCGTCTGGAGCATCGACACCCGTGACTGGACCGGCCTGACGGCGGAGAAGATCGCTGCGAACGTGCTCGCAGGCGTGAAGCCCGGATCGATCGTGTTGCTGCACGATGGCGGCGGTGACCGCTCCGCCACGGTCGCTGCGCTCGATCTGATCATCCCGGCGTTGAAGAAGCGCCACTACCGCTTCGCGACGGTCAGCGCGCTACTGAACGCGAGCCCCCCGTCATCCGACCAGCTCGCGATCGGCCGCTGAGGTGACGGCAACGACTGCCTCGACGACGCGCGGGTCGAGCCGGTCTGGCGCAGCCGCTCGGAGCGCCGCGTGGCTCGCGGGGACGTCGAGCGACGCCTGGTAGGGGCGGCCGGCGCGGATCGCAGAGTACGCATCGGCAGCCGCGACGATGCGGGCCTCCACGGGGATCGCTTCCCCAGCAAGCCCGTCTGGATACCCGGAGCCGTCGTGCAACTCGTGATGGTGACGCACGGCAGCGACGACGTCATGGAGCGCCGCGAGCCGACCGACGATGTCGGCACCAAGCTCGACGTGGCCCCGCAGCAGGCGACGGTCGTCGTCGCCAAGAACACCCTGGGCGTGCACGATCCGATCAGGGATCGCGAGCTTGCCGATGTCGTGGAGCAATCCGCCCAGGCGGCAGCGGAGGATCATCGCAGGGCTCAGACCAAGATGGTGGGCGGTCGCGGCAGCGACGTCGGCGACCTCCTCGCAGTGATCGACGGGCGACGCCTCGCGGACGCTCGCCGCCAGCGCAAGGCCCCGGGCCAGCTTCAGCGACTCTGGCTCGACCTCCGCGAGATCCTGCTCCTGAAGGGTGGCGTACAGCCGCACCTGGTCGCGTCCACCGCGCTTCGCCGCGTAGAGCGCCTGGTCGGCGAGCTCAAGCGCCTCCTCGCCAGCACGCCCCCCACCCCAGACCACCGCACCACACGATGCCGTCACGCGCAACGCGACGCCGCCCGGCACAGCGATGTCGCGCGCCGAGATCGCGCCACGAACGACCTCTGCACGCGTCGCGAGCGTCGGCTCGTCGGTGACGCCGACGAGCAGCACGGCGAACTCCTCACCACCAAACCGCGCGACGGTGTCATGCTCACGTACCGCTGCGCGAAGACGCGTAGCGACCTCGATCAGCACGGCGTCACCCGCTGGGTGACCGTAGGTGTCGTTCACCGACTTGAAGCGGTCGATGTCGAGGAGCAGCAACGAGGCGATGGGCGCTCCTCGGCTCGCACGGCCCTGCTCGTAGGCCAGCGTCTCGACGAGATGACGGCGATTGTATGCGCCTGTCAGCGCGTCGGTGCGCGACCGCTCCTCTGCCTCGTGGCGCAACGCTTCAAGCTCGAGGTTCTGCAGCTCGAGCTGCGCTGAGATCTGGTTCATCTCGGCGAGCATCGTCGTCAGCTCATCGTGGTAGACGTCGGGCTCGCCAACGTCAACGAGCGCCCCCTCGAGCCGGTTTCCGCCACTGGCGGGGGTAACGATCAGCGTGAGCGCGACGGCGCGGACGCCGTGAGCGGAGGAGCGCACGCGGAACGTGCCGCGAACCGGGCAGGCACCGGTGACCGAGGCGACGAGAGCGCTGAAGGCAGCCCGGTCGTCGTCGACCACCGTCGCTTCGAGGGCGGCCAGCTCCGGCGCGCAGCCGGCGAGCGGCCAGCTGAAGACCTCATCGAGCACCCCCAGCGCCTCGAGAATGCGGTGCCGCGACGCCGAACCCGGTTCTCCGTTGTGATCCACGAGTCTCCAATCGGCACGACGAGGTGGGAGCACGAGCGCGAGCTTCGCGCTACAACTGAGGCGTGCACGACCTTGCGACGACCGTCCGGGAGCTGACCGAACGCTACGCGGCCCGAAACCCGACGAGCGCCCGGCTGCACGCCGAGCGCGCGACGGCAATGCCGGGCGGCAACACGCGGACGGTGCTCCACGCCGATCCCTTCCCGCTGACGATCGCCCGCGCCGAGGGCGCGACGCTCACCGATGTCGACGGGCACCTCTACCGCGACCTGCTCGGCGAGTTCACCGCGGGGCTCTACGGCCACTCCAACCCCGTGATCGCCGGCGCGATCCGCGAGGCGCTGGCGGACGGCATCGCCTTCGGCGCACCCAACGAGTACGAGTCCGGCCTGGCCGCGGCGATCGTCGGGCGCTTCCCCTCGATCGACCTTGTCCGCTTCTGTAACTCCGGCACGGAGGCAAACCTGCTGGCGGTCTCGCTCGCCCGGGCGGCGACCGGACGCGAGGGCGTGCTGGTGTTTGAGGGCGGGTACCACGGCAGCATGCTCTCCTTCCCGACGGCTGCCGGATCACCGCTCAACGCACCGTTCCCGTTCATCGTCGCGCCGTACAACGATGCCACGACGGCACGCGAGCTCGTTCAGCAGCACGCCGCGTCCCTCGCGTGCGTCGTCGTCGAGCCGCTGCAGGGCTCCGCCGGCGCGATCCCCGGAGAGGCGGCGTTCCTTGGCTCGCTGCGCGCCGTCACCGCCGAACGGGACGTCGTGCTCGTGTTCGACGAGGTGATGACCTCGCGGCTCGCGCCAGGGGGGGCGCAGGATCTGACGGGCGTCATCCCTGATCTCACGGCGCTCGGCAAGTACCTCGGCGGGGGACTGACGTTCGGCGCCTTCGGTGGACGACGCGACCTGATGGATCGCTTCGACCCGGGAAGACCTGGATCGCTCGCGCACGCCGGGACGTTCAACAACAACGTGCTGACGATGGCCGCAGGTCTTGCTGGGTTGACGCAGGTGCTCCATCGGGAGGTCCTTGACCAGCTCAACCGCTCGGGAGACGACCTACGCGAGCGCCTGACCGCGCTCGGCGCTGCGCTCGAGCTCCCGTTCCAAGCGACCGGGGTCGGCTCCTTGATCGGGCTCCACCTCGCCCACGGTCCGATCCGCCGGATCACGGACACCGTTCAAACGGCTCCGGCGACGCTCACCGCCCTGCGGACGCTCCTGCACCTGTCGCTCCTTGAACGCGGCTACTCGCATGCCCGGCGCGGCTTCCTAAGCCTCTCCCTGCCGCTCACTCCGGCCGATATCGACGGCTACGTCGACGCTGTCGGCGACGTGCTCGCCGCACACGCAGGGCTCATCCGGGCGGCGTTCCCGCGTCGGTAGCGCCGCACACGGCCATCCTCATTCGGTCGGGACGCCGCGAGCGGTGCCGGGAGGATCAGAGGACGCCACGGGAGGCGAGCACCGCGCGTACCGCTGGGCGACGTCGTTCAAGCTCGTCCGCGTCCTTCACGGGCAGGAACCGCGACGAATGACCGTCTCGATCGACGTGGAGAAATCGCGTGTCGAGGTGCGAGGTCAGCTCGCCGAGCAGCCGCTCGCGTTGCACGACCGGCTCACCGTCGACCTCCTTGGCGACCGAGAACCAGGTCCACGGCGCATCGTGGTCGTGGAGCGCCTGCGCCGACACGGTGAAGGTGTTCGTGTTGAACACCTTCACCAGTGACCGGTCGAAGGCAGCGGGAACACGGAACTCCTCGAGGATGACGGGGCGCCCGTTCCACCTGACCGGTAGCCCGCCCCGATCGCCGGCGGCGTCGACGACCTCGCACGTCAGCGGAGCGCCGTGGGCGAGATGCCAACCCAGCACGACGTCATCGAGGGCGGCGCCGAGGTTGTCGATGTTCGCGATCATCACGTGCTCACCGCCGCGGTCGAGGAACCGGGCGAGGACGCCGGCGTCGCGCACAGCATCGACGACATCGCCGTGGCCGCAGGCGTGGCTGCTGACGTTGCCCTCTCGGTCACGGAAGACGCTCCCATCGGGCCGGCGGCGGACGTCGGTGCGTTGCTGGAACAGCTCGACCCCGCCGGCAGCGATGTGTTCGCCGAGGGCGGCGCGGATCGCCTCGTCGGTTGCCGGGCTGGTCATGAGCCACAGCGGCGGGAGGACGCCGACCCGATCGCCGAGGCGCGAGCGTTCACGCAGCCGCAGGTCGAGGAAGGAGCTGCCCGCGGTGACCTCGACGAGCGCCTTCACGGTTCCGCCCATCCGCGTTGCCATGCCGCCGCTCAGCAGGAGCAGCGCGCACCCACCACGAGCGAGCAACGCGCTCCCGTCGCGCCCGAGGCGATCACCCTCGGCGGTGCCGGCTGGCGGGAGCCTCGCGATGTCCCCGGCGCTGAGCGCGTCAACCGCACCTGCGACCTCGTTCACGGTCGCACCGACCGCAGGTCGTACGGCGCGCGAAGGACGCCGTGCTCGGTGACGATCGCGCGAACGAGCGCCGCCGGCGTGACGTCGAACGCGTCGTTGCGTGCCGGCGACCCGTAGGGCGTGACCTCGCTCGCCGGACGCTGCTCAATGATGATCCCAGCGCCGGTGCTGGTGTCCGGGTCAACCGTCGAGGACGGCGCCGCAACGATCAGCGGCACGCCGTGGTGGTGAGCGATCACCGCGAGCGCGTACGTCCCGATCTTGTTGGCGGTGTCGCCGTTCGCGGCGATCCGGTCAGCGCCCACCACGACCGCATCGACGACTCCCTCGCGAAACAGGGCGGCACAGGCGTTATCGGTAACGACGGTGTGGGCGATTCCCGCCTCGGCGAGCTCGAAGGCGGTGAGCCGAGAGCCCTGAAGCAGCGGGCGCGTCTCGGGCACCCAGACGTGCAGTCCGGGAGTGCGGGAAGCGACCACGCGGATGACGCCGAGCGCCGTCCCGTAGCCACCGGTCGCGAGCCCACCAGCGTTGCACTGGGTCATCAGGTGTCTGACCGGCCCGAGCGCCTCGGCGCCGTTCGTGCCAATGATGAGACATCGAGCGACCTCGTCGCGGTGGATGCGTTCGGCGACGGCCTGGAGGCGTCCACGCGCCTCAGCGACGCTCGCCCACGGGCGGTCGAGCTCACCGAGCGCCTGCTCGACGCCCCATCGGAGGTTCACCGCAGTTGGCCGAGCAGCGGCGACGCGCGCCGCCTGCTCGGTGACGTACTGGCGCAACCCCTGCGGATGGTCGGGCGCTGACTGGGCCGCAAGCCAGACGCCCATCGCCCCGGCGACACCGAGGAGCGGTGCGCCGCGTACGGCAAGGTCCTGGATTGCCTGAACGAGGTCGGCCACCTCGACGCAACGACGCTCGCGCACGGTCGTCGGGAGCACCGTCTGGTCGAGGAGCATGACCGAACGACCCTCCATGCGGATGATCTGTTCCGGCCTCACGTCAGGAGAGGTCGGGGACCTTGAGCGCCGTCAGGCGATCGATCTGCTCGGGATCAACCTCCTCGATCGCTGCGAGGTTCAGCGAGACGAGGTCACCGAAGGCGAGCAGCGAGAACGCGCGCTCGAGCTCCGTCGTGCCATGTCCACGCCACTCCTCGACACCGCCGGCGTCCGCAGCGAGCAGGTGCGTCAGGGTGCCGGTCAATGGCTCCGGATCGGCCTCGTCCCGTAACACGATCGCGCGGCAGGGCAGGCTGGCGCGCGCGACCTGATGCCAGCCGAGCACCTCGTTGTGGGCGATCTCGGGGATCTCACCGGCGAACGCCGACGCCTTGGCGTTCTCGTTCAGCTGGTTCTTCAGCCGGACGGCGATCGCCGCGCGCACGCCTGCGCCGTAGACGACGAGCGTGCGCCCGGTGAGACGAGCCGCCGCCGCGCGCGCCTCGCCCTCCCGGGACGCGTGCGCGTCGTCAGCCGCCGACGCCGCTGTCGCGAGGATCTTCGTCGCCCCCGGTGCGACGCCGGCCTCGTCGAGGACGACGACCAGCGCCGCGAGGAGCAGCCCGAGCGCGCCTCGCGGCGCGAGGCCATCCCTGACCGGCACCACCGGCACGCCGTCGGCCTGAGCGGCCGCCCGAAGCGCGCCGCCCGAGGCGATCGCGACGCGCCGGGCGCCACGCTCGGCCGCGGCCGCGAACCACGCCAACGCCTCGCGCGTCGCACCGGAGTACGAGGTGACGACGACGAGCGTCCGCTCGCCCACCCAGCCGGGAAGCTTCGCGTCGGCAGCGATCAGCACGGGGACGGTCAGCCTCGCGGAGAGGAGGGCAACGGCGATCCGCGCACCGGCCGCCGACCCGCCGAGGCCACAAAGGAGCACCGCGTCAGGTCGATCGACAACTCCCACGACCCCCGTCGCTGTGTCGCGGCCCTCCCGCAGCTGTGTCCCGAACGCCCTCGCCTGGTCGAGCATCATGCGACGGCCTCCGGGACACGCTGATCGTCGAGGGTGGCACCGTCGGCGAGCCTCTGCCCGTCCCCGAGCACCGACCCGTTGAGAAGCCGTGCAGCCACGCCCACGATCGCGCCACGCCCCACCGCTGAGCGCTCGACGAGCGCGCACGCCTCGACCACCGCGCCAGCGTCAACGACGCTACCGCTGACGCGCGCCCCGGCAGCGATCACGGCGCCGTCACCGACGACGCTGCCGCCGTCGACGATCGCCGTGCCGTCGATCATCGCCGTAGCGGCGAACACCGCCTGCTCCGTCGGTCCGCCGAGCGCGCCGCACGCGACGGCGACGTTCGCCGCGACGTAGCTGGCCGGCGTGCCGATGTCGTTCCAGTACCCGGCGCCCCGCCAGCCATGCAGGCCGTTGCCGATCAGCGTCGGGAAGATGGCTCGCTCGATGTTCACCCGCTGCCCAAGGGGGATCCGGTCGAGAACGGACGGCTCGAGGGCGTAGACCCCGGCATTGATCCAGTGCGGACCGTCACCGACGACGCAGTCGTCGCCAGGCTTCTCGAGAAACGCCGTCACGGCGCCGTCTTCGGCCGTGAGCACCAGCCCGTAGGGGCGCGGGTCCGTGACCTCGGTCAACGTCAACGTCGCCTGAGCGCCACGTCGGCGGTGCTCTGCGAGCAGGTCAGCCAACGGCGCGGCAGCAAGGATGTCGCCGTTCAGGGCGAGGAAGGTCTCGTCACCGACGCGGCCGTCGGCGGCGAACCGGATCGCCCCGGCGGTGTCGAGCGGCTCGGGCTCGACGACGTAGGTCAGCCGCGTGTCGCGGTACTCCCGCCCGAACGTTGTGACGATCGGGTCGGGCAGGTAGCCGCAGGAGAAGATCACCTCGTCGACGCCACCCGCGACGAGCCGGTCGAGCAGGTGCGCGAGGAACGGGCGGTTCGCGATCGGAAGCATCGGCTTCGGCCGCGAGAGGGTGAGCGGGCGAAGGCGCGTCCCCTCTCCACCGACGAGCACGACGGCGATCATCCCGACCGGCGCCCGATCGACTCGTACTCGTAGCCGGCTGCACGCGCCTTGATCGGGTCAAGCAGGTTCCGTCCGTCGAGCAGGAGCGGACGGCGCATCGTCGCCCGCAAGGTCGGATCGATCAGCGCTCGGAACTCGTTCCACTCGGTGACGACGATCGCCGCGTCGGCACCAGCGATTGCCTCGGCAGCCGAGCCGGCGACGGTCGCGCCGAGCGCCTCGAGCTGCACGCCAGACGCGACCGGGTCGTAGGCGACGACGCTGGCCCCTTCGGCAACCAGCCGCGCAGCGAGCACGATGCTGGTCGCCTCGCGGGTGTCGTCAGTGTTTGGCTTGAACGCGATGCCGAGCAGCGCGATCCGGCGGTCGCGAAGCGTTTCAAGACGCGTCAACAGGCGCCCGATGACGCGCCGCTTCTGCATCTCGTTCACCTCGATCACGGCGTTCAACAGCTGGAAGTGGTAGCCGGAGTTCCCCGCGAGCTGCTTCAGCGCGCGCACGTCCTTCGGGAAGCACGAGCCGCCCCAGCCGATCCCGGCACGCAGGAAGCTCGACCCGATCCGCCGGTCGAGGCCGATCCCCCGCGCGACCTCGGAGACGTCCGCACCGACGTTCTCACAGATGTTCGCGATCTCGTTGATGAACGAGATCTTCGTCGCGAGGAACGCGTTCGCCGCGAGCTTCGTCATCTCCGCCGACGCCACGTCGGTGCGAACGATCTCGGTGTCGAGCCCTGCGTACAGCCGGGCGACGCGGTCGGCGTTGGCGGCGTCGTCGGAGCCGATGACGACGCGGTCAGGCGCCATGAAGTCGGAGACGGCCGAACCCTCGCGCAGGAACTCGGGGTTTGAGGCGTAGCCGACGCCGCCTCGCCCGAGCCGGTCGAGACGGGCACGGACGCTTGCACCGGTACCGACGGGAACGGTTGACTTCATCACGAGCAACGCCCCGTCCGCCGATGAGGGCATGGCGTCGATCACCGCGTTCACGCGCGAAAGGTCGGCGTCTCCCGACACCAGCGGCGGCGTGTCGACGCAGATGAACGCGATCGAGGCCTCGACGAAGACGTCACGCAGGTCGGTGACGAACGTCAGGCGATCGCGGTTGCGCCGGATCAGCTCGTCGATACCCGGCTCGTGGATTGGCACCTCACCGTTGCGGAGGCGCGCGATCTTCGCCGCGTCGACATCACAGCACACCACCTGCTGGCCGAGGTCGGCGAGGCAGGCGGAGGTCACGAGCCCGACGTAGCCAACTCCGATCACACCGACTGGCTCCTGGCCCGTCCTCACCTGCCGATCACTCCTTCGGTACCGGTCGGAAGCTCGTTGCCACCGACCACATCGTCTCGTTCGAGAGCGCCAACAGCAGGGTATTCGAAACCCAGTAGCTGACCCCGCCATCGTGCCAGGCGATCCTTGTGATCCGCGCCCCGTCCAGGTAGAGATCGTAGCGACGCCCGGCGAACGTGCGCGAGGCCGTCGGGGCGTCAAGGATCGGCGGCGCGCTCCAGGCGATCGCCTGAAACCCGAACGCCGCGTTGCCGAAGATCGCCGCCGGATAGGAGTAGGTGACGTGAACGGCGCGATGCCCATCGACGCGGTAGACCCGGAACGGATCGGCGCTCTGACGGAACTGCGGATCGCGCGTGAACGCCCCAACGGGCAGCCGCGACGGCAGGTAGAGGCGCAGGTGCGCGGCGCGCGCCGTAGCCTGGTAGCGACCGAGATCACGGCCCGGTTCGGTCACGATCGTCTGCGACGGCGGGATCGGTGTCGAGGGCGAACCGGGCCTCGCTGGCCGCGCAACGTCAGCCGAGGCACGGGTCGCGGCCGTGGTGTCCGGCTGGAGGAACGCGTGGATACACGTTGCCAACGCGCTCGGCGTGATCGAGAACCAGCTGTGGTTCTTCGGGTATGGGATCACGTCACAGCGAACGGAGATCGCGTTCTGGCGCGGGATCGACCGGGCGAGCTCGATCCAGCGGAGGATCTCCACCTCGCTCGCCTTGTGCCGGCCGAGCAGCTTCAGCGAGCTCGTTGCGATTCCGAGGAGCTCGTAGAGGTGCGTGGAGGTCGTGATCGGGTCGAGCCGTCGCTTGAAGGCCGCGACGAAGAGCTGCTGGCGAGCGATCCGCACAGGGTCATCATCGCTGTGACGGAAACGAACGAACGTGAGCGCCGCCGCGCCCCGCAGGTGCTGGTAGCCGGGCTGCAGGTCGATATCGGTGTAGTTGGTCGCGCCGCCCGTGTTGTGGTTGTAGTAGCGTCGGTCGATCTCCATGTAGGCACCGTCGAAGGCGTCGACGGTGCGCCGGAAGCTGTCGAAATCGACCTCAACGGCGAAGTTCGGCCGAATCCCGGTCTGGGCGCGAATCGTCTCAAGCGCCAGAGCCGCGCCGCCGAAGTGGTACGCCCAGGTGAGGATCCCGTTGCCGTGCCCGGGGATCGGCACCGCCCAGTCCCGCGTCAGCGCGAGCTGGCTCAGCGTGTGCCGCCGCGGGTCGAGTCGCACGAGGATCGTCGTGTCCGAGCGCGGTGCGGTATCGCCCTTCCGCCGGTCGACGCCGAAGATCGCGAAGGTGATCGGCGAGGACGCCGCGAGCGCCCCGCCAGCGGTCTCCTCCACCACGGCGCGATCGGCCGGCGTGTTCGCTGCCTGCACCTCCTCGAGCCCCTGGTGGAGCTTCCAGACCGCGAAGGCAAAGGAGACGGCGACGACGAGGAAGAGCGCAGCAAGCGCAAGGAGAAGCCGACGCAGGAACCGGCGCCTGCGCGGCGTGCCGCGGTAGACGCGCATCGTCTGCCCGGTCAGATGACCAATCCGGCCGCTAGTGGTGCTTTGTGTTGTCTGGAGCGAGCGGGAGCGTGGCGCGTCGCGCAGGGCTTGCTGATCGCGGGCGTGCTGGATAGCACGCCCGCTCGCACGCGTGTCAAGGCGAAGGCCTTGACACGCTAAGTGCAAGCGGCGCGCGACGTTCCCGCCGCAACGCGACGGCCCCGGCAAGCGCGCGGAGGCAGCGCCGATCGCGAACGGCACGCCGTGCCCAACCCGCTCGTAGACGACCCCGGCGACGGTCGAGGCGATCAGCGCACAGCCGCCAGCGAGGAGCGAGAACGCGCTATCGGCGGTGCCCGAGAGGGCCGCCGGAGCGTGGTCGGCGACGAACGCCTTGCCGACGCCGTCGGTCGCGGCAAGGTACAGACCGTAGGTGGCCAGCAGCGGGTACGCCTCCCACGCGGCATCCGCCACGGCGAGACCGCCGTAGACCGCAGCGAACACGAGCATCCCACCGATCAGGAGCCCGCGGCGTCCGACGTGGTCTGAGAGGGCGCCAAGCGGCCACACGAGGGCGCTGAACTCGACGTTGAAGCCGATGTAGGCGCCAATCTCCACCAGCGATCAGCACCAGAGCGAACCGTCGGC
Source organism: Actinomycetes bacterium (assembly GCA_025360225.1). Taxonomy (GTDB): domain Bacteria; phylum Actinomycetota; class Thermoleophilia; order Gaiellales; family F1-60-MAGs149; genus JANYCN01. The sequence continues at coordinate 41,114 of JANYCN010000055.1, read as the reverse complement.
CCGATCACCCCCCGAGCGAGTCCATCGCCGGGTGAAAGCCGAAGCTCGACCCGACGAACGCCGCCGGCGATGAGTCGCGGATCAGGGCGTCGCGAGGAGAGGAACGCACGGCCTTTCCAAACCGATCGACAGCCCGCGCGACGAGCACGAACCCCACGTCGGCGCCACCGCAACGAGCACCCGACCCGCAACGGAGGCAACGTAGCGGCTCGCGATGAACGGACGCCGCGCGCCCCTCGCCTGTCGGAGATCGGCCCGAAGACGCCCCGAAACACCACCGCGACGGCCTCGGAGAGCCCCTCAACGACGCCGAGCACGACGACCGGCGCACCGAACGTCACGGTCAGGAAGAGCGGCAGGACCGGCACCTCACTCGCCGCGTCGTTGGCAAGCGACACCATGGACAGCACCCGGACGTTCGGCAGGACGCGACGACAGGGACGACGGAGCGAGCTTTGCCACCGGATGACGGGGCGCCTCCGCCCCCCCGTCGGTCAACGCAACGCTCGACGAGCGGCGTGACGGAGCAGCGGATCGTCGTCATCAACGAACGGCAGCGCGAGCCCGAGATGGTCAGACGGCCCGTTCCCGAGGGCGATCAGCGCGTTCCGTCGGAGGTAACGCACGTCGCGGTCAGGGACGTAGAGACGCGAGTACGCTCGGAGCAGGTCGTCCCCGGGATCGGTAAGCCAACGGTGCAGATCGACGTACGCGTCGGTGGCGCTCGCCTCGGCCGCAGTACGGCGGTCTGGTCCGGTGGTGTACGGGCAAACGTCCTGACAGATGTCGCAGCCGTAGACGCGATCCTCGAGCGCCGTGGCGACGTCTACGGGTGCATCATGGCGCGATTGCGTCCAGTAGGAGAGGCAGCGAGTCGCGTCGAGCGTTCCTGGCTCGTCCAGCGCACCGGTCGGGCACGCATCGACGCACCGCGTGCACGAACCGCAACCGTCGCGGGCCGGAGCCGGGGCCGCGTTGACGAGCGACGCGTCGGTGACGACAGTGCCGATCGCGATGAAGGAGCCAAGGCCGGGAGCGATCGCCATGGTGTTCTTGCCGTAGAACGTGAGGCCGGCCCGCCGGGCGCCCTCCCGATCGACGTGGTGGTTGGCGTCGACGAACACGGCAGCACGTGCATGCTCGCCGCGCAGGGCCTCGCGCACCCGACCGAGCGCGTTACGCAGCACCGCGTACGGGTCGCCCCAGGCGTATCGCGGCAGCCGCCCAACAGCACCGGCGGGTCGTGCGGGCGTGCGGTGCGTCAAGGGCAGAAGCGCCGTCAGGACGGTTCGCGCTCCGCGCACCGCGAGCTCGGGGTGACACGACCGCTCGGGCTGGCGCATCGTGAACCCCATGTCGGCGAACAGCCCGCGCGCCCGACGATCAAGGATGTGGCGCTCGGTGTTGACGTACGGTGCCGCCGGCGCCGCAGAGAGCACGATCCCATCCTCTCGAACGAGCGCGGCAAGGTCGTCGAGCCCGGTCACGCCGGACGGACGAGCGCGCTCGAGACGATCATCAACCCGTCACGACGAAGCCGAGCTCGACGAGCTCGCGGACGAACCCGAGGACCTCGTCGGCGTCGTCGCCGGGGAGGTCAGCGACAGCGGTCTGAGACACGAGCGACCGGACGACGGCCAGCCCGCGCACGTCGAGGTCAGCACGGAAACCGAGCCCGTCGGCGAGGGAGATCTCAGCCGAGGCGAGCGCCCAACCGTCCGGGCCAGGCTCGGTGACCTCGGTGATCCTCGTCGTCGGCGCGAGGCGGACGATCGATGCCTCAGCCACGGTCGTGCCCTGTCCGTCAAGAAGTCGCAGGAGATGGTCGGACGCCTGCGATGCCATCGTCGGCGGCACGGCGATCACGCGGTGACGCCCATGTCGTTCGCGCCGGCGCATGACAACGGCGGCGTAGCCGACGTGTTCGATCCCGTTCGCGACGTAGTAGTCGTACCACTGTGCGAACGCCGCGTCGCGGTCGGCGTGGGCTGCCGTCCAGCGCTCGGCGTTCGACCGGGCAGGCTCGATCGTCGTGGACAGCACGACACCGTCAACCGGCAGGCCAGCGACCCAGCCAACAGGTGTCGCGTGTGGGTCGGCGCCGGACGCGTCCCAGCTGACGAGCACCGTCGCGTGTCCGCCCTCCTCGAGGACGTCAGACATGCCCACGACGACCTGCGCGCTGATCGCTTCCCCGCCGAGCACGGAGTCGCGGAAGGTGAAGCTCGTCTCGGGCGAGATCACGTACGGCGGGTTCGCAACCGCAAGACCGAACCGCTCCCCGGCGACCGGTTCGAACAGGTCTCCCTGCCGAAACTCGATGTTCGTGACGCCGTTCAAGGCAGCGTTGAAGCGGGCGTACGCGATCGCTCGCGGGTTCAGATCAGTCGCGACGACGTGCTCGCTGCTGCGTGCTAGGAGGATCGCCTGGATGCCGTTGCCGGTGCCGAGATCGAGGGCCCGCTGAACGGGCCGACGAATGGCGAGCATGCCGAGGAGGTGTGATGGGCCCTGTACCCCCGGGACGAGAGCGTCGCTGACGTCGCTCCCAGGCCCATCCGAGGCGATCAGGATGTCGTCGTGTGGGATCATCGTTGCCGCGCCAACGTTCACGCCGCCGCGTTGGCTGACGAGCCCGCAGCACCGCAGGTCCTCAGCAAGCGTCCCGAGGCCTGAAAGCTCCTCGTCGCTCACGCCGTCGGCGAGCAGGAAGAGACGAGCGAGCACGCCGAGGTCGCCACCGGCGTGAGCGTGGCGCAATGCATCAGGTCGACGGCCCGCGTCGACGAGGGCGCCGTCCGAGCCAAGGAGGTCCTTCAGCCGTGGTGGCGTGAAGCCGGCCGCCGTCAGAGCGACGCCAACGCGCTGAACGGTCTGCTCGCTGCCGACGATCGCCGGCGGAAACTCGCTCAAGCCGGGGTGGAACCAGTCGCGAGCGTCGCGCTACTCGTCAGCTTGCCGAAGGTCGTCTGGAGGTCGAGCTTGAGGAACGCGAGCGAGACGGTGTCCGTCGAAGATGCGTCCGGGCCCTGCCCTGACATCGAGTATGAGGTGACGCGAACGCCGTCGAGCTTGATGAAATGCTCCTTGTAGTACGTCCCCTTGATCACCCGAGCGGTGACGATCGAGGCGACCGTCGCGGCACCGGTGCCAAGGAGCTTGATCATGCCGGGCGTCGCGATGCTCGCCGGGATGGACAGGTCGACGGTCTTGACGACCAGCTTCCCCGTGCCAGCCCCGCCCCCGCCAACCGCGCCCTGCTGCGTCGCCCCCCAGGAGAAGGAGCTGATCTCGATCCACTTCTCGTAGCCCTTCGCCACCATCCCGCCATCGACCCCGACGAGCTTGAGGAAGATCTTCATCGCCATCTCATGCCTCCAGTCCGTGCAGGGTGATCGTGAGATCGTGCGCGTCCGATCCGTGGTCGTCAAGCTGGTAGCTGCCGGTGACGCCGCCGTACCTCCCGCTACCGCCGACCACCGCGTACGCGCCCGCCATGTCGTGCGGCCCGATCGCGAGCAACGAGCCATCGGCGAGGTTCAGCGTGTGCAGCACTGACTCGCCGGCCGTTCCGGGGACGATCGCAGAGTCGAGTCGCCCGACGTGGCGCCCGGCGGCGTCAACGACGTCGGCGTACGGGACGGCACGGGCGCCCATCGCGTGCAGCTGGCCCGGAACCGCTCCCGGTACGGCGTGACGCACGTCGACGAGCGCCAGGCGGAGCGTCGTCGACGGCGCGGCCGAGCGCTCGTTGAAGACGAACCCGGTGGTCGCCGCGGCTCCAACCGCTGCGCCAAGTCCGACGAGCAGGTCGCGCCGGCTCGTCCCGTTCCTCACGGTTGTCATGGGTGCAGTGAACCGCATCCGTCGGCGGTAGTCAAGCCGGTAGGCTTTCCGCATGACGGAACCGGTGGTGATCTGGACGGACGGCGCATGCTCGGGGAACCCCGGACCGGGCGGCTGGGCGGCGATCCTGGTGTGGAACGGCAGCGAGCGCGAGCTGTCCGGCGGAGAGCGCGACACGACGAACAACCGGATGGAGCTGATGGGGCCGCTCGAGGCCCTGCGAGCCCTCAGCCGTCCATCGACCGTTGTCGTGAAGACCGACTCGGCCTACCTGCAGCGCGCGTTCACCGACGGCTGGCTCGCGAGGTGGAAGCGCAACGGCTGGCAGACCTCCGGCAAGACCCCGGTCGCCAACCGCGACCTGTGGGAGCAGCTGGACGCGCTCGTCGGACGCCACACCGTGACGTTCGAGCGGGTCAAGGGGCACGCTGGGGTGGACATGAACGAGCGAGCAGACCGCCTCGCGGTCGCGGCCCGCGAGCGCGTTTAAGAGACCGTCAGGATCGCTCGGTGCTGTCCCATCGGCACGCGCCAACGCCGACCTTTTCTGACGGGCTCATCGTGCAGCCCGCGCGGAGCGCGGCTGGTCAGAACCCGAGGGCGAACTTGGCGTCCTCGGACATCCGCTCCGGCGTCCACGCCGGCGAGAAGACGAGCTCCGCGTCAACCTCCTCGACGCCCTCGACGCCGCGAGCGGCAAGCGCAACCTGCTCGGCGATCCACGGGCCAACGGGACAGCCCATCGAGGTGAGCGAGTAGATGACCTTCACGTGTGCGCCCGTGACCGTCACCTCGTACACCAGGCCGAGGTCGACGATCCCCATCATCAGCTCGGGGTCCTCGACCAGGTTCAACGCGTCACGCACGAGCTCCTCAGTAACCATGCCAGCAGGGTAGCCGGTTGCTCTCCGTCGCTCAGCCTTGCTGGCGGCGCTCCCAGCACGCGAGAAACGCCGATCGCTCGGCGGCCGCTGTGCCATCCGCGAGCGCGCCCTTGATCGCCGCGACGGCGGCACGATCGGACCCGTCGATCCGCGCGGCGAGCGCACGCGCTCGGCCACGCTGGTCGCGGTAGCCGATCTCCTCATCGGCGAGCCCGAGCGCGACGGCACGCCGACCGTCCACCGACTCACAGGCAGCGAGAAGACGCAAGGCAGTGCCATGACCGACCAGCCGGGCGAGCCGGGCGAGGCCGCCGAACCCGGGGATCAACCCGAGCGAGGCGTGGACGAAACGCAGCTCCGACTCGGGATCGATCAGACGCCAGTCACACGCCAGCGCCACCTCGACGCCTCCGCCGATCGCGTGGCCGTTGATCAGCGCGACCGTCGGGACGGGCAGAGCGGCGAGCCGCGCGAGGAGGGCCGTGCCGCCATCGGTCAGATCCGCGCCGCCGTCCGGCCGCCCCTCGAAGTCGCGCAGCCCGGCGCCGGAGCAGAACATCGGCCCGACCCCCATGACCGCGACGAGCGCGACGGAGTCGTCCGACCCGATGCTGTCGAGCGCCGCGCCGAACCCGTCGATCGCCGCTGCCGTCATCGCGTTGCGGGTGTCGCGGTCGTCGAGCAGGATCAGCGCGAGCGGGCCATCGCGCTCGAGCCGGACCGGCACCCGCGGGATCGGGCTGCCGGAGGGCGCGAGCAACGCCGCGAGCTCAGCCTTCGCCAGCCGTCGGTAGCCCGCGAGGCCACGGGTGCGGGCCTCAGCGTGGAGTTCTGCCAGGGTCGTCAACGGGGCGCAGCGTAGCGGACGTTCCGGCTGACACGCCGTCCAGAGCGGCCACGAGCGCGGCGATCCGGGCCCGGAGCGACGCCGCCCCGTCGTCGTGGTCGCCCTGCGTGATCTTGCCAGTGCGAAGGTCGAACGCGAGCTCCTGGAGGCTCGCGATCGCATCGTCTCGCTGCTCACGCAGGCGCAGCCGATCGGCAGCAGCACCCTCGATGCGCGGGATCACGTCGACCTCGGTCGGCTCGCGTAGGAGAGGCGCCCCGACCGTGACGGCGACGATCAACACGAGCGCGACGAGCAGCAGCGTCGCGATCACGCCTCGCCCACCACCGGCTCCTCGGCGTAACGCCGCGCAAGCCGGCGTGCCTCGCGCCGATCGGGCCAGGCGGCGATCAGTGATCCGAGGACGAAGACGATCGCTCCGAGCCAGAGGAGGTTGACGAGCGGGTTGATCAGCGCCTTGACGGTGACCGAGCCGTCGCTCCGGGCGCTGTCGAGGATGAGGAACAGGTCCTCCCCTCGTGACCAGTCCGTCCGGATCGCTGCCTCGTTCGAACGTTGCGGGTCGACCTGGCCGGTGATCGGATAGAAACGGTTCGCCGGTGCGATCTCCCCGAGGGCCTGACCGGCACGGGACACCGTGAAGCGTGCTGACCGCTCGTCGTAGTTCGGGCCGGACTCGCGCACGAGGCCGGTGAACAGCAGGCGATAGTCGCGGATCACGAGCGTCTCCCCCGGTCGCAGAGATGCCTCGCGCGTCGTCCCGTACGCTGACGTGCCAACCATCCCGATGATCATCAGGACCATCGCGAGGTGCACGACGTAGCCGCCGTACCGACGCCGGTTCCGGTTGATCAACGCGACGAGCGCGCCAGCCCAGGAGCCTCCCGAGAGCGCCCGGCGGGCGGCCGCGCCGCGCGCGAACTCGCTGCCGATCGCGACGGCGACGAACACGCACAGCGAGTACGCCGCAGTGCCAAGCGCGTTGGTGCCGTACCCCAGAACGGTCAGTGCCAGGCCGCAGGCCACCCCGGTCGCAAAGGGGATGCCGAAGGTCGCTCGGAGGCTGCGCAGCGATGCGCGGCGCCAGGCGATCACGGGACCGATCCCCATCAGCGCGAGCAGCGGCAACCCGAACGCGACGGAGAAGAACTGGAAGAAGGGCGCGTTCACCGTCACCTCGTCGCCGATCACCGTCTTCGAGATCAAGGGGTAGATGACGCCCCAGAGGACCGCGAAGGCGAGGCCGACGAGCAGGAGGTTGTTGAACAGGAACGTCGCCTCACGCGAGACGAGCGACTCCATCCGATGCTCGGTTCGCAACAACGGGAGCCGCCAGATGATCAGCGCAGCCGGTCCGGCGAGAACGACGGCGATGAAGCCGACGAACCAGAAACCGACGTTCGAGGCGACGAACGCGTGGATCGACGAGAGCAGCCCCGAACGCGTCAGGAAGGTGCCGAAGATCGAGAGGGCGAACGCCGTGGCGACGAGGACGACGTTCCAGACCTTGAGCATCCCCTTCTTCTCCTGCACCATCACGGAGTGCAGGAACGCCGTCGCGACGAGCCACGGCATGAGGGCGGCGTTCTCCACCGGGTCCCAGGCCCAGAAGCCACCCCAGCCGACCTCCACGTACGCCCAGTGGGCGCCGAGCAGCATGCCGACACCGAGGAACGACCAGGACGTCAGCGTCCAGCGTCGCGTCGACACGATCCAGCGCGCGTCGCTGCGGCCCGCCAGGAGCGCCGCCATGCAGAAGGCGAACGGTACAGCGAGGGTGACGTAGCCGAGATACAGGCTTGGCGGGTGGGCGACCATGTATGGGTTCTGCAGCGACGGGTTCAGGCCGTTTCCGTCTGCCGGTGCAACCTGCGTCGCGAACGGGCTCGCGGCGACGACGAGCAGCGTGCAGAAGAACGTCGCGATCGCAGCGAGGATGGCGGTCACCCACGGCATCAGCTCGCCGTTCGCTCGCCGGTTGGTGAGCTGTACGATCGCCGCACACCCCGTCAACACCGAGACCCAGAGAAGCAGCGACCCTGCCTGCGACGCCCAGAAGGAGGTGATCAGGTACCCGATCGGTAGCGAGCGGGATGACGTCTCAGCGACGACGACGAAGGAGAAGTCGTGGCGAAGGATCGCGGCGGCGTACACGAGGTCGGCGACGCCAACGACGCCGACCAGAGCGAAGGTGGCACGTCGCGCGCTCGTCACCATGCGGCGATCGCGTCGGACCGCGCCAAGCAGGCCGACGACGAGGGCATACGCGGCAACGACGAGTGCGAGGACGAGCGCCCCCCGACCGAGCGAGGCCATCAGGAGCCGGTGACGGTGCCGGTCGAGGTCGGCGGCTGGTACTTCGACGGACACTTCGTGACGAGCGTGTCCGTCTTCGCCTCGAACCCGCTGGCCTTCTCCGTGCCATCGACGACCACCCGCCGGCCATCGCGAAACGCGTCCGGCACGCTCCCGTGGTAGACGAGCACCGTCGTCTGCCCGGTGGCGTTGTCGGCGAGGACGATCCGCAGGCCAGCGGGTGTCCCGGCGTCGCCGCTGTGCGACACGACCTTGCCCGCCAGACGCACGACCTCGCCTCGATGCTTTCCGGCCGCTGCCTCCGCGACGCCGACGAGCGGCGTCGTGTCGCCGATCAGCGCGGTGTACACGGCGAACACGCCCAGCAAGCCGGCGATCGCGAGGGCGAAGACGAGACGGATGTGCCCGCTCGGCCGCTCGACGATCGGGGACGAGTTCATGGCCGCAGTCTACCGCCGGCTGGTACCGGCGACCGTCGTCGAAACGGGGAGTCGCTACGCGATGGCCGTTGCGGAGGCCGCCTCGGCAACCTCGCGGTACAGCGCACCGGGATCGGTCTCCCGCAGCGCATCGCAGTACCCCTGTCCGTAGGCCGTGCGTAGAAACCAGCCTACGAGGTCGGCATCCCATCGCTCCTGTGGGATCTCAAACAGCTCGCGCCAGAGGTCAGCGAGGCGGAGATCGACGGCCTGCGCAAGCGCCTCACGATGGGTCGACGTATCCACGGTTCACAGCATAAGGAGGCGATCGGACGGAGCGTTGCGAGCTGTGCAACGATAGGGCCCATGAACACTGGGACGAAGGACGACCCGTGGGCGCTGACGACTCCTCCAGGATCCTCTGCGTTCACCGCGTGGCGCGATCCGTCGCTCGATCCACCGGCCCTCGTCGCCCAGGTCGGCGGCACGCAGGTGCGCTACCAGCTCCGCTGCATCGAGGACCTGCACGCGATGCTCGTATCCGCCGGGGACTGGGTGGCGCTCGGCGGGACAGACGAGCAGAAGGTCGCACCGGAGGGCTCGGTGGAGGCGTGGGCGCGTTCCGAGGAGAACCCGGTCGGCGGGTGGTACGGTCTGAAGAAGGGCCTACGCGGCCGCTTCGGCGTTTACGTCCCGCCCGTCCTGGAGGCGCTCGGTCTCGCCGAGGTCGAGCACAACCCGCGCAACAACCGGATGCGCGCCATCCGCTGACGGAGCGGCCGATCAGCGCCGCTCGACGCGCATCGCCAGCGCTCCGTGCACGCGGAGCGTGATCCGCGCGTCGAGGGCGACCGGCCCAACGTCAACCCGGTGGAGACGCCACCGACGAGCGATCGTCGCAACCACGACGCACGCCTCTGCTCGGGCGAAGCTCTCGGCGATGCAGCGCCGTGGCCCGTCGCCGAACGGAAGGTGTACGCCGCGGGTTGGCCGCACGCCAACGAGCCAGCGCTCGGGGTCGAACTCGTCAGGGCGATCCCAGAACCGAGGATGGCGCTGCATCGCGTGCTGGCAGACGGACACGATCGTGCCTCTCCGAACCTGTTCGCCGGCAAGCTCCGTGTCTACGGCGGCCCGACGTCCGACGCCCCACGCTGGCGGATAGAGCCGCAGGACCTCCTCCAGCACGGCGTTCAGGTACGGCAACCGCTCGGCGACGCTGAGGCTGACCGGCGCGTCAGCATCAGGCAGCGCGGCCTCGAGCTCGGCGTTCAGGCGCGCCGCACAGTCGGGGTGTTCTGCCAGAGCTAGCCAGGTGAACGTGAGCCAGCTCGCGGTCGTCTCGTGCCCGGCGACGAGCAACGTCACCGCCTCGTCGCGGACGAGGGCGTGGCCAGGGCCGTCATCCCCAAGCAACGTCGAGAGGACGTCATCGGCGTCCGCGTCGTGTGTCCGATGGTCGGCGACGAGCCGGTCGACCACGTCGTGGATGGCGTCCCGTGCCGCGAGGAAGCGGCGCACCCGTGGCGTCCGAAGGCGCGTACGCCACGCCCCCAGCGGGTGAGTGAGGAGCCAGACGAACTCGTCCAGCAGCAGCGTGAGCGCCTCGCTGACCGCGGTCGCTTCGAGAGCGTTGATACCGCTTCCGAGCAACGTCGAGACGACGACGCGGAGCGTCAGCTGCGTCATTGCCGCCGACACGTCAACCGTCGCGCCGTCCTCCCACGCCCTGGTCGTCTCCGCCGCTACACGGGCGAACGTGGGCGCGTCGCGGACGATCCGCCGCCGCGCGAAGGCGGGCGCGACACGACGCGCTTGCGCTCGGTGGAGGTCTCCCTCGCTGGTCAAGAGCCCGTCGCCGAGGAGGATGCGAGCGCGGGCGAGCGCCATCCCCTTGGTGTACGACGCGGCGTCGTCGACGAGGACACGCGTGATCAACGCCGGCTCCGAGACGTTGATGTATCGGAGACCGCCGATCCGGATTCGCACGATCCCGCCGGGTGTCCGGGCGAGCGATGCGAGGTAGCTCAGCGGGTCGCGCCGGATCGCGCGCACCGCTCCGATCCCCAGGATGTCCACGCCCGCATCATCGCCAATCGAGCGCGATCGCCGAGCTCCGAGCGGCGAACGGTCGGCGGAATCCCCCGTTCGGCGGCTCGGCGTTGACGCTAGGCGGTCGATGGATAGTGCGGAGGTGCGCGTGATGCGACGAATCGCGCTCCTCGTGGCGGCAGTTGCCACGGGGTTGCTACTGGCAGTGCAACCGGCCCTCGCGGGCACGGTCTCGGCGTGCGTTCCCTCCGGCCAGGCCGCCGTCATCGGCCCGCACGCGTTCGCACAGCCGTTCACCTTGGCGGCGGAGACGGACGTCACGAAGATCCACATCTGGATCGGTGGATCCGCAGCGGCCTCAGCACATATCACGGTGCAGCCGCTCGTCCCACGCAGCGCCGCCGACCCCACCTCGCCGCTGGTGCCAGTCGGGGGTACACCGCTCCTGGCCGTCGACGTGTCCCCGACCTCGCTGACAGCGACCGATGCCGCGATCGCCGTCCATCTCGGTCACCTCACCGCCGGCAGCTACGCCCTGGTCGTCGAGGGCGCGGGCGATCTGTCCCTTGGCGGCTGCGTCGGACCGCCCTTCGCGCTCTACCAGAGCGACGGGCGGTGGCGCCCGGTGCCGGTCGACTCGGGGTTCGCGTTGGTTCTCGACGGCGCCCCCGCTGATCACACCCCTCCGGTCGTCGTGATCGACCCGGTCGCCCCGAACCCGTCGAACGCGACGCAGCTCGCGGTCGGGTTCGCAGCGGACGAGCCTGCGACGTTTGCGTGCACGATCGACGCCGGAACGCCGTCGCGCTGCACCTCACCGTTCGACACGCCGACGCTCACAGAAGGGTCACACCTCGTCTCGATCGACGCGACTGACGCGTGGGGGAACGCGACATCGACGCCCGCCCAAGCAACGTTCACGGTCGATCGGACGGCGCCGACAACGTCCGCAACGGTCGATCCCCCGCGCGCCGGGGACCGCCACGCGACGGTCCACGCGAGCGCGAACGAGCAGGGCGCAACGTTCACCTGCGCGCTCGACGGCGCACCGGCAAGGCCGTGCGCCACCGCCGACAGGCTCCTTCTGGCGGACGAGGGTCACCACGTCATCCACGTCGTCGCGACCGATGCGGCCGGGAACGTCGACCCGGCGGGCGTGGACGTGCCCTTCGTCGCCGACTGGTCAGCACCGGCCCTCGGCCTCCCGAGCGACGTCACCCGCACGGCGATCGATGAGCTCGGCGTCACCGTCGACTACGTCGTGACGGTCTCTGACCTCTTCGACCCGACGCCAACCCTCACCTGTTCCCCACGCTCCGGAGAGCGGTTCTCCATCGGCACCACGACCGTCAGCTGCACGGCTAACGACGCTTCAGGGAACGTTGCCAGCGGGAGCTTCGCGGTTCAGGTCACCCCGCCGCCGATCACCTCAGCAGAGGTCGACATCAGCTACGACGCAGCTACCGGCTCGTTCGTCTGGAGCGAGCGGGACGGCGGCACGATCGAGTCTGGTCCGGACGACACGCGCATCGCGGCGGTAGGCGAGCATCGAACGATCGTCCGCTCCTCGCGATCGCGGAGCGACGATGATGATGGCGGTAGCGCGCAACGCCTGAGCGTCCGCTCGCTGGCATACGACTCAACGACCGCCGTCGACCCAGGGCGGAACAGCTATCGCGTTCGGACGACGCGCGACGAGGCTGGCGTCGTCACGGCGATCCGCATCGTCGTCAGGACACGGAGTGGCTCGATCACCGTGCGCTACGACCCGGCGACCGACCGCTCGACCGTCGTGACCCGCCAGGCCGGCGCGCGCCGAGCGGTGAGCATCGTCGTCGGGCTCGTTGTCCCGCATCTGCGCTCCGACCACGGGACGCTGATCGCGCGCACGACGCCGGCCTGAACGCCAGTCCGGGTCAGACCGCTACGCGGTCCCGGCGAGCGCGTCGTCCTGCAGGGTGACCGTGACGGGGCAATGATCGGAGAGGCCCGACTCAACCCAGTCGGCGATCGAGCCAACGGCGACGTCCACGAGGAACGGCGTCAGCGCCGCCGAGAGCAGGACGAGGTCACAGTGGTAGGTACGCCGCGCGCCTCCGGGCGCCGTCCAGCGCAACGTCGGGTGAGCCTCCTCCCCGTGCTCCACACAGCGTGCCTGGTGGTACGCCGATCGTATTCCGAGCGCATGCAGCGCCGCCACGTTCGCGAGGTGACGACGGTCAGGTGCTGAAGCGTTGAGATCGCCGGCGACGATCCACCGCCCGGTGCTCACCCGCTCGCCCCACCGGTCGATCGTCCGCGCTAGCTGTCGGGTGTAGCTTCCCCAACCGGGCGCCTGAACCGTCCAGAGCGCCAGCAGCGAGGCGTACTCGAGGCCGTGCGGGTCGTGCAGACGAGCGGCGAGCTCCCACGGATGCTGGGGATCGTCGAGGGCCTCGAGGCGCCATCCGTTCAGAGCGAGCACGCCGAGGCCCTTGTGCGCAGATCGGCCGCGCCAGAGGTACTCCGCCTCAGCCGCGACGCGAGGGTTGGACGACGCTTCGGGGAGCACGAGCACGTCAGCCGCGAGCGAGGTGAGCGCGTTCGCCTTCCGGTCGAGCGCCATCCGACAGTTCCACGTTGCGACGCGCAGGCACCGCTCGGACGGTCCGGGCGCAGAGGCGATTCTAGTGTCCCGTCGCGGAGCTTCGGGGCAGAATTCGGGCTGCGGAGCTGCGGCTGGCACCTTGCCCGACAAGTCGGGGCGAGCCGCGCTCCAGCTCGGCCACGTAGCGCGTCAAGGCGAACGCCTCCTCGCGCGTGCGAGCGGGTGTGCTATCCAGCGCGCCCGCGATCAGCACGGCAATCTCCAGACGCGGCACTAGCCGCCGCGAACGATCGTCGCGAGCTCGCCTGACTCGGCGAGCTCCTCGACGATGTCGCAGCCACCAACCAGCTCCCCGTCGACGAACAGCTGGGGGATCGTCGGCCAGTTGGAGTGCGCCGCGAGCACCTGCCGGATGCGTGGGTCGACGAGCACGTCGACGGCGGCGTACTCCTCCCCGAGCGCGTTCATCCGCTCCACGACACGGGCGGAGAAGCCACAGCGCGGCGACTCGGGCATGCCCTTCATGAAGAGGGCAACGCGGTTGCCGTTGATGTGCTGGAGGATCTGCTCGCGGACCTGCTCGTCGGTGATCACGGACACGGTGGCTCCTAGGGGTTCAGGGCGTCGATGCCTGGATCGACAGGGCGTGGATCGCTCCAGAGTCAAGCTCGGCCTGCACGGCCGCGTAGACCAGACGGTGTCGGGCAAGCAGCCCGAGGCCCACGAACTGCGGCGCGGCGACGTGCGCCGTGAGGTGGTCGCCGCCGCCGCCGGCGAAGTCCTCGACCCGGACGACGGCGCCCGGCAAGGCCGTCTCGATCAGCTGGCGTACGTGAGAGAGCTCGGGCATCCCTCGCAGGGTACTACGCCAGCCTCGAGATGTCCGTGGGGGGAAGCACCAGCGGTGTGATCGCGAGATGGCATGGTCATGGGCAGCCGAATGACCACGCCATCTCGCAATCAGACCGCTAGTACGCGCGGACGACGAGGTTGCCGGTCGCGTCGGACTGCGGGTCGACCGTCATCACGTACGTGCCGAGCGCCGGTAGCACGACGGTCATCGAGCCGCCTGCCGTGCCGATGCTGTGCGGCACGATCAGCTGGGTGCCGCTCGGGGTCGCGATCGTGATCTTCACGCCAGACCCGGCGGTGAGACCCATCGTCACACCGGAGAACTGCAGGTGGACGGTCTGCTGCAGCGACGAGGCATCGAAGCTGACCGTGCCGTTCTGGCCCGGCGACGCAGAGACCGAGACGGAGGCGCCGCCGACGACGATCGTCGTGGCGAACGGTGCTGCGACGGCCCAGGCCTGCAGCGTCGCGGTGCCGAGTCCCGTCGCTGTCGGGTCGATCTTGACGGTGTACGTGCCACCGTTCGCGAAGACCGTCGTGTCGACGAACAGCCCCGCAACGCCGAACGCACGGGCATTGACGACGGCGGCGTTGTTGGCGTCGGTGATCGTCAGCTTGCCCGAGAAGGCCGGGTTCGACAGCTTCAGCGCGATCTTCTGACCGGCGGGGATGCCGCTCATCGTGAGCAAGCCGACCTGACCGATCGAGGTGATCGACACCATCACACCGACGCCGGCCGTCCCGAGCGGGACGGGGACCGCGCCCACGACGTCGTAGGCGGAGACGACCACGGTACCGGTCTGGATCCCGATCGGATCAACGACCACCGTGTACACCGTCGCTGACCCGCTCGTGCCGGGAAGGGTGGTCGCGTCGATGAACGCGCCGGCTGAGCCGATCTTCGCGCTGGCGATCAACGTCGTCCCGGTCACGTCGTAGAGCTTCAGCAGGCCACCAACGACACCGGTCGACGGTGCCATGCTGATGAAGACGCCGTGGCCGGCCGTGCCGGTGAACGTGAAGGTCGCGTTCTGGCCGCGCTGTGTCGTCGTCGCAGACATCGCAGAGCCGCCGAGGGCGATCACGCCACCGCTGGCGCTCGCCACGGAGAGATAGGCACGCAGAGAGACGGCGCCAACGTTTGCGCCGCCCGGGTCGACGACAAGGTGGTACGGCGTTCCGGCGGTGACGGCGAAGCCCTCCGCCCACGTTCCCGTCGCGAGCAGGGTGAACGGGGTGCCGATGACCGCCTCGCTGGCGTCGCGAAGCGTCGCGGTGCCGCCCTTCGTGACGGGCGCGCCGTCGATGTAGAAGGCGATGGTGCCGGTCGCGCTCGGCGTCATCGTGAAGGTCGCGATCTGGCCTGGCTCGAGCGCCGTGGTTGCGGCAAGGCCACCCGGCCCCGTCGCCGGGCTCACAGCGACGACGAGGTCAGCGGAGACGCGGAACACCTGGTAGCTCACCGTGCCGATGCTCTGCCCCGACGGGTCGAGGAGGAACCGGTACGGCCCGGCGGTCGTCACCTTCAACGCCCCGAGGAACCCGGTCGCGCTCAGCACGGCCTGCCCGACAACCGCGTTGGCGCCATCGAGGAGCTGGATCTTCCCACCCGCGATGCCGGAGAGGCCAGTGATCTTGATGCTCAGCCGGTCGTTGATCGCGCCGGGGACGGTCAGGTAGATGTTCTGCCCGGGGATCGTCGTCGACACGTTGGTGACGGCGGTGCTCGCCGGCGCCGTTGCGCCGAGCGTGAGCGAGCTCGCGACGTCGCTGAAGTCGTTGAACGTGAAGCTCGCGATGCCGGTCGAAGCGCCGACCGGATCCCACCTGAGAAAGAAGGGGCCCGTCGATCCCATGGGAATCGCAGTCGAGTCGATCAGGCCGGTCGCCGTGCGGATGGTCGTCGCAGTGGTGAGCGGTGTGGCGCCGTCCGCCTTGAAGATCGTCAGCGCTCCGACCATCAAGCCGGTGTTCGAGATCGAGATCGAGACCTGGTGGCCGGCGATGATCGGGAACGGGATCGTCGCGTTCTGTCCCGGCGTCGTGATCGTCGTCGACACGGTAGCGGGCAACGAGAGCGGTGCTGCCGGCGTCAGATCGGCCGGGACGTCATACACGGTGGCGTTGACGACGCCGGTGTTCGAGCCGGCCGGGTCGATCAGGACCTGGAAGGTGCCGGTGCCGCCCGTCGGCGTGCCGTACAGCAGCGTCGTGTCGAGCACGACCTCGCCCTTCAGGAGCGGCGTCGAGTTGATCGTGACGCCCGACGGGTCGAGCAAGGAGACCGTTCCGCCGACGATCGTCGACCCGGTGAAGTCGATGAACGCCCGATGTCCGTACGTCCCGGTGAACGTGTACAGGGCGTTCTGACCGGCCGTGCTGATCGTCGACGCCTTCGCGGTGCCTAGCGTCATCGCTCCGGAGAGGTCAGCCGGCGGTGACGAGACCGTTAGCGACAGCGAGCCACTGAACGGGTTAGACGGTGTGATCTGCAACGCGTACGTGCCGACGGCGCCAAGGGCGATCGTGTCGATCCAGTCGGTGCCGGTGCCGCTGGAGGCGGCCACGAGGCCGTTGCCGGTCGGGTCGCGCAGGATCAGGCTCCAGTTGCTGATCGTCGACCCGGTCCACTTGAGGAACACGCGCTGCGCGGCGCTCGTCGTCGTGAAGGTCTGCACCGTCATGTGCCCGGTGGCGATCGAGAGCGTCGCTGGCGTGCCGAGCGTCAGGTGCGCTGGAGCGTCGACCGTCGCGCTCGTGAAGCCGGCCGGATAGACGAAGAAGTCCGACGCAGAGCTGCCGGTTCCATTCAGCGTGTTGACGACCTTGATCGGGCCGGACGTGGCAGCGGCCGGTACGACGGCAACCATCGAGGTCGCCGTGACGCTCGTCGGAGCTGCCGCCGCAACACCGTTGAAGGTCACGGTGTTCGTACCAGCCGTGAAGCCCGTACCGGTGATCGTCACCGAGGCCGAGGCGAGAGCGCCCGCGGGCGCGAAGGAGGTGACGGTGACAGCGGCCTGAGCCGAGGAGACAACGCCAAGGACGGCGAGCGCGACGAGCGCTCCGATGGACCTTCGTGCGATGCCACTCCGATACGTCAAGACGACTCCATTCAGTTCCGTGCGGTACGGGTTCAGACACCGCGGGTGCGGCTCCACCGTCTCCATCGCCCACGCACGGTCGGTCCTCGATCCACCGGATGGGGGACGTCGCCCAAGTGCACGGAACGCTCCGTGCACTTGGGCGTCGCTCCCGCTTCGATACGATGACGGCGTGGATCAGGACCGCGTGGTGCTCGACCTCGATGATGTCGCGCGGCTCGTCGTCGAGCTCGGCGACCGTGTCCGCGCCGAGCAGCACGACCTGATGCTCGTGATCACGCGGGGCGGGCTGATCCCCGGTGGGATCCTCGCGTACCTGCTCGGGGTGAAGAACATCCTCGTCGCGGCCGTCGAGTTCTATGACGACGCGGGTGGGCGCCGCGACGCGCCGACGTTCCTCCAGTTTCCAGCCGATCCTCTTCTGCGCGACCAGCGCGTGCTCGTCGTTGACGAGGTCTGGGACTCTGGGCGCACGATCGAGGCGGTCGTCGCGCGCATCCGACTGGCAGGCGGCATCCCGACCACCGCGGTGCTGCACTTCAAGCCCGGGCGCGACGAGACCGGCCAGCGCCCCGACCATCACGTCGTCGAGACGAACGCGTGGGTCGTGTACCCCTGGACGCGGGTGACGGAGTACCTCGCCGTCCGACCGGCCCCGTAAGATCTCGCGGGTGATGCGACTGGCACCCTCCTCCCATGGCTGGCTCGAGGTCGTCTGCGGGCCGATGTTCTCCGGCAAGAGCGAGGAGCTGATGCGGCGCATGCGACGGGCCGAGATCGCCCGGCAGCAGGTCTGCATCGTCAAGCCGGCGATCGACGATCGCTACGACGCCGTAGCGGTCGTCTCGCACGCCGGGATGCGCATGGAGGCTCGACCGGTGGCGACCGCTGGCGCCCTCCGCGAGCTGGCCGAGGACGCCGACGTCGTTGGCGTCGACGAGGCGCACTTCTTCTCAGACGACCTCGTCGCCGTCGTCCAGTCTCTCGCGCGGGGCGGTCGACGTGTCGTCTGCGCTGGTCTCGACACGGACTACCGCGGCCTGCCGTTCGGGCCAATGCCGCACCTGCTTGCCGTCGCCGAGTTCGTCGACAAGCTGCAGGCGGTGTGCCATCGCTGCGGGGCTGCGGCGACGATGACCCAGCGCCTCGTCAACGGCGAGCCAGCACCGTTCGACGGTGCGCTCGTGGTGGTTGGCGCCGGCGAGCAGTACGAGGCACGGTGCCGCGACTGTCACCAGGTTGGCATCCCCGAGCCAACGGCGTGCCGCAGCCGCCGCCTCGCCCGTCCCTACCATCCGGCATAGCCGGCGTAGTATCGTGCGCCGATGACGGCGCCGGCTTCGAGAGATACGCCCACTAGCAGGGCTGCCCGTGGGCGCGAGCTGCTCACCGCGCTGGCGGCCGTCACCGGAGCCCTCACGGCCGGGATCGGACAGCCGCTCCTCGACCTCTACGGGAAGAACCCGACGATGTTCGTCGCCGCCTACCAGCCCGCGGGGCGCGTCGTCCTCTTCGCGCTGGTGACCGTGCTCGGACCGCCCGCGGCCTGGTTCGCCGTCGCGCTCCTCGCCCGCACGCGACGCCGGCTCCTGGCGCTCTGGCGCGTTCTCGGCCTCGCTGTCGGATACGTCCTCGCCGCCCTCGTCGTCTGCGTCCGGCTCGGCCTGCCCGACGTCGCGACCGTCGCCAGCGCGCTCGTGGCAGCAACGCTGCTCAGCGTGCTCGTGACACGTGTCCGGGCGGCTCGCTCGATCGCAAGCCTGATGGGCCTGCTGGCGCCGCTCGTGCTGGCCACGTTCCTGTTCGTGTCGCAGTCAGGCGCCCTGGTGCGCGGTCACGACGCGGTCGACGTCTCGCTTCCTCCCGCGAAGCTCGTCTCCCGGCCGACGATCGTCTGGATCGTGCTCGACGAGGCGAACCTGGCGATGCTCCTCGACCGCACCGACGCGATCGATCCCAGCCGGTACCCGAACCTCGCCGCCCTGGCCGC
The DNA here is from genome assembly GCA_025360225.1 of Actinomycetes bacterium. GTDB lineage: Bacteria > Actinomycetota > Thermoleophilia > Gaiellales > F1-60-MAGs149 > JANYCN01. Next base: position 22,217 of record JANYCN010000055.1, on the reverse strand, counting down.
CGCGTCGACGTGGTACCGGAACGCGATCGGCATGGACAACCAGACGCAGCGCGCCGTGCCAGGGCTGCTCGCGAGCAGGTACGGCCCCGCGGGGGCGCTGCCGAACGCCAGCTCCTTCCCGACGAACGCCTTCAGCCTCCTCGACCGGGCGTACCGCATCGACGCCTTCGAGCCGGTCACGAACCTCTGCGTCTCCTCTCGTTGCCTCGGAAACGTCCTGCACGCGCCGCACGCGTTCCGGTCCGTGTTGAACGACGCCGCCGTCGCGTACGGCACCCTGGTGTTGCCGGATTTCCTCCGCAGCCGCCTCCCCGCGACAGACACCGGCTGGGGTGGCTTCGAGGCGCTCCCGGACAACAGGACGACGGTCGACCCGTTCGCGAAGGTCCGCCACGTCTCGTGGCGCTACCCGGACGTGCAGGTCGAGGTCGCGGGGACGTTCATCGATCGGATCCGGGCGCACGAGCCGCCGACGCTGCACTTCCTGCACGCCCTGCTCCCCCACCGGCCGTGGTACCTCGCGCCGGACGGAACCCGTCTGGACGACCCGGAGGTAGGTGCCGAGGGCGATCGTGTTCCGGTCGACCGGTGGCGGGCGCAGACCCGCGCCGCCGAGTACGCGCTCCAGGCCGGCGCTGCCGACCTGGTCGTCGGACGGCTGATCGCGCGACTGAAGGCGACCGGGCTCTGGGACACGACGCTGCTGGTCCTCTCCGCCGACCATGGCATCAACTTCTCACCGGGCGAGATGTTCCGATCACCGGCCACCGGGACACCGGAGGACGAGCTCTACGCGGTGCCGATGATCGTCCACACGCCGGGCCAGCGGTCGGGCGCCGTCGTCGACGCGCCGACGAGCACGGTCGACCTTCTGCCGACGGTCTTCGGCGTCCTCGGCATCGCGCCGCTGCCGACGTTCGAGGGCGTCGACCTCGCCCGCGTGCCTGCCAGCACCCGGGTGCGGCAGGTAGATGCGTTCGAGAAGCCCGCGCCGTACCCGCTCGGCCTCGCCTCGGTGCTCGCACGACGGCGGACGTACGACGCCTGGTTCCCAAGCGCCGCGGAGGGCTGGAACCGGATCTTCGCGCGCGGCCGGTACCGCGACCTGCTCGGCACCAGGATCGGGTCGACCGCCACCGCGACGGACGCGCGGCTCGTGGCCGTGCACGCGCCGAAGCCGCAGGCCGCGAGCCGAACATCATGGGTTGGCGTCGACCTATCCGTCGACCACCCGGTCGAGGACGGGGCGATCGTCGTGGCGCGACACGACACCGTCATCGGCTTCCTCGGCGGCGTTCATACCGCCGGCCCCGGCTTCTTCGAGGGCGTCGTCGACTGGCGCGGCGACAACGCCTTCTCGTACTACCTGGCGAGCGGCGACCCAGCCTCGCCGACCCTGACCCGAATCCGCTGAGCGGGCCGTAGCCAGCCAGAGAGCCAGGGGCACGCGCGAGCAGGATCTGCACCCGGATGATGCGCCTCGGCGGTCGTCACCATAGGCACCTCCGTGAAGCGGACGACGGGGTTCGAACCCGCGACCTACGGCTTGGGAAGCCGTCGCTCTACCAGCTGAGCTACATCCGCGTGCGGCGAGTATACACCGCCGCCGCGCGCCTTGGGGTAGTCTCCGCGGCGTGACGATGGACAAGGCAGGGGTCGAGTTCTGGGACGCGCGCTGGACGAGTGGCGCGGATGCGAGCGGCGTCGATCCGACGCGCCCCGGCGTCTGGAACCACGTCAACCGCACGTTCCACCACCTCTTCGCACGCCACGTCGGGGTGCTGGGCGCTGGCGCGTCGGTGATGGAGGTTGGCTGCGCGCGCTCGTTCTGGCTCCCGTACTTCGCCCGCCAGTTCGGCATGACGGTGCGCGGCATCGACTACTCGCCGCTCGGCTGCGAGCAGTCACGCGACGTGCTCGCCGCTGCCGGCGTGGCCGGCGAGATCATCCTTGCCGACATGTTCGACCCGCCGGCAGAGGTGCTCGGCGCACAGGACGCGGTGATCTCCTTCGGCGTTGTCGAGCACTTTGACGATACCGTCGCGGCGGTCGCGGCATGCGGAAACCTGCTTCGACCGGGAGGCACGGTCGTGACGGTGACGCCGAACATGCCCGGCGTCTCCGGACGGGTGATGCGGCTCGTGAACCGCGCGGCCTACGACGTTCACGTGCTGCTCACCGCGCGCGACCTGGCCGACGCGCACCGCGATGCGGGCCTCGAGATCGTCGATTCGGGCTACCTGGTGTCGTCGAACCTCGGGATCGTGAACCTCGCCGGTCTCACGCGCGGGACGCGTTCCTGGCAGGCTCGAAGGATCGCGATCGCGCTCATGCTCCGGCTCTCCGTCGCCGGCTGGTGGCTTGAAGGACGCGGCGTCCGGGTACCGCTGCGCCCGTTCGCGGCGGGGTACTGCTACTGCGTCGCTCGACGGCCGGCAGACGTCACGCCGTAGGCTCGCCGGGCACCGGCGGCATGGCGCCGCGCCGCTCAACGCAGGAAGCAGCGGCGCGCATGCCCGCATCGAGCGCGTCCACCGGATGGGCGCCACGCGCAAGGGCCGCGAGCATCCCACCGGTGAGTGCATCGCCAGCACCAAGGGTGTCGATCACCCTGCCAGCGCAGGGCGGTCGGTCGACGTTGATGCGACCGCGGAGGCCAGCGCCTCTCGGGCCCTGCTTGAGCACCGTGAGCGACGCCAGCGCAATGGCGCCCGCCGGAACCAGCGCGAGCTCGTCCGCCGTCGCGAGGACGATGTCCGGGTTGATCTCCCGCACCAGCGCGAGAACACCTTCCACGCCGACCTCCTCGATCGCGCCACGCGATGCGATGTCAACGGCGATCGAGGCGCCGCGAGCGCGAGCGAGAGCGACGGCACGCAGCGCTGCTCCGATCGTCGGCTCAGCGAGCAGCGAGTAGCACGAGACGAACAGCCAGCTGACATCGTCAAGGAACCGCTCATCGATGTCAGCGGGCGCGAGCAACGCGGACGTACCGCGATCCGTCAACATCGAGCGCCCGCCATCCCCGCCGACGAGCGCAACGACGATCCCGGACGGTCCCGAGCCGCTCGGCCCGACGACGGCCACCCCTCGCATGCGGCACCGCTCCGCGGCGAGTCGACCGGCAGGATCGTCCGCGCGACGGCAGATAAGGCGCGCCGCCGCGCCACTCGTCGCCGCCCACGCCGCCACGTTCGCGGCCTGACCACCGGCCTCGAGGGTGTTCGCCGACGGCGTGTCGGTATCCGGGCGGAGGGTCGTCGACGGCCGGCACGACACGTCGAGCAGGAGGTCACCCAGCGTCGCGACGACGCCCACTGGCTACATCGCGTCGGGCGCGGCGACCCCGACGAGCGCGAGGGCGGTGCGGATCGTCGTCGCGACGACCTCGGTGAGGGCGAGTCGGAAGTCGCGTGCGTCCGCATCATCGTTGACGACGCGAAGCGTCGGGTCGACCTTGCCGTCATGGTGATAGCGGTGCCAGTCACCTGCCAGGGCGTGCACGTAGCCGACGACACGGTGCGGCGCGCGCAGCTCCGCTGCCTCGCGGACGACAGCCGGCCACTCGGCGAGTCGCTTGACGAGCGTGTTCTCCTGCGGACGCGGATCGTAGGCCCAGCTCGTCGCCGTGCTCCGACCGGCGTCGCGGAGCAGCTTCGCCGCACGGGCGTGCGCGTACTGCACGTAGAACACCGGGTTCTCGCTGTTCTGTGCGACGGCCAGGTCAAGGTCGATGTCCATCGCCTGGTCGTGGGAACGGGCAACGAGGAAGTAACGCGCCGCGTCAACGCCGATCGCGTCGATCAGCTCGTCCGCGGTGACGACGTTCCCCCGGCGCTTCCCCATGCGCTCGCCCGAGACGGTGATCATCTGGTAGATCGGCACCTCGACGCTCGCCGGCTCGTGGCCAAGGCACGCCGCTGCCGCCTTCAATCGCCCGACGTAGCCGTGATGATCGGCGCCGAGGATGTAGAGCAACCGATCATGGCCGCGCGCGAACTTGTGCTCGATGTACGCAAGGTCGGCGGCGAAGTAGGTGGTCGAGCCGTCAGCCTTGATCAGAACACGATCCTTGTCGTCACCGAACGGCGTCGTCGCGAGCCACACCGCGCCATCCCGCTCGTAGACGTGCCCGGCTGCGCGCGCGGTGCCGATCGCCCGTGCGATCGCGCCCGAGGCGTGAAGGTCGCGCTCGGAGAACCAGATGTCGACGTCGATCCGCAAGCGGGCGAGCGTCGCCTTGATGCGCTCGAACATGATCGGCACGGCGGCGGCCGACCACTCGGCGATCGAGGCGTCTCCGGGAAGGTCGATCTCCGCCGCAAGGGCGATCGGATCGGGCCCGGGATACCCGCCTTCGGGCGGCTCCTCGCCCCGCTTGCGGGCGCGGACGGACTCGCCAAACCGGTCGATCTGTACGCCCGCGTCGTTGAAGTAGTACTCGCGCACCACGTCATGTCCAGCGAACGCGACGAGGCGCGCAACGGCGTCGCCGTACGCGCCGTTTCTCGCGCTCCCTGCGGTCAGGCTCCCCGTCGGGTTGGCGGACACCATCTCGACGAGCACGTTGCGGCGCGCATCATGCCGACCGGCGCCGTACCGGTCACCGTCGACGCGGATACGCGTCACCGCGTTGCGATACCAGGTTGGTGACAGGCGAAGGTTGATGAACCCCGGGCCGGCAATCTCGACCGAGGCGATGTCGCCACCGCTGCCGATCCGTTGGGCGATCTCCTCAGCGATCTGCCGCGGCGCCCGCTTCAGGCTCGGAGCCATCCGAAGCGCGACGGTCGTCGCGTAGTCGCCGTGTGCCGGATCGGCGGGGCGCTCGAGCAGGACGTCGGGCGTGCCGCCACCGGCGAGCGATGCCGCAGCGCCGGCGACCGGCGCAGCGAGGTTCGCGAGAAGATCCACGCCAGCAGGCTACCGGAGCAGGTCGACGCGACCGCGCGGACGCGTCACGCGACCGGTCAACGGTGGTACGGCTCACCGCGGATGATCGTCGTCGCCCGGTACAGCTGCTCGACGAGAACCACGCGCGCCAGCTGGTGCGGAAGCGTCCCGGCGCCGAGCGACATGGTGAACGCCGACGAGACCAGCTCGGGCGCGAGCCCGGCCGATCCACCGATCAGAAATGCCGTCCGCTGCGGTGCCTCCTCCTCGCGCCGACGAACCTCGTCAGCGAGCGCCTCCGACGTCAGCTGCCGCCCTCTCCGGTCAAGCGCGACGACCGGCCAGCCGACGAGATGCGGCTCGATCCGACGGCGCTCGCGCTCGAGCACCTCGGTGGTCGTGCCGTGCTGCAACGGCTCCTCCCGTACCTCGATCACCTCGACCCGGAGCGCGCGAGCGATCCGCCGCTCGTACTCGGCAGCCGCCTCGGCCAACGCGCCGCGCGGCCGACCGACAACGACGATGCGAATCACCGCGACAGCGTAGGGGAAGGAGGTGAGCATCCCGCGCGGTATCGGAAGCGGTGCGGGTCGCGGTGATCTCGGACGTCCACGGTAACCTCGCCGCGCTTGAGGCCGTCCTCGAGTCGATCGGCACCCGGTGCGAGGCGATCTGGTGCCTTGGCGACCTCGTTGGCTACGGCGCTCGCCCAAACGAGAGCGCCTCCGTCTGTCGCGAGCACTGCTCGGTGGTGCTGGCCGGAAACCACGACCTCGCGGCGGTCGGGCAGATCGACTGCGGCACGTTCTCCACGGATGCAGGACGGGCGCTGCGCTGGACGCGCGAGGTGCTGCAACCGGAGATCTCGGAGTACCTGGGTGCCCTCGCCCCCCAGCGGGAGGAAGCACTGATCGGGCTGTACCACGGCTCACCTCTCGATCCGGTCTGGGACTACGTCGTCAACCCGACAGCCGCGCGGACGTCCCTCGAGCGCTCCGACCGTCCCGTCGTGCTCGTCGGGCACACCCATGCCCAGACCGCCGTGCGCCTCGTCGATGCACGGCTCTCCGGCGGGCGGGCGAACCCCGGTGCGCTCGTTGAGCTTCGTGGCGGCGGAGCGACCCTGCTGAACCCGGGGTCGGTCGGACAGCCCCGTGACGGTGACCCGCGCGCGGCGTGGCTGATCCTCGAGCTCGACGACGAAGGACGACCCGTCCGCGCGACGTTCGAGCGCACACGTTATGACGTCGTACGCGCCCAGCGAGAGATCACCGCGGCGGGCCTACCGCTGAAGCTCGCCGAGCGCCTCGCCCTCGGCGCCTGACCTCACCGCCCCGCTCGCACGCGCGACCGTTTCGCGGGCGCCGTGCAGAAGCAGACGAAGCCGCGTGAGATCCACTCCGAGCACCTCAGCTACGCGGGCGTGGCGCAGCCCCGCCACGGAGACCAGGGTAAGAGCCAGTGCCTCGCGGGTCGGTAGATCAGCGACGCGTCCCCGATGGGAAGGATCGCTCGCTCCCGGCCTCGGGCGCGGGTCGATCGTCGCGACGAAGCCGCGGTACAGCTCGACGAGCGCCTCCTCCTCGTTCGCGGTATGGCGCACCATCCGCGCGAACGACCGCTCCGCGCGGCGCCGGGCGCGCACGGCGTAGCGGGTATCGCCGCCGCTGATCCAGAGCGCGACGTTGTGCAGCGCCGGCGCGTGCGCGCCGACGAGGCGCGAGAGAGCAATCGCGTCGCCGCTCCGCGCAGCCAGATAGATCTCCCGATCAGGGATCGTCGTCACGTCACCTCGTCTGCCGGCCCGTCGCAGAGGCCCAGCGAACACGAGTGTATATCATGAAGAAATCTGAAGAAGTCTAAGTGACAAACCTGTCATCTTTTCGCCATTTTTCAGCTCGAGCAGGTCAAGCACCGTCGGCGCGACGTCCACGAGGGAGCCGCCTGGCCGCAGGGTCGCCGAGGTGTCCGTGAGGATGAAGGGCACCGGGTTCGTCGTGTGCGCCGTGAACGGCGAGCCATCCGGCGCGAGCATCTTCTCCGCGTTCCCATGGTCGGCCGTGACGAGCGCCACACCGCCGACGCGCCGCACCGACGCCAGCACCTCGCCGAGGCAACGATCAGCCGTCTCGACGGCCTCGATCACCGCGGGGATGACGCCCGTGTGACCGACCATGTCGGGGTTCGCGAAGTTGACAACGACGAAGTCCGGCCGCTCTCGCTCGATCGCGGTACAGACGCGGGCGCACAGCTCGGGCGCGCTCATCGCCGGTCGTTCGTCGTAGGTGCGAACGTCACGCGGCGATGGCACGAGGATGCGGCTCTCCGCTTCGTGGGGCGCCTCGCGTCCACCGTTGAGGAAGTAGGTGACGTGCGGGTACTTCTCCGTTTCGGCGGCATGCACCTGGGCGAGCCCGGCACGCTCAAGCTCGTCGGCCAGCACGGACTCCGGCCAGTCAGCGCCGAACGCGATCGCTCCGGGCTGGCCATCCCAGTAGGCGGTCATCGCGGTGAGGAACGGAGCGCCGCCAGAACCGTCGCCGCAGAGAGCACGGCAGACCTGACGCGCACGGTCCGGGCGGAAGTTCGTGAACACGAGCTCGTCCGCCGCGGTAAGTCGGTCGGCGGCCGGATCGCCGACGATCGTCGGCTCGATGAACTCGTCGGTGACTCCCGCGTCGTAGGCGGCCTGAACCGCGGCGCCAGCCGAGAGAGCAGGGTGCCCCGTTCCGTCGGTGACGGCGTCGACGAAGCGCTGCGTGCGCTCGAGCCGCTGATCGCGGTCCATCGCCCAGAGCCGTCCGCACACGGTCGCGATCCGCGCCCGCCCGTCGCTCCACTCCGCCTCGAGGGTCGCCAGAAGCTTCCCCGCCTGGTGTGGGGCAACGTCGCGCCCGTCGGTGATCGCGTGCACGACGACCGGCACGCTCCGTGATCGAGCGATCGCGACGATCGCACGCAGGTGATCAACGTGCGAGTGCACGCCGCCGTCCGAGACGAGCCCGGAGACGTGCAGGGGACGGCCCCGCGAAGCAGCTCGATCGACGGCGGCGAGGAGCGCCGCGTTGGTCAGGAACGACCCATCGGCGATCGCCGCGGCGAGGCGTACGAGGTCCTGTCGCACGACCCGACCGGCGCCGATCGTCAGGTGTCCGACCTCCGAGTTCCCCATCTGCCCTTCCGGCAGGCCGACCGCGCGCCCCGAGGCGTTCAGCCGCGTGGTCGGGTACAGCGCCACCAACGCATCGAACACGGGCGTCGCCGCGAGCTCGACGGCGTTCCCGGGCCCGGGCGGCGCGAGCCCCCAACCGTCGAGGATGATCAGGACGACGGGGCGCGTCACCGCGCGAGCGCGCCGGCGGCGATCGCGAGGAGATCTCCGACCGCCAGCGAGGCGCCGCCCACCAGCGCACCGTCGACGTCGGGCCCGGCAAACAGCTCAGCCGCGTTCGCCGGCTTCACCGAGCCACCGTAGAGGATGCGCATCTCGTCGGCAGCTGCGCCGAAGAGCTCCTCGAGGACCGCACGGATGTGCGCGTGCGCCGCCTGAGCGATCGCCGGCGTCGCCGTGCGCCCGGTGCCGATCGCCCACACCGGCTCGTAGGCGATCACGACGTCGCTCGCGAGCGACGAGGCAACGCCAGCAAGCCCGTGACGCACCTGTTCTGCGAGCCGCTCCTCGGTCACGCCAGCGTCACGTTCGGCCTCGCTCTCGCCAACGCAGAGGATCGGCTCGAGCCCGGCCGCAAGTGCCGCCGGCACCTTCTCGGCGAGCGCCCCGTCTGACTCGCCGTAGAGCGCCCGACGCTCCGAGTGCCCGAGCAGGACGCCCGTCGCGCCGGCGTCGACCAGCATCGACATCGAGACCTCGCCGGTGAAGGCGCCGGAAGCAGCCTGGTGAGCGGTCTGCGCGAGAACGCCGACGCCGAGCGGCGCGAGGATCGCCGCAACGTCGGCGAGACACGTCAGGGGTGGGCAGATCGCGAGATCGACCTCGTCGACCTGGTCGAGCCCCGCGGCGAGCGCGTGGGCGAACGCCCGTGCCTCACCGCGGAGCTTGAACATCTTCCAGTTACCGGCGACGAGCGGTGTCCGCTCGATGATCTGATCAGTCACGTCAGGCATTCTCGCGAACGGCGTTTGCGGGGGCGTCGGTCACCCGAGCGCGGCGACGCCGGGGAGCGTTCGTCCCTCGAGCAGCTCGAGGCTCGCGCCACCGCCGGTTGAGACGTGCGTCACACGGCCGGCGAGACCCATCGCCGTCAGCGCGGCAACGGAGTCACCGCCGCCGACGACCGTCGTCCCCGGGCAGGCCGCGACCGCCTCTGCGATGGCGCGGGTGCCGGCTGCAAACGGGGCGAGCTCGAAGACGCCCATCGGACCGTTCCACAACACGGTCGCGGCGCCGGCGATCTCAGCGACGAACCTCGCCGTCGCGGCTGGCCCGATGTCGAGCCCGAGCCACCCGTCGGGCACCGCTCCCGTTGGCGCGACGTCGGTTGCCGCCTCGGCGGAGAACGCGTCCGCGATCACGGCATCGACCGGCAGGACCAGCCTGCAGCCGCTCGCCGCAGCGCGCGCCTGTGCCCGACGCGCGATCGCCTGCCCCTCCGCTCCCTCGTGCAGCGACGAGCCGACGGCGCCACCACCCGCTACGGCAAAGGTGAAGGCCATCGCGCCGCCGATCAGCACGGTGTCTGCGACGTCACACAGCCGTTCGATGACGGCGATCTTGTCCGTCACCTTCGCACCGCCGACGATCGCCACGAACGGGCGCGACGGAGCAGCGAGCATCGCCGAGAGCGTTGCGACCTCCCGTTCGAGCAGCAGCCCGGCCGTCGCCGGCAGCAGGTGCGCGACGCCCTCGGTCGATGCGTGCGCGCGATGTGCCGCGCCAAAGGCGTCGTTCACGTACACGTCCGCTAGTCCCGCCAGCGCAGCCGCAAACGCAGGATCGTTCGCCTCCTCCGCGGCGTGGAAACGGAGGTTCTCGAGCAGCAGCACCTCGCCATCGGAGAGGGAGGCGACCGCCGCGGTCGCGGAGACGCCGACGCAGTCGGAGACGAACGCCACTCCCGTCCCCAGGAGGCCCGCGAGGTGGAGGGCGACCGGTCTCAGCGAGAGCGCCGCGACGACGGACGCCTTCGGACGGCCGAGGTGCGAGCAGAGCACGACCCGTGCGCCAGCGGCGACGAGCGCCCGGATCGTCGGCAGCGCCGCACGGATGCGCGTGTCGTCACCGACAACGCCGGCCACGATCGGCACGTTGAAGTCGACCCGAACGAGGACACGACGGCCACGGAGTTCGCCGAGGTCGGCGATCGACCGCACGGTCAGACGCGCTGGACGAGATCGACGAGGCGGTTCGCGTAGCCGAACTCGTTGTCGTACCACGACACGACCTTGACCATCGTGCCGGACGCCATCGTCAGTCCCGCGTCGAACACCGACGAGTACGTCGACCCGACGACGTCCGCAGAGACGATCGGGTCCTCGGTGTACTGCAGGATCCCCGCGAACGCGCCCACGTCAGCGCGAGCCTTGATCGCGGCGTTCACCTCGGCAGCTGACGCCGCGCGCTCGAGGATGCAGACGAGGTCGACGACGGACCCGTCCGGCACCGGCACCCGCATCGCGATGCCGTCCATCTTGCCCTTGAGCTCCGGGATCACGAGCCCGATCGCCTTCGCGGCGCCGGTGGAGGTGGGAATGATCGACACGGCTGCGGAGCGCGCCCGACGGAGGTCCTTGTGCGGAGCGTCGAGGATCGCCTGGTCGTTCGTGTACGCGTGCGTGGTCGTCATGAACCCACGCTCGATGCCGAACTCGTCGAGCAGCACCCGCGCGACGGGACCGAGGCAGTTCGTCGTACACGATGCGTTCGAGATGATGTGGTGCGACGCGGGGTCGTACGCGTCATCGTTCACGCCGAGAACGAGCGTCACGTCAGGATCGGTGGCCGGCGCGGAGATGATCACCTTCGCGGCCCCAGCAGAGAGATGCTTCGCAGCTCCGTCCCGCGCCGTGAAGAAGCCGGTGGACTCGACGACGACGTCGACGCCGAGCTCCTTCCACGGAAGCGCCGCCGGATCGCGCTGAGCGATCACGCGGATCTCCTTGCCGTTGACGACGAGGCCCGCGTCGGAGACCTCGACGGTGCCGCCGAAGCGTCCGAGCACCGAGTCGTAACGCAGGAGGTGGGCAAGCGTTCGCGCATCCGTCAGGTCGTTCACGGCAACGACGTCGAGGTCGATCCCTCGAGCGACGGCGGCGCGAAACATGTTGCGGCCGATGCGGCCGAAGCCGTTGATCGCGATCCTGGTCACGGGAGCTCCTCCGAGAATTTGCTTCGCCGGGAGCTTACTTGGGAGCTGGTGCGAGCCGCTCCGCCTCTTCCTCGACCCGACGCAGCCGCCCGGCCAGGGTCGGGCGCGCGATCGCTGGGAGCGCGATCTCGGCCAGCTCGGCGAGCGTCAGCTCGGGGTGGGCCGACCGGAGCTCGGCCGCCTCCTGGAGCGGTGATGCAAGCGCCTCAAGCAGGCCGCTCGCGCGCAGCCTCGCGATCGCATCGAGCTGGCGGCGCGCCGCGACGACCTGGCGGCGCAGGTTCGCGGTCTCCGCGTTCGCCTGCCGGTTTGCCTCGCCGCGGAGCTGCGAGATCACCTCACCCTCTGCCAGGGAGAGGACGGCGTCGTTCGCGCCGATCCGCGCAAGCAGGTCAGCAACGGTCTCGAGCCGTTTGCTGTAGACCGTCGCGTACCGCTCCCGCTCTCGAACACGAAGCTCGATGCCGTCCGTGGCGACGATCCGTGCGAGATCCATGGCGGCCCCGATGTCGTGGGTGCGTACCTCGAGGTGCACAGGACGGCGCGGCGCGGCGACCGAGCCACCGGCCAGGAACGCTCCACGAACGTAGGCGGCGCGGCAGCACCGACGCGCAATGACGCGCCGCGGCGGCTGCCCCTGGGGGCTGCCGGATGCCGTGATCACACCGGCAGCACGAAGCAGCGCACGGGTCTCCGCGTCCGTGCCGATCTCGAGGTCGACACGCTGACCAGAACCGAACCGACGCTCGCGGTGCGTGCGGATCGAGCACGTCCCCCCCAGCCCGCGGACCAGCTCGACGAGGCGCCGCGCGGCGGGCCCAGCCGCGAGCTCCACCTCGAGGTGGGTGTGCCCACGCCCGTGGATGTGAAACGAGCCCGCCGTGCGGACGACACCGGAGAGAAGCGCGAGCCGGCAGCACCGCTGTTCGGGGAGGGTCGCGGCAGCCTCGTCGCGGACTGCCTCCGAGAACGAGGCCCCCTTCACCGCCGCGTCGCTAGTCGGACGAGGACGCGTGCAAGCGAGATCGGGTCGTGCTGGTGGCCACGGGTCACCGGGGCACGGACGACGTCGACGCCGCGCTCGCGCAGGGACGCCTCGTCGAACTCGACTGGCACGAGGTCGGTCGCGACGTGGTCGACCGACGGCATGACGACGATGTCGACGATGCCTGCGCCGACGTGCTGGACGAGACGGTCGACGTGGCGAGCGGCGTCGTAGCCGACGGTCTCGTTCTGTTGCTGGAGCAGGTTGGCGACGTAGACGCGCGGGGCGCGGGCGGCGAGCACCGCCTCGCGGATCGCCGGCACGAGCAAGGGCGGGAGGGTCGAGGTGAACAGCGACCCGGGGCCGAGGACCACCAGGTCGGCGGCGCCGATCGCCGCGAGCGCGCCCTCATGCGCACGGGGCTCGCGCGGCTCGAGGCGAAGCCGACGCACGTGGCTGCGATCGGTGGCGACGGCCGTCTCGCCGGCAACGACGCGGCCGTCGACCATCTCGGCGACCAGGACGGCCTCCTCGCGCGTTGCCGGCAGGACCTCACCAGCGATCGCGAGGGCGTGCGACGTCATCGCCACCGCGGCGTCGAAGGATCCGGCGATCTCGGTAAGCGCGGCGAGAAACAGGTTGCCGAGGTTGTGTCCGGCAAGCTCGCCGCGCGTGAACCGATGACCGAACACCTGGGCCATCAGCGACTCGTCCTCGGCAAGCGCGAGAAGGCACGCGCGAACGTCGCCCGGCGGCGGGATGTCGAGCTCGCGGCGCAGGCGACCCGACGATCCACCGTCATCTGTCAGCGTGACGATTGCCGTAGGGCGTTGACCAACAGCCTTTAGACCACGCAGTACCGTCGACAACCCGGTGCCACCGCCAAGGCAGACGACGCGCACGCGGCGGCTCACAGCCGCACGCCTTCGTGCGCCAACAACCGGCGCTTCAGCGGCTCGCCGCCGACACCGAACGGGCCGAGGGAGCCGTCGGAGCGGATCACCCGGTGGTAGGGCACGATCACCGAGAGCGTCCCGCGCGCGCAGACCGATCCAGCCGCGCGGCTTGCGCCAGGATGACCTGCTGCGGCGGCGAGGTCGCGGTAGCTCACGACCTCACCGTACGGGATCGCGGCGATCGCAAGCACGCACGACCGTTCGAACACCGTCGCTCCGGCCTCAGCGAGCGACGCGCCAAGGTCGACGGTGAACCCGTCACGCCCGCCAGCGAAGTAGGCCTGGAGCTCAGCGACGAGCCGCGCGCGTCCCGGCGTGTCCGCGCCAAGCCCACGCGCGATCCCGACCCGTGGCTCCTCGTGGTAGACCGGCACGTCGCCGGCAAAGACGACCTCCCCTGTCCCCCACCCGGGCGCGTCGTAGGTGGTCGTGACGAGCCGGCCTCTCGCCGTCACGCCGGCCCCGGCCCACCTGCGCGATGCAGGAAGGCGTGGATCTGACGCGCCGTGGCCCGCGGGAGGCCAGGAACGGCCTCGAGCTCGCCGGGGCTGGCGGCGAGCACCGCGGCTGGCGACCCGAAGTGGCTGAGCAACGCGTTGCGACGCGCCGGCCCGACGCCTGGCAGCCGCTCGAACAGCGACTCGGTGCCGGCGGCCCGTGAGCGGCGCTCACGATGGTGGCGGAGCGCGAACCGGTGCGCCTCGTCACGGATGCGCCGCAGCAGGAGCAGCGCTGGCGAGTCCTCCGCCAGGATGATCGGGTCGCTTCGACCGGGAAGGAACACCTCCTCGATGCGCTTCGCCAGCCCGATCGCCGCGACCCGCGGCAGGTCGATCCCGTCAAGCGCGCCAAGCGCCGCCGAGAGCTGGCCGCGTCCGCCGTCGATGACCACGAGGTTCGGCGTCGCGGCGAAGCCTGCGTCGTAGTCGCGCTCGGCGCTCGCAGGGTTCGCGAGGCGCGTAAATCGCCGCCGCACTGCCTCCGCCATCGAGGCGAAATCGTCCTGTCCCTGACCGTGCTCGATGCCGAACACCCGGTAGTCGGACCTCTTCGCGACGCCCTGCTCGAAGACGACCATCGACGCGACCGTCGCCTGATCGCCGAGGTTCGAGACGTCGAAGCACTCGATGCGCAGCGGCAGCGACTCGAGGTTGAGAGCCTCGCGCAGCTCCTCGATCGCGCCGACGCGCCGGGCACGGTCGCGCTCGCCCTGCAACCGCGCCCCCTCGAGGGCGTGTCGGGCGTTGCGCGTGGCGAGCTCGAGAAGGCGACGCTTCTCGCCCCGCAGCGGCACGCGAACCTCGACCTGCCCACCACGTAGCTCGCAGAGCCTGTCGGCGAGCGCGCCGACGTCGTCGATCCCCTCGGGAACACAGACGAGCGGAGGCACGCCGCCGCTCGGCGCCGCGTAGCGTTCCTCCACGGCTGCCAGCACGAGCGCGCCAACGCTCTCCTCGGCAGCGTTCTCAAGGGTGTACGAGAAGCGGTCGCCGAGACGCCCATCGCGGAGCGGGAACACCTGGACGCTCGCGACGTCCCCGTCAGACGCGACGGCGATCACGTCGAAGTCCGCGCTGCCAACGCGGTCGACGAGGTTCCGCTCCATCAGATGTCGCACCGCTGTCAGTCGGTTCCGCGCCCGAGCGGCGTCCTCGAAGCGCTGCTCGGCTGATGCGACCTTCATGTCCTCCTCGAGCTGGCGTTCGATCGGCCGGGTTCGCCCTTCGAGGAACGCGACGACACCATCGATCAGCTCGCGGTAGCGCTCCTCGGAGACGTAGGCGACGCAGGGCGCAAGACACCGTCCGATGTGGTAGTCGAGGCACGGGACGCCGCTTCGACGGCCCGGCTGGGGCCCCTCGCACGGACGAAAGGGGAACACCCGGCCAAGGACGTCGAGCGTCTCCCGCACCTTCGACGCGTTCGCGTACGGGCCGAAGTACCGCACGCCACGCCGGTGGCGCTCCCGCGTGAAGAGGACCCGCGGAAACCGCTCGCCGACGGTCACGGCGATGAACGGGTAGCTCTTGTCGTCCCGCAGACGGATGTTGAACGCGGGTCGGTGACGTTTCACGAGGTTCTGCTCGAGGAACAGCGCCTCGCTCTCGCTCTCGACGACGATCGACTCGATCGAGGCGACGCGCGCGACCAGGTCGAGGGTCTTGCGATCGAGCAGCCGATCGCCACGCGCGTAGGAGCCAACCCGCTTGCGCAGCGACTTCGCCTTACCGACGTACAGGACCTCGTCCGCTGACCCGTGCATCAGGTAGACGCCCGGAGCGTCCGGCAGCTCGCGCGCACCCTCCCGGATCACCTCAACCCCGACCGCCATCGCGGCATCGTAGAGGGTCAGCGAACGAGGTGCGACCCGCCGGGCCCGGACTCGGCCGTGGCGCTGGCAGCGCCGGCCACGACGAGGCGATGACCACCGATCGCCGCAGGTAACGTGAACGAGCGGGAGGCGGTGACGACGGCGACGTCAACGCCCGTGGCGGTGCTGTCGAGGCGCTCCAGCCGAACGTCCTCGCGCCGCGCGATCGCAGCGGCGAGGCGGCGCGCGGCCGGGAGGTCGAGGACGCGATGATCGGCGTGAGCTGCCACGATCAGCGCCACCTCGTCTGCGACCCGTTGGGCGTGCGCGCGGGCGACGGCGCCGATGCAGAACGCCGCGGCGATCGTTACGAGGCCGACACCGACCGCCATCGCGCCAACGACGAGCACCGTCGCCTGACCGCTCTGGCGGCTCACCGGACGACCGCCGTTGAGGCGGTGTAGCCCGGGGTCAGGTCGTGTCGAGGCACCGTGACGACGAGGCGACCAGCCTCCCACCGGACGCTTGCACCAGGGCGGAGCCCAGGCGGCAGCGCGGTGCGGGCGGCCGCGACGGCATCGTTCCCCGCTGCGCTTGCGATCACGGCGGCGTCGAGCGCGTGCTCGACGCCGACCGCGACGTCGGCGAGGGCCAGGGCGCTCGTCACGCCAAGCCCGATCACCGCGAGCAGCGGCGCTAGCGCGCAGAGCTCGACGGCGGCCTGGCCCCGGCACCTCGCGAGGCCCTTCACCCGGCCGCTCCGTCAACCTGCAGGTCGAGGCCCGGAACGATGCCCGGGACCGTGACCCGTACGCGCACGCCACCGTCGCCGACGAGAACGACGGCGTCACCGGCAAGCGTGCCGGGGAGCGCCGCCCGCACCGTTGCCGTCACGTCAGCACCGACGACGCCGGCGCGGACGCCGGCGCGCGCAGCATCGGCAGCCTCCGTGGCCGACCAGGCGGCGAGGACGCCCTCGGCGAGACCCGCAAGCAGCACGAGCACCGCCGGGAGGACGACGACGAGCTCGATCGTTGCCTGGCCGCGGGACGCTCGCATGGAGCGATCATCGCTCAGTCCAGGCGCGCGATACCGTCACGGACCGCGACGCTCGGCGCGTGGATCGTTACGCGATCAGAACGCCGCGATACGTCGCAGCGCGGTTCTGCGCGAGATCCACGCACGCGACCTCGACGAGGTAGAACCCTGAGCGCAGACGCGTGAAGGCGACCTTCGTCGCCTTTGCGGCGCGAACGGCGACGGCTGCTCGCGGGTCGGGCCCTGGCCCGTAGAGCGTCACGATCAGCCGACCAGGCTCGCTGCAGGAGACCGTCACCCATGCCTTACGGCCAACCGACTTGAGCGTCCGGACGGTCGCCTCGGGCGGGGTGCGGTCACGGACGTTCACCCGCAGCGACGCGGTGCCCCTGTTCCCGGCATTGTCGGTCGCGTCGATCTCGACCCGCCCGGTGACGGCGGTCGCGCTCAGCGGCCAGCGGACGCGCAGGGTGTCGCGCCCACGACAGAACTGGCCGGGCGCCAGCCGCAGGTTCGTGTCTGGCACCCCGTGGCACTGGTCGACGAGCGTCGTGAGAAGCTTCGAGCCGAGCAGCGTCGTCACGCTCGCCGCCACCGTCGAGTCGTCGACGCCGCTGCCAGCGTCCGGCCACGCGACATCGAACGACGTCTCCGTGCCGGGCTGCGCGAGGTTCTGGTCGTTCGTCTGGATGCGCACCGAAGGCGGCTGCACGTCGAGCGCGCGGAGGTACAGCCAGAGCGTCCCACCGACGGCGAAGTTCGTCTGCGACGCGACCTCCGCGTAGTAGCTGTGGCCGGGCTCGGCAACGAACGAGACGAACGCAGGCACGGCGAGCGAGGACGAGGTCGAGATCGCCTTGCCACGGTTACAGGCGATGAGGGTCGTCGGCAGCGCGGAGACGCCACGCTCGAACGCCGCGGGCACGGCGTCGCGGTAGACGGCGATCATCCCGGTGAACGCCGAGTCGCCGGTGTCGAGGGTGAAGATCGTCCGCTCAGCCACGGTCTGCAGGGTGCTGTTCGCGCGAACGTCAAACCACGACGCGTGGTAGCCGTAGTCGAACGTCGAGGTGTCACGCGCGTCGCAGTTCGAGAACCCCGGCTGCGGCGGCGCAACGAAGGGCGGATCGACTAGCGGCGACGCCGCGTCGGGCCACTCGACGGACAGCGGGAAGCTCGCGTTCAAGGTGGTCGCCGGGAGGGCAACGTCGCGCCGGCCGTCAAGGGCCAGCGGATAGATCGGCCACGGCGTGGCGTGCAGCGGTCGGGATGGTGACGGCTGGGTCGCAGCGTGTCCGACGGCGCCGACGGACAGAGCGAGAGGCAGCGACGCCAGAAGAACGATCCTCCTGAATCCGCTCGCAACCGTCATGGAATCAATAGTAGCCTCGGCCGCCCTGCAGCGTTCGCCAGACGAGGTATCCGAGACCTCCGATCCCGCCAAGAACGATCAGCATCCGAACGCCGGAGAGCGGCAGCAGCAGCCACGCGACGAGCAGCACCACGAGAAGGGCGAGCGCGGCGTAGACGATCGACCGGTCACGGTCGGGAAGGTTCGCGATCGCCCCCTGGTTCGCGCGCCACATGGTGTAGGCGAAGTACAGGAACGCGGCGAGCATGAGCGCGCGGATCAGCAGCGAGATCGTGCCGGCGAGCGCGCCGGAGCTCGGGACGGCGAACACGACGACGAGTCCAACGACGATCGCGACGTTTCGTGCTGTGTCGTTCCTCATGGACAGAGCCTAGCGGTCCGATTGCAAGATGGCGTGGTGATCCGGCTGCCCGGATCGTCCTACGCTGGAGCGACGCGCGCCGTTTGAACCGGTTCCAGCAAGCCCTGCACCACGCCCGCCACCCCCGCCCGTTCCCACCCACGCGCCAACGCCGACCGCTGTTCACGGGCTCTAGCGGTCTGATTGTGAAATGGCGTGGTCATTCGCGCGCCTCGATCGTCCTGCGCTGGCCGGCTACGCCACCCTGCGGGTGGCTACGTCGCCCAGCTCCGGCGACCTGCCCCGGCCCGCTCAGCGTGCCGGATCGTGGGCTTCGCGGGAACGCCGCGCGCCGCTTGCGCTTGCCCCGGCAAGCCCTGTGCGATGCGCAACGCTCCCGCTCGCTCCAGACACCCAATGACGATGCCATCTGACAATCACACCACGAGAGCTCGTCGCTGTGGAGGCAGGCGTCAGCCCCAGCCGATGCCCGTCATGAAGGCGCGGGCCGCGAACGCCGTCGCGACGAGGGCGATGATCGCGAACACGAGGATGTTCCGCCGCGGCTCCTCGGTGCGCGCGGAGTAGGCGAACAGCACCGCTCCGGCGGGCGCGAGCCCGTAGATGTAGTGCAGCGACGCCGGAGCGTGATGCTGGGACATCAGCAGCAGCAGGCCGATCGTCGCCTGCCCAACGATCACCGTGTGGGAGAGCGCGAGCACCTGCTGAAACGGCTTCGTCGGTTCGCGCCTGCCGCGGTAGACGAGCAGCGCCCAGAGCCCGGCGACGAGGTTGAGAAGGATCACGAGCCCGCCGAGGGCTTGGTGGACTTCCGGCATCGGTCCAGTATGCGCGAGAATGCTGGCGTGATGCTCACCGACGGCGACGACACCCCTGCCTTCATGATCGGCGATGACCGTGGCGAGACGTGGACACGAAGCCGGCTTCTCGGGCGGCGAACGGTCCTCTACTTCTACCCGAAGGACGACACCCCCGGCTGCACTCGGCAGGCCTGCGCGTTGCGCGACGCGTGGGATGCCCTCACCACGGCGGGCGCGCTCGTCCTCGGTGTCTCCCCTGATGACGCCGCCTCGCACGCCCGGTTCCGCGATGCCTACGCCCTGCCGTTTCCGCTCCTGGCCGACACCGACCGAGCCCTCGCGGGAGCGTTTGGCGTGGAGGTTGAAGGACGGATCGTTCGCTCGACGTTCCTGATCGGGGCGGATGGCACGATCGAGCGCGCCTGGCCTCGCGTCAACCCGGACGACCACCTCGCGATCGTCCTCGAGGCCCTCGCCACGTGACGCCGAGCGGGCCGCTCGCCGGCGTGCGCGTGCTCGACCTCTCGCGGGTCCTTGCCGGGCCGTACTGCACGATGATGCTTGCAGATCTCGGTGCCGAGATCTTCAAGATCGAACGCCCCGGCGTCGGCGACCAGTCGCGCGCATGGGGGCCGCCGTTCGTCGGTGGCGAGTCGACCTACTACCTCTCCGCGAACCGTGGCAAGCGATCGGTGGCGGTCGACGTGACCGACCCTGCTGGCCTTCAGGTCGTGCACCGGCTCGCGCGGACGTGCGACGTCGTCGTCGAGAACTTCCTCCCCGGCGGCGCCGAGCGCCTCGGGCTTGACCGGGCGGCGCTCGTTGGCGATCGCCCGGAGGTCGTGTACTGCTCGATTCGCGGGTACCCGCCGGAGAGCCCCGATGCCGAGCGACCAGGGTTCGACTTCGCCATCCAGGGCGACGGCGGGCTGATGAGCATCACCGGTCCGGCGGACAGGGAGCCGACGAAGGTCGGCGTGGCGATCACCGACATCACCACCGGCATGCTGGCGGCGAGCGGGATCCTCGCGGCGCTCCTCGAGGCGCGGGCGACCGGTAGGGCACGCGCGGTCTCGGTGTCGCTGTTCGACGCCCAGCTCGCATGGCTCGGCAATCGCGGAAGCGAGGCGGTGATCGGAGGCGTCGAGCCCGGCCGGTTCGGCAACGCGCACCCATCGATCTGCCCGTACGAGACGTTCCGGGCGAGTGACGGCTACGTGAACCTCGCGATCGGCACGGACGGACAGTTCCGCGCCTTCTGCGCCGAGGCAGGGATCGGTACGGTCGGGGTCGACCCACGATTCGCCACGAACCGTGACCGCGTCGCGAACCGGAGCGCCCTTACGGCGCTCCTCGTGACGGCCTTCGCGACCCGAACGGTCGCCGGGTGGCTGGGGGCGTTCGAGCGTGCCGGCGTTCCCGGAGGGCCGGTTCGGACGATCCCGGAGGTTGCGGCCGCCTCGCCATGGGCGCTCGTCGACCACGACCACCCAACCGCCGGCGCGATCCGCACGTTCCGCTCGCCGCTCGCGTTCGACGACACCTATCTCACCGCGAGCGCCGCGCCGCCCCTGCTCGGCGAGCAGACCGCCGACGTGCTCGCAGAGCTCGGGTACGCCGGAGAGGAGACGGCGGCGCTCCTCCGTGGCGTCTGCCGACCGGGATAGCACCGATGCGGCACCATGAGAGCGTGCTCGACTCCTGGACACCGCGAACCTGGCGCGACCGCCCGGCCGCGCAGCAGCCCGACTGGCCCGACGACGACGCTCTCGCCGGCGCGCTCGCGGAGCTGGCCTCGTACCCACCGCTCGTCTTCGCCGGCGAGGCGCGAGCGCTGACGTCAGCGCTCGGCCTCGCGGCACAGGGTAAGGCGTTCCTGCTCCAGGCCGGTGATTGTGCTGAGTCGTTCGATAGCTTCTCGGCGCCGAAGATCCGCGAGCAGCTGCGGGTGATCCTGCAGATGGCCGTGATCCTCACGTACTCCTCCGGCGTGCCGGCGATCAAGGTCGGACGGATCGCCGGACAGTTCGCAAAGCCGCGCTCCTCGCCGTACGAGCGCGTTGGCGAGATCGACCTACCCGCGTTCCGCGGCCACATCGTCAACGGCGCCGACCCGACCGTTGCCGCTCGTACGCCCGACCCACGTCGCCTCGTTCAGGCTTACCACCAGTCGTCGTCGACCCTGAACCTGCTCCGCGCGTTCACGAAGGGCGGCTTCGCCGACCTCACGCGCGTGCATGCCTGGACACAGGAGTTCGTCGCGACGAGCCGCGAAGGCCAGCGCTACGAGGCCCTCGCGAGCGAGATCGAGCGGGCGCTGACGTTCATGCGGGCGTGTGGCATCGACCTTGAGAACACCGCACAGCTCCACCAGGTCGACCTCTACACGAGCCACGAGGCGCTGCTCCTCGGCTTCGAGGAAGCGCTCACCCGGGTCGACTCGACGACCGGCGAGTGGTACGACTGCTCGGCGCACATGCTGTGGATCGGCGAACGTACGCGACAGCTCGACGGCGCGCACGTCGAGTTCCTCCGTGGCGTCGGCAACCCGCTCGGCGTCAAGATCGGCCCGAGCATCACCGTCGACGAGGCGGTCGCGCTCTGTGAGACGCTCAACCCCGACCGCGTGGCCGGACGCTTGACGTTGATCGCGCGGATGGGCGCCGATCACGTCGAGGCGACGCTCCGACCGATCATCCGCGCCGTCACCGATGCTGGCCACCCTGTGGTCTGGTGCTGCGACCCGATGCACGGAAACACCTTCACGTCGGCCGGCGGCCACAAGACGCGGCACTTCGACGCGGTCGTGCGCGAGCTGGTCGGCTTCTTCGCAGCGCACCGCGCCGAGGGGACGTGGCCCGGTGGCGTCCACGTCGAGCTGACCGGCGACGACGTCACCGAGTGCCTGGGTGGCGCCGAGGAGATCGAGGACCACCACCTCGCCGACCGCTACGAGACGGTGCTCGACCCACGCCTGAACGGCCGCCAGTCGATCGACCTGGCGTTCCGCGTGGCAGAGCTCTTGCGGCGCTAGTAGTGGTCTGATTGTGAGATGGCGTGGTCATCCGACTGCCTGGATCGTCCTGCGCTTGTCGGCTCTGCCACCCGTCGGGTGGCTACGCCGCTCAGCTCCGGCGACCGCGCCCCGGCCCGCTCTGCGTGCCGGATCGTGGGC